>JBKQPR010000054.1:0-32543 GCA_052144935.1 Bryobacteraceae bacterium
GTGAAACTCAGAGCCATTTATCTAAGCGGGGATCTCGACCAATACTGGGCCTTCCACATTCAGCAAGACCAAAATCGACTTTATTCGGCTGGCAAATGGAGCGTCGTCGAAAAGTAGTCACACCCAAATGATTAACCAATTCACCGCTTCCTTCGCAGATCCCCGGTATTGGGTGGCAGTCAAGGCCGGAAGGCGCAGAGTCCTCGGCAATACTGAGGACCGTGGGCAAAAACTAGGGTCCGATTGCTACCGGCTCTGCTTTCGTGACGTCGCCAGCAACACGAACGAACGTACGATGATTTCGGCCATTCTTCCACCCTGCTTTTTTGGCCACACAATATCCGCTGCCCGCGTGCTCGATGCCGGCGGACACGAGATCTTGCCAAAACCAGTCCAGGCCTTTCTCTGTGGGATGTGGAACAGCTTCGCCGTCGATTACATGATCCGATCTAGCGTGAGCTCGCACCTCAGCTTTTACTACGTTTATCAGCTTCCGATTCCACGTCTCCCGCCCGACGATCGGGCCTTCCTTGCCATCGCGAACAGATCGGCGCGGCTGATATGTTCGTCTCCGGAATTTGGCAGCGTGGCCCACGAGTTTGGTTTGAGCGGCCCGGGCGACGGAGCGACAGACCCCGTCGAGCGCGCACGCCTTCGCGCCGAACTCGATGGCATCATCGCCAATCTGTACGGACTCACCGAAAAAGAGTTCGCCTACATCCTCACAACCTTCCCTGTAGTTCCACAGGAAACCAAGGACGCCGCCCTGGCCGCCTTCAAGGATTTCGCTCCGAAATCCATCGACCAGCAAATCGCCGCGCTCATCGCCGCAGGCGAAAGCGCCACCGTCGAGTTCAAGTCTTCGGTCCGCTGGGATATGCGCGAGAACCGCCTGAACGAGCCTCTGAAGTTCAGCGTCATCAAGACCGTCGCCGCATTCCTGAATTCCAACGGCGGCACGCTCCTCATCGGCGTCGACGACGAGCGTAAAGTGATTGGGTTGAAAGGCGACTACAGCCAATTCAAGAAGTCCGATTCCCGCGACGCATTCGAGAACTGGCTGACTACGCAGTTCATCGAACAGTTCGGAAAGCCGGCATCGCGCTTGTACTCCGTATCGTTCCACCAGGTGGAAGATCAGGATGTATGCCGGATCGAGGTGCAGCCCTCGCCCAGCCCGTGCTACGTCGACGAAAAAGGCGGGAAGCCGGTCCAACTCTACATCCGTACAGGGAACGCCAGCCGCGCCCTAGACACTAAGGAGATTATCGAATACTCGCGGCACCGCTGGCCCAACGGCTAGCCCTCCATTGCATCCCTCCGTGAAATGCGTTAATTTCAGATGTGCTACTCCTTTTATTCGGTCCTCCGGGATGTGGCAAAGGCACGCAAGCCGCTTACCTTGCCGCGCGCTTCCGCATTCCCGCCATCTCCACGGGCGAGGTCTTCCGCGCCGAGTGTAAATCCGGCACGGAGCTCGGGAAAATGGCTTCGGCCATAATGGCCACCGGAGGGCTCGTCGGCGACGACATCGTCAATGGCATGGTGGCCAACCGCATCGCGCAGCCGGATTGCGCGCGCGGCTGCCTGCTGGACGGCTATCCTCGCACGGTGCCCCAGGCGCGCTTCCTGGCCGAACTGGCCGACGAGCGGGGCCTGCCGGAGCCGGTGGTGATCTACATGGAGGTGCCCGCCGATCTGCTGGTCGAGCGGCTCACCGCGCGGCGCCAGTGTCCCGAGTGCCGCCGCATCTACAACCTGCTGTCGCAGCCACCCCGCGTGCCGGGCATCTGCGATGACGACCGCGCCCCCCTGCAGACCCGCGACGACGACCACGAGTGCGTCATCCGGCGGCGCCTGGCGGCCTACCAGGAACTCACCGGTCCGGTGCTGGCCTGGTTTGGTCCCCAAGCCGTGTACAAGGTGGACGGCTCGCTTTCGCCGGAAGGGGTGGCCCAGGCCATCGAGCAAGCCCTTACGGCCTGCGTGTAGTCGCCAGCGAAACTTCCAGCGCGATGCGCACTAACTGGCTAGGCATGCGCACATTTGGGGATTCAATTCCAGCGACGCCAGAAACTCGGTCGTCCGCATCCCGCGGTGTTGGTGATTACCGCGTCGAAGCCTGGCTGAGCACCGCGTCGATGTTGCGCCGGGCCAACTCCCGCGCCCCTTCCCGCAGGCCCGCGTGCAAGTGCAGGGCGCCGCAGCTCGCGACCAGGTGATGGCCATCGCGCTGGTGCTCAGAATACGGCGGAGTAGTGAAGCGGAGCCCGAAGGCGGCCGGGAATCCGTTGCCCCGGAGGCGATCTATTCTTCGCCGACCCATATTATTTGGCTATGCTGAATCGAACTGATGATCGATCGGCACGCAGCCACAGGCGGCAACAGGTCCGCAAGACGGTCTGATTTGGCGCGGACAACAAGAATTGCAATCTTCCGGCCCGTTAGATTCTGCTGGTACTGGAGACCCTTATCCATCGTGACGAAGAGATCAAAGCCTGCGCTCTCGGTGAGCGAAAGCAGCGCTCCGTTTTTCTTGCCGGCCAAGCCCGCTTCCGGCACGGTTTGGCACTCGTGGTCCGGAAATGCGTTCTTGAACTTGCGGGGGATACACTCGTCCAGCAGAACCTTCATCCCAATTGGCCGACAAGCAGCGATTGAGCCAGTTCGAGCGCGGCAACGGCCGCGTCCTTAGTGACCGTCGGAAAGTCGTCCAGGAATTCATCAAGGGTTTGCCCGCCTTCCAGATAGTCCAGCAAGGCCTGAAGCGGAACGCGCGTACCTCGGAACACCGGAATCCCTCCGAGGATGTCCTGGTCCTTGACGACGATTTCGTTTGGTTGCACCGTTGTCTGTCCGTAGGCTACCGCTAAAACGGTCCATTCCCATCGTATCCGGCCCACCGGGGAAGCGCCTCGCCCGGCCCCCCCTTTGTGCTTGCGCCCGGCTCTCACGACCAACGGGACCTCTCCGCGAGCTTTTGTTCGATGAAGACAGCATAGTCCGCAGGGCCATTATGTCCCGCTTCCTCCTGCCGTTGGCTCTCCTGGAGGATAACGAACCACTGGCCGGTCCGGATGACTCTTTCCATATTGTCGACCAGCAGGTTCTCCAGGTCCCTCTCGGTCCAACCGGATTCCTGAAGCCAGACCTGCTTTACCCGGCTCAGTGGTGCGCTGCCCGGTGTTCCAAGGTAGTAGAGCATCGGCCTGGCATGTTACTCCTCTGAAGCCCCGGCTGGCGACGAGGATTCGTCCCGCTCACGAATTCTTGTATGCCAGATCCAGCAGCTCCACCACGTGCATCACCCGTTGGCGGGTGCCGTGTAGGCGCACGCCGGCTTGAAGCTGCAGGATGCATCCGGGATTGGCGGTGGCGATGATCTCCGCTCCGGTGGTTTTCGCCGACGCCATCTTGCTGGCCAGGATCTGCATCGACATTTCGTTCTCGACCACGTTGTAGATTCCCGCGCTGCCGCAGCAAAGGTCCGCGCCGGGCATTTCGCGGAAGGTCAGGCCGGGAATCGCCGCCAGCAGCTTGCGGGGCGCCGTCCGCACCCGCTGGCCGTGCGCCAGATGGCAGGAATCCTGGTAGGTCACCACCGCGTTGACGGCGCCCATTTGGGGATTCAATTCCAGCGACGCCAGAAACTCGGTGACATCCTGCATGCACTCGGAAAAGCGCCGCGCCTGGGGGGCGTAATCCGGGTCGTCTTCCAACAGGTCTCCATACTCCTTGAGCGTCGACCCGCATCCCGCGGCGTTGGTGATTACTGCGTCGAAGCCCTGGCTGAGCACCGCGCCGATGTTGCGCCGGGCCAGCTCCCGCGCCCCTTCCCGCAGGCCCGCATGCAAGTGCAGGGCGCCGCAGCAGCCCTGGCCTTCGGGAACCGTAACTTGGCAGCCGTTCTTTTGCAGCACCCGCACGGTGGCCTCGTTGAGGCGCGCGAAGGCCACGTTGGCGATGCAGCCAGCGAGAAACGCGACGCGCTTGCGGCGCTCTCCCTGGGCTGGAAAGACGCGGCCAATCTGGCTGAAGAAAAAGGGCGGTTCGGCCGAGGGCGCAAGCTGCACCAGGTCGCCCCAGCGGCCCAGCATCTTGAAAAACCCCAGCCAGCGCATGAGCGCCTTTACCCCGCTGGCTTGGTACAGGTAAAGCAGCGTGCCGGCCACCGTGAGCCACGCGCGCGAGCGGATCAGCCGATCGAATACGAAGCGGCGCACCAGGCGCGCCGGCCATCCGCGCGGCGCCTCTTTCTCAATGTGGGCCTCAATCTGCGCGCGCGCGTCTTCCACCATGCGCCCGTAACGCACGCCCGAAGGGCAGGCGGATTCGCAGCCCCGGCAGGCCAGGCACAGGCCGATATGTTCCAGGTAGGAATCCGTAATCGGCGCGCCATTAGCCACCTGCACCATCTGGTAGACGCGCCCGCGCGGCGAATCCATCTCCAGCCCCAACTGGCGATAGGTGGGGCAGGCGTTCAGACACAGGCCGCAATGGACGCAGCGGTCCAGGTCGAACTGCCGAGGCCCTTGCGCGGATTGTTCAGATACGTTGGTAGAGACGTCCACGGTTTAACAGGTTAGACGGGTCGAACATGTGCTTCACCCGCCGCATAAGTTCCAGATCGCCGCCCGGAGCGGGCCACAACTCCAGCTCGTGGCGGCCTTCCGGGCCGAATTCCATCACCGCTTTCCAGCCGCGTCCGGCCGCGTCCGCTAGCCACACTGCCGCCTCGCGGCTGCGCTCGAAGTAACCGTAACACACTCCCGAGCCGGCGCGCGCCACGGCCGGGCCCGCGAACCGCTCCATCACCGCGGCCAACTCCTTCAGGGTACATGAGGCCCGTACCACGGCGCCATCGGGACGATTGACCAGGAATTGCGGCGTGAAGTCCTCGATGCGCCGCCACAGCCGGGAATGCTGCTCCCCTTCGAGCGCCACCCCGGATCCCATGTCCGCCAGTTCGCGCTCGTAGCGATCCACGGCGGGCCGGTTGCCGGCGGCGCGCACGGCCAGCATCCAGGCCGGGTTCCCCAGCATGGCGGCGGCCGCCGGATTCAACAGATCCAAGGCGGCCGGCTCCAGCGCGCCGGCCCCAATTCGGGCGCGCGCCGCCACCGCGTCCGCCGCCGAATCGAAGGCCAGCAGGAAGCTGCGCTCCGCGGCGGGCTGCGGAAGAAGCTTGAAATTCACCACCGCGATGGCCGCCAGCGTGCCAAATGAGCCAATCATGAGCTTGGCCATATCCAGCCCCGCCACGTTCTTCACCACCATGCCGCCGGTATCCACCAACTTGCCTTCCAAGGTGGCGAAGCGCATCCCGATCACCAGGTCGCGCGCCGTGCCGTAGAGCCGCCGCCGCGGCCCGCTGCAGTTGGCCGCCACCACGCCGCCCACGGTGGCCGCGTCCGCAAAGGGCGGATCGAGTGGAACCATCTGGCGGTGGGCCGCGAGCACTGCCGTCAAACCGCGCCACGGCAGGCCCGCCTCCACGCTGATGGTGAGGTCGCACGGCTCGTAGTGGAGCACGCGGGCGAGGCCGGACACGGAGACGGTCTCATCGGCGGGATGGATGGCGCCGCCCATGCGCCGCTTGCTGCCACCGCCCTCCAGTGCGATCAGGCAATCGTGCAATGCCAGGCGCCGCAGAGTTTCGGCCAACTCTTCGGCAGTGGTTGGCGTCAACACTTAGCGAAACACCAGGTGGCGCAGCGCGGAGTTGAGAATCGTGATCAGCACCGAGCCCAACACCGCCGAGAGGAATCCCCGGACCTCGAACCCCGGTGTGAACAGGGACGACAGTTTCAGCAGCGCCGCGTTGATCACCAGCAGAAACAGCCCCAGCGTGAGGAATGTAATCGGAAAGGCGAAAAACTTGACCACCGGACCCACCGTGGCGTTCACCACGGCGATGATGACCACCGCGATCATAGCCGCCCCGAAGTCCCGCACGCGGACTCCCGGCAGAATCTGCGCCACAATCCAAAGGGCCACCGCACTGAGCAGCCAGCTTTCCACAAGATGCACGAGCATAAACGACCTCCGGCCAGAGATAATGATAAGCCATGGCAACTTTGTATGCTGGAACCTCCGGCTTCGCGTACCCGGCGTGGAAGCCGGGCTTCTATCCGGCCAAACTGCCGTCCAACCAGTTCCTGAAGCACTACGCCACGCGGCTGAACTCGGTGGAGATCAACTACACCTTCCGCCGGCTGCCCTCGGCCGCCACGCTCCAGAGCTGGGTGGAGGCCACTCCGCCGGGCTTCGTCTTCGCGGTGAAGGCCAATCAGCGCATCACCCACATCCTGCGGCTGAAGAACGCCTCCGAGGCCACCGGTCTCTTCCTGCGCATGATCGATCCTTTGCGCAGCGCGCGCCGGCTGGGCCCGATTCTGTTCCAGCTTCCGCCGCAGCTCAAATGCGACGCGGCCCTGCTGGCCGATTACCTGGACCGCTTGCCCAAGGATCTGCGTTACGCTTTCGAATTCCGCCACGAATCGTGGCTGGCGGAGCCGGTGTACGAGGCGTTGCGCGCGCACAACGTGGCGCTGTGCGTTGCCGAATCCGAAAAGCTGGAAGTGCCCGAAGTGATTACGGCCGATTTCGTGTACTACCGGCTGCGCAAACCGGAGTACACGGCAGGCGACATCGACGGGTTCGCGGCGCGGGCGCAGGAGCTGCTCGCCACGGGGCGGGATTTGTACCTGATGTTCAAGCACGAGGAAACGCCCGAGGGGGCCATCAACGCGGAGAAGTTGCTGAAGGCAGCGGGGTAGTGGCCCGCTCCGGCTGGGCGGGAATGCCGGTCTCAGCGCCCGCCCCGCGCGCCACTCGCCTGAAACGCGCCTGTCAGATACCGGCGTACCAGGCGTAACCACCTTCTGGCGCCGCGGAGCCCAAGCCCTTGCCGAACTGTTTCAGATTATCGGTTACCGTCAGGCGCGTGATATATTTCACGCTCTTATAGCCAAGCTGGCGGGGAACACGCAGACGAATAGGCCCGCCGTGGCCCACGGGAAGCTCACCGCCATTCATCCCGTAGGTCACCAGAGTCTGAGGATGCAATGCATCGGCCATATCGACGCTGTCCCACCAGCCGCGTTGTATCGAGAAGTAGACCACATATCTGGCTTGCGGGAGAATCCCCACGACGTCCAAGACGTGAGATAGAGGCACGCCGGTCCATTCAGCAATAAAAGACCAGCCCTCTTCACAGGCCAGATGAGTGATCTGGCTGCGGGAGGGATAGCTCTTGAGTTCGGCAAGCGAAAACGATGCTGGGCGGGCGACCATGCCGTCGACGCCGAGCCGCCAGTCGGCGAAAGCTCCTTCCTGAAGGCGCCTGAAGGCTTCGAGCTTGGGGGGCCTGCCGTTTGCGAACGGAGTTTTCGAAATCTCGCTGCGTGGGAACTCACGGGCCGACGAGTAGCGCGTCAGTATCCGCTGCGAAGCATAGGTCAGCGTTTCGCCCGCGCCGTAGATGCCGCCATGATCGGGCGGGATCAGTCCATACCTTTGCGCCATGCGCGCGGCCACGCCCAGGCCCGATACGCCCGCCGTGGCCGCGAGTCCGGTTGTGATCAGTTTGCGGCGTGAGAGATTGCTCATGCGCGCTCCATAGGTGTATCGGCGCGCCCCGTGATCATCGCTCGCATGCGGTTCTTGAATCCGGCTAGACAAATCATCACGACGTGAACCAAGAGGAACAGTAAAAGGAACACGGAGACGAAAAAATGAATCGTCCGTGCGGATTGCTGGCCGCCGAACACCGTGACGGCGGCGGGAACCGCGGAAACAAAGGCAGGGGACATCGCCAGGCCCGTCCAGATTACTAAGGGGAACAGAACGAAGATCACGAACAGGTAGGTGAGCCGCTGAAGCAGGTTATACGACCGGGCTTCTGCCTCACTCGGCCGCTTGAAGCGCAAATGGTTAGCGATTGCGATCAAGAACGCCTTCCACGAAAGATCGGCCTCACCCGGGAGCAGGTTTTTCCGGAAATGCCCTGTAACCAAGCCGAAAATCGTATACAGTAAGCCGGTTAATACAGCAATCCAGGCAGCTTGAAAGTGGAGATACCGGCTCCAGCCGTTCTGGTCCGGCAGCACGTACCCGTAGCCGGTCGGCACGGATGGCCTCGAGGCAGGGATCGGCAGTTTGAACAGGGTTGGAGTCAATACATTGCCGGCTTCGCCCCAATAGAAGCGAGGGTGAGAGATGACGATTTCAACTCCGCTGACGAGCAGGGCAAGAAAGCACAGGGTGGTGATCCAGTGAGTGACGCGGACGAGGGCGGAGTGCCGCGAAGTATCCGTCGTGGCTGGGACGGCCGAGGCAGAACTTGGGACGCAAGCGGAATTGCCCACACGGGAATGATATCAGGTGCGCGCACGTGGCGCGCGCTGGCGGGAGGGGGGATGATCGTTGCGGGTGCTTGCCTTCCTCGGCTGCTTGGCGGGCGAATCGCGAAGTTGAGGCGGATAGGGAATGGGAAGTCCCGTTATGGGAAGTTTCGCGGCCGGGTAGTTTTGGCGCTTCTGCCACGGACTGCCAGGCTTTCCGGCGCCGCACGGGGAAGGTCCTTCCACGTGGATTCCAGTCCCTTGGCGATGCAGCGCTTCTCGTGCACCCGGCCCTCAGCACACCAGATCTTCGCGGCCGATCTTGAAATTCTCCAGGTTGCCCAGGACGGTCAGGGCGATCTGTTTGGAATCGAAGAAGGTGCGGGCGATGCGCTGCACATCCGCGGCGGTCACCTTCTCGATCGAGTCCAGCAACTCGTCGAGAGTGAAGAAATGCCCAAAGTACATCTCCTGCCGCGCCAGGTTCGACATGCGGCTGCCGGTGGATTCCAGGCTCAGCATCAGCGACCCCTTCAGATGGTCCTTGGCGCGCCGCAATTCCTCGTCGGACACCGCCTGCGTTTTGAGCTGCCGGAATTCGTTGGTGATGGACTCCACTACCTTGCGCGCCGATTCCTGCGAGGTGCCCGCGTAGATCGAAAGGCAGCCCGTATCGCGATATGGGGTCAACTCGGAAAACACGGCGTATGCCAGCCCCTGCCGCTCGCGAATGTTCTGGAATAGCCGCGAACTCATGCCGCCGCCCAGCAGCGTGTTCATCACGTAGCAGGCAAAGCGCTCCTCGTGGGGCAGCGGGTAGGAAGGCACGCCCAGGCAAAGGTGCACCTGCTCCAGGGCCTTCTTGTTGCGCAGGGCGATGCGCGCGTGGGTGCTGGGCACGTGGTCGGGCGGGGCGGCGGCGCCGGGCGGCAGGGCTTCGAAATGCTCGCGGACCAGCGCGACGAGACCGTCGTGGGTCAGGTTGCCGGCCGCCGTCACGAGCAGGTTGGCGGGGGCGTACACCTGGCTGTAGAAGTTCTGCACCATCTGGCGGTCGAACCGTTTGACGGTTTGGGGAGTGCCCAGAATCGGCTTGCCCAGCGGATGGTCTTTCCAGAAATTGGAGGAGAAGATCTCGTGCACCAGGTAGTCCGGGCTGTCCTCCTCCATCTTGATCTCTTCCAGGATGACGCCCTTTTCCTTCTCGATATCCTCCTCGCGGAAGAGCGGATGCAGCACCAGGTCCGCCAGAACGTCGAAGGCCAGCGACAGGTGCTGGTCGAGCACCTTGGTGTTAAAGCAGACCAGTTCCTTGGCGGTGAAGGCGTCCAGGTTGCCGCCAATGGAGTCCACCGACCGGGCGATATCCTCGGCCGAGCGCCGCGGGGTTCCCTTGAACAGCATGTGCTCGATGAAGTGCGAGATGCCGTTCTGCTCCGGCCCTTCGCGCCGCGAACCGCTGCCGATCCACATACCGACGGACACCGAGCGCACGTGCGGCATGGCCTCCGTGATGACGCGGACGCCATTGGAGAGCGAAGTCATTTCGATGTCCCGAGCGGGAGCGATGGTCGAGGTCATAGGGGATGAAGGGAGGGCCTATATCCTTTGTAACACATCGGGTGAGGCGGGACTGGGCGGGGTGGACCGGCGGCGGGATGGCGCGGAGACCGGAACCGCTGCGGGACGAGGGACCGGTCGAGGAGCCGGAACCGGAGCCGGCGGGAGGGCGCGGAGACCGGAACCGCCGCGGGGCGAGGGACCGGTCCAGGAGCCGGAGCCGCAACCGGGACAACGCGCGGGCCGGAGGGCGGCGGACTGGGGAGCGCGGGCGCGGCGGGATTCGCGCGGTCCGGCTATGCCGCGGGTGGGTGCGCGTGGGGGGCGCGGGTGGGTCAACTCCGTTCCGTGAGGCTGAACCAGTTGCCGGTGGGGTCCTTGAAGACGGCCTCGGTGCCGTAGAACTTCTGTTGGGGAGGCGACACGAACTCCACGCCGCGGGCGGTAAGCTCCCGGTAGGTTTTTTGGACGTCGGCGGTCTCGAAAACGCCGGCGGCGGTGACACCCTTGCGGATCAGGCCGCGAAGGGTGGTGGCGCTATCCGCGTCCATGTGGCCGTGGGGGGCCAGCTTCATCAGGATAATCTGTAAATCCGGCTGGGCTTTGGGGCTGACCGTGAGCCAGCGGAAGTCGCCCGCGGTCTGGTCCATGCGAACTTCAAACCCGAGCTTGTTGACGTAGAAATCCTGAGCCTCGTCCTGGTCGGCGACGAACAGGGTAGTTGCGGTGAGACGTTGAATCATCGGTCCTCCTGGGTGGAATATAGCCTGCGCCGGGCGGCGCGCGCTTCTTCAATCTTGCGATTCGGCCAGCCAGAAATTTACAAAACAAGCGGGCAGGCGATAGATGCGCCAGCCGTGGCGCGGGGCCACCCAGCGGCGGGCTGCCCGGGGATACTCGGAGGGCGACTGTCCCACCCGCTCGGCGAAACGCGTGCTGAACGTGCCCAGGCTGGCATAGCCGATCTCCAGGCAGATTTCGGCGACCGGCATTTCGCCGGCTTCGAGAAGCCGCCGGGCACGCCATTCTCAGGCGGGTGACGAACTGGAGCGGCGATTCGCCGAAGGTGCGGGCGAACAGGCGCTGGAAGTCGAACGGCGACAGGCAGGCCTGGCGCGCGGCCTCCTCCAGCTTGATGGGATTGGCATGCCCGGCGGCCAGGAAGTCGCGCGCGCGGACGAGGCGCCGGAAAGTGGTGTCGTCGACGATGCGCCCGCTCATTCTCCCGCAGTGTAGCGGGTTCCCGCGGGCCGGGCATCCCTTGGCAAATGGGAACTGCCCCAGTAGCCTGAAGCCCAGTACCGGTACGAAGGATTTTCGCCGCAAAATGTACTAGACTGAAAGTACATGGAGAGCCCGGTCCTCTTCCAGCCCAGTCCGCACCTTGCCGATTTCGTGAACAGCCGGATTGTCCAGTCGGAGATCGAGGGCGGCGTGCACCTTCGCGATGTGCTGCCAGGCACCGTGCTGGAAGTGCAAACGCAAAACCGCGCCTACACGCTGCGCTACGAAGGGATGGGAAAGGCGCTCATCTCCGGGCACCCGGTGTTCTGCCCGGAACCGGTGCTTGTGACCATCCAAGGGTCCACGTGGGGCGGCTCGATGATCAAGCAGGGATTTATCGGGCGCGGCATGTGCCTGGAATTCAACCATCCGGCCTTCGAGCCGATTACGACATCGGTGATTGTGCAGGTTCGCGCGGAAGAACCGGCTTAGGGCGACGGCTGGTTCGAAGCAACTCCTCGTGGCGTCTTTCGCCAATGTTGGTGGCCGGCGGCCGGTGGACACTCCCTTACGGGCTCGCACCTCGACGCGCAGACGCGCGGTCAGTCTCCCTAACGCGGGCCGAGCCAGTTCAGCGCTGGTGTCTGCCGGCGGGCGCCGGCTTCTCCCGTCGTGCCCGGCGCCACTGCCGGCCGCGAGGCCGAACCAGTCTTGCCGTCTCAGCCCGGCGTCCGGACCGCTACGCGGTGGGCGGCGGCGATGAGACAGGTAATCTCTCAAAGCGAGAAGGCGGCGGGTGGGCGACCTGCTAATGAGGGACTACGGGCGTTCAGTTTATGGGGTTGTTTGCGTGCTCGGCAGTTGGGGCGATCGCTTTGTGTTTCACGTGCATTGACCGCGACACCGCCCAGGCGTAGCTCGCCACGCCGATCGTCATTCCCAGCGCGAAGGCGCTCCAGTTGAACGGATGCGGCATCCCGCCCGCCATCAGATTGGGGTAGTCCATCGCGAACGAAATCACGATCACGACTGCTCCGGCGACGATCCCGGTCCAAGGCCCGGCACTCATACGCACGGGCTTGAAGCGCGCCTCACTCCGAAAATGCCATATTCCCACCGCAATCATCGCCGCCGAAACCAGCACGGGAGCCAGCACCGGCCCGACCCACGGCACGGGAATGAGGAACAGGATGTCCCACGTGAACAGCGAAGCGGGCCAACCCAACAAAACCTTCAGGAAGATGTAGAAGCTGATGTCCCACGTTCCGAACGCGATCACGAAAGCCGCCGCCCACTGCCCGGCATTTTCCGCGACCGCCAGGGCGACGGCCGCGAGCATGACGATGGTGGCCGCTTCACGACCGATCTCGACAGCCAGCGTTTGCCGCTGTTCACTGCCCGCCGACCGCAATTGTTTGAGCGTGAGCAGCGGGAATAACTCACCCGGTGCGCGGCCTGGGTGAAACCGTTGCCGCGCAGGCTCGTGCAGCAGGCGCAAGTAGCTGACGACCGCCGCTTCCAGGTAGCCGAACGCCGTGCCGAATAGCAACAGCGCGAGCACCGTGCGTCTCCAGGGGATTTCGCGGACTGATTTCATCAACCGTGAGAGTACGCCAGCCAAACGCTCGCACGCAACTCCAGGAGATCAACCGCCAAACGATGCCATGCAAACCGGCCCGGTGTTGCCGTGCGTCGCCGGGCTTGCTTGCCCCCGCGCCCCGCCTTCACCTCGAAACAGGTGCTGCGCCCGATCCCGATCCGGGCAGCTTGTTCATGGTGCGAGATCATCGCCGAATCCGAGGCCGCCTCCAGCCGCGCGCCCACCTCAGGCGCCACCGCTGCCTGTGCGGAAACGGCTGGCAACCTGACCAGCCAGACTGCCGTTTGGTAGTGGAATAGTTGCCGCCAATCGGTCCGACCCGCGATCGGCGACAGGGGCAATCCATTGGTCCCGTGGTTTCAATCGGGTGGCTACAAACTGGCCCAGGCGGTGGTCGAGAAGCTGCTGCGCGAGCTGCCCGCCGGGTGGTTCGACGACTATGACGATCGGTTCTCTGCGGCAGTCGCATCACAGGCGAGGGTATAGCGAATACGCCCCAATACTGACCTTGGTTGGCGAAAGTTTACTAACGTTTTTCGAATTGATCGCCTCTCGGGGGTACGTTCTAGAATCGGAACGGCAGGCGCCTTAGGATTCTGCCGGCCAGGAGACCGATTGATGGAATTCCAAGTGGGCGACACGTACTCCGGATACCACTTTCTCGATGTTCTGAAGCGATCGAAGAACGGCATCGAATTCCGGGTCGAGAATACGATGGTTGGACGAGTGGAGGCGCTGCGATCTCTTCCGGAAGGTGCGCAAAACGATCCGGAACAGTCCGAGCGCTTCTTGCGTGAAATGCGCGTGCATGCCGGTCTGCTCCACCCCAACATCGTCACCCTGTTCAGTGCGATCGAGCTCGAGAATCACTTGATCATCACCACGGAACTCGTGGAAGGACCCACGGTAGCCGACCAGTTGCTTCTTGGACCGCTTTCTTGGGTGAAGGCCGTCGCCTTGACCCGGCAGGTTCTCTCCGCGCTGGCCTACGCGCACCAGCAGAGAATCGTTCACCGCGACATTAGTCCGGAAAACATCATTGTTGGTTCGGGCGGGGTTGTCAAGCTGACCAATTTTGCCTTGGCGAAGGGCACCAGCAGTCCCAAACTTACGCAGGTCGGCCTGGCAATGGGCAACCTGAAGTACATTTCTCCGGAACAGATCAAAGGAATGGGCGCCGTGGACGCTCGCAGCGATCTCTATTCGCTCGGCATGCTCCTATATGAAATGCTCTGCGGGCGGCCGGCCTTTGACCTGGAAAGCCAATTCGAGCTGATGGCTGCCCAAGTCAACCGGCCGCCCATGCCACCCAACGTGGTGAACCCGGCCGTTCCCCGGCAGCTTGCAGCGGTCGTTTTGAAGGCCCTCGCGAAAGATCCCGCCCAACGCTATCAGACGGCCGCAGAGTTCGATGAAGCGCTGGCCGCGGTAAGCGAGGCGCTGAGACCCGCTCAGGCGGAACCGCCACCGCAAGCCGCGGCCGCACCCGCCATTGACGCAGACCGGTCCGCGGTCCACGATCGGGAGGGGCGTCCATCACCGTCCGGATTCGGGCAGGAAGAGGCGGCGGCTCCGCCGATGCGGGCCACTGGCGTTACAGAGACACAACCCTCCATGGAGTTGGCCGGGCAACCTGTCAACACGGCTGCGGTTGGGAATTCGGACAACGTGTCAGACCCGGCCGCTGTCGAGGTTGCTATGCCATCGGACACTACACCATGCGTCCCGCCGGAGACCGTTGCCCGGATCGTCCCGGCAGTGGTCCCGGTACCGGCCTTCCTCGCCGCTCTCGCCGACCCTTCCCTGTCGAGGCAGCAGCTCATCATTGGCAGTGCCGCCGGTGCGTGTCTGGGCGTGTTGCTGGTGGCCTTCTGGCTTGTCTTCAAATGACGGGGCCGCGGCGGATGCGCGTCGCGACGCCCGGAGGTGTGAATGAGTCTTGAAGCCGGCACGCAGCTTGGAGACTACCGGGTCCTTTCCAGGATCGGCACGGGAGCCTACGGCGAGGTCTATGAGGGCGAACACGTCATCACGCGCCGTCGAGACGCCATCAAGATCCTGGTAAACGCGCGGCTCCACATCGCCGAAGAAGAACAGCGCTTCCTGCGGGAAATCCAGGTGCAAGCCAGCTTGCACCACCCAAATATCGCCGCTGTATACAACGCGTTCTCGACACCGCACGGCCTTGCGCTGGTGATGGAATTGATACCTGGAGAGCCGCTAAGCGCGATTCTGGCGCGGGGCCGTGTACCCCTCGATCGGGGGATCGGCATTCTGCTCGAGATGCTGGCGGGACTGTCGTATGCCCATGCCGAGGGCGTCGTGCATCGGGATATCAAGCCCGAGAATATCATCGTTTCTCCAGACGGATCGGTGAAGTTGACCGACTTCGGGCTGGCCCTGTCCGTCACCAGCCCGCGGCTCGCGCAATCCGGTGTGTGCGCCGGCTCCCCTTGCTACAT
Organism: Bryobacteraceae bacterium; assembly: GCA_052144935.1. Classification (GTDB taxonomy): domain Bacteria; phylum Acidobacteriota; class Terriglobia; order Bryobacterales; family Bryobacteraceae; genus JOPF133. The sequence goes on from JBKQPR010000054.1 coordinate 15,192, forward strand.
GTCGCCCGAGCAGGCGTGGGGAACCAGCACCGCCGATTCGCGCAGTGACACCTATTCCGCCGGTGTCGTCCTTTATGAGATCGTGACCGGCCAGGTGCCGTTCCCGGCAGACAGTGCGTTTGAGGTCCTGATGGCACATCAGAACTCCGCGCCGCGACCGCCCTTGGAATTGGAACCTACGATCGGGACGGAGCTGAACCAGGTGATCCTCACCGCCCTCGAGAAAGAGCCCGACAAGCGGTTTCCGACAGCCCATGCCTTCTACGCCGCACTCCAACACGTCGCATCTGCCGCTCCGGCACCACCAATCGCTCCGGCCATCAAATACCGGCCGAAACGGCTTTCTCTGGCTGCTGTGGTCTGTTTCATTCTGGCGGCGGCGACCTATGCTTCAGTCGTACTCAATCCGCGGTCTCCGCTGCCGGTGCCGGGCCAGCGTGGCAAGGATTCCTCTGCGGTGGTTCAACCTGCCCTGGTAGCCCAAAAAGGCGAATCGGGTCCGCTGTCGTCTCCTGCGCCGGCTGAGGCGACTTCCACTCCCGACTCGAATCCGCCGGCGTTACCACAGGGTAACTTGCCACGCGGAGCGCGAAGAGCCGTGCCATCTCCCCCGGCCGACCTTCGCTTCACCGGGTCACTACCAGATGCTCAGATCCTCCTGGCAGTCCCGGCGGTCCCGGCGGCTATAGCGGCGGAGCCTCCGGAAATCTCGTTGCCGGCAACATTCGCGGGGCCGGAGCCGGAACCCAGCCCCCCACCGGCAGTCAAGGCCGATCCCCCGAAAACGTCACCATCGAAGCGCCGGAATGTGGTGGTGCGCGCTCTGCAGAAGGTCCTCCAGCCACGCCGGGAAACAGCCTACGAACCCGCGCCGGATGCCGGCGAAACATCCCCAATCCGTCCTGGGTCGAGGACCGACCCAGCCAAGCAGCCGTAGCCGGCAGCGCGAGCAATCGATTCATAGCCACGGGCGCCAACTCTCACTTGCAGCTCGACGATCCATATCCGAGCCACCAAGTGTCGCCTATGGCCGTCAAGTGGTACGCTCAGAATCCGCCGCAGTATTTCGACAGCGCAGCGATGACGGACCCGAACCGGCTCGTGGTCGAGGTGCGAGAAGAGTCGATCCACGACGCGGAGTCCGCGCCTCGCAGCCAACGTCGCCGTTGCGCGGCGGCGATCCGACCGCCAGCCGAGAGCGTCCATCCGCGCGCCGGCGGCCACCCGCCGCGACGCCGGTGGTGGCGTGCTCCCGGTGCTGGGGGGCAGTCTGGTGTCCTCGTGATAGACCGTGCCGATGTACGCCGGGATCGGCGGCCGGATCGGCATCCACCGACAGGGGCCCAGCGGCTCGCCCCCGGTGCGAGATTCGTGCGGCGGACTGACAACACGACGGGTCCATCCGAAATGGCGGTCCGATTCACCTGGAGTGCACGATCCCGCGAAACTTGAAGCACAGAAAATCGCAGCTATGGCAGCGGTATTGCACGACCAGCAGAGTGAGCAGCTTTTCCATCAGGCCGTGGCACAGGTTGGGCGCAATCCGGTGGGATTTGCAGTGGGGACACCAGGACTGCCAGAGCATTGGATATACGTCCTGTGGAAAAGTATAGGGGAGACGGCCGAACCAATCAATGGCCAGCCGTAACAGTACGTAACGCCATCCGTCGTGCCCCTCGGGCGGGATTGGCTATAGAAACATGGCGACGTTTCTGTTTGCTCAGGGAGCAGGGCGTGCTAAAGCATGCCCCACCACTTCAACGATCGAGCTGTGTTGGTGGGGCATGCTTTGCTTGCCCTGCTTGCTCAGGGAGCGAATGCGCAATTGCTTATGACGTTCGGTTTAGCGGCTCGACGGCGACGGGCGGACGTTCGAGGAGATTCGTGCCGGAGGGTAAGAAGGAGGCCCCGTGAATCGCTCGTTCCCGCCAGGACATCGTGGCCTTCGAGGTGCAAATCCGCGGCGGAAATCCGGACCTGCCGGAAGGTCACCTCGCGGATTGTCCTGTAATTGAATCAGACGACTCGGGAAACCAATCTCGACCTGCCCAAAGAGTGCGACTACATCGTGGCCAAAGCGCTGGCGGGTGAGAATACGATCGTTATCAAGGGTCCTCCGGTGTTTCTCGCGTACGCCGGCGGGGCACTCTGGTTGCCCTTTTCGTGATAGACCGAGCTGTGGAGCCGAAGCGGCGTTGAGGAATTTGGCCGGTTTAGTCCCGAGAAGCCGGCATGACGTCCGCTTAAACAAGCCGATCCGGCTCAAATCCTGCCTTACGAGGCGATTGGTGCGGAAGGTTCTCAGCACGGACCTAGCGATCGTTAGTGCGCCATTGGCAACTCTCGGGAATCTTGTAAGGGAACGTGCGCCCAGCTATGCTTCGGATGTTCCCGTGAGGCAGAAGCCGGGTAGCGAAAGGAGCACGTATGGACGAGGCGCGGTCGGAGCCGAGACAGCTAAAAGGCGGGCACTATTCGCTAACCTGGCGAGGCGTGAATTCCAACGCGTATTCCACCGAAGGCAGCGGCCTCGATATTTCCTCGGCCGGCGTCGGAATTGAGTGCCCCGCCGAATTGAGGGCAGGCTCGATAGTCTTCGTGCAGGCCCGGGACGGCTCGATCGTGGGGTCCTATGAAGTTGTTCATAGTACGCGGCGCGGCACGAAGTTCCACGTCGGTCTTGAGGCCCGGGAAGAGGCGCCGGAAGCGGAGAAACCGGTGCGGCAAAGGCCTATCGACGCTGAACCCGATCACTACGAGACACTCCAGATTAGCCCGAAGGCCGATCTCCAGACCATTCATCGTGTGTTCCGTATTATGGCGTTGCGTTTTCATCCCGATAATCCCGAAACCGGCGACCTGGAGCAGTTCCTCCGCATGAAGCGGGCGTATGCCGTGCTCTCCGATGCGGAACGCCGGTCGGAATACGATGCCACCCTGGAGAAGAAACAAGGTGACGGACCGAAGCCGATCTTCGGGCTAAAAGACTTTGTTACGGGGGTAGAGGCGGAGGCCAACCGCCGTTTGGGTGTGCTGTGTCTCCTGTACTACAAACGGCAGACAAACCCGGACGCTCCGGGTGTCTCGCTGCTGGATCTGGAGCGCGAGATGGGGTTCCCGCGCGAATACCTCAGCTTCACGTTGTGGTATCTCCGCGCCAAAGACTTGGTTACCGCGTCGGATAATGCGGATTATGCCCTCACGGCCCTGGGCGCGGACTTCGTGGAAAAGAAAGCCGTTCGGCACGAGATCGTGAGCAGACTCCTGAACCCGGCCATGCGTATCCAGCGTTCTGCCGCAACGGCCAAGGGCCGCCAAAAGACTACGAATCAGCCGATTCGACGATTCCTCACGGCGTAGCACACGCCGGCGTCGTCGTCGTACGGCTGGGAGATCATCGCGGAATCGGAAGGCCGCTCCAGCCGAGCGCCCGGATCGGCCACCCGCTGTGCGGATGCCCACCAGGGGAACCTTTCCTGGAAATCATCGTCTTAAGCTCCATGCGATACGCCCTTGCTCTGCTCTGTCTCGCGGCTGCGGCCCGGGCCCAGACCGCCTCTCCTTCACCCGCGGGTAAATGGGTTTCCAATCTGAAGTTCTTCGAAGAGAACAACTATGATCGTTTGGAGCTGAATCTCAACGGAACCACGCTGACCGGGAAACTTGGCGGCAATGCTTTTGACGGTACCTTTCAAAACGGACGCATCGAAGGTACGGTGAAGCCGAACCAGCAGACCACGATCCACCTGCAAGGCCGCCTGGTCGGCGACCGCATCGAAGGCACCGGGACCATGGTCGAACAGAAGCTCGACCTGACATGGGAGGCGCGGCGCGACCTGCCCAAGGCCGCCGCCGCACCCCAAACTCACACATTCGAGCCCACCGAGTTCCACCACTTCTTCTCCGGCGCCATAGAACCGGCCCTTCATATCAGTCCCGGAGATACGGTGAAGACCTGGTCGGTCGATGCAGGCGGCACCGACCCAAAGGGTGTGCGCCGAACCTCCGGCGGAAACCCGCTCACCGGCCCCTTCTATATCGACGGCGCTCTGCCGGGCGATACGCTCGTCGTCCACTTCAACCGCATCCGCCTGAACCGCGATACCGCGATCAGCAGCCCGCTCATCGTGAACTCCGCGCTCAACCCGGGGTATGTGGAGCAGCGGAAGCGCGTCGAAGACTACAACGCGGATTGGAAGCTCGACCGCGAAGCTGGGTTTGCATCGCTCCAGAAGCCGACCGAGAAGCTTAGGGACTACCGCGTGCCGCTCGCGCCCATGCTCGGCTGTGTTGGTGTCGCGCCGCCCGCAGGCATGCAGTACCGCTCCGGCTTTTTGGGTGGTTATGGCGGAAACATGGACTACAACCAGCTCCGCGAAGGCATCACCGTCTACCTGCCAGTGTACGTCCCCGGGGCGCTCCTGTTTGTCGGCGACGGCCACGCTTTGCAGGGCGCCGGCGAGCTGACCGGCAACGCGCTGGAGACCTCGATGGACATTGAGTTCAGCGTGAACCTGGAACCCGGCGCGTCACCGCCGAGCCCACGCATGGAGAATACCGATTACCTCATGGCGAGCGGCATCGCCGGCAGCCTCGACGAAGCATTCCGTGGCGCTACCACCAACCTCGTCCGCTGGCTGGAGAAAAAGTACGGTCTCAATGCCGCGGAAGTCTCCTCTGTCCTGGGTACATCCATGGTGTACGACGTGGCCGAGGTAGTCGATCCGGCTGTCCATGTCGTGGCCAGAGTTCCGAAATCGGTTCTAGCGGCACTCAAGCCGGTGAACTGAACGGGGCAGCCCTGTCACCGGCTGGTCAAGTTGAGCGCGTTGGTTCGGATCGCCGAGCGGTCCGGGCAACCCTGTTCATCGTGGGAGATCATAGCAGAATCGCACCGCAGATGCCCCAGGTCCGCGACGGCCACGACTGCCACGCCCGCGGGCCAGTTCGGCCACCAGCGTTTCATCGACGGCCGCGGCGGATCCTGGAGATCCGGCGCGGTCGAAGTCCGGTCCTATGGGGCTGTAACCGCACGATCAATTCAGATGGCGATGTTCCGGAATATGCGGATCCGGGAGCGGTAGAGTTCCGCCCGAAAACAATACCCGGGGCGCCCGCCAAAGCCCTTTTTGAACCCGAGAAGGTATTCTATCGCGCTTAATCTGAAAGCAGGCTCGGAGATTTGTTGGCGGCGGGCGGGGGCGGGGCGTTGCGCACCCTCTCCGCACCGGCGCGGATTTGCTTCTGACTGCTGGCTCCTGACCTTTGTCTCCTTGCTTAATCGACCCCGCCGGGCCGGAATTGGGGTCAGACCTGGCCGCCCAAGCCGTAAAAGGAACCGATGATGCTTTCGAACAGCCGCCCCGGCAGCAGGCGCTTCAGCACAGCCGAGGCGCGCTGCGAAACTTGGCCGCAGGTGTATCGTGGCCCTTTGGCGTTGCCTTCGATAATCCGGCAGACCAGCCGTGCGATCGCTTCCGGCGGAACGCCCTGCTTCTCCTCCTTCTCCACAATCCGCAGGCAATTTGAAAACAGGGCGGTATAGGCGGAGGAGGAATCGGCAGCGGCCGCCAGCACCCGGCTGCCGGTGAATCCGGTCCTCACATCGCCCGGTTCCACCAGCACCACGCGAATTCCGAAGGGGCTGACCTCATAACGCAGGCTCTCCGTCCAGCCCTCCAGAGCAAACTTGCTGGCTGAATAGAAGCTCTGGAACGGAAGACCGAAGAGCCCGCCCAGAGAACTGATATTGACAATCACGCCGGAGCGGCGCTGACGCATGCCCGGCAGGACAACCCTGGCGACACGAAACGCCCCCATGAAGTTCACATCCATCTGCCGAAAGGCCTCCTGCGGAGAGGTGTCTTCGACGGCCCCGGCCAGACCGCAACCGGCATTGTTCACCAGCGCGTCGATCGAACCGGCTTCTTCCATAACTCTGGAGACGGCCCTTTCGACCGACTTGTCATCGCTCACATCCATTTGAAGAGCGTGGTACCCGTCCGGCTGGAAATTGGGATTCCGGCTGGAGCCGTAGACACGGAAACCGCGCTGGGCGAGCAGGCCGGCGCAGGCCGCTCCAATTCCCGAAGACGCCCCGGTGATTAGCACAACCTTCGCGGACATATTCCTCCATCCAGCCATCCAGCCGTTGGCGATGGCGCGAATTGCGCCCAGACGCTGCCTGGATCTCCATTCTTGCTGCTGATTGGCGATAAGTATACAACGATTCAGCGCCCAATGGCCCACGCGGGTGAGGAGGGGTGCTTAACCGTTTTGGGGAATGCGTCCGCTCGCTCACGCTCGCGGCTCGGTAACCCTTGCGAAATCAACGCTCCCGTTTCTACTGTGAGACCGCTTGGTACCACTCTGCCGAACTATGGAGTGACTGCTTTGGGAGCCAGTTCAAAGCCGAGGCTGGCAGCGAAAGTTTTTAGGTGGTTGAGCCGGGCGATCTGATAGATCTGCTCTTGGGCTTCGGCTCCCGTGTCCACGTAGGGCTGTCCCCAGCGGAGCATGCGGTAGATATAGGTGGCGATCTTGCGGGCGGTGGCAAATGACGCTACATCGGGTCCCTTTCTCTGCGCTATATGGCGAAAGTACGCCCCCAGAGCCGTCTGGCTGTGCCGCAACGAGAAGGCCGCCTGGCGCAACGCCTCCCCTACCAGGGTGCTGCCACTGCCGCGTTTCTTCTGGTTCTTGATGGGCTTGCCTCCCGTGACCGGCCGCCGGGGTGCCAGCCTCAAATACCCAATCAGCTTTTTCTCCGTGGGAAATTTGGTGAGGTCCCACCCCAAGTGCGCCACGAATTGCTGAACGATCTCCGTTCCTACCCCGTCAATGCTGGTCAGATCTCCACCCAGCACCCGGTAATAGCCTTGCCGTAGCGGCTCTTGGCCACGCTGCCGAATCATCTTGGCTTTATTGGCGTTCTTTAGCTTGGGGGCTTCCTGGCCCTTATAATCGGCTCGCTCCATCTCTCCCAGCCGGCGCAGAATCTCTTGCTCGTATGCCTGGATCCTCTCGCCCAGGGCATCGTACGTCTTCAAACCCTGCGTCAAGCTGAACAGATAATCCGCCCGCCAATTGCCGGTTAACTCTTCGACGAACTCCTCGGGGCTTTTCTGGCACCCGGGCTGGCGCAGTTCGGCCAGTTCCTCCGGTTTCCGCTTCCCATCCACGATCGCCCGGATGATCGCCATCCCCGTGACGCCTTGAACATCCGACACCGCCCGATGCACCCGGACATTCATCTGGTCCAGGCTCTTTTGCATCCGCCGCACCCAGTCGCCTTGTTCGCCGCTCAGAATCCCTTGGTCCCGCACCAGGGTCCGCAACATGCAAATCTTCTCGGCCGGCCGGAACGATCCCCGCAGTAACCCGCAGCTATGCAGCCGTTGAATCCATTTACAATCGATCCGGTCCGTCTTCTTGCGCCCAGGCACTTGGGAGAAATCCCGTGTACTCACCAGCACCACTTCCAATCCGCACCGCTCCCACACTTCGTGCGGCGGAATCCAGTACACTCCGGTGCTCTCCATGCCCACCGATTCGACCTTCCGCTCCAGCATCCACTTCGCCGCTCTCTCCAATTCCCCTGTCGTCGCTCCGAATTCCAGGACTTCCCGCCCCGTGCCATCCAGTGTGGGGGCGCAGATCCAATGACTCTTGCTTCCTAAATCCGCCCCCGCTACGTTGCGCCGCAATACCGCGAAGCCATCTCCCTCCAACCCCACATCGCCTGGCTTTTCCGACGCCTTGGGATCCCTCTCTGTTGGCCGCATCATACGTTATTTGCTTCCTCCTTTCACGAACACGAAAGCCCAGGCTGGCTGAAACGGATTCTACTGTAGGGGAGTGCTACGAGAGCCTCGCCAATGTTCCATCGCCTTCCTGGAGCCATGCTGAGCAAGGGGCACATGCACCATTGAAAAAAGGGCCTTGACTGCAATCGCGTTCTATCACAGAATACGCCTCGCCAGCTTCCGGGGGCGGTCTCACGCTGCTCCATCCGGCCCCGCCGGGGGTCCAGCTGAGCCGCGACCGTGAGGGAGCGGTTGCAGCCGGCCTCCTTCACGACTTCTTGAAAAGCCGGTCGAAGGCGCTGCGGGCATCGTCAGCGTTGCGGGGGGCCGGCGGGCCCGCTTGCACGGGTGGCTGGGCCGCGGGACCGGAGCCGTTGGAGGTGCCTTCCCGCGCCACGGTCACGCGCGGTGCGAACAGGGTGCATTCGTTGGCCTTATCTTTGTAAGGGATCCGCACGGGAATGGGCTTCAGGCACTGAAAGCGCGTGGAGGGCTCGAAGTGAGTACACTGTTTGCAGCAATGCAGCGGCGAGCTGCATTTCGGACAAAGGCCACTGAAATCGGTTCCGGGGGGCAGGGTGGTGGAACAACTGAAACACCGCGACGCCGCCACGTGCTGGACCAGGCGCGGCAGGCGCGGTCCGGTCACGTCCAGAGGGGGGCGCGGGCCTTGGGGTTTGGGACGGTCTTCGCCGCCGCGGGGCCCGTGGGGTTCGCGGTCGGAATCCATGTACCCGTGTTGTCTGTACTTGCGGTCGCTATCCATGGGGAAAGTTGCTCCGTAACTTGCAGGAAAGAACGTTTCGAAAAACTCTTGGAACCTAAGCCGCTCTGGTCCGTGCGGACACCGATCGAGGCCCACTTCCCCCACACGCAAGGCTGGCACGGCGATAGGCGTGGGATTACCGGAGGGGTCAGCGGGGAAACTGGCTAGCACATCCAGGTTCGGCGCCCGCCAATGCTGCAAACTAATAGATACCACGGAATGGGTCCACTTTGCACGCACGATTTAGGGCTATGCGTACAGTGGGGAGTGGTTTACTGCCTTTAGTGGGCGGAAGGCTACTGCTTTTCCATTAGCCGGGTCGACATTGGAGTGGCGGGGGATGGTCCCATGAACGACTCGACGGTCTGCGTCTTGCCATCCGCGGAAAGGGACCGGACCTCGGTCATGGTCAGGCCGCGGTCGCCCGTGACCACCGTCACCAGCTTGGCTGCTTCCCAGTGGGATTTGGAGTGGAACTCGTTGCCGTTGACCTCGTTGACGGAGTCGCGGCCGTCCGTAGTCAGCTTCAGGAAGCTCTTCGACTGGCCGCGCGGATCCTCGGAAACGGTGGTGATGGTGAGGGCGGGTTCCTTGTGGTCGATGGTTTCCTCGCAGGTTTTGGGGTTACGTCCGGTACTTTTGGCGGCATTCATCACCCAACGGCCGGAGAGGTTCGGTTTGGAATCTTGCGGCCACAGGGCGGCCGCGGTTGCGAGCAGGCTGATTGCCAACAGGCGACGATTTTGCATGAGTTACTCCTGGCGAAGACAGCGGATGGGGTCGGTACGGGTGGCGCGGAGGGCCGGGGCGAACGAAGCGGCCGCCGCCACGGCCAGCATCGCCAGGGCCGCGCCGGCCAAGGTCAGCGGGTCCCAGGGCGCAAGCTGAAAGAGCAGTCCGCGCAGAAATCGGGCGGTGGCCAGAGAGAGCAGCAGGCCCACGCCGATTCCTCCGGCGGCCAGCGCCAGGCCGCGGCCCAGTACCAGCCCGAAGATCGCCGCGGGGGTAGCGCCCAGGGCGATGCGAACGCCCAGTTCGGCCGAGCGCTGGGCCACGATGTAGGACAACACACCGTACAGCCCTGCCATGGCGATGATCAGCGCCAGGGCCGCCAGCAGGGAAGCGGCCACCGAGCGCAGGCGCGGGGAAGCCATCGAGGCGGAGAGGCGGCGCTCGATAGGTTCGACGCCGGAGACGGCCACCGTGGCGTCGAGGCGTGCCAGCGCACGGCGCAACGGGACGGCCAGCGTGGCGGGGTCGGCGTCGCTGCGCAGCACCAAACCCAAGGCGCGCAGATTTTGGAACTGCTGGTACGGTCGAAAAAGCGTAGCGGGGATGTCCTCATCGAGGGCCGAGAGTTTCGAATCGCCCACCACCCCCACAATCGTCATCCACGGCGAGGGGGACTCGGCCAGCCCGGTCTTGATGCGGCGTCCCGCGGCATGAGGCGTGCCGAAGAAGCGGCGGGCCAGGGTTTCGTTGACTATGGCGGCTCCGGTTTCGTTGGGCGACAATCCGCGGCCTTCGCGCAGGGGGATGCCCAGGGCGCGGAAGGTATCGCCGCCCACGAAGATTGATTCCACGCGGTGGCGTTCGGCATCGGGCGCGCCCCATGGTGGCTCGCCATCGGCGCTGAGCAGCGTGCGGGAGACGCCTCCGGGGGTAAACGGCAGCGCCGAGGTCAGGCCGGCGGCCCGTACTCCCGGCAGGGCGGCGGCCTGCTCCAGGGCCGCGGCGAGAAAGGGCTGATGGCGGGTGTCGGGCAGATTCAGGGTGGCCGCCAGCACGCCTTCCGGCCGGAATCCCGGATCGATGGCGGCGAGCGCCGAGAAGCTGCGCACCATCAGCGCGGCGGCGGAGAGCAGGGCCAGGCTGAGGGCGATCTCGCCGGCGATCAGGAAGCTGCGCAGCCCCAGGTGGCGGGCCGTCGCGGTCGTAGGAGCTTGCTTGAGGGATTCGGCGACATCCACGCGGCCGGCCTCGCGCGCCGGGGCGAGGCCGCTGACGAGCGCCGTTACCAGAGCGGTCGCCGCCGCAAAGGCGAAGATCGGGGCGTCAAGCTGCACGGGCCGGCCGGCCAGCAGGGCATCCGGGAGCAGCGGCAGAAGAGCGTGGACCAAGGCTAGGGCGAGCGCGAATCCCATCGCTGACCCCGCCACCGAGAGCGCCAACGACTCGGCCAGAAGCTGGCGGGCCAGGCGGGCAGCGGGCGCTCCCAAAGCCAGGCGGATGGCCATCTCGCGGCGGCGGGCAGCACCGCGGGCTATCAGCAATCCGGCCACGTTGGCGCAGGCGATCAGCAGCACCAGGGTGACGGCGGCCAGCAATACGTACCACAGGCCGCGGGTCTTGGCGGTGAGCCAGTTCCGGAGCGGCGTTACTACCAGGCGGGCGCCCTCCGCAGGGCTGAGGGCCGGCGCGCGCTGCCAGCGGGCGATCACGCGCACAAGCTGCATGGGGCCGCCGGAACGCTCGCGCACAGGATCGAGCGCCAGAGGCACCCAAAGCTGAACGCCCGGCGGGAATTGAAAGCCAGCGGGGAGCGTGCCAATCACGGTGTAGGGCCGGCCATCCAGCGCGATGCGCGAACCCATTGCGGCGGGGAAACCTTCGCGCACCAGGGCAACGTCATCTGTGCCGGGTCGATCCTCGGCGCCGGTGAAGGTGCGGCCGCGCGCCGGATGGACGCCCAGCACGTCGAAGAACTCCGCCGTCACCATGGCGGCGGGCAGGCGCTCGGCGGGCCCAAGGGGCGCCCCAAGGGAGGCCCCGCCAGCGGCGTAAGTGTAGTCGCCCATGCTGTACGCGGCCATGCGGGCAGGCGCCGAAACCCGGTCGCGCCAACCCAGATACACCGGGCTGGGCACGATGTTCTGGTTGAACGACGGATAAAACTGGCTGACGGAATACAGGTGGGAGGGGTCGGGGAAGGGCAGCGGGCGAAGCACCACCGAATAGACCAGGCTGAACACCGCCGTGCTGGCGCCGGTGGCCAGCGCGATGGCGGCCAAGGCCGTGGCGGTAAAGGCAGGCGCGCGCAGGAGGGGACGGAGCGTTATGGAAAGCATCAGGCCACCAGCGGAGTCCATCGCGATTCAGGTTCCGCTTCCTGTGTGGTGAAGAGCGCGCCGTGCCCGTGGGGACAGAGGAACTCGGTGCCGGCGGGTTCGAACGGGCTGCGTGGGCCTACGCCAATTCGCACGGGCAGCGCCAGGCGATCAAGGCACACGGGGCAGCGCTGGCGCTGGTCGTGCCAGCAAAAACGCAGGGCCAGGAAGGAGGCTATCAGGTATGGCAGGAACAACGCCGCGGGACCGGCGGGATATTCCACCGCGGCCAGAAACAGCAGGGCCAGCCAGGCGAGCGGGTGCGCCAGGGAGAAGGCGGGCGAAATTGCGGAACGAAGCCAATTTAGCAGCCAATGCAGCAGCGTCAGGAGCACCAGCGCCAGGAATGCCGGCCCCAGAAAGGCTATGGGGCGATAGATGGTGGCAGCGTAAGGCGTGACGTGCAGAAAATCCGACCCTTTTCTCAAGGCGCGCAACTCGGCCTCGGCTTGGGCTGCCGTGGCGCCGCGCTTGAGGCGGCCGAGCGCCATGGTCCGGCTCACCAGAGCGACGGTTTCCAGGCTGCGCGAGCGGGCGCTCCACTCGGCTGCGCGGGCGGGCGGCAAGGCCATCACCTTGCCCATGAACGGGCCGATCTCGGTGAGGATGACGAGACGATCGGGAGCAGTGGCGAACAGCGCAACGCGGGTATGGCGGAATCCGCCGGAAGCGGCGGCCAGGAGCACCAGCAGCAGCGCCGGCACGGCCAGCCTGTTGATCGGAAGTGCCAGCCAATCTCGCACGCTGAAGCCGGCGCCTGCGCGCAGCCAGAAGGCGTCGACCACCGCGCCCGCGCAGTGGTGGGCCAATACCAGGCGGGACGGATCGGGCGTGCTCGAAAGCCACCACCACAACTCAGCGTGCCATTCGCGGCGCCACTCTTCGCGCCGGTCCGAGGGGACCAACGCGGCGGCGGCGCGCAGCAGGAGAGCCGATTCGGGAGGCAGCATCATTTGGCATACTCCGGAAAGCGGTAGCGCGCGGCGGCCGTGGCCAGCGCGGCTTCGCCCTGGCTGGTGACCTGGTAATAGCGCCGGGCCGGCCGGCGCTCGGCGCGGGCTTGGGATTCCCGCTCCCATTGGGCGTGGATCAGGCCGCTCTTTTCCAGCTTGCGCAGCGCCGGGTAGACCGTGCCGCTGGGCAGACCAGTGGCGTCCATGATCTCGAATCCGTAGCGCCGTCCGCGGTGGATGGCGTCCAGCACGGTGGCGGCGGCATACGAGAGAGTGGCGGGCATTTGTTCTCCAGGCACCGGGCCCGCTCCCTGACGGTCGCGGCTCAGTAATGACGCTCCTTAATGCACGCTCGAAACGAACGGCGATCTTGCCGAGCCGCGACCGTCAGGGAGCGGGCCCGGCTCTACATATGTATCACTTCTACATAGGGGTGTCAAGAGATATTATGTAAAAGAGACCCCAGTATGTGGATTGTCCAACTCGCGCTGCGCCGCCCCTATACCTTCGTGATCATGTCCCTGCTGATCGCGATCCTGGGCGGCCTGGCGATCTTCCGCATGCCCACCGACATCTTCCCGGAAATCGATATCCCGGTGGTCAGCGTGATCTGGAGCTATAGCGGGGTCTCCCCGGAAGAGATGGCCGAGATCATCACGGTGCGCTCGGAGCGCGCCTTCACCACCACGGTGAACGACATCGAGCACATGGAATCGCAATCGCTGCCGGGCCTCTCGGTGATCAAGGTGTTCTTCCACCCCAAGGCGCGCGTGGATGCGGCGGTGGCGCAGCTTGCGGCGGCCTCGCAAGCGGTGCTGCACTCGCTGCCCACCGGAATCGTGCCGCCCAACATCATCCGCTACAACGCCTCCAGCGTGCCCATTCTGCAGTTGGGCATTTCCAGCGATTCCCTGCCTGAACAGGAACTCTACGATCTGGGCTACAACTTCATACGCACCCAAATGTCCAACGTGCAGGGCGCCAGTTTCCCGCTGCCCTACGGAGGCAAGCCGCGGCAGATTTCGGTGGATCTGGACTCGCGGGCGCTCTACGCGCAGGGCCTTTCGGCCTCGGACGTGGTAAACGCCATCAACGCGCAGAGCCTGATTCTGCCCTCCGGGTCGGTAAAAATCGGCGCGCAGGAATACACCGTGAAGCTGAACAGCTCGCCCGAGCTGGCCGCGGCGTTCAACCGGCTGCCCATCCGCCAGACCAACGGAACCACCGTGTACGTGGGCGACGTGGCCCACGTGCGCGACGGCTACGCGGTGCAGACCAACGTGGTGCGGCACAATGGCGTGCGCGCGGCGCTGCTCACGGTGCTGAAAAACGGCGGCTCCTCCACGCTGGATATCGTGGCGCAGTTGGAGGCCATGCTGCCGCGCATCCGCTCCACGCTGCCGGCCTCGCTGAATCTGAAGCTGATGTTCGACCAGTCGATTTTCGTGCGCGCGGCCATCGCCGGCGTGCTGCGCGAGGCCACCATCGCTGCCATGCTCACCGGCCTGATGATCCTGCTGTTCCTGGGAAGCTGGCGCTCGACCATCATCGTGTGCATTTCGATCCCGCTTTCGATTCTCGCTTCGCTCGCCATCCTCAACTTCATGGGCGAAACCATCAACGTGATGACGCTGGGCGGGCTGGCCCTGGCGGTGGGCATCCTGGTGGACGACGCCACCGTCGAAATCGAGAACATCCACCGCAATTTCGGCATGGGCAAGCCGATTCTGCGCGCCATCCTGGAAGGCGCCATGCAGATCGCCACCCCGGCCTTCGTTTCCACGCTGTGCATCTGCATCGTCTTCGTGCCGGTGATCTTTCTCACCGGCGCGGCGCGCTACTTGTTCACGCCGCTGGCGCTGGCGGTGGTGCTGGCCATACTGGCGTCCTACCTGCTCTCGCGCACCCTGGTGCCCACCATGGTGCGCTATCTGCTGGCGGGCGAGGCGGCCCGGTATCACGGCGGCGAGGGCGTGATGGAGGAATCTGGCGGCGGCCTGTTCGCGGCCATTCACCACGGATTCCAAGGCTGGTTCGAGCGGACGCGGGCGGGATACCGCAACCTGCTCGGCGCCGCCCTGGCGCACCGCGCTCTGACGGCCGCCAGCTTCTTCCTGATCTGCGCGGCGTGCCTGGCGCTGACCCCGTTTCTGGGAGAGGATTTCTTTCCGCAGGTGGATGCCGGCCAGATCCGCCTGCACGTGCGCGCCCCCGCGGGCACCCGCATCGAAGAGACCGAGCGTTATTTCGCCGCGGTGGAGGACAGCATCCGCGGCGTGATTCCTCCCGCGGAGCTGGCCGACATGATCGACGATATCGGGCTGCCCTACTCCGGGGTGAACCTGGCGATGAGCGATACTGCCACCATCGGGCCGTTCGATGGCGAGATCCTGGTTTCGCTGCGGCCGGGCGAGCATGGCTCGAGCTGGGACTACATCCGCAACCTGCGGGCCAAGCTGAACCGCGAATTTCCGGGCCTGACCTTTTTCTTCCAGCCAGCCGATATCGTGGGCCAGATCCTGAATTTCGGACTGCCCGCGCCCATCGACGTGCAGGTGGTCGGACCGCTGGCCAACGCGCCCGCCAACTACGCCCTGGCGCGGCAGATCGAAGCTCGGCTGGCGCGCATTCCAGGCGCCGTGGACGTGCATACGCACCAGGTGGTGGACGTGCCGGAGCTGCTCTTCCGCGTGGACCGCACGCGCGCCGATCAAATGGGACTCACCCAGCAGGACGTGGCCAACAGCCTGCTCATCTCGCTGGCTTCGAGCACGCAGATCTCGCCCAACTACTGGATCGATCCGCGCAACAGCGTGGACTATCCGATATCCGTGATGACACCGCAATACCGCGTGGATTCCACCTCCGAGCTGCTGCGCACGCCCATTCGCGGCGCAAGCCGGGCGTCGGGACCGCAGTTGCTCACCAACGTGGGCAGCCTGGAGCGTGACACGACGGCTTCGGTGGTGAACCACTACAACGTGCAGCCGCTCTACGATGTTTACGCCAACGTGCAGGATCGCGACCTTGGGGCGGTGGCCGGCGAGGTGGACCGCGTACTGGACGAATTCGGGCGGAAGCTGCCTAAAGGAAGCTTCCTCGAAACGCGCGGGCAGGTGGCCACCATGCGCAGCTCGTTTGTGAGAATGGGCCTGGGGATGGTGTTCGCGATCGTGCTGGTGTATTTCGTGATGGTGGTGAATTTCCAATCGTGGCTGGACCCGTTCATCATTCTGATGGCGCTGCCCGGCGCGCTTTCGGGAATCGTGCTGATGCTGTTCGTCACCCAGACGACGCTCAACGTGCCTTCGCTGATGGGCGCTATCATGAGCATCGGGGTGGCCACGGCCAACAGCATACTGCTGGTGAATTTCGCCAACGACCTGCGGGAAGTGGGGTCGGACGCACTCTCGGCAGCCCTGGAGGCGGGCTTCACGCGCCTGCGTCCGGTGGTGATGACGGCGCTGGCCATGATTGTCGGCATGTTGCCGATGGCCTTGGGGCTGGGAGAAGGCGGCGAGCAGAATGCGCCCTTGGGACGCGCGGTGATCGGCGGGCTGCTGCTGGCCACCGTGGCTACCCTGTTTTTCGTGCCGGTGGTGTATAGCGTATTGCGGCGCAACCCACCGCGTTTCGGAAGGCATCGGGAGATCGAAATATGATGGTTCAGACGGCCGGCACCCAGCCGGGCCGGCAAAGACGGCCGGGGCGTCGGCCGGTGCTGCTATTTTTCGCCGTGCTGGCGGTGCTGGTGGCGGCGGGGATCGTGGGCGGCATCTTGCCCAGGCTGGCGCGCCAGAAGGTCATGCTGGCGGCCTCCGAAACCCTGGCCGCGCGCCGGCCCGTGGTGATCGTTTCGGCCGCGCGCTTCGCCGCCGGCCAGGAGGATATCGACCTGCCGGGCGATCTGGAGGCGATCGTGGAATCGCCCATTTTCGCGCGGGCCGACGGATATTTGAAAACGCGCTTCGTGGATATTGGCGACCGCTTGAAGAAGGGCCAGCCGATGGCCGACCTCGAGACGCCGGAGTTGGATCAGCAGATCAGCCAGGCGCATGCCACTCTGGCGCAGGCGACCTCGACCATCAAAGAGCTGCAGGCCGATCTGGCCCTGGCGCAGGCCAACCTGGGCCTGGCGCAGGTGACTCGCGACCGTTGGCAGAGGCTGGTGGCCAAGGGCGCCGTTTCGCGGCAGGAGAGCGACGAGAAGCAGGCCGATTTCGCGGTGAAGGAAGCGCAGACGCAAAAGGCCGAAGCCACGCTGGCCACCGTGCAGGATACCATTCACGCCAGCGAGGCCAACCTGCGGCGCCTGGAGGAAATGAAGAGCTTTGCGCGGGTGACCGCCCCGTTCGATAGCGTGGTGACGGCGCGCAACGTGGACGTGGGCACGCTGATCAACGCCGGCAACGGAGGCGCGGCGCGGGAGATGTTCCGGGTGGCGCAGATCCAGCCGCTGCGCGTGTTCGTCAACGTGCCGCAGACCTACGTGGAGCAGGTGCGGGCGGGTCAGGCGGCCGAGCTGCGCGTCCAGGAAAAGGCCGGCCAGGTGTTCCCCGCCAAGGTCACCAACATTTCGCAGTCCCTGGACGCCAATTCCCGCGCCATGCTGGTGATTCTGGAGACGCCCAACCCCGGCGCGGCGCTGTTTCCGGGGATGTACGCACAGGTGCGTTTTCGCTCGCCGCGCACCCGGCGGGCGCTGCGCGTGCCTGGCGACA
>JBKQPR010000055.1:0-25974 GCA_052144935.1 Bryobacteraceae bacterium
TTCAGCAGGCGGGCATTGGAAATGGCCACCCGATGGGTGTAACGGCCCAGATATTCCAGCACCCGCTGCGGCCCCCCAAAAGGGGCCTTGGCGTACACCACCCAGTTGGATCGGCGCAAGGGAGCCAAATAACACTACTGGGGCCAACTTGCGGGAGCCTCTGGTCTCGTATAGTATAGCCGTGATGCAGAAGGGTCGATCCGATATGGCGATACTGTCCTGGCCGACTGGCCCAAGTCCATTGTCTGCAACTAGTTACATTCAAACCCCATAGGCCTGCCGCGTCCGCCGCAAACGCCAGCGGCTTCGTCCAAGTCGCTGTATCGAAAGCGAACCGGCGTGGAACATGTCACCCCTCCCGAAGCCGCACCGCGCCGGTTCGCTTCCGATACAGCTCTAGGACTTGCAGGGAGCTTATCGGAAAGTACAGCAGTCTTAGCTGCGACCGCAGCCCGACCAGCTTCCGCTCGTGCGCGTTGCTTCACGTTGCGGCGTAGCTGCCCGACAAATCGCTCTGCCGTTTACGTACCGTTGCGCTCGCGGGGAATTCGAACCACGACACAACCTGAAACGAGATCATGCAAAGCCTGTTTGCGGCGCGTGAACAGAACCATTAGGTAACCAATGCCCAGCGTGGGAATGAGTCTTCCGAAGAATCTCCCGGATGCCGCTTAAATGACACGCGATGTCCCTCAAGGTCGCTGACCTGAATACGCATCATCCCTTTTCCGAAAGTCGCCCGCGATGTCGAGGATTCTTGTATCGCTGTATACAACCACGGAATGATCACGGCGGCAGACAGCCATAGCGCGAATACCACGGTCTTGTTTCGGAAGGACATCACGCTCCATAAGTAATTCGGATCGGTGGATCCATACCGTTCACCCTGACCAAGCACAAGGAGTCTCATCGGTAAGTAGACTAGTCCCAGGCCGATGGCAAATCGCAGGGGCGCATCGACCGACCAAGCCCCGAGTCTCCTCCAGAAACCGGGGTACTCGTCCATCTGAGGGACTGCAAGCGCACCGACAGTCTCAGCCATAACGGTTGAATGTAGCATCCGGCGGTTCTGGACGAAAGGCTTTCCGGAAACTTGCCCGCCGTTCACGCGAATCCGTTTTTCGATGTCGGTGGGTCGGCGACAATGGCCGTCCGCCCCGCGCGTTAAGTGAACCGTATTGGGCTTTACCCAGCGACCCTCCATCCGCCGACCCGGGGCGCGATGTTCCCTTGCGCGCGTGGCGGTGGTCCACAGGGTTCCATGACCGGACGATGCGGTCTCCGGCATTTTCCTCCGCGGCGGGCACGGTTTCGATCTTCGATCGCCACGCAGGCTTCCGGCGGCGGCCGCTTTCAGTTAGAATACGAGCGCTATGAAACGCCGGGTTTTTGTAGGCGGAGTTTTCGCCGGTATGGGACTGACGGGGGCATCCGCCAGGCCGCCGAAGCCGAAGTCCAGCGGCATCCCCACGCGGGTTTACGGGAAAACGGGGGTGAAGGTATCGATCATCGCGCAGGGAGGCGCACGCATGGATCTGCACCCCGACGTGGCCGAAGCGGCCGCGCACGTGCGCCGGGTTTACGATCTGGGCGTCACCTATTTCGACTGCGCCCGCTCCTATTGGGGCGGCAAGTCGGAGGAAGCCTATGGAATCGGCCTTCAAGGCGTACGCAAGAATGTTTTCCTGACGACCAAAACCACCAAGCGTACGCGCCAGGAGGTGGAACTGGAATTGGCGGCTTCGCTCGGTGCGCTCAAGACGGACTACGTGGACATCTGGCAAATGCACGATGTGCGGACGCAGGAGGAAATCGACCGGATTCTGTCGCCGGGTGGGGCTATGGAGGCCTTCGAAGCCGCGAAGAAGGCCGGTAAGTGCCGCTTCATCGGCTTCACGGGGCATTTCGACCCGCTGACCCACGCGGCGCTTTTGCGGGCATACGACCAGTGGGATTCGGTGCTGATGCCGTTGCACGCCGCCGACCACGCTTACCTGAGCTTCGAGAACACGGCGCTTCCCGTGGCGGTGGAAAAGGGCATCGGCGTTCAGGCCATCAAAGTCTTCTGTAAGGCCTTCCTGCTGCGGGCGCTCAGCTCCCGCGAGTGCCTGACGTACACCCTGAGCCTGCCGGTACAGGTGGCCATTTGCGGCGCTGGAACGCAAGGGCAGATGGAGGACAACATCCGCGTGGCGCAGTCGTTCAAGCCGTTCTCGCCGGACGAACTGGCGGAAGTGCGAAAGCGCGCGGTGGCCGGGCAGGGCGTCTACACCGGCCCCACGCTGGAGTATTGGAAAAAGCCCGCGTAGCAAGGAGTTCCCGTCATGACGCAACTGAAAGCGTTCCGCCTGCCCTTGGTTGCCGGGCTGATATGGGCCATGGCGCCCGCGCCCAGGGTCTCGGCACAGGCACAAGCCCAAGCGCAGCGTAGGGAGCCGACGCCGAACGACACCTTGAAATCCCCGGAGGTCCTGCCGGACAACCGCGTGACTTTCCGGCTCTATGCTCCCAAGGCGAGCGAAGTGAGCCTCACTGGCGACTGGATCGCACAGGGCCGCGGCACGGGCGGGAACCAGGAAAAGAATGCCGAGGGCGTCTGGTCGATCACCGTGGGACCGCTCCCGCCCGACTTCTACAGCTACGCCTTCACGGTTGACGGCGTCCAAACGCTGGACCCCAGGAACGCCATGATCAAGCAGGGCGTCAGCAGCCTGGATAACATATTCGAGGCGCCCGGCCAAGCCGCTGCTTTCGAGGCCACTTCGCCCGTTCCGCGTGGCCAGATTCACATCTTGTGGTACCGGTCCGGCGTGCTGGACACCATGCGCAGCATGCACGTCTACCCGCCTCCCGAATACGAGAGCGGCAATACCAGGTATCCCGTTTTTTATCTTCTGCACGCCGGAGGCGATGAAGATTCCCAGAATTTTTGGAGGGGTCTGCAGCACGTCGTTCTGACAGGAGTTTCGCCATGATTCACATGAATCGCAGGTCCTTGTTGAAGAGATCGCTAATCCCGTTGTCGGGCGCGCTGGGACTGCCCTCCCTTTCGCACGCGGTCCAGGCGGCTAGCACTCCCTACCGGCGGCCCAAGCTCAAAATCACGGAAGTGCGGACCGCCGAAGTCCGCGTCCATGGCTACCAGGTGCACGTTCGCGTGTATACGGACCAGGGCATCATTGGCCAGGGAGAAACCACCGACGCTGCGCAGGGCAACGTCCCCCTGATCCAGTCGTTCGCGCGCCTGCTGGTGGGTCAGGACCCTCTCAATATCGAGGCCGCGTTCGAACGCATCCGCACTTCCGGTGTTTTCGCCGGGGCGCAGGCCGGTCAGTACGTCACTGCCCTGACCGGCGTGGAGATCGCTCTTTGGGATATCGCGGGCAAGGCCTTGGGCCTGCCCGTATATCAATTGCTCGGCGGGAAAGTTCGCGACCGCGTGCGCATCTACTGCGATTCCGGCTCCCGGGAGATGATCCCCGGCGACGAGGCGTCCAAAGCGCGCATCCGCCAGATTCAGGATCTCGGGTTCACGGCCGCCAAAATCGACATAGACGACGCTGCGGACCCCGCACGGATGGACCGCGTGAACTGGACCGCGTCCAACGGGGAAATCGAACACATGCTCGCAAAAATCGCATTCACGCGCGAGTTGTATCCGAAAAACTTCGATTTAGCCGTGGATATGCATGCACGCTACGACGCCACCACCGGCAAGCGCGTCGCCAAGGAGGTAGAGCCGTTCAAGCTGATGTGGCTGGAAGAGCCGGTGCCGGCGGAAAACATCGACGCTATGCGCGAGGTGCGGGCGTCTACCAGCACGCCGATCTGCTGCGGTGAGAATATTTACATGCGCTGGGGCTTTCGCGAGATCCTCGAAAAGCGCGCCGCCGACATTATCATGCCCGATTTTCAAAAGACCGGCGGACTCTTGGAAGCGCGCAAGATCGCCGACATGGCGCACACGTATTACGTGCCCGTGGCCCCCCACGCGGTGACTTCGCCGATCGGGATGATGGCGACGGCCCATGTATGCGCCGCGATTCCCAATTTTCTGGTGCAGGAATGGCACTGGATCGATTCCCTCGATTTATGGCGAAACTGGGTGAAGGAAGGCGAGATCATTCAAAAGGGCTTTATCGCCATGCCGGAGCGCCCGGGTATCGGGGTAGAAATGAATGAGGAAGGAGCGCGCAAGGCCCAGGTGCCCGGCACGCCTTGGTTTGAGCCTGTCAAGAGAGGTTGAAGAAGAGATGCAGACTTCAAGACTCCGTATGGCGGCCGTGCTGGCGGCCCTTTGGGCGGCATCGTCCGCGTTCGCGCAGCCAGGCATCCTGACTCGCGACTTGCTGATCCAGTACACGCCCGAATGGCAAGGCGAGAGATTTGCCGACGGCCGTCCGAAAGTGCCGGATGGGATTCTTCAGCGAATGAAGTCCGTGACGCTCGAGGAGGCTTGGGCCCAATTGAGAACCGCCGGGTTCACCCACGAATACGAGGACGGCTGGTTCTGCATTCATCCGGAGAAAGTGCTGGTGGGCCGCGCGCTGACGGCGCAATGGCTTCCCGGCAGGCCCGACATCCACAAGGTGATCGAGGCGCAAGGAAAGAAGGACGGCCGGGTTGGCGGCCAGAACGCGTGGCCGGTAGACATGCTGCAGCCCGGCGACGTTTACGTGTGCGACCATTTCGGCTTGAAGGAGGATGGACCTTCCATTGGCGACAACGTCGGCAATGCGATTTACGCCCGGAGCCATAACGGGATCGTGTATGAAGGGGCGGTTCGCGACATCAATGGCCTGAAAGAGCTGGAGGATTTCACGTCCTTCGTTCGCTATTACGATCCGTCCCACCACTTCAGCAATCTTTCCGCCGGCCCGCGGCTGAATTCCACCATGATCGGCATCAACATACCGATTCGCATTGGCCATGCCACCGTGTTGCCCGGCGATGTGGTGCTGGGCCGCGATGGCGGTGTGCTCTTCATTCCGCCCCAAGTGGCCGGGCAGGTGGTGCAGTATTCCGAAATTACGCATCTGCGGGATATGTTCGGCCATCAGCGCCTGCGGGAAAGAAAATACACGGCGGGCCAGATCGATGCCGCATGGTCGGCGCCTATCGAGGCGGATTTCACGCAATGGCTCCGGGACAACATCGACAAGCTGCCGGTTGCCAAGGAGCAGGTGGAGGAGATCCTGAGGGGACGCTCTCAGTAACGGAATGAGCCCTCGAAGCAACCGGAGCGCGGCCGGCGGGAGGGATATTCCAGAGAACGTCCGAGGGTCGATTCCGGTGAGTTCCTGGATTCGATTCAGCCGGAAGTAGACCTCCGTCTTGCTCCCAAATGCTTATGTTTTCACCGCCTCCGGCGGAAGCGTAGAACGAGCCATCGGGCTGAATGGCGTATCCCTGGGCGGTGTCCCGCTGCCCCCACATGACGGCCACAGCTTGTCTCGGAAACGGAATGGCGGATTCGGAGATGGCCACGGCGCCGCGCGCTCGCGGGCGGTTGCCGTTCGCATCCTGAAGGCGGATACGCACCGGCGTGGGCCGGCCGGTGGCATCCAAAATCTTGACAGCGAGCGCGGCTTCGCGGCTCTGCCGGGCCGAATAGACGAGGGCGACAAGAAACAGGCCCACCAAGGTGAGTCGTAAGGAGCGACCTCGCATGCTGCAACTTCCTGCTGCAAGCAGGATAGCATGGTGTGGGGCAGCCAATTCCGGCTTGCTCCCGGCCCAATTTCCCGGCTGTGTTTCAGAGCCGGTGTTTCGCACTTCCGCGGCCGGATGTGGTACCTTGGGCCACGGGAAGTCTACCGTGCAAAGGCGAGGTTTTCTCAAAGCAATCCCGGCGGCGCTGATGCTGCCGGCTGCGCAATCGGCGTCGCGCTTGAAGATCACGGACATCCGGGTGGTCGCGCTGAAGACCATCCGGGAAACCGGGACCATGGAAGCCGCCTGGAACCCGGGTACCCGGACGACCTACCGGATGGGCGGTGGTTCCTTCACGGAGATCCGGACAGACCAGGGGCTAACAGGGATCGGGCCAGGCATGGATACCGCGTCCGTGCCCGCCTGCAAAGCCCAATTGCTGGGCAAGGATCCCTTCGACATCGAACAGAGCGCCGGCCCGCTGCGGTACTATCTGGGAGCCAACTCGCGCGCGGTCCCGAGTATCGAGATCGCCCTCTGGGATCTTATCGGCAAGGCGGTGCAACAACCGCTGTACAAGCTCTGGGGGGCGGCGAAGGAACGCGTTCCCGCGTATGCCAGCATGATTCAGCTTTCGACGCCCGAGGAAAGGATCCGGATGGCTGTCGAACTCAAAGCCCAGGGCTGGAAAGCCCTCAAGCTGCGGCTGCATTACCGGACCATGAAGGAGGATATCGGACTGGTCGAGGCGGTCAGGAAGGCGGTTGGCGAAGACATGGAGATCATGACGGACGCCAACCAGGCGCAATCCGCGGGCACGTGGCAGCCCGGAGTTCGGTGGGATTTTCGCCGGGCCGCCGAAACCGCGCGCGAGTTGCAGAGCCTCAAGGCGGTCTGGCTTGAGGAGCCGTTGTGCCGCTACGATTTCGACGGGTTAGCCGAACTGAACCGACTGGTCGATATACCGATCGCCGGAGGAGAGAACAATCACGGAGTACACGAGTACCGCTGGATGCTGGAGAGAGGCGTTTTTGATATTCTCCAGCCGGACGTGATGGTCGCGGACGGAGTCACGGGATTCCGGCAGATCGCGGAGCTGGCATCGGCGTTCAACAAGCGGATTATTCCCCATCACGGCGGCGGGAACCTAGGGACGATTGCCCAACTCCACTGCATCGCCTGCTGGCCGCACTCGCCCTGGGTTGAGCTTCTGCACGACCCGCCGATCGCCGCATACACAAACGGCTTTGCCATCATGGAAGACCCGCCGCTGGTGGACCAAGAAGGGTATCTGAACCTGCCGCAGGGGCCGGGATTGGGTATCACGATCAAGAAAGAGCTGATCGCGTAGAAGCTAGGTCTGCGACCGCGAGGTTCTGTACCTTTGCCGAAGACCACTCCCTGACGGTCGTGGCTCTGAGCAGAGCCGCGAGCGTTAGCGAGCGGTTTCGGAATAGCGCCGCATCACGCGGTCTGAGACCTAGCTGCACGGAGGCGCGTCGCGGCCGGTGCCCACACCGCCAACGCCGCCCTGTTCGACGCGTCGAAAATCGTCGCCGGGAAGCGCGCCGGGGCGTCGGGTGCCGGCGGCATTCAACGCTTTCCCGCCGCGGACTTCGCAGGCCAGCGTTCACCAGGATCGGCCACATGCGAACTCGACCACCTGGCGCCATTGGAGCTTGGCGGAGCGGACTCCCTGGACAAAATTTGGTCCCAGTGCGGACCGGTGGGCGCACAAGGACTGAAGATCTATTTCAAGGCGAAGGACGATCCTGAGGATTACCTCACCGCGCTGGTGAATCGTCCGGTGGCGCAGGCTTCTCCGATCGCTGCCCGGCGTCCCGCCGCTGGCGGTGGGCAGGATCTGTGGGCCGGCTGGGTACCATCGGTTTTTGGAAGTGCGGTCCTGGTAAGAACGCAGTACGGCAAGGACTGGTTCCGACGCCCTGGATACTGCGACGATGGTCTCGGAAATGAACATGAAGACCCTGATTTGGTCCGTTGCAATCTCTCTCTGTCTCGTTTCAATGGTCAACATCGGCTTGGCTCAAGAATCGGTCACCTTTACCGCGAAGTGCGACGGTGGAAGCCTTCCCCTGGAGCACCAGGCGCTGGTGGTCCGCATCACTTCAGATGAGGTCGTCTTTATCCAGCGGGGAAAACAATTCAGCGTTCCCGTTTCACACATTACCTTCGTGGCCTATAGCGATCGGAACGCCGAAACCTATCTCGCCGGAATCCAGTGGGATGAACCATCGGGCGAAATCGTTCTCATGATTCAGCGACAGGACTACACCAAGGTAGTAGCGGTTCTCAGGAGCACGTTTGAGAAGGTAAGGGCGGCCAAGGAAACGGCCGGAATAGACAGGTACTAAAACATCGTTCCGGATAGGCGCGACACGCACACCAGTGCCGACTTCATCGCCTTCCTGAAGAAACTTGACGGCGCGTGCCCAAACGCCCATATTCGTAATCCCGCAGGCGACTGGAATACCGGCCTGGAACCGGCGGCCGGTCTGGCGTCGTCGTGGCCAAGGCCTGAATTCCAGGCTTCTCGTCATAGGAGATCGTCACCATGCCCAGTGACCGGCCTGCCTCGGCCCGTCGATACGCATTGACGATTTCCACCTCCTTGTAAACATGCAGTACCTGCGCCATTTTGGCCTCGAAGGCGGCGTCCCGCCGCTCCACGTAGGAGCGAATCTTGTGCGGGCGCAGTTCCCCGTGGCGCAGGATTTTGTGCAGTTTGGATCGACTCAGCCTTTTGAGGGCCGGTTGTCCGGCTGCGACGCACTGCCCGCGCACATGGGCGGTCGGCAGTTTGCAGGTCCACAGTTCGTAGCGGGCGGCCCTATCCCAGACTCCCCAGGTCCGCCGCGGCCAACTTCACCTTGCGCCGTGTGCTTAAACGAATTCGGGATTTCGCGTCTCAGCGGCGGCAACCGCTCCCTGACGGTCGCGGCTCTGACGCGCGTGCCCGCGTGATTCCAGTAAGTTACAGAGCCGGGCCCAGAGGGCACCCCGTCAGGGAGCGGTCCGGGGTACCGGTTTTTCCCGAATTCGTTTAAGCACCACCTTGCGCCGCCCAACCCCACCGCCATACCCTAAGCTTTATGTCCCTCGCTTTCCGCATGGTGACCAGCGCGCCGCTACGCGATTTCGATGCCGCCGCGCCGGATGGCGTGGTGATCGGCATGGTCGGAGAAAATGGCTCGGGGAAGAGCCAACTGCTGCGCCTGGCGGCCGGGATCGGCGCGCCGGAAGCCGGATCGGTCGAACGCTCGGGCCGGGCCAGGCTGCTCGGTCCCTTGGACCAACTGAACCTGGAGCCGGTTCCCATTCTGCTCATCGACCAGACCTTCGCCGGTCACGATGCGCTGGTTCGTCACCGCGCGGCCCTGGCGCTGGACCGCATGCGCCGCGCCGGCAGCACCATCCTGCTGGCTTCGCACGAAGAGGAACTGCTCCTCCGGCTTGCCGACGAGATCTGGTGGCTAGACGAAGGCTCGCTGGCCGCGCGCGGCGATCCCGGAGAAATGCTGGCCGCCTACCGCAAACACATCGCCCGGCGCGAGCGCGCCTGGGGCGAAACCATTCGCTCGCCACTCGACCCGCGCATGCGCCGCGGCGACGGCCGCGCCGAAGTTCTGCGCGTGGAAACGCTCGGCGCCAACGGCCGCCCCACCATCGTATGGCGCTCGGGCGAGATGGTGGCGGTCCGGGTGGTGGTACGCTTCCACCGGGAGGTGGCCGACCCGGTGGTGGGGATGATGATCCGCACGCGCATCGGACTCAACGTCTACGGAACCAACACCGAGCTGGAAGGCGTCAAGCTGGGGCCTTGCGCGGCCGGGGACAGCCGTGAAATCCGCTTCACCTTCCCCTGCGCCCTGTGCCCCGGCGAATACACCCTGACGGCGGCTTCGCACGACCCCGACGGAGTCTGGCACGACTGGTTGGAAGACGCCGTGGCGTTCGCCGTTAGCGACGATCGCTATACCGCCGGAGTGGCCAATCTAAGGGCGCGGGTTACGGCTTCGTCTCCAGAATGAAGGTGGGCACGATGCCGGCGGCGGTGGAAAACCCGCTCTTGCCGGTCGAGAGCCAGCTCGAGCATCCCTGCACTTTGCCCAGGTAGGCGTGCGGATGCACATCCACCTGCATCTCGCGGAATTCCATGTGGCCGAAGCTCATCAGCGGAAAGATCGCGCGCACCGGGTCCACGCGCTCCTGCACCACGTAGGGCGCGCGCATGGCCTGTTTCAGGGCGCGCTCCCAATCGGGGCCGTCCATCTCCCAGCCGAAATAGCTGTGCAGATCGCTGTAATCGTCGTTGGGCTTCAAGGCCAGGCGCTCGCGGTTCCGGGCGATGAACTGGGGCAGATCGACCGTCTTGTCGTCGAAAGTGGTCTTGGTTGCGGCCACCAGGCGGGTCCACGGCACGTGCTCGCGAATGGCTTTGCGCTCGGCCACCGGGAATTTGCCGGTGAGGCTCTCGTCGGTGAGCAGGCCGAACATGGCCTTTTTGTGCGCCAACTCCGAGCGGAAGCTGTTCACCACGCACACGGAGCGATCGCGGTAGGCCTGCACCAGGGGATGGGTCAGGTCGAAGCGGATCAGAAACTCCTGAACTCCCAGACGCCGGTACACCAAGTCGATTTGGAAGTTGCCTTTGCGCAGAATGCGATTGCGGTATTCGAGCTGCTCGGGCGAGACGATCTCGACCGAATAGCCCTCCTCGCGGAAGAAATCGCGGAAGAGTTCGTACTCGCTCTGTCCGGAATGGTGGGCCGGGCGGAACTCCACGATGGCGATATTGGGTTTCTTGGAGCCGCCGAACTGCCGGTAGGATTTCAACAGCGCGTGCAAGAGATGTTTGCGGCTGCCCACCTTGGTGAGCGCGTACTTCTTGCGAAACTCCTTCATCGGCGGGGCTTCGTAGAAGAGGTCGGCCAGGGCGTCGGCATAACCCGCGCCGGTGGGCGAATCGGCGTTGTACTGCACGAAGCGAAGCGTGCCGTTGTTCAGGTGGGTGTCCAGGCGCGCGGCCACTTCCAAGGCCTGATAACCGGGGTCGATGGCGGCCAGCATCTTTTCCGCGGGCAGCAATTCCAGCCGCGCCAGCAGCGCCGGGCTCGCCAGCACCATCTGCTCCATGCGGTCAATCGCGCCGATGAGGGCCTCGCCGCTCTTCACCAGCGATTCGTATTGCCTGCGCGAGATGAAATTCGGGCGGAGGAAGGGACAAATCAGCCTTCCGCCCGCGGAAAGCTTGCCGCTCTCCATGCGTCCATGAAGCTCTTCCGCCCACGCGAGGTCGCGGAACGGGCCGGACTCTACCAGCTTGTTGTATTTGGCGACTGCCTCGTCCAACTGGGACATTTCTGAGTTGAAAACCTGTTCTATAATCGAGTATCCCACAGAAGTGCGCAAAACGATAGGTTCGGGGTTGCTTGATTGCGAATAACCTATTGTTTTTCAGTGACTTGCAAGATTTTTAACGTGATTGTCAAAAGCCCGGGAGAAGGGGCCCAGGGGCGGGAATCGGGGGCTGGAGGAGGGAATTCGGGGCTTTGAGGGACCACCGCTGATTGACGTGCGCGGCTCGGTGGGCCTCCGAGCCGCGACCGTCAGCAGTCTGTAAGTGAATCGGTTGGCAGGCGGAAGCGCCTGCCCCACTTGTTCACTGCGCGGATGTGAGTTTGCCGTTGGTAAACGTAAACTTCATGCCGTCGTAAACGTAGATCTTCTTGGTTCCCAGATCCACGATGTCCTTGGGTTGTCCCCACGAAGCCACCACGTCGTCCACCGACATCCCCATGGTGACCTTCCTGGCGGGCGCCGCGGCGGCCGGCGGCCCGGCTGGCGCGGCGAAATTACCACCGGAGTCGCTCGGGCCGGAGGCGCCGGCAGCTTCCTGCAGGACTTCCTTTTCGGCCTGATCGGCTTCCTGGGTCTGCTGCTTCAGCTCCGTTTGCACGTTCGGGTCGGGCGGCGGGGCGATGGCCGCGTACGCGGTCTGCTGCGGCGGCGCGGCGGCGGCGGCCGGAGCGGCTGGAATCCCGCCCTGCCCCTGCTTCTTCTGCAGATCGCCCAAACCCTGATCGAGCGTTTCACGCATGTGGTTCTGCATGTCCTGCAGGTCGGTAACCTGCACCTGGACCATGCTGCCCCTGGGACAATCCTGGCCCTTGCTGGCCATAACCGTCAGGTTGGCCGGCTGTCCGGGGGGCACCACCCCGCGGAGTTGCAGTACATCGCCTTCGGTGACGAAGCATTCGCCGCCGGAGTTGGAGGTGACATCCAGGCCCGCCGAAACCACGAAAATGTGCTGTTGGCCGTCGGCCATCATGCGGGCGATGCCGCTGGAACCGGGATCGGGATTGGCCTGCGCGCCGGCGGCGGCTTCGGAATTCTCCAGCGCGAGCTGGCGCCCCACTTCGGCGGCGATCATGTCCTTGACTTCGGGCGTCAGCGGAGCGCTATAAGCGGCTGCCTGGGCTGCCTGGATCTGCTGTTGCTGGTAAGCCGCCATGAGGGTCTGGGACACCAGGTAGTCCGTCAGCCAGTAGGACGGGCCCAGATACCTCGGATAGGGCGCGAACCAGCCGCCGTAATAGCCATACCACGGACTGCCGCCCCATCCCCAGCCGGCGTACACTACCGGCACGGCCCAGGGGTTATAAGCCCAGCCATAGAAGGCCGGAGCAAAAAAGAAGCCCGGAGCGTAGACGTTGAGGGCGAAGCCGCCCCACATATAAGGCCGGTAGAAGGCGTTATACATCCTGCCATTCATATAGTAGTTGCGGCTCACATAGTTGGCCCCGCGATAAGCGTAAGGGCGCTGGACGTAGCCGTAACCGCGGCCGTTGCTGACCACGCGCACACCGCCCGGCCGTTCGCGGACAATCTCGCGGGAACCGCCGGGGCCGTGGTGGATGTCCATACCCCCTGCGTGAACGTCACGGGGATGGCCGCCGCGGTCGAAGGACGCCGAACCGGCGTGCCCTCCAAATGTATGGCCGCCGGGAGGTGCATGCATACCGGCTGCCGCTGGCCGAGCCCCCGAGGGACTGCCGCCGCGGTTGCCTCCGCCTGCGCTGGGGCCGCGACTACCTGCACCCGTCGCCCCCGGTCCGCGGCTGGCCGCTCCGCTCGATCCCGCGGGTCCCCGGCTCCCCGCTCCGCTCGATCCCCCAGGTCCCCGGCTGCCACCTCCGGCGGTTGCGGGGGTCCCGGTTCCGTGGCTAGCCCCTCCGACCGCCCCTTGGCCGCCGGTTGGGTGACTGGCCCCTCCGACCGCCCCTTGGCTGCCGGTTGGGTGGCTGGCCCCTCCGGCCGGGGCGCTGGGACCACGGCTGCCTCCTCCGGGCGCTTTAGGTGCGGCTGCCGGCTTCGGCGGCGCAGGCTTAGGCTTTTCTTGAGGGGAGGCGGCGAAACACACGGCGAACAGTGTGGCCATCGCGCCCGTTAGCAGCCCACGCAGGGCTATGGAAGGGGTATTCAGGGCTTTCATATTTGCTCCAATTCAGTACGCTAAGAAATCGAGAGAACTAGCCGATCGGCCGCGATCACAGCACGTCCACATCGGACACCTTTCCGTCAACAAATGTCACTTTCTTGTCCTTATACATGTAAATCGCTTTGCTGCCCAGGTCGACGATGCTGGCTGGTTCGCCGAAGGCATCCTTGACCTCCTGGATGGTCATCCCCAGTTTGATCACCCGCGGTTTCTGTTCCGCGGGAGGCGGAGCCGGAGGGGCTATGGGGGCGAACTGCTGCGGTTGCTCCTGCGCCGGCGGGGGCGGCGGCGGAGGCGCCTGCGCGGGCGCGGGCGCTGGGGCC
This sequence comes from Bryobacteraceae bacterium, assembly GCA_052144935.1. Lineage (GTDB taxonomy): Bacteria > Acidobacteriota > Terriglobia > Bryobacterales > Bryobacteraceae > JOPF133. The sequence goes on from JBKQPR010000055.1 coordinate 13,498, forward strand.
GGCGGCGGGCCTTGGGGCGCGGTGTCGGCCGGCGCGGCGGCGCTGTCCGGGAACTTGAACACCTGTTCGATGGTCTGCTGGACATGCTTCAAGTCCGTGGCGGCGAGTGCGCCATGCACAAACTTGAATGTCACCTTGGCGCGATACGGCTGATAACCGGGGTCCACCGCCTTGGGGTCGCAGTCGCCGCAGGTTTGCACCGTGAAGGCGATGTTATCGGGGGCGAATTCCGTGCTCAGCAGATACACCTTCGCCCCCACGGCGACCGGGCGCTCCACGGGCTTCTTTTGGGGGATGGCAATGCCAAAGCGCCCCATTTTCTCCGCTCTGCTCTCCGTGTGTACGAACTGGCCTTCGGCAAAGGTATTCCCGAAAGCGCCTGCTTTGGCGGGATTGGCCATCAGGCCGTCCATCTGCACCACCAGCGTGGCGCCGGGTTTGGTCACCTTCAAACCGTTGGCGTCCAAGACGGTTTCCGGGTAGGCGGCGCGCAATTGCTGCGCCAGGTTGTCTGCCTGAGGGGCAGCGTAGACGGATGAAGCGATCGACGTCATCATCGAAACTGCAAGTACCTTGATTGTGCGCATGGATATGTTCCTTCCTGGCCGGTCGAAGTGCGATCAGAATACCTCATTTCCGCCCCCCACTTCAACCCTGCTACCGGTCAAGCCGGTCAAGCCCGGTTAAGCGCCACTTAAGCCCAGCCCCCTGAGCGCGAGCACAGCCCGCGCGCCGCGAATCCCGGCGTCATTCCTTCCTCGACCCGAGCCGCCCCCCGGTCGGGCGCTTTGGCTCACGACTGCCCCGGCAAAGTGGTGCGCTTGGGCTCACGACTGCCCGTAAAAACCGGCCGATTCGATCGTTTTTTCATCGCGCTCAATTCCGCTCTCAATATAGATAGCGCACAAGCGGGGGCAAAATGCTCAAAATTTCCGGAGACATCGATGCTTTATCCATTAAAAACGGTTAACGGACCGAATCCGGGTTGTGAGCTGACTCGGGGTCGCTCGATCACCGCAGTGGAGGACTGAATTGGCCACCCGATCCTACCTATCGAATCTAAGACATCGGGGACTCGCTCCGGCCCGGCCCGCAGCCTGCATCCCGCTGCCGTTCAACTCCGCGATCGCGCTGCGCTCCGGATCGTTCCAGCCCGAGCGCCATCGGCTTGGGGGCCTCGGTGCGGTTATTGGCCGGGTTCGCGGTGCCCTTCGTGGCCATGCCGATCAGCCGGCGCAGGTGCTGGAAGAGGGGTGACGTCTCAATTCCCGGATCGGCCGTTTACCCGGCCGGCGTGGAGGCCCCTGCCGGACAGTCGAGGCTCCGGAGGGACGGGATCCCACTCCCGGCTTTCCGGCCGAAAGCGCGCCCTCCGGATGGCACTGTACCTGGCGGGCCGTGGCGGAAGTCTGCAGGCGGCACAAGTTGAGCGTTTTTTCCCACGTAAGTTACTGATTCCAAATGGTAGCCAGCCGCTGAAAAGCGCTCAGATGTGCCGTCGAGCACTTCTGCCACGAGCTGCTAGGCGACTACCTAGTAGACTGGGGTCCCGAAAGATAATAAGAATAACTAGAGAATAAAAGGACCCTGTCTGTTGTCTGGAATTCTCATGGGAAAACCGGTGGGTGCCAGGCGTCAAAGTTACTGCTGCCGGTTTCGTGTGTGAGTCCGTTTGGGGCAGATCGCTTCGAGGGTTTTGGGCGAACCTACGGTCTCCACGGAGGGAGTGTGGCCGTGAAAACGATTCTCGTCTTGGAAGACGAACCTTCGCTTCTGAACCTGTTGCATCGTGTGCTCGGGCGGCATGGATATGCCATTTTGGAGGCGGCCAGCCCGGAAGAAGCGATTCGGAAGTTCAATGACAGCGACCGGCAGATCGACCTTCTCGTTGCGGATGTCGGTTTGCCGGGAGTTTCCGGACTGCAAGTGGCGCTGCAGCTTCGGTCGGAAGTTCCAGGCTTAAGAGTGATTCTGACGTCCGGCTATCCGTCAGATGCGTGGAACACTCAGGATACCGGCCATCTCGGGACACTCGGATCGGGTTCGGTCAGCATCCTCCTAAAGCCGTTTGCGTCCCAGATGCTATTGAAGACGATCGCCGAATTGATTGAAGCGCCGCCCTCTGAAGTCCTGGGATCGAGACCGTCGTGAGAGGTTGGCTCACCAAGGAGAAGGACCGAATGTCGAGACCTCTGCAAGAGTTTTCCCCTGAGAAGACATCGCCCAACGGTTCGGCCCGGCCGGTGATGGTTTACATGTGCCAATGCGGGACCAAGTGGACCGACTCCCAAGAACCAGCCTGGGAATGTAAGTGTGGCAGGCAGTTGGTGAAGAGAAACGGCGTCATCCACGCGGCGATTGGCCAAACGTCCGGGCAAATCGCCAGCGACCCAGGCCTCTTCCACATGGCGGCGGGGTAGGCCTGTGCCGCGGGGCAACCGGGACCCACAAGTAAACCTGGCTACTCGGCCGAAGCGATCCCGTGCCGGATGGCGTATGCCGTCAGGGCGGCGTCGGTGCGGACACCCAGCTTTTCGCCGATTTTCTGCTTGTGAAATTCCACCGTCTTGACCGAGACGCCCAGAATTTGGGCGATTTCCTTGCGCACGCGTCCTTCCGCCACCAACTGGAGCACCTCGCGCTGCCTGGGGGTGAGATCGCCCGACTTTTTCGGCCGGCGCAAGAAAGCCGGCCCATCCGTGCCGAGGCGTTTCTGGATCAGCGAGCTGACGTAGCGCCGGCCACTGCCCACTTCACGAAGTGCCGTGACCAGTTCGGTCGCTGCCGACTGCTTCAATACGTATCCGGATACCCCCGCCTCGAAAGCCGCGTCCACAAAACTGAGGTCTGCATGCATGGTGAGGATAATCAGTTTGGCGCCGGGATTCGATTGCTTCAGCCGCCGCGCGGCTTCGATACCGTTCAGGCCGGGCATCGAAATGTCCAGCAGAATGAGGTCCGGGTGGTGTCTTTCGGCCGCTTCCAGGACCGCCCTGCCATCGGCGGCCGTCGCGACCACCTCGAATTCCGGCGCCAGCAGGGCCTTCAGTCCTTCGAGCAGGATGGTATGGTCGTCGGCCAGTAACAGCCGCGGCTTCTTCATGGTGTGCTCGGTTCCGCCGCGAGCGCCGGCGCATCTGTTTCGAGCGGAATCCGTATCTCGATGCGGGCGCCGTGGCCGGGCTTGGCCGAGATCGAAAAGGTCCCACCCAGGTGCCGCACGCGTTCCTCCATGCTGATCAGTCCGAGCCCTTTTCCTTTCGCCTGGTCCAGGTCGAATCCATGGCCGTCATCCCGGATGGCGGCGTGCAGAACAGTGTCGCGGCCGGAGATCGATACCACGGCGTGCTTCGCCCCGGCATGCTTAGCGACGTTCGCCAGCGCCTCCTGGACCACCCGATACACGCACAAGGCCACCCCGGGCGGGATTGTCCCGGGCAGGGCACGCGCCGTCAACCGCACCTTGCATCGCCTTAGCCTGGAGAACTCCGCGCAGTAGGATCGCAGGGCTGGCTCCAGGCCCAGATGCGTCAGCGTGAAGGGGTGCAGGTTGCGGGCAGTGCGGCGGAGATCCTCCGATAGCACTTCCAGCTTCGTCTGTAGCTCCCCCAGTTTGCCGCGCAGTTCGTCCGGGGAGATTCCGCGCGCCTGATGCAACACCTCCACCTGAATGCCCAGCGCCGCCAGCCTCTGGCTGATGTCATCGTGAAGCTCCCGCGAGACCCGCCGCCGCTCCTCCTCCTGGGCCTCCACCAGGCCGGCGGTCAGCGTCCGCAGTTCCTGCTGGCTTTGCCGGAGGGTCTCGCTTTGTTGCAGCGCCTCTTCGGCCAGCCTGGCCTCAGTGATATCCACGCCGACCCGCACCAGGAACCCGGTGGCGTCCTGCCCCTCTGCCACCGCGGTGCTGGACCAGGAGATCAAATGCCGCCGGCCGCTCCGGTCCATCCAATGATGCTCGTGCTCGCACGGGGAGCGGCCTGTCCGGAGATGTTTGTACACCTGTCTGACGGCTTCCACTTCCTCGGGGGGCACGAACACGTCCCAGACAGGCTTTCCCTCGACCTCCTCGAAGGAGTACCCGCTGAGCCGCCGGCAGGCGAGGTTGAAGCGGACGATGCGGCCCTCCAGGTCGGTGACCATCACCAGAGCGGCCGCCGATTCCAGCACCGCCGCCGTGAAGCTCTGCTCGCGCTGCAATTCGAGATGCAATCGCTTGGCCGCATCGATGTCAATGAAGATCATCACCGCGCCGTCGATCTTGTTGTCCATAGTCCGGTACGGCCGCACTCGCATGGAATACCAACGGCCTTCCAGGTCTTGAACCTCGCGCTCGCGCACACTCATGGTATCGATCACTTCGGTGACCAGGCGGGCCAGGTCCGGCACATCGATGTTCGGCCGGATGTTACCGATGGGGCGCCCCCTGTCGTCGGGCAGCAGGTTCAGTAGTTTTTCGGCCTGTGGGGTGAAGCGCCGGATGCGCCAGTCGCTACTCAGCATGAGGATGGGGATGTTGACGCTGCTGAGCAGATTGGTGAGATCGTCGCTGAGCTGCCCCAGTTCCGAGTTGCGGTTCTGAAGCTGCTCGTTGACGGTGACCAGTTCCTCGTTGGCCGACTGCAACTCCTCTTTGGCGGTTTCCAGCTCCTCGTTGGTCGATTGCAGCTCCTCGTTGCTCGAAAGGGCTTCTTCGTTGGCCGATTTCAGCTCCTCGGTTGATGGCTTCCTGTTCCTGGATGATCGACTGGAGGTTCTCCTTGGTGGTCTGCAATTCCCCGCGCAGCCGGGCGTCCTCCAGCGCGCGCCGCCTGCCGCCTGCCGGCGTCTGGTCCGTCGCTTCCGGGCCGGCCGGCTCGCGCACGGGAGTTTCCTGGAATAATACCAGAAAGAAGCGCTCGCCCAGATCGCCCTTGATCGGAACCACCTCCAGGCGGACATCCCAGAAATGGCCGTCGCGCTGGACCCGGATGCCTTCCTTGCGAACGGCCATCTCCTGCTTCTTCGCGCGGTGAATGGCCGTGCGCAGGTCCGCGGCGAATTCCGGGCGCACCATGCGCAGCAGGCCCAGGTTCGCCTCGCCCGGGGGAGGGGAGAGGAAGGGGCTGGTTTGCCCGCGGAAGTGGAGAATCTGCAGGTTCTCGTTGACGAGGAGGCCAGCCGGGGCGTATTGGCCGAGGACGATCCGGTCCGCCTCCTTCTGCACGTCGAACCGCGCCTGCGCTTCCGCATTCATGGCGGCCTCTCTAATGGCTTTCTCGTAACCCGCGGCTCTGGACAGATCGAAAAGCCGGCCGGGTTCGGCAGGCCTTTTCGAGCAGATCTTGTGCTCCCGGTCGATCATCGTGAAAAGGTCCGCGAAGCCGCCGTTCGACTCCGACTTCCCCAGCAGCAGGAACCCGCTGGGCTTGAGAGCGTAGTGGAAGATGGCCATGACCTTCTTCTGGAGCACCGGCCCCATGTAGATGAGCACGTTGCGGCAACTGATGAGGTCCAGCCGCGAGAACGGAGGGTCCTGGGCGAGGTCCTGCCGGGCGAAGACGCACATCTCGCGCAACGATTTCGCGATCTGGAAGCCTCCCGCCACCTTGACGAAGAATCGCCGCAGGCGCTCCGCGGAGACCTCGCTAAGGCTGCTCTCGCTGTACACGCCCACCCGCGCTCTTTCGATCGACGTTTCGCTGATATCGGTGCCGAAAACCTGGATGGGCATGCTGCCCACCCGGTCGCCCAGGAATTCCAGCAGGATCATGGCGATCGAGTACGTCTCTTCCCCCGTGGAACAGCCCGGGACCCAGACTCGAATCGACTCGCCAGGCGGCTTGTTGTCGAGGATTCTGGGGAAGACCCGTTCCGCCAGCGCCTGAAACGCCTCCGGCTCCCGGAAGAAGCCCGTCACGTGAATCAGGATGTCCTCGCATAAGGCCGCCGGCTCGGCCGGGTTCTGGTGGAGCATCTCCAGGTACTGCTGCAAGCTCTCCAGTTTGTGCAGGAGCATCCGGCGGGCGATCCGCCGCTGGATGGTGGTGTACTTGTAATAGGTGAAATTCACGCCGGTGGCCTTCTGGAGGACGAGGAAGATCTTGTGCAAAACGTCATCGTCTTCCAGGGCCGGCTCCGCGGCCCGCGCGGGCGGGGCCATTCCCAGATAGGGATGCCGGCCGATGCGCGCCAGCTCGCTGGCCAAGGCCGCGGGCCCCAGGACCAAATCCACGCAGCCGGAAGCGATGGCGCTGCGCGGCATGCCGTCATACTTCGCGCTTTTGAGGTCCTGGGCGAAGGTGATGCCACCTTCGGTTTTGATGGCCTTCAGCCCCAGGGTTCCGTCGGAGGCGGTTCCGGAGAGAATCACGCCGATCGCCCGGCTTCCCTGGTCTTCGGCCAGCGAGCGCAGGAAGCGATCGATGGGCAGGTGCCTCGCCGCCGGCTCCCCGCGGGCCATCAGGCGCAGCGTCCCGTCCTTGATTTCCATGAACGCGTTCGGGGGAATCACGTAGACGTGATTCTGTTCCACCGCCATGCCCTCTTTCACTTCCGCGACGGGCATCGCCGTGGCGCTGGACAGCAGCTTGGCCAGCATGCTCTCGTGCCCGGGGTCGAGATGCTGCACCAGCACCAGCGCCAGGCCCGTGTCCGCAGGCAAAGCCGTGAGGAGTTCCCGGAACGCCTCGAAGCCTCCCGCCGACGCACCGACGCCTACAATGGGGTAAGGTTTTCCCCGGATCGATAGCTCCGCCGGGGGAGGAGTGGCCTCCATCTCGACTTTCCGGCCGGGCTGGAGAGGCGCCACCGCCGGAGATTTCTTGGCCTGCGGCCGAGTGTTCTTTGTGGGCCTCGCAGAACCTTTGCGAGCCATAATTCTCCTCCCTGGGAAGCGACCCTGGTGCCAGGCCGCCGCTTGGTGGAACGTGTGCCCCATATTCTCTCATAACAGCCGGAAAGGGGTTATAATTTCACTCGATGTAGGCTAGCTCACCTAGGCACTCTCCTAGTTCCATTTGCCCGTGCCCAATTCTATTATTTGAAAATATACTATTTAAAAAAAAAGAAATCAGCCCGATGAATTGAAAGCGGAGGCGCGGGTGTGGTTCTGCCTATCGTTGGATTGCCGCCTCCCAGCGCTACCTCATCGAGGCTGCGGGATCATTACGACTGAACGCATGGGGCGGGGTGTCCGGGAGTGCCTGCCCATGCCGTCAATACGTAGCCACGTAGCTGTACTTCTTCCCGTTGCCCCCGCTCACGCGGGGCTTGGTAAGTCTATTTGGAGGGAACGTGGCAGCGGAGCCGATCGCAAACCAAGGATGCAGCGGACTGAAGAAGTCGCCCGGAATTGAGGCCGCTAGCAATGTTGTCCTATCCGTCAGCCCCAACCACGAAGACTGCGTTTCTCTGGAACGCATCTTCAAATCCGGTTGGACCGTGATCGCCAGCGCCACAGTTGCTTCGGCCCTTTCCGTGTTGCGGGAAATGACAATTCCAATCGTGGTTTGCGATTCCGATCTCGCGCCGGGTACGTGGGGAGAGATGTTGGACCACATCTCGCTTCTTCCCGATCCCCCTCTGTTAATCGTGTCTTCCCGGCTGGCGGATGATCGGTTATGGGCGGAAGCCCTGAACCTGGGGGCATGGGACGTGCTGGCGAAGCCGTTTGACACGGAGGAAGCGTCCCGAATTGTCAGTTTCGCCTGGCAACATTGGCAGGATCGTCACGGCGTCCATTGCAACCGCACCAGACAAAGGAAGGCCGCAACCGGAGTCCAACCAATGACTGCAACTGGAACGTAGGCTCTCGTGGAGAAGGCCAGATGGAAGCAATTGTTTTGACGGATGACGAACTCAAGCGCCTGGAAACACGATTCGGACCCGTTGTGCGGCAAATGGGTCCGTGGAATTCCGATGGCGTCTTCGGCTATGCCAGCGTTCCGATAGCCGCCGTGGAGAAGGCGGCGGAAACGTTCGAAAATCCCGATCTGCTGGTAGCGATCCTCCGCCTCCGCACGCCGGAGCGGACTAAGACGTTCATCGAATTGCTGGAGGATTCCGGCTCCGTTTTGGTCGAGAGAATCGTTGCCGCCTACGGGGAATTCTCTCTTTGGTCTCATCCACCGGCTGAATAAATGTGTCGATATTTTCGACAGGGAATGAGGGAACAGGACGGGAGATTGGCACTCAGAATGACCTGATAGGACTCATTTCGGAGCGGCGCCTCGAGTTGGCGCAGAGGGAACGGGAAATCCGCTTCCGGGAGCGATTCGATGCCGGGACGACCCAGGCAGTGGCGCGATTGGTGGCTGAAACCGGCTGGGTTCGGGACCTGGACGAGATGCTTGTGAATTGAAGTCGAATGTTCGAGAAAAGAAGGCAACCACAAGACGACGGCGACGATCGAATGCATTGGCCGGCGCGACTGTTGGAGTTCAGGTCGGAACAAGCCGGACGCTGTGTCGGCCCCGCAAGGGCGTGACCTCCAATCGCCCCTCCCGCTGGTTTGGCATTGGTCACGCCCTTGTGTTTGGGGCCGGCAGCATAAGAGAAAAGGTGACGGCGTAATGCCAAAGCAAAACATGCGCGTGAACGCCATTCGTCGAGACATTCTGGTATCGGGTGCCGGCGCTACGGTGTCCCCATCGGGTGGTACCGGCTTGGATAATTGGCCCTCGGGGCAAGACGGGCGGAAAGTGGACCAACCCACGGATGTGGCAAGCATCCTTTGGCGCCTTCGCTCGGAGCGGCAACAGATCGAACGGGCCATCCGGCGCCTGAAGGAACCTAATCGGCTTCAGTAAAGGCCGGACAGAAGCAGCGCCACCATGCGTGACCGAAAGCGGAAGAATTAGGGAACCGGACGATGCTTGGGGATGCAACATGATGCAGCGGGTTCGGGCCGGGAAAAACGAGACGGGGCGCCCCGATCCCACCAGGGCGCCGCTTATCCTCCGGCCGCTTATCCTCCATAAGCCTGGGTCGCGCTCTCTGGTGTCTTGGAGTCCCCGGCCCACCACGAAATGTAACGGTATGATCCCAGGGCCAGGTAGAGTGACCCCTATCCGGCGAGACATCGTCTTATCGGATGCCGGCCGGCAGGCCGCGGACGTCGCTTTCGATCTCTGGGTTTCTTCAGCCTTTCGAGGCTGTTCACCCGAAGAGGCTCTGCTGACCGCCATCGCCGCCGTTCGAATGGTGAAAGGGACGTCTTCGCCGGGGCTGTTCCTGGCGCCAAAGCGCAAACACGACGTTCATCCGCCGATTGCGAGTGAGGCGTAATCTAAGTGGGGCCCCAATGAAAACACTTCTCGTGGTGGAAGATGAACCGGCCGTTATGAAGCTACTTCGGTATATGCTGACGCAATACAGCCTGATTGAAGCAACCACAGCCGAGGAAGCTCTGCGACTCTTCATCGACCATGACCGTCGGGTCGATCTCCTGATTGCCGACCTCACCTTGCCGCAATTATCGGGCATCCAGGTAGCGCTGCTTCTTCGCTCGGAGATTCCAGATCTGCCTGTGATAATCACATCCGGCTATCCCGTGATTGGTTGGAGCAACCGGGATTCCGCCGATCTGAAAAGGCTCGGCTCAAAATCCGTGGCGATCCTCGAAAAGCCTTTTGACTGCACATCGCTCTGGGACGCAGTTTGTGAGTTGATTGGAGCGCCGCAACCCGCCAAGGTGAGAACTGCGTGACCGTTGCACGGCCCGGCGCTGCGGTTCTCCGCTGGCTCCTTGCGGGTGACGAAAGTCCGAAAGACAGTACCGCATGACCGTCAACGTCCGGAATCCCGCACGCCCTGCTGTTGGCCACCGGCAAGGGAACCGCCGATGTGCGCGGCACGGTGGAGATCGCACGCAACGGCAAACCCGTTGAAGAACTCACGCTGACGTAGGGTAGGCTCTCGTGGAGAATGGTCACCGCGCCGCGGGTCCGCCTTCCATCTCCCGCAGCCGGCGCTCCAGGCCGGATGGAAGCAATTGTTTTGACGGATGATCGACTCAAGCGCCTCGAAACACGATTCGGACCCGTTGTGCGGCAAATGGGTCCGTGGAATTCCGATGGCGTCTTCGGCTGTGCCTGGCGCTCCGATAGCCGCCGCGGAGAAGGCGGCGGAAGCGTTCGAAAATCCCGATCTGCCGGCAGCGATCCTCCGCCTCCGCACGCCGGAGCGGACTAACCGTAGCGGACTAAGACGTTCATCGAATTGCTGGAGGGTTCCGGCTCTGTTTTGGTCGAGAGAATCGTCGCCGCCTACGGGGAATTCTCTCTTTGGTCTCATCCATCGGTGTCGATGAATTCCAAGAACTCCTGGTGGCCGCCGCCCCGTCGGCGAGCCTTGGCTCCCTACGCCGCCGGCTTCTGCCGCGCCTCCGCCACGAGGCCCATGAAGCGCCGCGCCAGCTCGCGAATCCAGTTCCGCTCGCGGCGCTCGATGGCCTTGTGCGGAATCAACTCGCCTCCCACGCCCAGCGCGGCCGCCCCGGCCAGGATGAACTCGGCGGCGGTGGTCTGGTTGACCCCTCCCGAGGCGATAAAACTTACCCCCGGAAAAGGCGCCTTCAAAGCCCGGATATAGCTGGCTCCGCCCATTTGCGAGCAGGGAAAGATCTTCACCAGATCGCACCCCGTCCTACGCGCCGCCAGGATTTCGGTTGGCGTGAGGACTCCGGGGAAGACCAGGACCCGCGCGCGCAAGGCGAATTCCACGATGGCGAGGTCCAGCCCCGTGCTGGTCAGAAATTGCGCGCCGGCATCCAGGCAACGGCTGGCCGTGTCGATATCGTGAACCGTCCCGGCGCCCACAATCACGTCCGGATACTGCTGCCTGAGGCCGGCGATCACTTCGATGGCTCCCGGCACCGTCATGGTCAGTTCCACGATCGGGATTCCGGCGGCGGCGATGGCCTCGGCCGCGAATAGCGCGTCCTCGGAGGAGGAGACGCGAATCGCCGGAATGATCCCGATTTCTTCAATGCGGGCGCGAACTTCGGTGTTGGTCATGGCGCTTGTAAAACTGGAGTCTACAACAAATCGCGCGGATGTGGCAGACTGGGCCCAGGAGATTGCGGCCATGCCTCACCAAGACCCTCTGCGCGAGCACCTCGTCCAATTGCTGGAGGGAGGCCACGCCCACACCAGTTTCTACCAAGCCACGCGCGGCTTTCCCATCGGCCGCGCCGGGGTGCGGCCGGCCGGCGCGCCGTATTCCGCCTGGGAGCTGGTCGAACACATGCGCATTGCGCAGAACGATATCCTGCGATTCTGCCAGTCGGCCGAATACCGGTCGCCCGAATGGCCGCGCGGGTACTGGCCAGCTTCGCCCGCCCCGGAACGGGAGGAACAATGGAAGGATTCGCTGCGCCATTTCCGCGACGATCTGGCCGAGTTCCTGACCATGGTGCGCGATCCGGCATCCGATCTCTACCGCAAACTTCCCTGGGGCGACGGCCAGACCCTGCTGCGCGAGGCGCTGCTGATCGCCGACCACAATGCCTACCATCTGGGACAACTGGTGCTGGTACGGCGTTTGTTGGGCGCCTGGGAGGAATAAGCGTCGCGTTTAAACAACCATGTACTTTGGAACGGATAGTGTCGGCAGCGACGATTACAATATCAACGGCAATTGAGCTAAGGTTCGAATCGGCGCTGTTGCCAACGCAGGTAAGCTGCTGAAGTGCACCCCGAGTCTCGATGGGTAGACGGTTCAACTTCCCCACCATGAGGTCCACTACACCTATTTAATCGAGATGTAGCGCTATTGCCAGCGGTCCAACGTTATTCCACCCGGTCTTCCCCTTCGGCCTGGAAATCAGTTCGCGCTAGGACGGGAAGCGGCCCGTTTCCGCCGCAAGAATCCAAGACCCGCCAGACCGACAGCCAGGAGTCCGAAACTGCCGGGCTCGGGGCTGGAAACCACGGCGATGCCCGTTGGACCGCTTAGTCCCGAGATCAGCGCTGCGTTCACCGAAACTCCTGAGGTGGTGTACTCGGATACAGTGCCGCCCAGCGCATTGGTGATGTATAGGTTCGTGGCGTCGGTCGCGATGCCCAGGGGTCCGTCCAGCCCGGAGATCAAGGCGGCGTTCACGGTGCCTCCCGAGGTGGTGTATTCGCCCACGATGCCTGTGAGGAAGTTGGTGACGAAGATGTCTGAGCCTAGCTAGCTAGAATGTTTGACGATCCGGCGGTTCGACCTCCGGAAGTCCGTCCTTCTTAAGTCCACATTTCTTGAGGATCGGTTTGACCACAATTTTCCACTCGAGGTGGCCGCGGTTCTGCTGGGACTGTTCAAGTGCCCCTTTGAGCGCGGCGCAGAGGCTTTCGGTCTCACCAAGGTCAGGGAGGAGATGTGTTTGGTCTTCGGCGCGCGCGAGAAATTACCCTAGTTTGCTCACCAAGAGTGACCCGCCCGGGCGGGACCGGACGGCGCCATTTTGCGTTAGGCAGATGGTCGGGCCGGCCGGGAAGACAAACTGGTTCGGGA
>JBKQPR010000056.1:0-40351 GCA_052144935.1 Bryobacteraceae bacterium
GATGAAGCGCTACCGGGCCGGCCAGACCCTCCTGGTGGAGGCCTGGGATCGCGATTTGCGCAAGAAGCTGGCCACCGGCAAGCTGCTTACCGTCGACAACACCATCGACATGGCCACTGGCACGGCCCGTTTCAAAGCCGAGTTTCCCAACGACGACGACGCCCTCTTCCCCAACCAGTTCGTCAACGCCCGCCTGCTGGTGGATACCCGGCACGGCATGGTGATCGTTCCGTCGGCGGCCGTCCAGCACAGTCCTACCAGCGCGTTCGTCTACGTCGTGGGCCCGGACAGTACCGTCGAGATGAGGACCGTCGTCCCCGGCCCCGTGGAAGCCGATAGCGCCTCCGTGGAAAGTGGATTGAAAGCCGCCGAGACGGTGGTGATCGACGGCGTCGACAAATTGCAGCAAGGGACCAAGGTAGAGGCCCGCACCCCGGCCAAGAAGTAAAACCCGATGAGCCCCTCGCGCCCTTTTATTCTGCGCCCGGTGGCCACGTCGCTCCTGATGGCCGGCATTTTGCTGGTGGGCGGAGTGGCCTTCAAGCAGCTCCCCGTTTCCGCCCTTCCGCAGGTCGATTACCCCACCATTCAGGTGGTCACGTTTTATCCGGGGGCCAGCCCCGACGTGATGGCGTCGTCGGTCACCGCGCCTCTGGAGCGCCAGTTCGGCCAGGTACCCGGTCTCAACCAGATGACCTCGGCCAGCTCGCAGGGCGCTTCGGTCGTCACTCTGCAATTCGTGCTGGATCTCAACATCGATGTGGCCGAGCAGCAGGTGCAGGCGGCCATCAACGCCGCCTCTACGTTCCTGCCCACCGATCTGCCCAATCCGCCCATTTACAGCAAGACCAACCCCGCCGACACCCCCATCATCACGCTCGGGCTGACTTCCAAAACGCTCCCGCTCTCCAAGGTCGAGGATCTGGCCGACACGCGCCTGGCGCAGAAGATCTCGCAGCTTCCCGGCGTGGGTCTGGTGAGCATCAGCGGCGGGCAGAAGCCGGCCGTGCGCGTGCAGGCCAATCCCACCACGCTTTCGTCCTACGGCCTGAACCTGGAGGATCTGCGCACGGCCATCGCCAACGCCAGCGTCAACCTGGCCAAGGGCAGCTTCGACGGCGCGCGCCAGTCCTACACCATCGGAGCCAACGATCAGCTTCTCACCAGCGCCGATTACAGGCCCCTGGTGGTGGCTTACCGCAATGGCGCGCCGGTGGTTCTTTCCGACGTGGCGGATGTCGTCGACGACGCCGAGAACGTCAAGCAGGCGGCCTGGATGAACAGCGTGCCGGCGGTGATCCTGAACATCCAGCGGCAGCCCGGCGCCAACATCATCGAGGTGGTGGACCGCGTCAAGCGCCTCCTGCCGATCCTGCGCAGCTCGCTGCCTTCCGCGGTGGATGTCTCCATCCTCACCGACCGCACCACCACCATCCGCGCCTCCGTGCACGACGTGGAGTTCGAGCTGATTCTCTGCATCGCGCTGGTGGTGATGGTGATCTTCGTCTTCCTGCGCAACGTGGCCGCCACCATCATTCCGAGCGTGGCCGTGCCGCTCTCGCTGGTAGGCACCTTCGGCGCCATGTACCTGTTGGGGTACAGCCTCAACAACCTCACGCTCATGGCCCTGACCATCTCGACCGGCTTCGTGGTGGACGACGCCATCGTGATGATCGAGAATATCGCCCGCTATATCGAAGAGGGCGTGCCGCCTCTCGAAGCCGCGCTGCGCGGGGCCGAGCAGATCGGGTTCACGATTCTTTCGCTGACCGTTTCGCTGATCGCCGTGCTCATCCCGCTGCTCTTCATGAGCGATATCGTGGGCCGCCTGTTCCGCGAATTCGCCGTCACGCTCAGCGTCACCATCCTGGTTTCGGCCTTCGTTTCGCTCACCCTTACGCCCATGATGTGCTCGCGCCTCTTGCGGCACACGCCGGAGAGCGAGCAGGGGCGCATCTACCGCGCCTCCGAGCGCGGCTTTCAGGCCATTATCCGCTTTTACGGCCGCACCTTGACGGTGGTGCTGCGGCACCGCTTCGCCACCATCGTGGTGGCGCTCGCCACGCTGGGTCTCACCGGCTATCTCTACGTGGTGATCCCCAAGGGCTTTTTCCCGGTGCAGGACACCGGCGTGATCCTGGGCATTTCGGAGGCCCCGCAGACCATCTCCTTCAAAGCCATGGCGGACCGCCAGCAGGCCCTGGTGCGGGTGATTCTCAAGGATCCGGCGGTGGAAAGCCTTTCCTCGTTTATCGGCATCGATGGCACCAATGCCACCCTGAACAGCGGGCGCATTCAGATCAACCTGAAGCAGCTCGAAGATCGCGGCGTCAGCGCCAGCGACGTGATCCGCCGCCTGCAGCCGCGGTTGGCGCAGGTGGAGGGCATCACTTTGTACATGCAGCCGGTGCAGGACCTCACGGTGGAAGACCGCGTCAGCCGCACGCAGTATCAGTACAGCATGGAAGACCCCGACCCCAGGGAGCTGAGCGAATGGGCCGGCAAGATGGTGGCGCGCCTCGCCAATTCGCCGCGCATCCGCGACCTGGCCAGCGACCAGCAGAACGCCGGGCTGCAGACGCGCCTGGTGATCGACCGCAATACCGCCTCGCGGCTGGGCATCACTCCCACGGCCATCGACAACACGCTCTACGATGCTTTCGGACAGCGCCAGGTGGTCATCATGTTCACCCAGTTGAACCAGTACCGCGTGGTGCTCGAGATCAAGCCCGAGTTTCAACACGGCCCGGAGGACTTGAGTAAAATCTTCATCCGCTCGGCCGCCGGCGGGGAAGTGCCGCTGGCCGGATTTGTGCGCTACGAGCAGTTGACCGTGCCGCTGGTGGTGAACCACCAGGGCCAGTTCCCGGTGACCACCCTGTCCTTCGACGTGGCGCCGGGCGCTTCGCTCGGCGATGGCGTCACGGAGGTGAACAACGCCAAGCGGGAATTGGGCGTGCCTCCCAGCATTCAGGCCGATTTCCAGGGCACTGCCAAAGCCTTCCAAACCTCGCTGGCCAACGAGCCGATCCTGATTCTGGCGGCCGTGGTTACGGTGTACATCGTCCTGGGCGTGCTGTACGAAAGCTACATCCATCCCATCACGATTCTCTCCACGCTGCCCTCGGCCGCGGTGGGCGCGCTGCTGGCCCTGATGCTGTGCCACGAGGATCTGAGCGTCATCGGACTGATTGGGATTGTGCTGTTGATCGGGATTGTGGAGAAGAATGCCATCATGATGATCGATTTCGCGCTGGAGAAGGAGCGCAAGGAGGGCGAGGAGCCTCTGGAGGCCATCTTCCAGGCTTGCCTGCTGCGCTTCCGCCCGATCATCATGACCACCATGGCGGCGCTCTTAGGCGGCGTGCCGTTGGCGCTCGGTTCGGGCACCGGCCAGGAGCTGCGGCGGCCCTTGGGCATCGCCATTGTAGGCGGCCTGATTTTCAGCCAGTTACTGACGCTCTACACCACCCCAGTGATCTACCTGGGCTTCGCCAGCCTGGCACGGCGCTTCCGCAAACCGGCGCGGCATGAGGAAGAGGTGGTCCCGCCCGAAATGGTGGGGGAAGTATGACCCCTCATTCACCGCGGAGACGCAGAGAAAACGGAGGAAGCGCGGAGAAATCCAATTCTCTTGTTTGGTTTTTCTCTGCGAAGTCTCCGTTTTCTCCGCGTCTCCGCGGTGAATACGGGGCCCGCGGTGAGAAGCAGAGCCCCCACCCATGAGCCTCTCCTCGCCCTTCATCGCACGCCCCGCCGGCACCACGCTGCTCACCGTGGCGGTGGCCCTGGCCGGCGTGGTGGGCTACCAGTTCCTGCCGGTTTCGCCCATTCCGCAGGTGGAGTTTCCCACCATCTCGGTGAACGCTTCGCTTCCCGGCGCCAGTCCGGAAACCATGGCCTCCTCGGTGGCCACTCCGCTGGAGCGCCAGTTCGGCCGCATCGCCGGGGTCACCGAGATGACCTCCGCCAGCTTCCTCGGCTCGACGTCCATCACCCTGCAATTCGATTTGAGCCGCAACATCGACGCCGCGGCGCGCGACGTGCAAGCCGCCATCAACGCGGCGCGCGGCCAGTTGCCAACCAACCTGCCCAGCAACCCCACCTACCGTAAGGTGAACCCGGCCGACGCGCCCATCATGATTCTGGCCATCACCTCGGATACCTACGGCACCGACCGCATATACGACGTGGCCTCCTCCCTGGTGCAGCAGAAGCTGGCGCAGATTCAGGGGGTGGGCCAGGTGTTTGTGGGCGGCGGCTCGCTGCCCGCCGTGCGCGTGGACGTCAATCCCACGCTGCTGAACAACTACGGTCTCGGCCTGGAGGACGTGCGCACCGTGCTGGCCGCCGCCAACGCCAACCGGCCTAAAGGCGACCTGGCCGATGACCGCCGCACCACCGCGCTGGGGGCCACCGATCAACTTCTGAGCGCCGCCCAATACCGCTCGTTGGTGGTGGCTTACCAGGGCAATGGCGCGGTGCTGCTTACCGACGTCGCCACGGTTACCGACGCGGTGGAGGACATCCGTACCGCCGGTCTGCTGGACGGCAAGCCCGCCATCCAGTTGGTGGTCTTCCGCCAGCCCGGCGCCAACATCATCGAGACGGTGGATCGCGTACGCGCCCTGATGCCCTCCATCGAGGCCGAGATGCCGCGCGCCATGAAGCTGCACGTCTCGCTCGACCGCACCACCACCATCCGCTCCTCGGTGCGCGATATCGAGTTCACCATGATGGTCTCGATCTCGCTGGTCATCCTGGTGGTTTTCGTGTTCCTGCGCAGCGTGCGCACCACCATCATCCCCAGCGTTGCCGTGCCGGTGTCGTTGATCGGCACCTTCGGCGTCATGTACCTGCTGGGATACAGCATCGACAACCTGTCGCTGATGGCGCTCACCATCGCCACAGGGTTCGTGGTGGACGATGCCATCGTGGTGATCGAGAACATCACCCGCCACCTGGAGGCCGGCATGACCCCCATGCAGGCCACCCTCCTGGGCGCCAGGGAGATCGGCTCGACGGTGGTCACCATGAGCACCTCGCTGATCGCCGTATTCATCCCCATCCTGCTGATGACCGGCATCGTGGGCCGCCTGTTCCGGGAGTTTGCGGTGACCCTCTCAGTGGCGATTCTAGTGTCGCTGTCGGCCTCGCTCACCACGACTCCCATGATGTGCTCGCGCCTGCTGCGCAACCACGATCGGGAGCGCCACGGCTTTTTCTACCGCCTGAGCGAAGCGGGTTTCAACGGCATCCTGCACTTCTACGAGCGGTCGCTGGGCTGGATCCTGCGCCATCAGTCCTTCACCCTGGCGGTCACCATGGGCACCGTCGCCCTGACCGTATACCTCTACGCCATCGTGCCGAAAGGCTTCTTCCCACAGCAGGACACCGGACGCCTCAGCGGCACCATCCTGGCCGATCAGCAGACCTCCTTTCAGTCCATGGACACGCGCTTCGGCCAGTTCATTCGCACGGTGCGCGCCGATCCCGATGTCTCCATCGTGATCGGCTCGATGGGCGGCGGCGGTATGGGCGGCGGCAGTACGCTGAACACCGGCCGCATGTTCGTCACGCTGCGGGATCCGGGGCGCACCCTCACCGCCGATGAGGTGATCGCCCACATTCGCAAGGGCCCCGTCTCGCAAATCCCCGGTTCCACGCTGTTCCTGCAATCCGTGCAGGACCTGCGCATCGGCGGGCGCGGCAGCTCCGCGCAGTACCAGTACACCCTGCAAGGCGACAACCTGGCCGACCTGGCTCTGTGGGCCCCGCGCATGCTCCAGGCCATGCGCCAGGTGCCGGGCGTAGTGGACCTGACCAGCGATCAGCAGGACAAGGGCTTGCAAGCCTCGCTGGCGATAGACCGCGCCACAGCCTCCCGCCTGGGCATCTCGGCCCAGGCCATCGACAATACCCTCTACGACGCTTTCGGCCAGCGCCAGGTCTCCACCATGTACACGCAGATCAATCAGTACCACGTGGTGATGGAAGTGGATCCGGTTTTCTGGCAGAACCCTGACGGCCTGAAGTATTTGTACGTGAAGGGCACGCGCGGCCAGGTGCCGCTGAGCGCCTTTACGCACTACCAGCCCAACACCAGTCCGCTGGCGGTGAACCACTCGGGCCAGTTCCCCTCGGTGACCATTTCCTTCAACCTGTCGCCTGGCATGCCTTTGGGAACCGCGGTGGAGCGGATCCTCGGAATCCAGCGCAACCTGGGCCTTCCGGCCACCATCCACGGCAGCTTTTCGGGCACCGCGCAAGCCTTCCAGGATTCGCTCGCGAACGAGCCGGTCCTGATCGCGGCCGCCCTGGTGACCGTGTACATCGTGCTGGGGATGCTGTACGAGAGCCTGATTCACCCGATCACGATTCTGTCCACGCTG
This sequence comes from Bryobacteraceae bacterium, assembly GCA_052144935.1. Classification (GTDB taxonomy): domain Bacteria; phylum Acidobacteriota; class Terriglobia; order Bryobacterales; family Bryobacteraceae; genus JOPF133. The sequence goes on from JBKQPR010000056.1 coordinate 6,393, forward strand.
CCCTCGGCCGGGGTGGGCGCGCTGCTGGCGCTGATGATCACCAAGACCGACCTGAGCGTGATCGCGCTGATCGGGATCATCCTGCTCATCGGCATCGTTATAAAGAACGCCATCATGATGATCGATTTCGCCGTGGAGACCGAGCGCAGGGAGCACAAGACACCCTTGCAATCCATCTTTCAGGCCTGCCTCCTGCGCTTCCGTCCGATCACCATGACCACCATGGCCGCGCTCTTCGGCGGGCTGCCGCTGGCGCTGGGGACGGGACCCGGATCGGAGTTGCGCCGCCCGCTGGGCATTGCCATCGTGGGCGGCCTGACGCTCAGCCAGTTGCTGACTCTGTACACGACCCCGGTGGTTTACCTCTACCTCGACCGCCTCCGTGTGCGCCTGGGCGCACTCCGCCGGAAGCTGCGCGGTCGGGCGCCGGCCCCCGCGGTGGGCGATTAGCGCCGGTGGGGCAGGGGTGCCTCTGGGCCCGCCTGCCAACCACTTCCCGGGCTCAAATCGCCAGTTTCCCGTGATACATCAGATCCTTCAACCGGAACTGCACTTCGCGCTCCGGGAAGCTGATGCCCGCGAGGTAGAGGCGGAAGACCACGGTCTTATCGGTGGGCTGCACTTCCCGCGGAAACACCAGCCGGAGGACCGGGTCTGAGCGCATCGGCGGAAAGTAACCAATAATCTTATACGTCTTCCGCCCCACGATCATCACCGACTCCTCTTCGAGGCTGCGCATCTCCTCGGCCTTGCCCAGCGCGCTCAGGGCCGGGTAGGGGATCGCCAGGACGATATCTTTATCGTGGTTCTCGCTGATGAAGGAGGCGTAGTCCGGGTCCGGCTCCGGGAGCGGGTTCTTGCGCAGCCGCAACTCGCCCTCGGCATCCTCAATCGGCTGGGCCGTGGCAAGATACACCACCACCTCGGGGGACGGACCCGTAATTTGCGCCCAAGGACTGTTGCCGAGAAGCGAATCGATTTCCAGGCTGGTCCATTTCTCCGGTGGCTTGGTTTCCCAAAACGGTTGCGCCAGGAAGAAGAGGAGAGGAAGCAGCGCGTACATGAAGTTACATTATGCACGCCCGGTGGCGGGGGTGGAAGGGCCGGGGAGGGATCAAGCCGGCTTGATTGGCGTGGCCACCCTGATTACGGGTGCGGCCCGGGGTTCCCGGCCGCTGCCCGGGGCGGGCGAGATCGCGGGTGCCGCCGCGTCGGCCGCGCCGCGCCGTCCTCGCCAACCTGGCCAAGGCAAGCGGATAATAAGAGCGGCATGCTCCTGATCCGCCGCGGCGAACCGCGGGACCTGGCCGCGGTGGCGGCCATCCAGGCTGAGAGTCCGGAAGCCTCCGAGTGGGAGGTCGGCGGGTATCCGCAACTCGATTTTTGGGTGGCGGCCGAGGGCGGCGGCGCCCTCGGCGACAGCGGCCGCATCGCCGGTTTCCTGGTGGCGCGTACCCTGGCGCCGGGCGAACGGGAACTGCTGAACATGGCGGTAGCGGCCCGCCTCCGCCGGCGGGGTATCGCGCGAGAGCTGGTGACAGCTTTTCTCAAGGGCTCCCCTGGTGCGGTTTTCCTGGAGGTGCGGGAGTCCAACCAGGGCGCCAGAGATCTCTATAAGTCCATGGGATTTCATGAGGTTGGCCTACGGCGAAACTACTACCAGTACCCCCCTGAAGCGGCTATTGTCATGAAGTTTCATTCATGTTAAGGTGGCGTGTAGACGGTGATGCCGTCTTCAACAAATCATGAACGAGATTACCCACCGAGCCTTCTTTCCGAACCAACCGACTCGGCGTGGCAACCTCACTGGGAGGAATTGCCCAATATGGAACGGAACGCACAGGAAGAGTTGAAAGCGCACCTGATGGCAACCAACGAGGAGTTTCGCAGGCTGGCCGGCCAGCACTTGGAGTACGCCCAGAAGCTGGACAGTCTGGAATCTCTGCCCCATTTGACCTATGAGGAACAGATGGAAGAAACGCGGCTCAAGAAGTTGAAACTCCGGTTGAAAGATCAGATGGAAGCGATCGTGAGCCAGTACCGCTCGCAGCAGGTCGCTTAACGTCGGGTGCGCTGCAAGGTAAGAGGGAACGCCCGGTCGGCTTCGGCTGACCGGGCTTTTGATTTTTAGGGAGCTACAGGAAGCCCATGGAACCGGACGAAGATCCCGTTGCGATCCCCATCACGGATGTTTTCGACCTGCACACGGTTCCGCCGCGCGACGTGAAATGGGTGGTGGAGGAGTACCTCCTGGAAGCCAGGCGCCTGGGCTTGCGGGCGCTGCGCATCATCCACGGGCGCGGCATCGGCGTTCAGCGCGAGATCGTGCGCCAGGTTCTGGCGCGAACCGAATTCGTGGTGGATTTCCGAGACGCCCCGGCCGACGCCGGTGGTTGGGGCGCCACCATCGTGACGCTTCGATAGCATTTGCGTGATATAAAATCAGGGGAAAACCCGCTTTTTGGAACCCCAATCGCTCCATTTCGTACGAAACGATACGGCTGCTTTCTCTCAGAGCCTCTTTGAGCTTTCCGACCCCCTTTACTATTTGCAACTTAGGAGGCTATGGACGAATAATGGTGGGACATGCTTAGGCGATGGTTTTGGTACATTTTTGCGGCGGCGTGGCTGGGAGCCATCTGGATCGCCGCCAGTTTGGGTCAGACGAGTTCCCCCCTCACAATCACTTCGCTCCAATCCTCCCCGTTGACCAGCAATATCCCCACGCTCGGGAACGCCATAACCAGCGGAACCGACCCCACCGACGTCAACGGCTTCCGGCTCTACATCAATGGCACCTTCAACACGAACAACACCCACACGGTGACCTGGCAGAACACCAGCACCAACGTGTCCACCAGCTTCACCCTCGAGAACGGCATCCAGAGCGTCTTGCCCAGCCAAATCGTGGTTGCCATCCCCAGCGCGCTGTTCAGCACGCCGGTGAGCAGCCCGGTGACCGTCAACGTCACCGTGACCGAGCAGATCGAAGCTAACAATGCGCCTCCGCCGGTCGTTTCCAATAGCTCCCTATTCTCGATCAATCCGCCGATGGCCTCCACAGGTCCGGTTCTTCCGAACGGAATGGTGGGGGTCGCCTATTCGCAGAACCTGTTGACCGGAGGAACCCCGCCATACACGGCCAGCCTGTCCGCCGGTGCGCTGCCCCCGGGCCTCTCGCTTCCGCAGCCGCCACCGCTGGCCACGGCCACCGCGAAGCTCGGCACCCAGGCAGTCATTGACATCACCGCTGGCGTCGGCACGGCCGCCACGGTGACGGCGACTCTCGGGACGCCCGCAGCGGCGACGGCAAATCCTGGAGCCCCAGCAACCATTACAGCCACCCAGGGAACCACTCCCGCGGTCGTCGCGAACCCGTGCGCGACCGCCACGGGCACGCCAACCTACGCCCCGATACCGCCAAGCGAACTCCCATCCGAAAGCGCCTACACTTATTATGTTAACAACGTGTTTGTGACCAACGGCGGAAGCTGCTATCCCGCTCTCGTCAGTAACATTCCAGTGGTTTTCGGCAATAACGCCTACCCCCCGTTCCCCAGCAACTGCATCAACCCGGACAGCGCGCAGGCCAGTGCGCCAACCGGCCTTGCCACTACGAACGCCCAAGGACAGATCGTCAGCGTGACGGTTCCTCCCTACTCCGTGATCAACGGCCCCGCTTGCGTCTACAATGATCCTACTCTCAACCTCAACCCGGTGACGTTCCCGCCTCCTCCCGCCAGCGTGCGCCTGAGCTTCACCGCTGGTACTGGCGTTTACGATACCCTTCCCGGCGCCGTCACCTTCACGGGCGGCGGCTGCACTACGGAGCCGACAGCCACGGTACAGGCCTCCTCCGGTCCTCCGTACACCGTCATCAACCTGACCCTCCTTATCCCCGGGGCCGGTTGCACCGCCCCTCCCACCTACAGATTCCCGGTGCCCGGCATCACCTACTCGATTGCCCCAGGTAACGCAGGTTCAGCTTACGGCGTAGTGCCCGCCATCGGCAACGGCATCTCACTTGGAATCCCAACCGTGGCCGGTTGCACCCTCCCGGTCTTCACGGTTAGCAACGGGGCTGCCAACGGCGGCCTGTCGATCGCGGGGCAGACCCAGGTCGGATCCGGTTGCACGCTTGCGCAACCGGCTGTCGAGGCGCCTGGTATCCTGAGCGTCAACGTGACCAGCGGCGGCAGCGCTTACCAGACCGCCCCGGCGGCTTCCTTGCCGAATGGGACTTGCGCCACCAACCCGAGTTTCCTGGTAGCCGCTCCCGCGGCCGGCAGTTTGGCGCTTGGCACAAGCACTATTACGGTCAGTGGCTACGGTGTAGGTTGCCCGGCCGCTGCCGTGCCCGTCACCATCGGAGCTCCCGGCATTGCCAGCGTCACGGTGAATACGCCGGGCAGCGGCTACAACCCGTCCGCGCCGCCGAGCACGTCGAGCACGCCCCCGATCACGGTCAGCGGTTGCAGCATTGCGCCTCAGTTGGTCTCCACGGTCAACTCCAGCGGCAATGTGACTGCAGTCAATATCTTCGGCTCCGACTTCGGTAGCTGCAACAGTCCTACCACCATCACCATGCCCAGCCCGACCACCGGGAATTTGCAAAGCCCCACGGTGATTACGCCGGGCACGGGCTATTCGAATAATCCGCCGCCTCCAATCACCCTTCCGGCCTCTGTGACCTGCTCGATCGCCCCGACGCTGACAGCCAATGTGGATTCCAACGGCAACCTGACTGGCGTGACCGTTGCCGGCGGATCCGCCTGCTCGGGCACTGGCCAGTTGATCATTCCACCTCCCGGTTTCATGGGCGCCAGCATCACGAACGGCGGCAGCGGCTACTCGGCTTCCGCTCCGCCTCTAGTGACCGGCTCTGGTTGCACGGTGGAGCCCGTCGGTACGGCGACCGTCACTGGCGGGGCCGTTACCGGGATCACTTTCATCGGTGGCAGCAACACCTTCGGTTATGGTTGCACCAGCGGGTCCACGATTACGATTGCAAGTCCCGGCCTCCCCGCGGTGCCGTTGCAGGGCACGCCGACACTGGCGGGCACTTTCGGCTTCACGGTGCTAATCGGGGACGCTTGGGGCAACAGCAACCCGTTCCCGTATACCCTGCAAGTGGTCGCGATCCCCAGGCTCACGATTCTGACCACGTCTCTGCCCGCCGGCCAGGCGGGAGCGCCGTACACTTTCACCTTGATGGCTACCGGAGGACTGCCGTTCCCTGCCCCCCTCCCGCCCTATAAGTGGTCGGCCACCGGGCTGCCCAACAGCTTGACCTTGTCGAACGCTGGCGTAATCAACGGTACGTGGACCACTGCCGGCAATTTCAACGTGGTCATCACGGTCAACGATAACAGCGGGCAGACCGCCTCCCAGACGTACGGCGTGGCCGTGAGTAATCCGATTGTGCCGCTGCAGATCACGACCCCCTCGCCGCTTCCGCAAGCCACCGTCGGGGTGCCCTACGGAGTGAGCTTCTCTGCCAGTGGCGGCGCTGGGGGGCCATACACCTTCTCCAACAACACCCAAAGCGGCTCGCCCCCGCCCGGGCTGGTGTATGCGAGCGGCGCATTGGGCGGCACACCCACCACCCCCGGCCAGTTCAGCTTCAGCATCTCCGTAGCGGATTCCGCCAGCGGCACGGCGTCGAAGGCTTTCTCGCTGGTGGTTGCGCCGGCGGCGCTGACCATCACCACGGCCAGCCTGCCCAATGGGCAAGTCGGCGTGGCCTATGGCGGGCAACTTAACGCCACCGGCGGCGTGCCGATTGTCTCCGCCGCCGGCGTGCCGTCTTACACGTGGCAGATCGGCGGACTGCCGGCGGGGTTAACGGCGTCGTCGTCCACCGGCGCCATTTCCGGAACCCCCACCGCGCCCGGTTCTTCTTCGGTTTCGGTGACGGTCATCGATAGCGCCGGCACCACGGCTAGCAAGTCCTTCACCATCACGATTACGGCACCTCCGCTGACGATCACGGGCAGCCTGCCCAATGGTCAGGTCGGCGTGCCCTATAGCGGGCAAGTTGTCGGCGCCGGCGGTGTGCCGCCTCTCACGTTGCAGATCAGCGGGCTGCCGGCGGGGTTAACGCCGTCGTCCAGCGGGGCCATTTCCGGAACCCCCACCGCGGCCGGTTCCTCTTCCGTGACCGTGACGGTCACCGATAGCGCCACGCCGACTGCCAACAAACTTACCAAAAGCTTCTCCGTGACCATTGCACCGGCTGCCATTACCGTGACGACCACGTCGCTACCCAACGGCGTGGTGGGAACGGCCTACTTGGCCAGCCTGGCCGCTTCGGGCGGCGTGCCTTCGGGCGGCGTGCCTGGGTACACCTTTGCAGCCATCGGACTGCCGAGCGGACTGTCCGTTTCAGGCGCGTCTATCACGGGCACGCCGACAGCCAGCGGCAATTTCACCGTCGGCGTGACGGCGACCGACTCCACAGGCACTACCAGCCCCCCGGCGAACTTGGCGCTGACCATCGCTCCGGCGGTACTGACGATCACCCCCACATCGCTTAGCGGGGTGGTGGGCACGGCGTTCTCCGCTACCCTGGCGGTCACCGGCAGCGGCATAACGCCTTACACGTGGGCCGTAGCGGCAAACAGTGCGCTGCCGCCTGGCTTATCGCTGTCGTCGTCCGCCGGCGTCATTTCCGGAACCCCCACCGCGCCTACCGCGCCTGGTTCTTCCGTCTCAGTGACTGTCACCGACAGCGCCGTCCCGCCAGACACTGCGACCGGCACTCTGTCATTGACCATCGCACTGCCCCCGGCGCCGCCGCTGACGTACACGGGTCTGTCCGCCAGTTCCAGTTCCCTCAGCCAATCGACTCTGCAGGTGAGCTTGGGCAGCGCCTATCCGGTGGCTGTGACGGTCAACCTGACCCTGACTTTCACCCCCAGCCCCGCTTCCGGGGCGGACGATCCGGCGGTGGGGTTCTCCGTCGGCTCATGCACTCCACTGGTGCAAGATGCTCCCGTGCCCAGCGGTTGCCCTCTTCGCACCACGACCATAACGGTGCCCGCGGGACAGACCGCCGGAGCCACCTCGGTGGGCGTGCAGACCGGAAGCGTGGCGGGCGTGATCACGATTACGGCGCAGTTGGTGGCGGCGGGCCAGAACATCACGCCGGCTCCCGCGCCCAGCCAGACGATCCAAATCCCCGCGGCCGCCCCGGTAATCACCAGCGTGACGGCCGCCAGCACCTCGACCGGCTTCACGGTGACGGTGGTCGGCTTTTCCAATACGCGGGATCTATCGCAGGCGGTGTTTGTGTTCACCGCGGCGAGTGGCGCCAACCTGCAGACAGGGCAGTTGACGGTGTCGCTGAGTTCGGTGTTCAGCGCGTGGTACCAGAGTGCGGCCTCGGTCCCCTTTGGCAGCCAGTTCACCCTGACGCAGCCGTTCACGGTGACGGGGAACCAGCAGGCCGTGGCGTCGGTGGCGGTCACGCTGACGAACAGTGTGGGAACGTCAGCCTCGAAGACAGCGACGGTGCCGTAGGGAGTAACCGGCGGGCTGGGCCGGCAACTGGTCCGGCGGCCTGGCGCGATTGCCAACGGCTCGTCACGAGGGCGCCGTCCTATCGGCGGAATGCACCAGCCGCCCGGACGGAATCCGTCCTTTCCATTGCCATTCGGTTGGGGTATCGTGTACGTGAGACGGCTCTTGACCAGAATGAAGGAGGAATCCGATGTCTCTTCGACAATCCATGCTCCCGGCGGTCCTGCTCACGGCGGTTCTGTTCACGGCTATGATCGCCGTGGCGACTGCCGCAACACCGCCTGGCATTCCCAACGGGTGGGCGGAGGGTTATGTGTACGCCAACGGAATCCGCATCCACTACTACCACGCGACCCCCGCGCCCGGGAAGCCGGTGATTGTAATGGCCCACGGGGCTACCGACATCGGGCTTTCCTGGACTACTTTGACGAAGGAACTGCAGGCCGACTACGACATCTACATGCCGGACGCACGCGGCCATGGCCTGACGGACCCGGCCACGGCGGCGGACACGGGGGATACCGGTGTGGAAGACCTGGTTGGTTTCATTCACGCGATGAAGCTGGAAAGACCCATATTGATGGGGCATTCGATGGGGGCGGCCACGGTGATCCGGCTGGCCGCCAAGTACACGGATCTTCCGCGAGCGGCGATCATGCTGGACCCAGGCCTTGGCGCTCCCGCCGGCCGTGGCGCGGGAGCCGGCGCCGCAAACGCAGCCGGAACCGCCGGCCGCGGACAGGGTGGCGCGCCTGCTCCAGGAGCCGCCGGCCGTGGCGCGTTCCCGCCGTTGGCGATGGGAGGCACCCCAGAGGCTCTGGTGACACAGAACAACCGGCCGTTTGACGATCTGGTGGCACAATGCCGGCAACAAACGCCGAAGTGGGATCCGCTCGATTGCGCATACTGGGCGCTTTCGAAAAAGCAATACCACGGTTCGTACTTGCCCGGCGGCGGTCGTGGCGCAGGAGGCGGTATGAACACAGCGGACGCGCTTTCCAAGATCACCGTCCCGGCGCTGATCCTCAAACAGGATGCCCCGCCGGAGACCAGGAGAGCCAACGAAGAAGCCGCGAAAGTGCTGAAGAACGGGAAACTGGTACACATCGACGGCGCCGGGCACAACCTCCACCACGACCAAAGGCAGCGCACCCTGGATGTGTTGAGGCCCTTCCTGGCTTCGGTCTAAGCCCGCGGAAGTTCCGGGCGAGGCGATGTCGATTCAGGTCCGCGGTAAAAGCGTGTAATCACATTACAACGAAAGCGAGGTCTTGATGCGGAATTTTTCGATCCGGTTAACGGGGATACTTGCCATTCTGCTGTCCGTCGCGGCACTGGCCGCGGACGTCAGCGGGAAGTGGAAGGCTGAATTCAGCACGCCGGATGGGACACAACGCGTGAACACTTTCGCCTTCAAGGTGGATGGCGGAAAACTGACAGGTACGGTGGCGGGGACCCAGGACGAGACCCAAATTCAGAACGCCAAGATCAACGGCGACGAAATCTCGTTCACGGCGGAGCGCCCCTTCGGAACGTTTACTTATAGCGGCAAGGTGAGTGCGGATGAGATCAAATTCAAGGTGACGTTCAACGACCAGAGTTTCGAGATGACGGCTAAGCGAGTGTCGAATTGAACCCGCAGGAGGCATGACCCGTGTTTTCGAGACGCGACCTTGGAAAGCTGGCTTTGGTGGGGTTGCCTATGTCCGCAACCGCGGCGAAGAAGATCGATTCCGTCGTCCACGGGGTGCAGTTTGGGCTCCAGAGTTACGTATTCTCCGGGATCGGCTCGCCACAGGACGGCGTCCTCGACGTGGTGGTCAAATCCATGGTCGAGTCCGGCTTGGGTGAGTGCGACCTCTACGCGCCGCTGGTGGAGCCGGCTCAGTTCTGGGGCCGCATCCGAGCGGGCGGGCCGGCCGGCCCCGGAGCCAGCGTTCCACCGGAGGTTGCCGCCGCGCGCGCCCAGGCTCGCGAGGAACTCGCCAAATGGCGCATGACCGTCTCACTCGACTACTTCCGGCCGATCCGAAAGAAGTTCGAGGGCGCCGGGATCGAGATCTACGGGCTCAGCGGATTTCCCGGATCCACCGAAAAGGAACTCGGCCGGACTTTCGAGATCGCCGAGGTTTTGGGATCCCGGCTGGTTACGCTCGGCGTTACGCTTTCGGCGGCGAAGCGGGTCGCACCGTTAGCCGAGAAGCGCGGCTTCCTGGTGGGGATCCAGGGACGTCCCGACATGGGGGCCACCAATCCCGACCTGATCGCCAAGCCCGAGAACTTCGAAACGGCGGTATCGCTCTCCAAGAGCTACCGGATGAGTTTCGATATCGGCGATGCTACCGGCGGCGGGTATGATTCCCTCAAGTTCGTGGAGGCTCACCACGACCGCATTGCCCTGCTGTATCTCAAAGACCGGCGGAAAGACAGGCTGAGCGTGCCGTGGGGCGAGGGCGATACGCCGATCAAGGAAATCCTCCGGCTGATCGGAGACCGGAAGTACCCAATCCGCTGCTACATCGATTGCGATTACAAGACGGCCAACCGGCCGGCCGATGTAAAGCGATCCTTCGAATACGCGACGGCGGCTCTGGGGTAGCCACGGGCGGGCATACTGCCGGTTGCTCATCCAGCCGATCGTGATGGGCGGTTTGCCGCGCGGCAAGCCTTTGAACGGACGCCCCCGCGACCGCGCAAAACGCGGCGGCCGTCGCCCGCAGGCGACGCAGGCAACGCAGCCGCGCTTGACACAATCTATCCCCGCCATTAGGCTTGAAGCAATGGAAGTAAATCTCAGTCCCGACCTGCAAGCCAGACTCGTTCACCTGGCCGCCCAACAGGGGCGCGACACGGAAGCGCTTGCGCGTGAGGCGATCGAGCGCCTGGTGGACTATGAGGAATGGTTTATACGCGAAGTGGAGAAAGGCCTGGCCCAGATAGAACCGGGCAAGGTGCTGACGCATGAGGAGGCCGGGGCGCGGATTGAAAGATTGCTGACTGAAAAACAGTCCCAGTCCCGCGCGTAGATGGAGCTCCGCTGGACAGAAGAAGCGGCCGACGACCTGGGACACATCGCCGACTATTTATTTGAGAACACACCAGGGCGTGCAGCCGAGCTCGTACGTGAAATTTTACGACGCCCCGTCCGCGCTGCCGACGTTCCCATACCGTGGGCGTCCGGGCAAGAAAGAGGGAACGCGCGAGATCGTGCTTTTTCCGCTTCCGTACATTGTGGTCTACCAGATCACCGGCGATGTCATCCATATTGCCCGTATCCTCCACGGCGCGCAGAAGTGGCCTTGACCATCGCGGTTCAAAACCCCTCTTTGTGGGGGAGCCTTCCCCGCTCCTCCATCCCCCCGGCGACCGGCCTCCTGGCCGGCCTTGCCGCGTGCGGACGAGGCGTCGGGGTGCGTTCTGGGCGGGCCCAGCGGGCACCCCCCAGCGGGCACCCCCAGCGGCCACCCCCGGAGTTGACCGCGCCCCAAACCCGCAGCTACAGGCCAGCCCCCGTCCTATCCCGATTCCCTGGCTCAAAAGAGCCGCCGCCGCATCTTCCGCAGTTTTACTATCATCAAAAGAGTACTTGCCTGAGCGGTATTAAACCCCATGTGGATTGTACGACTCGCCTTACGGCGTCCCTATACCTTCGTAGTCGTGGCCGTTCTGATCGCCATCCTGGGCGGCTCCGCGATCGTCACCATGCCGGTGGATATCTTTCCTTACATCGATATCCCGGTGGTCAGCATCGTGTGGAGCTACGCCGGCCTGGCGCCCGACGAAATGGAGAAGCGCATCGTCACCATCTTCGAGCGGGCCATGACCACCACCGTCAACGACATCGAGCATATCGAGTCGCAATCCTACAGTGGCGTTTCGGTGACGCGCGTGTACTTCCAGCCGAATGCCAAGGTGGAGGTTGCGCTCTCGCAGGTGACCGCCATTTGCCAGACTCTGCTGCGCATCTTCCCGCCCGGCACCACGCCTCCCAACATCCTCAAATACGATGCCTCCTCGGTGCCCATCCTGCAATTGGGCCTGGCCAGCAAAACTCTCAGCGAACAGGAGCTGTTCGACCTGGGCCTGAACTTCATCCGCACCTCGCTGGCCACCATTCAGGGCGCCGCGGTGCCCTTGCCGTATGGCGGCAAGTTCCGCCAGGTGATGGTGGATCTCAACCCCGAAGCGATGTACGCCAAGCAGCTTTCGCCGGCGGATGTCTCGGGCGCCCTCGGCAATCAGAACCTCATCCTGCCGGCGGGCGACGCCAAGATCGGCGATAAGGACTACCAGGTCAAAATCAACAGCAGCCCCCGCGTCCTGGAAGAGATGAACGGTATGCCGGTGAAGGTGGTGAACGGCGCCACCGTGTACGTCAGGGACGTGGCGCAAGTGCACGACGGCTACGCCGTGCAGACCAGCATCGTGCGCACCAACGGGTCGCGCGGCGCCCTCCTCACGGTGCTGCGCAACGGCAAAGCCTCCACCCTGGCGGTGGTCAATAACGTCAAGGCCGCGCTACCCAGGATTCTGGCCGGCCTGCCCTCCTCGCTGGAAGTCCGCCAGTTGTTCGATCAATCCTTATTTGTGCGCGCGGCCATCGACGGCGTGGTGCGCGAGGCCATCACCGCCGCCTGCCTCACCGGCCTCATGATCCTGATCTTTCTGGGGAGTTGGCGCTCCACCGTGATCGTCTGCATTTCCATCCCGCTCTCGATCCTGGTCTCGCTGATCGTTCTCAACCTGATGGGCGAGACTATCAACGTGATGACCCTGGGCGGCCTGGCGCTCGCCGTCGGCATCCTGGTGGATGACGCCACCGTGGAACTTGAAAACACCCACCGCAACATGGCCATGAAGAAGCCTCTGGTGCGCGCGGTGCTGGATGGCGCGCAGCAGATCGCCGCGCCGGCCTTCGTTTCCACGCTCTCCATCTGCATTGTTTTCGTTCCGGTGCTGCTGTTGACCGGCGCGGCTAAGTATCTCTTCACTCCGCTGGCCCTGGCGGTGGTGTTCGCGATGATGGCGTCGTATTTCCTCTCGCGCACCCTCATCCCCACCATGGTCCACTACATGCTGCGGCCGGAAGTGAAGCTCTACGCGCACGGGGAACACGGAGAGTCTGCCGGCGGCAAGGGGATCATCTGGCGCGCGCACTATGTCTTCAACCGCCGTTTCGAGCTGATGCGATCCTCCTACGCGTCGCTGCTCCACTGGTGCCTGGACCACCGCCTTCCGGTGCTGGCGGGGTTCGGCCTGTTCGTGGCGGCCTCTCTGACGCTGGCGGTCTTCATCGGCCGCGACTTTTTCCCGACGGTCGATTCCGGCCAGATGCGCCTGCACGCCCGCGCCCCTTCCGGCACACGCATCGAAAACACCGAGGCGCTCTTCGCCAGCATCGAAAACGAGATCCGCCAGGTGATTCCACCGCGCGAGATCGACACCATCATCGACAACATCGGGATCCCCTTTGGCGGCTTCAACCTGGCCTTCGGCGACAACCCCACCATAGGCAACGGCGATGGCGATATCCTGATTTCGCTGAAAGAAGGCGAGCACGGCTCCACGGCCGCGTATACCGACAGTCTCCGCAAGCGGCTGCACCAGAAGTTCCCCGATACGGTGTTCTTCTTCGAGGCCGCCAACATCACCAACCAGATTCTCAACTTCGGGCTGCCGGCGCCCATCGACGTGCAAGTGGTGGGGCGCAGCGCGGCCGCCAATTACGGGATCGCGCAAGAAATCCAGCGGCGCGTGGCGCAAATCCCCGGCGCCGCCGACGTGCACATTCACCAGGTGGTCGATTACCCCGAAATCGATATCGATGTGGACCGCGACAAGGCCGGCCAGGTGGGCCTCACGCAGAAGGATGTCGGCAACAGCCTGCTGATTTCGCTCACCGGCAGCGGCCAGATCGCGCCCACACAGTGGCTGGACTGGCGCACCGGGGTCAGCTACTCGGTGGCCGTGCAGACGCCCCAATACCGCCTGGACAGCATGGAGGCGCTCCTGCGCACGCCCCTGGGCGCGCCCGTGAATGGCCTCAGCAGCAATACGGCCACTTCTCTGGCGGGGGTCGCCAACCCCAGCGATTCCGCCATCGGTGTGTCGCCCAACCAGTCCTCGCTGGCCTACGGCAATCCCGGCGCCGCCACCGCCGACCCGCAACTGCTTTCCAACCTGGCCCGCGTGCGCCGCGGCATCGCTCCCGAAATCGTCAACCACTATAATGTGCAGCCGGTCTTCGATGTGTACGCCAACGTGGACCGCCGCGACCTGGGATCGGTCGGTTCCGCCGTGGAGGCCATCGTCAAGGATGTCCAGCCCAAGCTGCCGCGCGGCACCACCATCGATCTGCGCGGCCAGGTAGCCACCATGGAAAGCTCCTTCTACCGCCTGGGGCTGGGCATGATCTTCGCGGTGGTGCTGGTTTACCTGCTGATGGCCATCAATTTCCAATCCTGGCTGGACCCTTTCATCATCCTGATGGCCCTTCCGGGCGCCCTGGCGGGCATCGTGTGGATGCTGTTTCTCACTCAGACCACCTTCAGCGTGCCGTCTCTGATGGGCTCCATCATGTGCATCGGGGTGGCCACCGCCAACAGCATTCTGATGGTGGTGTTCGCCAACGACCAGCGCGAGGAAGGCATGGACTCCCGCTCGGCCGCGCTCTCCGCCGGCCACACGCGCATCCGCCCGGTCATCATGACCGCCAGCGCCATGATTATCGGCATGCTCCCGATGGCTTTGGGCCTGGGCGAGGGCGGCGAACAGAACGCTCCGCTGGGCCGCGCCGTGATCGGCGGCTTGCTGGTGGCTACCATCACCACGTTATTTGTGGTTCCATTGGTTTACAGTATGCTGCGTACGAAGCCGCCAGTGGATTACGAACGCCGGATCGTGGAAGAGGAGCACGAATACTTGACCGACGACATGCTGCTTGGCGAGGACCTGCAATGAACGAGATCAACGCCCCCGAAGACCGGTTGCGGTCGGAAATCGAAGACCTTAAGCGCCAGTTGGAGGAACAGAAAAAGCTGGCGGCCGCCCATCCGCAGGCCCATGGGGAGCCGAAGCCGCCATCGTGGCGCACGCTCGTCCTGGTGCTGTTGCTGCTGGCGGCGTTGGGCGCTGCCGGCTATTACGCCGGATACGCGCCCCGCCAGCGGCGCGAGCTGATGCTGGCGGCCGAGACCAGGGACGCCATCCAGAGCCTGCCGGTGGTCAATGTGAAGAGTGTCGAGCGCGAGTCCGCGCAATCGAGCCTGGTGCTGCCGGGCAATATTCAGGCGGTCACGGAAGGCCCCGTGTTGGCGCGCAGCAGCGGATATATCCGCAAGCGCTACGTGGATATCGGCGACCGCGTGAAGGCCGGCCAGGTGCTGGTGGAAATCGAAGCCCCCGAACTCCCGCAGCAGATCAAGCAAGCCACTTCCGCCATCGACCAGGCCAACGCCACCGTGCAGCAGGCCGAAGCGGCGCTGTTGCAGGCGCGCGCCAATCTCGGCCTGGCGAAGGTAACCAACGAGCGCTGGAAGAATTTGCTGGCCAAAGGCGCGGTTTCGCGGCAGGATAGCGACACCTACGCGGCGCAGTACGAGGCCCAGCTTGCCAACGTGCAGGCCCTCGAGAAGGCCGTCTCGGCGGCCCGCAGCAATGTCTCCGCATTGGAGGCCAACCTGGGGCGGCTCAACGACCTGCTGGCTTACCAGACCGTGCGCGCTCCTTTCTATGGCGTCATCACCGTGCGCAACGTGGATGAAGGCGCGCTGGTGACCGAGGGCACTACGCTGCTCTACCGCATCGCTCAGACGGACCGCCTGCGCACTTATCTCAACGTGCCGCAGAGCGATGCGCCGTCCGTGCGCGTGGGGCAGCGGGCCATTTTGCAAATCCCCGATCTTCCCGGCCGCAAATTCCCCGCGGCCGTAACCCGCACGGCCAACGCCCTCGATCCCTCCAGCCGCACCCTGCTGGTGGAAGTGCAGGCTCCCAATCCCGCCGGTGAGTTGATGCCCGGTATGTACGCGCAGGTCGACCTGGCGGTCCCCCGCAATACTCCGTCGCTAGTGATCCCTTCCGATACCCTGGTGGTGCGCAGCGATGGGCCGCAGGTGGCGGTGGTCGGACCGGATGGCCTGATCCACTTCACGCGGATCCGCTTGGGCCGCGATATGGGCGATCACCTGGAGGTCCTGGCCGGCCTCGAAGATGGCGTGCAACTGGCCGTCAATCCCGGCGACGATGTGCGCGAAGGTGTGCGCGTCAAGCCGGTGTTCGAGCCCAAGGCGCCCGCCAAGCAGTGACGAAAGCTCTCACGATGCACAACTCAAGTCTCCGCATGATGCTAGCCCACCTCTCTCACAGCGTCGCGACCGAAAAGCGCCCACACGAGTGTAGGCGCTGCAGGCTGAGAGCCTGCGCCACGTTGCTGGCCGTGTGGCCAAGGCACTCGTGCCTGCCTCGCCGAGACTCGTCTCGGCGCTCGGTCTGCGCGCTTTTCCTAGCCCTCCTCCTCGTCTCGCCGGCAATGGCGCAGCAAAACGCCGCTCCCTCCGGCGCTCCGAAGATCGACACGCCGGTGAGTTTCGAAAACTCGGCTCGCGTGCACGAGTTGATTCGTGCGGGCAACCTGTACCTTTCGCTGGCCGACGCGCTGGCGCTGGCCATCGAGAACAACCTGGATATCGAGCTGCAACGCTACGGTCTTCCGGCGGCCGACACCGACCTGCTGCGCGCCAAAGGCGGCGGCGTGGTGCGCGGCCTCAACTTCATTCTGGCCGAGACCCCCGTGGGAGTCGGCGGGCCGCTCGCCCCCGTGGTGACCAATCCCGCCACCGCCCAGGGCACGCTGGGAACCTCGGTGGCCACCAATGCCCTGGAACTGGGCGTGTTGAGCGAGCCGCAGGACAATTACTCCATGCAGGGAACCGTCCTGCAGTCCGTCGGCTCCGCCATACCGATTTTCGATCCGGCGCTGGTCGGCCAGTTGAACTGGACCCACACGAGCGCCCCGCAAACCAGTTTCGCCACCTACCAAACCAACGCGCTAGTGTCCAATTTGACCACCGCGAATTTCGGCATCCAACAAGGCTTCGTTTCCGGCGCGCAGGTGGGCTTGAATTTCGATAACAGCCATCAGAATTACAACGCCATCAACACCAGTTACTCGCCCTACAGCGCCTCCAGCCTGGGACTCACGGTCACCCAGCCGCTCCTGCGGGGCTTCGGCCCCAGCCTCAACCGCCGCTTCATTCGCATCGCCGTCAACCAGCGCCGGATGTCCAGCCTGCTCTTCCACCAGCAGGTGATCCTCACGGTCTATGGCGTGCTCCGGCTGTACACCGATTTCGTGGCGCTCTCCGAGGATGTCAAGGTCAAACAGGAGGCCGCTGCCCTGGCGGCCAAATTGTTCGAGGACGTGAAAGCGCAGGTGGACGAAGGCACCCTGGCGCAAGTGGAAATGACGCGCGCCAACGCCCAGGTGTTCTCCACCCGTCAGGACCTCATCAACGCGCGCGGCCTGGTGGAAGAGCAGGAGGCCATTCTGAAGAACCAGCTCACCCGCACCGGAAACGCCGACCCCGAAGTTCAGGCCGCTCATATCATTCCCACCGACACCCTGTCCATTCCCGACAAAGACGAGATCCGCCCCATGCAGGACCTGATTAACGAGGCGCTGTCCAACCGTCCGGATCTCGGCCAGGCGCGTCTGCAGATCGATAATTCGCGCATCGGCCTGGCCGGCTCCCGCAACGCCACACTGCCCGAGGTGGATTTGGTGGGAGTCATGCAGAACAACGGTCTGGGCGGCGCGGCCACGCCGCTGCTGCCCTCCGGAGACACGGCGTTTGTGGGCGGTTACGGTTCGGCGCTCGAACAGGTGCTGGGGCGCAATTATCCCACCTACGGCATCGGTGTCCAGGTCACCCTGCCCATCCGCAACCGGATCGCGGAGGCCGACCTGGCGCGCGACGAAATCCAAGTGAAGCAATCCGAAATCCGCCTGCGGCAACTTCAGAACCAGGCCCGCCTGGAGGTGGAGGACGCCCTGATCGCCATGCGGAGGGCCCGCGCTTCCTCCGAAGCGGCAGTCGAGGCGCGCCGCCTGCAGCAGGAATCCCTGGACGCCGAGCAGGCCAAGTTCGAAGTGGGCGCATCCACCAGCTTTTTCGTGATCCAGTACGAGAGCCTGCTGGCGCAAGCCAAATCCACCGAGGTGGCCGCCAAGAGCTCCTGGGTGAAGGCCCGCGCGGCCTTGCAGCGCGCCATGGGGACCATCCTGGACGAGAATCATATCTCGTTCGATAGCGCGCTCAAGGGCAAGATGTAAGTCCGGGGAGCCGGTGTGCCGATCTGGGTCCCCGACAGTGAGGTATCGTGCTTCTTGCGGGAAACCGCCCCGTTAGAGAGCGGTTTCGGAATCGCGGTGGAACCTCGTCCGTGCCGCCACCCTGGCGCATGACGGGCTGCTGCCGATGGCGCTCGCTTCAGCCAGCGTTATCCCGATGCGCCACTACTTTCGCGTACAGCTCCCGGAGAGGCAGGGTGTACTGAATCGAGGTCAGCTCGATGGACCCATCCAAGCCGTTGGCCCCGATTAGCGACCAGGTTCCGTCCGTTTGCCGCCGGTATAGTTCGACGTCGTAGCTGTCCTGCGCGATGAACAGCAACTCCTGAAGCGAGGGCATGGCACGATACATCTTCGCCTTCTTCCCTCGGTCGTAATCCTCCGTGCTCGGCGAGAGGATCTCGACGATCAGGGCGGGATTGAGCAGCGTGTCGTCCTGCAATTCCAGAAACTGAGGCTCTCCGCAAACCACCGATAGGTCGGGGTAGGTATATAGGCCACTCGGAGCGGCCAGTACCCGCATGTGCGACGGAAATGCCTCACACCTCTTTCCAGTCAGATGCCCCTCGATCAAAAAGACGAGCTGAGTGCCAATCCGGGCGTGCCAACGGCTGGCGCTCTCCATCGGGAACATTTCGCCGTTATAGTATTCGCTCCGGCACTCGGCTTTTCGATCGAGTTCGAGGTATTCCTCTGGGGTAATAAAGTGCCTGGGCAGTGTGGACATGGGAGTCGCCTACCAATATCGCACAGGTCCGGCGCCGGCGTGCTCCCACCATCGCCACAATATTCCGCCCCCTGATTCGTCTACAACAGTAGATGGAAGAAGCGCCCAGCATGCCGTGGCAAACCGCGGAGCAGAACCTGCGCATCGCCGAAGCCGTCCGGCGCGAGCAGCGCCGTCTCGGTAACTTCATCCGGAAGCGCGTGGCCGACGTGGGAGATGCGGAGGACATTCTTCAGGACGTCTTTTCCGAGCTCGTGGAGGCCTACCGGTTGATGCGGCCCATCGAGCAGGTGGGCGCATGGCTCTACCGCGTGGCGCGGAACCGGATCGTCGATTCCTTCCGCAAGAAGCGGCCGGAAGCGCTCGGCGAAGGCTCTGTGGCGAGCGTGGACGAGGAAGGCTCGATCCTGCTGGCAGACCTCTTGCCGTCCCCGGATGCCGGACCGGAAGCCGCGTACGCGCGCCATGTGCTTCTGGAGGAGATCGATGCGGCCATCGAGGAGCTGCCGGAGGAACAGCGCGAGGTGTTCATCGCGCATGAGATCGAAGGCCGTAGCTTCAAGGAGCTTGCCGAAGAGACCGGCGTGAGCGTCAACACACTTCTCTCGCGGAAGCGCTATGCGGTCCTTCACCTGCGCCGGCGATTGCAGGCCATTTACAACGAGTATATGAACATATGAGGACTGGAAATATGAGAAACAGATGGTTGCGAAGAGTAATAAAGATCGCGATGATCGGCACGGCAGCGTGCGCTGTCTTCGGCTTTGTGGTGATGGGCCTGTGGAACTGGCTGGCGCCGGCGGTTTTCGGTGCACACACGATCACGTTTTGGCAAGCGCTCGGGCTGCTGATCCTGGGCAGGATTCTGTTTGGAGGATTCCATGGCCGGCCTGGCCGTCACATGCATTGGCGCCGCCGCATGATGGAACGGTGGGAGAAAATGACCCCCGAGGAACGGGAAAAGTTCCGTCAGGGATGGCACGGCGGCTGCGGCGGGCGTGGGATGGCGCATGCCGAGCCGAAGGTCGCGGCCGAGTAGAGCCGAGCCCGCGGCGGGAATCCGGGCACCGCTCAAAAAGTGGCCTGCCCAGCAACCGGAGCCCGGTCCCGCGGCCCACAGCCGCCCCTCAGTGCGCAGCCGGCCCCCCGACCCGCAGCCGGCACCTCAGTGCGCTCCGGCGGTTTCCTCCACTGGTTGGAAGGGGCTGATGAGATTGCTTTGGCCATCGAAATCGAAATCGACGGTCGCTTCGATTTCCAGCATCGGATTGGCCTCCACCACCGCGCGCAGATTTTCGCTCAGCGCCAGGCGTCCCAGTTCCATGGTGTTGCGGATCCAGCCGTAGGTGACTTCCGCCAGATCCAGCTTACCCACCGTGGGCGAGATGCGTTCAATGCACTCCCGGTCCGTCGGGAAATGCAACGGCGTGCGGATGGCAGCCGGCGTGTTGGCGGTCAGCGAATTGATAATCGTGGGCGCCCAGTCCGTGCGGTTCACCAGCCGGTCGGTGACCACGTCGGCCATTCCCAACCCGACGGCGCTGTTGTAGGTCAGTTCGCTCAGGTCGCGCACGACGATGCGCTGGAAGCGCGGTATGCCGGGCCACGGATTGTACTCGCCGTTCACGCCGCGGTTCACCACTTTGGTGTCCATCCCCGCGCCGCTGATGTTCTTGCCGATCTCGTCCAGGATCAGGATATCCAGATCCGCTGGAATTTTGGCCATCCACGATTTCACCAGCGCCAGGTTTTCCTCTTCGCGCTGTTCCATCGCCTCCACCGGCACGGCGTCCAGTTTGCCGGTGTTGTGGTAGGCGTCTTCCAGAATCGCCAGGCCGCCCAGGATTTTGCCCGACCCGAGCACCTGCCGCCCCACCGAGCGAATCACGTGCTCCAGGCCCAACCGGTAGGCATACGCGTGGTAGCGCTGCGCGCCGGCGAACTTGCCCAGCCCGATGGCCATCATCTTGAAAAGGCCGCTCTCGATCTTGCCGGCGAAATCGGTGTGCCACTTGACGCGCCCCACCAGCATGACACCGTCCGATTCGTAAGCGCATCGGTCCATGAAGGCTTCGATGCCGTCGGCGGTCTTACCCAGCGAGACCACTTCGAGCTGGCTCACCAGCGGGCAGCCCATGCTTCGCTCGGTGATGCCGTAATGCGCCAGAACATCGGCCTGTCCGGCCGCCGAGGCCGCCCCGTGACTGCCCATGGCCGGAAACAGGAACGGCTGCATGCCGTTGTCCTTCCAGTACTCGACCACGTTCCGCACGATGGTGGCGATATGGTGGATGCCGCGGCTGCCTACCCCGATGGCCACCCGCGATCCGGGCTTCAATCGGGAGGCAAAGGCCGATCCGGAAAGCTGTTTGCGCACCTCGGCGGCCACATCCGGGATGCGCCGGTCGGGAAATTTCTGGCGGACGAGCAGCAGGCGTGGGAATTGCATGACACATATTCTATCCTCAGACCGGTGCTTGTGGGGCAGGGTGCCCTCCGGGCCCTCTGCCAAGCGCTCGATAGCCAAGGCCTTATTCTCCCCGGAGACGCGGAGGGGGAGTCTGGTGGGTGCGCCGCGACCCCCGGCCCGGCTCGGTTTGCTGGTCCGACTAGCCTGCTTGGTGCGGGCGGAGTGGGAGAGGTGTACAAAGGCACGCGACACCAAGCTTGGATCGCGAAGCACCGGGCGTGCCGCTGAGCGGTCCGCTCTCTCTGAACGTTGCGCTGCAAAAACCTGGGGTGGCAATAGAACGAACCTGGCGACTGGCCGGGCGCCGCTCGGCGAAAAGCGATCCGGAGCGCGGGGCGATCAGCAGTGAAACCGGACTCCATACGGCAATACCCAGTTTGCGGAATTCGGCGATCTCTCTTTCAGCCTTTCGTATGGCTGCCTGGTCGGGGAGGGATTCGGTAACACTTTTGCCGTTGACCTTGTAGGTCAGGCGGAGGTTCGGGCCATGCCCCGGATCTTTGGGCTGGTGGCAGTGGCAGTTGGGCTTGCCACACCGGCCCGTGGTGGAAGTGACGGGACCACAGCGCAGGTCGGAGAGGGCGGCGATCCGATCGGTGATCTGCACGCGCCGTTGGGCGAGGGATTCCAGGGATTTTGGCATCATCATGAAGGTGGCCTCTTTTCCTAGCGTATTATTCACGCACGGATTTGGGCCACATCAAAGAAATCCCGCCGATCTTCACTTTCAAGTCGCGCACCCGCTGATTTGACAACACTTGCCCGCCGTCCGTATGATGAAAATTCAACCGTAATCCGTTTTGGCGCGTACATTCCGCGCGATCTCTTGCGCCCAAATGGCTAAAAATCACGTCTGTCTGATCTGGGAAACAAAAATATGATCAAAGTCGAAGGTCTGACCAAGCGATACGCCCGCACTGTCGCTGTAGACAACATTTCCTTCGAGGTCGAAAAGGGGCAAATCGTGGGTTTTCTGGGGCCTAACGGCGCCGGAAAGACCACCACGATGCGTGTCCTCACGTGCTTTCTTCCACCCACCTCGGGTACCGCCAGCGTCGCCGGGTTCGACGTGCTGGAAAACCCCATGGAGGTCAAGAAGCGCATCGGGTACCTCCCCGAATCCCCGCCGGTCTACCCCGAAATGGAGGTCGACGAGTACCTCACGTTCGTGGGCCGCCTGAAGGGCATTTCGTCGGGCGACATCCGGCGAAAGGTGGACGAAGTGACCGGGCGCTGCGCCATCGGCGACGTCCGCACCAAGCTGATCGGGAAGCTCTCCAAGGGCTACCGGCAGCGCGTCGGGCTGGCGCAGGCGATTATCCACAATCCCGACGTCCTGATTCTGGACGAGCCCACCTCGGGCCTCGACCCGAAGCAGATTATCGAAATCCGCGAGTTGCTGAAGTCGCTGGCGGGCGAACACACCATCATCCTGAGCACTCACATTCTCTCCGAGGTGGAGCACACCTGCGAGCGCGTCATCATTATCAGCCAGGGCAAGCTGGTGGCTATCGATTCGGTGCAAAACCTGACCAACCGGCTGCGCGGCTCGGAGGCCGTGGCGCTGGAAGTGGAGCCGTCGGAGGGCCATCCCAGCCCAGTGGAGGTGCAGCAGCGGCTGGAACAGGTTTCGGGCGTCAGCCGCGTATTGATGAAGGATTCCAAGAACGGGCGCATCAATTTCGAAGTGGAAAGCCTGCAGGGCCGCTCGATCCGCGCCGACCTGGCGCGGTCGGTGGTCCAGTCGGGCTGGAACCTCAGCGAGTTGCGCGCCGTCGGGTTGAGCCTGGAGGACATCTTCCTGCAACTCACCGGGTCCGAGCAAAAAGAAGAGACTAAGAAGGAAGAAGAAGGAGTGAAGCAATGAAGAACGTGCTTCTCATGTGCAGGAAAGAGCTCAACAGTTACTTCGCTTCCCCGATCGCCTATATCCTGATGGCGTTTTTCGGGCTGATCTTCGGGTTCGGCTTCTACACCGCCACGCGCGACATGGTGCGCTTCAGTTTCCAGGCGCAGATGATGGGCCAGCAGCAGCCCCAGAATGTCAACGATGCGATCATCAAGCCGCTCCTGGGCTTTGCCTCCACCGTGGCGCTGTTCCTGATCCCCATGATCACCATGCGCACCTTTGCCGAGGAGAAACGCACCGGCACCATCGAGTTGCTGTTTACTTCGCCCGTGCGCGATACCGAGATCATCCTGGGCAAGTGGCTGGGCGCCATGCTGCTGTTCCTCTGCGTGCTGGCTATGTCGATGATCAATGTGGCGATGTTGTTTGCCTGGGGCAAGCCGGATCTGAAGCCGGTATTGGTGGCCTATCTGGGGCTGATCCTGCAAGGCGGCTGCCTGCTGGCTATAGGGGTGTTCATCTCGACCACCACGCGCAACCAGATTGTGGCCGGCGGCGTCACTTTTTTTGTCTGCCTGCTGCTGTGGCTGTTGAGCTGGTTCACGGCCTTCGATAGTTCGGCGAGCGCGCAGGTGGTGAATTATCTCTCGATCGTCACCCACTTTGAAAATTTCAGCAAGGGTGTGATCGATTCCAAAGACGTGGTATTTTACCTTTCCATGATTTTCTTTGCCCTGTTTATTACGCATCGGGCCATGGAATCGCTGCGGTGGAGGTCCTAAGATGGCCAAATTGCTCACTGCCAGACAGACCAAGTACTCGGCTTACGTCGGCGCTTATATCATCGTGATCGTGGCGGTGCTGGCGGCCGTCAACTTCCTGGCTAACCGCTACGATAAGTCGTACGATTCCACCGCCAACAAGCAATTCACCCTGTCCGAGCAGACGCTTAAAGTGGTCCACGGCCTGAAGCACGATGTAACGGTTACCGATTTTGCCGAGTCCTCGCGCTTTTACAGCGACCGCGACCTGCTGGACCGCTATTCGGCGCTGTCGCCGAAGCTGCACGTGAATTATATCGATCCGGTGAAGAAGCCGCAGCAGGCCAAGGCCGCCGGTTTCCGCCGCGACGTGAGCCTGCTGGTGGACAGCGGGACGAAAAAAGAAGACGCCAAGAGCCTCACCGAAGAAGAATTGACCGGGGCGATCATCCGCTCGCTGAAATCCGGCGAGCGCAACGCCTGCTTCGTTTCGGGCAGCGCGGAGCACTCGATCGACGATAGCGAGCGCACCGGCTACTCGGCGGTGAAGGACGCCCTCGAAAAGAACAATTACAAGACGCGAACGATTTCGCTGCTGAAGGCCGCTCAAGCACCCGCCGCGCCGCCGGCCGCCGGCGCGCCTGCGACCCCTCCCGCCGCGCCCAAGGCGGAGGTTCCCCCCGATTGCACCGTGCTCATCGTGGCGGGGCCTCAGCACGAGTACATCCAGCCGGAAACCGACGCGATCAAGGCCTTCGTGGAAGGCGGCGGCAAGGCCCTGTTCCTGATGGACCCGGCGCTGCAACTGAGGGGTGGATCGACCGACGAAAATACCACGTTGGACGCGCTGCTGGCGAGTTGGGGGGTGACGCTGAACAAGGACCTGGCGCTCGATACCAGCGGTATCGGCGAGATCTTCCAACTGGGACCGGAAGTGCCGCTGGTCACGGCATACGAATCGCACCCCATCGTCAACCAGTTGAAGGACGTGGCTACGGCCTTTCCCATCACGCGCACGCTGGACGTCAAGAACGGCGATAAGACCACTGTGGAGAAGCTTTTTGCCACCGGCGAAAACAGTTATGCCACCACCGACCTGAGTTCCGGCTCGGTGCGGCTGGATCCCAAGAAGGATAAGAAAGGACCCCTGACTCTGGCGGCGGCCGGGACTTACAACGGCACGACTCCCGGACGGTTTGTGGTGGTGGGCAGCTCGCTGTGGTGCGGCAACAATTTTATCCGCTTCAACGGCAACCGGGACCTGTTCCTGAACATGATCAACTGGCTGACCGCCGACGAAGACCTGATTTCCATCCGCCCCAAGGCGCCGGAAGACCGGCCGCTCGATATCAGCGCGCAGAAGCTCAACCTGGTGTTCTGGCTGAGCGTGGTGATCTTCCCGCTGGCCGTGGTCGGCATGGGCTTGGCCACGTGGTGGAAACGGAGATAAGCGATGAAGCCGACGGGGTTATTGATCGCCGTCGTGGTCTTGGGCATTCTGGGCGGCGCGGTATGGTGGTCGAATAAGAAGCAGGCTGGCGCTAGTAAGTCGCCCACCGATACCACCACCAAGCTGCTCTCGATTCCCGACGACCAGTTTCAGGAGATCCGCATCAAGAAGCAGAGCGGCGGCGTGGAGGATCTGCGGCGCGAAAACGGGAAGTGGCGGCTCACCGAGCCGAAGGAACTCCCCGCCGACCAGGACACCGCCGGCTCGCTGGTCTCGAGCCTCTCGAACCTCAGCGCCGACGCGGTGATCGAGGCCAAGGCCAGCGACCTGAAGCCTTATGGGCTGGCCGATCCGGCGCTGGACGTGCAGATCAAGCGCAAGGACGGAAAGACCGACGAGCTGCTGATCGGCGACGACACGCCCACGGGCTCGGGCGTGTATGCCAAGGTGGCCAGCGACGCGCGCGTGGTGACTATCGGGAGCTTCGTGAAGAGCAGCGTCGACAAGTCGACCAACGACCTGCGCGACAAACGCCTGCTCAACTTCGACGCCGATAAGCTGACGCGGGTGGAGTTGCAGGCCAAGGGGCAGAGCCTCGAATTCGGCAAGAGCGGGCAGAGCGAATGGCAGATCGTGAAGCCGCGCCCGCTGCGCGCCGACAGCTCGGCCGTGAGCTCGCTGGTGGACAAGCTGAAGGACGCCAAGATGGACCTGGCGGGGACCGAAGACGCCGCCAAGCAGTTCGCCTCGGCCGCCAAGGTGGCCACCGCCACGGTGACCGACGCCGCCGGAACCCAGACCCTGGAAGTGCACAAGGATAAGGACAAGAACGTGTACGCCAAGAGCACCTCGGTGGACGGGGTTTACAAGGTGAACGCCGACCTGGCCGACGCGCTGGATAAGGGGCTGGACGATTTCCGCAATAAGAAGCTGTTCGACTTCGGCTTCAGCGACCCGAATAAAGTGGAAGTCAATGGCGCGGCTTATGCCAAGAACGGCGATAAGTGGACGGCCGGTACGAAAACCATGGACAACACGTCCGTGCAGAACCTGATCGACAAGCTGCGCGACCTGAGCGCCAGCAAGTTTGCGGAAGCGGGCGGCGGACAGCAGGTTTTCGAGGCCACCGTGACTTCCAACGACAACAAGCGCGTGGAGAAGGTGGTCATTCGCAAGCAGGGCGACAAATATTTCGCGCAACGCGAGAACGAGCCGAGCATCTATGAATTGGACGGAAAGGCTGCGGATGACCTGCAAAAGGCCGCGTCGGATGTGAAGGAAGCCGCGCCGCCACCGCCACCGGCGAAGAAGAAGTAACCGCCGCCGAAGAGGCGCCCTCTGGGCCCGGCTCGGCGGGTAGCAGCGAGGCCGGAAGCTTTGCACGCCGAGTCACTTCGATGAATGCCCTGCTCACCGACCTTTACGAACTTACGATGGCCGCCGGTTACTTCGAGACCGGCAGGAGCGGGCATAAGGCGACCTTCGAATTCGCCATCCGGCATTTGCCGCCGCACCGCAACTTCGTGCTGGCGGCCGGCCTGCCGCAGGTGGTGGATTACCTGCTCAACTTGCGGTTCGACGCCGAGGAGATCGACTACCTGCGCGGCCTCGCGCAATTCCAGCGCGTCTCGCCGGGTTTTTTCGATTACCTGGCGCAATTCCGTTTCACGGGCGATTTGTTCGCGGTTCCCGAAGGCACCCCGCTGTTCGCGGGCGAGCCGCTGCTGCTGCTGCGCGCGCCGATCGTCGAAGCGCAGATCCCGGAGACTTACGTTCTGTCGGCGCTTTCGTTTCCAAGCCTGATCGCCAGCAAGGCGGCGCGCATGGTGGAGGCGGCGGGAGGACGGCCGGTGGTGGAGTTCGGCACGCGCCGCGCGCATACGCCGGATGCGGGCGTCCTGGGCGCGCGGGCGGCGTACATCGGCGGCTGCAGCGCCACCAGTAACGCGCTGGCCGGGTCGCGCTATGGCATCCCGGTGGCGGGCACGGCGGCGCACTCCTGGGTGATGTCCTTCTGCTCGGAAATATCGGCTTTCCGGCATCTCCAGCAGGTGATGGGCGAACATGCCACCCACGTGATCGACACCTACGATCCGCTGGAGGGCGCACGGCGGGTGGCGCAGCTCGGCCGGCCGCTGTGGGGCGTGCGGCTGGATAGCGGCGATCTGCTGGCGCTCTCGCGGCAGGTGCGCGGCATCCTCGATGAGGGGGGCCTGCCGGACGCCAAAATCATGGCTTCGGGAGACCTGGACGAGTTCCGAATTCGGGACCTGCTGGCGGCCGGAGCGCCCATCGACGCGTTCGGCGTGGGCACGCAGTTGGCGGCCTCGGCCGACTCCCCCAGCCTGAGCGCCACTTATAAACTGGTGGAGCTGGATATCCACGGCATCCAGCGTTTCACCGCCAAGTTCAGCCCGGACAAGCCTTCGCTGCCGGGCGCCAAGCAGATTTTCCGGGATGTGGCGCGCGACGTGATTGCCCGCTCGGGCGAATGCGGCCGCGGGGAGGCCCTGCTGCGGCCGGTGCTCCTGGGGGGGCGGCTGGTGGAGCCGCTGCCTTCGCTCGACCAGGCGCGCGCGCGAGCGGCGCAATCCATCGCCCAGCTTCCGCCGGCTCTGCGACAATTGGAAGTGGGGGAGGGTTGGCCGGTGATTCTGAGCCGCGAATTGCGCGAGCTGATCGAGCGCACCCGGCAGAACCTGGGCGCATGAAAACCGTCTTCGTAGACATCGATTCGCAGCTCGATTTCCTATACCCCGCGGGGGCTCTGTACGTGCCCGGGGCCGAGCGGATTGTCCCGGCCATCGCGCGCCTGAACCGGTTTGCCGCAGCCCAGGGGATGCCGGTGATCTCGACCACCGACGCGCATACCGAAGACGACCCCGAATTCCACGTATGGCCGCACCACTGCGTGGCCGGCACGTGGGGCCAGCGCAAGCCCGAAAGCACGCTGCTCGCGCAGCGGGTGGTGATCCCCAACCGGGAGTGCGAGCTGTCCGGCGCGCTGGACATTCGGGGCGTTCAGCAGATCGTGATCGAGAAGCAGACGGTGGACGCGTTCCGCACGGCCAACCTGGGCCGCGTGCTGGAGGCCTTGGCCGGCGAGCGCTTCGTGGTCTACGGGGTGGTGACCGAGATGTGCGTATACTACGCCGTGCGCGGGCTGCTGGAGACGGGGCGCCCGGTGATTGTGGTTTCCGACGCGGTCGAGTGCCTGAAGGAGGCGGATGGGCAAAAGACCATCGCGGAGATGTGCGCGGGCGGGGCGATGCTGGCGCCGGCGGACGAAATCTGCGGGGGGTAGGGTGGCGGGCCGGCGGGCGCTACGACGGCCGCCGGGCTCCGAACATGGTCAGGAGAAGATCCTGCGCGACTTTCTCGTTTCGGATAGTCCGCCAGGCTTTGAACCCCTCATCTGCGGTCGCCAAACTCTCCATCACTTCGCCTCGCGACCAATCCCTCCCAAAGTCGTAATCCGCGATGAGGCGATCATCCTGCAAATCGCCAAACGCCTCGATTACCTTTTGGAGGTCGGCCTCGACCAGAGTCGGTTTGGGCCCTTGAGGTCTGAAGGTGGCTTGGCGCATCCTCTTATGATCGAACATGCGTCCAAGCCTTACACGCTGGTCGGGCCGCTTCCAGTTCCGGACGAAATCGGCGGTGAGCAGGTGAAACAGGGCGTAGTAGGCGGTCGAAACGGCCCGCCGCAGGCTCGATTGTCTTGGATTCTTGCCGCCTCTCGCCGCAAGATGCTTGGCATCCGAGAGCAAGTCGTCTGCGAACGCCATCGTTTACGCCCACTCCTTATTACGAAGAGCGGCCTGTTCCGATACGCTCCTGACGTGGGTGTAGTGGCGAAGACCCAGCGCGCGGAAGTCCAAACGCTCAGCCAATTCCGCCCTCACTTTTTTCGCTACTTCATGCAGCCGATGCTCGGCGGCCTCGTCCGACAGCAGCGCCCGAAAGTAGACCGCCCACTCGTCGTTCCAGTCCTCGCCGATGTGGTAACGGATATACACTACATCCGGGGCCAGGAGCCGTGCCACCTCGGCAACCGCCTCGTCGATTTCGACTGGTCTCAAAACTCCGGCATACGTCATCGGCATCGCGCAGTTCTCCAAACCCAAGCATAACGCCCGATGGAAGAGGGGCACAACCGGACTTCGATGCCTACCGGTCCCTACAGCCGTTCCAGCCGCGTGTCGGCGTCGCCAAACCGCTCCAGCTTGATCCCCATACGATCCATGAGCGACAGATACAAGCTGCACATCTTTCTGTTGCCCTCGCCGGCCTCCAGATAGTTCAGCGTGCGTCCGGTTTCGAGCGTACCGCCCAGGCCCCCGGCGAGCACCAGCGGCAATCTGAAGTTGTCGTGCTTGCGTCCGATCCACATGTTGGAGAGATACATCAGGCACGAGTTATCCAACACGGTGCCGTTGCCCTCCGGCATGCTATCCAGCTTAGTGGCGAGGTAGGCGAGCTGGCTCAGGTGGAAACGGGCGATGCGCTCATAACCGTCGGAGTTATTGTTGTGAGATGCGGAATGGTGTCCCTCGCGGACATCCAGGAAGGGATAATAGAGCGCCGAGAGATCGCGCGCCAGAAGCAGCGATGCGACGCGAGTTTTGTCTGTCTGGAAAGCGATGGCGATAAGGTCGCACATCAGGCGTGTGTGATCGCGCAGGTCGTCCGGTAAGCCGTTCGCCGGACGGTCCATGGTGAAGGCGGGACGGTTCCGCTGCTTGGCGAGATCGTCCGCCTGGTCTTTGGTCTTGCGCATGCCGTCCACGCGTTTCTCCACTTCCCGAACGCTGGTCAGATATTCATCCAGCTTGGTCTTGTCGCTGGAGCTGATTTGCCGGCCGAGAGCCTCGGCGCGATCCTTCACGCGGTCGAGAATGCTCATGTTGCGAAGGCTGCCGCGATTCTCGAACAGGCTGTCGAAGGCCAGCGAAGGGTAGACTTCCACGGGGACGGGCGAGTCGGGAGTCTGCCACGAAATGTGCGAGCTGTAGGCTAGGGAGAAGTTGGTCTCGTGGTAACCCGTCATGGGCTCCTCGCAAGCCAGAACGATGCTGGATTGCGGGGTGTCCTGGCCGACGGCGTTAGCGATCATCTGGTCCACGGAGATGCCCGAATGAATGATGGCGCCCTTCTGAATGTGCACGCCGGACAGAAGGCTCCCGGTCTGGGCGGGGTGGATGCCCTGGCCGGTGGCCGCCTTATTGAAGAGACCGTCGATCACATTGATCTTTTGCTTCAACGGCTCCAGCACCGACAAAGTCTTGCTGAGCTTCATCCCGGCGCCCGAGCCTTCGGCGCTCCAATGATCCTCATTGATGCCATTGCCCATGAAAAGCACGGCGAAGCGCTTGGGGAAGGGGGCCGGCGAGGCGGTATCGGCGAAAGCCGAAAGCGATTGCAGCCACGGCAAGGCCATGGTCACTCCAGCGCCGCGAAGCACCGTACGGCGGGAGATGCGGCGGGCGGAATTCTGAGTTAGTTGGGGCATCGGATTCACCTTTCGTTGGTTGAGACTGGGGGCCTTTCGTGCTGCACTTCGGGATTGCGCCGGTTGCGGAACTGAGGGCTCGTAACCACCGTCTCCACGAGCGAACCAAACCGATAGCCATTGGCGGCTAGCCGGGTATCGATTCGCTGCACGGTGAGTTCGTCGGAGAGCAGGAGAGACCGGTTGAGCGCGTAGGCCAGCATTTTCCGGCTCAGATTATCCAGGTAGTCGGCCTGGCGATGCTCGCGGATGTAAGTTTCGACGCCCTCGAATCCGGCGCCCTGGCTGCCGCCCGGGAAGACCGCGCTGGCATCGACCGGCCGTCCAGCGAGGTCTTTGGTGCGCGCCTCACCCACCGGTCCGTAGCCTTCGAACGCCAGCCCGAACACATCGAAGCGCGCATGACACGAGGCGCACACCGGGTTGGTGCGATGTTTGGCCAGCATGTCGCGCAATGGAAGATCCGACTTGGCTTCGTCGTTCGGCAATTCGGGCACCACCGGCGGTGGCGGCGGGATGACCTCGCCGAGCACGCGGCGCACCACCCAGTATCCGCGTTTCACCGGGCTGGTTCGCAAACCCGGCGCGTTCTGCGTCAGGAAAACGGCCATGGGAAGCAGACCGCCGCGCTCATACCGGCCGGCATCGTCCATGCGAACCCAGGTGTTCTCGTTGCCGGCGACTTCGGGCATGCCGTAGTGTTGGGCAAGGACGGAATTCACAAAGGTGTAGTTGCCATAAATCAGGTCGAGGACGGAGCGGTCGTTGCGGATGACGTCCTCGATCAACCGGATCGGCTCCTGGAACATGGCCTCGCGCAATTCATTGGTGAAGCTGGGGAAGCGTTGGCGATCGACCGAGCTGATCTGTTCGAAGCGGCGGAAATCGAGCCAGTTGCCGCCGAATTCGGTCGCCAGGCCGCGGGCCTTCTCGTCTTTCAGCATGCGGCGCGCCTGCGCAATAAGGACGCCGATCCTTTGCAAATCGCCGGCTGCCGCGTGCGCCAGCAATTCCTGGTCGGGCATGCTGGACCAAAGGAAATAACTGAGCCGGCTGGCCAGAGCGTACCCGGAGAGCGGACTGACGGCGGCCTTATCCATGTTTGGAGCGGCGGCTTTCGACGTCGCGCCCCGGCCCGCGCTGTCCAGCAGATCGATGCGATAGCAGAAATCGGGCGACATCAGCACGCTGACAATCGATTCGCGGATGGCGTCTTCGTGCGCCAGCCCATCTTTCTCCCGGAGCGAGTGGTAATACGCCAGAATGTCGTCGCGTTCGGCCTTGGAAAGCGGTCTGCGGTAGGCGCGCGCCGCAAACTTCACAAGGGCGTCCAGGTGGTGGGGCTGGGCTTCCTCCCGCATTCGCTCGATCCTGCGGAGCGTGTCATCGACCCACTGGAAGTGAACGCGGATGGCCTCCGGGGCGACGGGATTATTGCTCGGGTTCGCCGCAGCCTTGGCCAGATAAGCGTCCCGCAGTCCGAAAATGACCGCTGAGTCGTTGACTTTCTTATCCGTCGGGCGCGCCCTGCCGGACTCGGCGCCCTTACCGTCGACCTCGCCGCTCTGGTTGAAGTAGTACTGATCCCAAGTGCGGCCCGTGTGATCGGCAATGAAGTCGAATTCATCCCACAGCCTGTTCAACTCGTTCTGCCCTTTGTCGTCCAGGATCAGCTCCATCAGCGGCGTGTCGTCGCGCCAGTACCCCATCACATTGTGGTAACCGGCGCTGAGAAGACGTCCCTTGTCCTCCGAATCGTCGGGGAAGTAACGGCCGCGCTCCTTGACGTAGAAGGTGTCCGGGAAAACCGAAGCGAAGCGTGCGAACGAGGCTTCATAGCGGCTGCGCTCGGCGGCTGTAACCACCAGATCGGGATCGCCGGCGCGGGCTTTGGCCGTGAGAGCGGCCCAACGTGGCGCGGCTTCCTGGTGAAGCCCGGGATACTTCGGGATTTGGGGAACCACCGGGTCCGGGTCGGTATCGTTGCGCAAGGCGGCGGGGTCAAAATCCCTGCGGTGGGAGTTGAACTGGCGGAGCTTCCAGTTCAGCAGGGGCTGCGATCCGGCAGGCAATCCTCTCACCACCGGCGCAGCGAATTGCATGGCGGTGTGGTTGCGGATCCGGACCACGAAATCGCGCATTTCGACACATTGGGCGCGCAGGGGGGCGCCCTCTGGGGTGCCCCCTGGGCCCGGCTGGTCTCCGCCCGGCACGGGCAGCGCGCGCCACATGGCCTGAAGCTTGGCGATCGGGCCCACCTCCATTTTGGCCGCTTGCGGCGGTTCCTCGAGGAGTTGCCAGATCATGGGCAGATATTTCGCGCTCACCTTGGCGTCCGCGGCGATGGCGGCCAGCGTGGCGCTGGGCTTTCCGAGCGCCGACCGGTGCTTAAAGCGCCAGGCGGCCTGAAAGTAATCGGCGTAATCTGTCGGCTGGCGTTCGTAGAAGCCCACGATCCGTTGGATCGCGTACCTATCGCGGTCCGTCTCGACCAGCATGGGATGCGGCGCGAAGTCGAACCCATCGGGCGAGAGTACCATGTGATCGCCCACTTCGCGGGCAGCCTGCAGGTATTTCCTGAGCAGCGCAGGGGACATGGTGAGCGACTCGCCGGAGTTGTCGAAACCAGCCGGATTGGCGGGATCGACGGGAAACTCCCGCGTGGGTTGGATGTCCACGCCGGTGAGGTCCCGGATGGTGTAATTGTATTCGGAGTTGCTCAGGCGGCGCGCCAGCACCAACCCGGGGTCGCCGGCGTTCTTGCGCGCCTCGTTCGAGCGCATGGCCTTGATCCAGTCGATCACCTGCTGGCGGCTTTCCGCGGGCGGTTGGGGCATAGGCGCCGGCGGCATCTGCTGCGCGGTCAGTTTTTCGGCCACCAGTGCCCAGCGAGGATGGTCCCGGACCACCGTCTCCATGGTCGAATAAGCCCTGAGATCGAACTGCGCGGCCGGCGTTTCGCCGCCATGGCATGCGATGCAATAGCGGGTAATAAAGGGGCGCACGGTTTGCGCGAACTGCTGCTCAAGCGCGGA
Organism: Bryobacteraceae bacterium; assembly: GCA_052144935.1. Lineage (GTDB taxonomy): Bacteria > Acidobacteriota > Terriglobia > Bryobacterales > Bryobacteraceae > JOPF133. The sequence continues at coordinate 40,069 of JBKQPR010000056.1, forward strand.
ATTGGCGGCGTGGGCTGCCGGTATCGCCGCCAGGGCGATCATTCCGGGCGCCAAACAGAGTACGACGGGGAGGGCGCGGCGTTGCATCAGTCTCCAAGTGTCCACACGAACAGATGGTAACGATTATACAGGGGCCGCGCGTTGTCTACAATGGGACGGGTGCCTAACGGTTTTGGGGGTCGCGACCTGGAACCATGCTGTATGCCTGCGACGGGTCTAATTGGTTGCGAACGGTGTTTTCCAGTTGCGTTAGGACTGGATGAACCTGCGGCGGAAGCTTGGT
>JBKQPR010000057.1:0-10605 GCA_052144935.1 Bryobacteraceae bacterium
TCCCGAACCAGTTTGTCTTCCCGGCCGGCCCGACCATCTGCCTAACGCAAAATGGCGCCGTCCGGTCCCGCCCGGGCGGGTCACTCTTGGTGAGCAAACTAGGGTAATTTCTCGCGCGCGCCGAAGAAAAAGCTCTAGCGGACTTTGTTACACAGCACCCACACGTTGAGTTCAGACAATCATCTTCACCGGACCTTCACGATAGATATTTGCTCACAGACGATGAAGTCATAATCTTGGGGCACGGCCTGAAAGATGTCGGGAAGAAGGAATCGTTCGTCATCCGCCTCAGTAACGACGCCTGCGGCGATCTCATCGACGCGCTGAAGCTTTCCTTTGATACCAAATGGACCGCAGGAACGCCAATCTAATGGAGGCAATGCAGGCGTGGGGCAGTGGTGCTGAGATCTACGGCTCAGTCTTCTGAAGCAGTGTCTTTTGTGCGGTGATGAGGGGCAGAAACAAGGTCCGGGGCTTGCTCACGATCGGGCGGAATCCGTATCGCTGGTAGAACGCGGCGGCCCGGTCGTTCTTGGCATCAACCAGCAGGGCGAACGCGGCCGCTGCGTCCTGAATGGTCCGATGAACCGCGTTCATCAGCATCAGTTCGCCGAGGCCGCGCCGTTGGAATCGCTGGTCGACGGCCAGTCGTCCGATACGAACTGCCGGCAAGGTGGGGTACCGCGGCAACCGCTTAGCTTCGTCCGGGGGAAGATCGACGAGCGGAATGCTCGCCGCCGAGAGGGTGTAATAGGCCGCAACGCGGCCCGTGTCGGCTTCGACCACGACGAAACAATTGGTGATCCGGCGGCGGATGTCTTGGGTCACCTGTGTCTGGAAGTACCGATCGAGAGCGTTGTCACCGCAACGGAACGCGGCGCGGTCATGCCCATCGCCGAGCGTGTCGAAGCGAAAGGGGGCAGGCGTCATGCCACGCCGAACAGTTCGCGGTACCGCTTGGCGGCTCGCTTGAGAGCGGCCGTCGGGGCCGGCGGGTTGAGGATCGCCGCGGCGATTTGGCGTTGGCCCTCGATCGAAAGGCGGATGATCTCAGTGTCCTGGATCGCCCGGCACGCCGCTTCATCGGCGGCAGCCACCACAAAATCCGTCAGCGTTCGCCCCTGGATTTCGGCGGCACGCCTCAGGCGCGCCATCACGTCGTGAGGTAAGCGCGCCTCCAGCCGGGCGGTGGGTAGGGGTTCCTGTTTCATCGCACTTTCAGTATACGGCAAAATGCCGTATCAGTCAATGCGGGATGTTTGTGCGGCCGAAGCATCAAAGATATAAGCCTTGCTTATAAGCACAATGAAACATCAGCGCATTCAAATGGGAATGATGAAAGCGGCGCGGACCGGCCGGGGGCCTGTGGAGAGGATGCTTTTTAGTGCCGTTCAGGCGTCCCGAAACAGCGCGCGAAAACCTTCCTGCTCAAAATGCCGGTCGTTGGTGAGAATCTCGGTTAGCCCTTCCTGGCGCATCGTCTGCATCGAAATGCAGTCAACCAGGCTATAGCCCTTGTCGGGACGGGCTTGATAAAGCGTCAGGCCAGACTGAAATGACGCCATGCTTTGCGGAACAATCCGGACGGTGCGGCTAGCGCGCATGTTCCGATGTTTGTGGTGGCCGTGCGTCGAAAATCCGGCCCCCATGCGGCAAAGTAGTTCAGGTATTCGGTCAGTACTTCTTGGGTGGTGAGGATCAGGCGCGGCGGCGTTGCGCGCATGAAAGCCTTGGCTCGTTCATACGCGGTGTCCTGGATGTTGGTGAACGCAATCCAGTAAAACGTGTCCGCGAAAACCTCGGTCATTGGTTCCGCTTCGGATGACCGTAAAGGTAGTGATCGACTTCGCTGGCACCGTCTTTAGGAAGCTTGGCAAATTCCTCGGGCGGTATGTCTTTGAGGTTATCGAGCATCACTTCCCAGATTGGGCGCGGATCGCGGCTTTGCTCTTCCGGTTCGGTGGCGAGTTCCGGCCCAGCTTGTCGCGCGATCAAAACCTCACATACCAGGGCGTCAACGGGTATGCCTTTAGTCTGCGCTTCTTCAAGGTAGGCTCGCTCCACATCAGGCGGAAGATTGAGCGTCAACGTCATGGGAACCCCTCTCTCTATCGTAACCTGCCGATCTTACGCCGTTTCACCAACTTTGTCACGGGAAGCCTGGCGGGTGGCTTTTTTTCAGCGATCCTGCGCGGGGGGGCAGACAGGGAAGCCGTCTTCCTGGATCGCCGGCACGCCGCTTTGCCGGCGGCCGCCACCACAAAATCCGTCAGCAATACGCTAGAACCACTGCCGGCCGCTCAGCCAGAACGACGCCTCCAACTTCAGCAGGCTCGAAATCGCCTGGCGCTTCAAGACCGATAACATCGGCAACCATCCCGAGCTCAAACTGGAAGGCAGCCCCTGATGGCCAATGGCGCACCGTGAAAGGGGCTTGCTTGAAAACGTGGTCCGGGTCCTGCGATGGCGGCTTTCGCGTCCACAGAGGTGTAGCACGGCGGCTAAACGTCCTCCCAGGGATTGAAGATCGCACCGCCAAAACCCGCGAAGTGCTTCACATTGCGGGTTACGATCGTAAGGTCATGTTCGAGAGCGGTCGCGGCAATCAGCCCGTCGGCGGTGTTGAGCGAGGTTCCTTTCAACTGGCACTGGCCTTCCCATACGCCCCAACGCTCGGCGATGTCATAGGTAACAGGCAGAATGCGGTTGCGAAACCACGTCAGCAACTCATTGTGAAACCATATCTCAAGCTCGTTCCGCCGGCGGCCCTGGGCCATCACGGTAAGGCCCTTGCGGATTTCGCCGATGGTCACAACACTGATAAACAGCGTCATCACGGGTTGGCTTTTCAGCCAACGCACGACGCGCGGCTCGGGACGGTCCCGGCTGAATTCAGAGGGGACGTTGGTATCGAGCAAATACGCCTTCACAAATCAACCGGTCGGCCTGTGGAGGGATTACGGCTGAAATCGAGATTGAGCCCGCGCAAAGGCGCAAACAACTCTTCGATGTCTTTCTCCGGCGGCGCTTCGGGTTCGAGCGCGGCGGTCTTGATGGCGTGTTCCAGCACTTGCCGGGCATATTGCTCGGTGGACAAGCCCTGCGCCCGCGCCGTGGCCGCGAGCAAAGTGGTCTGCTCGTCCGGAAGTTCAATGGTCAACGTCATGGCTGGGTTCCTCCTTCATCCTATCAGGTGCGGATCGTACGCCGTTTCGGCAGCTTTGTCAGGGGTCGCCTGAGCGCGTGTCGCTTGAACGCGTGGGTGCCCGCCAGCCCCGCCCAGGGCAAGCTAATGCTGGCCAAAGCGCTAATGCTGGCCAAAGCGCCAGTGCTGGCCAGAGCGCCAGAGCATTCCCCACCAAATTTGTATAAACTAGCGGAACGGGCCGCCACGAAGCGGCGCCGAAGGAGGCATCCGTGAAAAGAGCCGTCTTACCGTTCGTCTGCGCCCTGGCCGCGTGGGCCCAGCCCGCCGCCAAGGACACCGAGTGGCCCACCTATGGCGCCGACCTCGCCAACAGCCACTACCGGCCGCTCAGCCAGATCGACGCCTCCAACTTCGGCAAGCTCGAAATCGCCTGGCGCTTCAAAACCGATAACCTGGGCAACCGTCCCGAGTTCAAACTGGAAGGCACGCCGCTGATGGCGAATGGGGTGGTCTACGCCACAGCCGGATCGCGCCGCGCCGCCATCGCCCTGGATGCCGCCAACGGCGAGCTGCTGTGGGTACACGGCGAAAAGGAAGGCGCACGGGGAGCCGCGGCCCCACGCCAGCTCTCCGGACGCGGCTTGGCCTACTGGACCGACGGCAAGGAAGAGCGCATCCTCTACGTCACGCCGGGCTACCGCCTGATCGCCCTCGACGCCAAAACCGGCGCGCCGATCCCGTCCTTCGGACAAGGCGGCGCGGTGGATCTGAAACTGGATGACGACCAGACCATACAGCCCGACCTGACCACCGGCGAGATCGGGCTGCAATCGGCGCCGGTGGTGGCCAAGGATGTGGTCATCATCGGCGCAGCCTTCCGCGAGGGCATGACCCCCAAATCCATGCGCAATAACAAGGGCTTCGTGCGCGGCTTCGACGTCCGCACCGGCAAGCGCCTGTGGATCTTCCACACCATCCCCATGAAGGGCGAAGTGGGATACGACACGTGGGAGAACGGCTCGGCCGAATACACCGGCAACACCGGCGTGTGGACGCAGATCTCGGTGGACGAGCAGCTCGGGCTGGTTTATCTGCCGGTGGAATCGCCCACCGGCGATTACTACGGCGGCCACCGTCCCGGCGCCGACCTGTTCGGCGAAACGCTGGTGTGCGTGGATCTGAAGACCGGCAAGCGCAAGTGGCATTTCCAGTTGGTACACCATCCGCTGTGGGACATGGACATTTCGTCGGCGCCGCTATTGGCCGATATCCAGGTAAACGGGCGCGCGGTGAAGGCCGTGGCGCAGCCCACCAAACAGGGTTTCCTGTACGTGTTCGATCGCGTCACCGGGCAGCCGGTGTGGCCCATGGAAGAGCGCAAGGTCGAGAGAGGCAGCGTGCCCGGCGAATGGTATGCGCCCACCCAGCCCTTCCCCACACGCCCGCAGGCCTACGCGCGCAACGGCATCTCGGTGGACGACCTGATCGATTTCACTCCCGCGCTGCGCGACCAGGCGCTCACCCTGATTGCCAAGTACAAGATCGGCCCGGTGTTCACGCCGCCCGCCGAAAGTAAGGCCGAAGGGCCTCTGGCCACGCTCACGCTGGGCACGGCCAGCGGAGGCACCAACTGGCCGGGCGGTTCCTACGATCCCGAGACCCACACGGTCTACGCCTTCGCCTGCAACGCCTGCGTCACGCCGATCGGGATGGTGAGAGCGCCCAAGGACTTGTCCGACATGCTCTACGTGGCGGGCACGGCGGGGCAGGAAGTCCGCATGCGCACCGGCCCGGGCGAGAACGCCGGGGCCGATTCGCCATTGCCTACGCGCACCGGCGGCCGGGGCGCAGGGCGCGGCCGCGCCGCTGGGGACGGTGGAGGTGGCGGCGCGGGCCGCGGGGCCGGGGGCGGCGCTGCGGGCGGTGGCGGAGGCGGCGGGTTTGGAGGACTTACGGTGCAAGGTCTGCCGCTCATCAAGCCTCCCTACGGAACCATTTCGGCGATCAATCTGGACCGCGGCGAGATCGTCTGGCAGGCGGCCCACGGCGACACCCCCGATGCGATCCGCAATCACGCCGCGCTCAAGGGACTCGACATACCGCGCACCGGACAGGCCACTTACAATGTGGGCACGCTGATTACCAAGACGCTGGTGATTGCGGGCGATGGCCAGGTGACTACGACACCGCAGCATCCGCGCGGCGCCATGCTGCGGGCCTACGACAAGACTAGCGGCAAGGAAGCGGGCGCGGTGTGGATGCCCGCTCCGCAGAGCGGCACACCGATGACCTACATGTGGAACGGCCGCCAGTATATTGTGGTGGCCGTCAGCGGCGGACCTTACTCGGGCGAGTATCTGGCCTTCACGCTGCCGCCCGAGGAGAAATGATGCGCCGAGACGAATCTCGGCGCGGCAAACACGAGTGTTTGCGCCACATCTTGGCTGGGGCCTTGCTGTCAACTGTGGCGTTGGGGGCGCAGGAGCCGCGTTCGGTCTGGGACGGCGTGTTCACGCAAGCCCAGTCGGATCGCGGCCAAGCGCTGTACGTCCGCGAGTGCGCAAGCTGCCACGGCGACACTCTGGGCGGCGGCGAATCCGCTCCGCCCCTGGTGGGCGACGGATTCCTGGCGAATTGGAACGGCTTGACGGTGGGCGATCTCTACGACCGCATCCGCGTCTCGATGCCGCAGGACAACCCCGGCCGCCTCACGCGCCAGCAGGACGCCGACATCGTGGCGTACATGCTGGCCTTCAACCAATTCCCACCCGGCAAAACCGACCTCGACACGCACAGCGAGGTGTTGAAGCAGATTCAGATCCGGGCGAAGTGAGTAAAGAATATCGGCCACAGATGAACACAGATAAACACAGATAGAAAACAAGAACAAGCAAGTATTTGTGTTATCTGTGTTCATCTGTGTTCATCTGTGTTTATCTGTGGCCAATTATCTTTCTTCCAACCGCCGGTACATCTCGATAAACCCCTCCATGGGGATTTGCTCGGCGCGTAAGCCGGCTTCCGGCCAGGCGTCCACTCGATCCTTTCCGTAGGCCTCCGCCAGGTTGTTGCGCAGGGTCTTGCGCTTCTGGCGGAAACACAGGCTTACGAAACGCAGGAAATCGTCCGCGTTCTCGATTCCCCAACGGACGGGGCGCGGCTCCAGCAGCACCACTGCGGAATCCACCTTGGGAGGGGGGCGAAACGCCCCTTGTTTCACGTGAAACAAGAGCCGGGCGGTGGCAAATAGCGCGGTTTGCACGGTGAGATAACCGTAGTCGCGGCCTCCGGGCGCGGCCACCAGGCGCTCGGCCACTTCCTTCTGGATCAGGAACACGGCTCGCGGCGCGCCCAGGCGCACGGTTTTTTCCAGGATCGGCGAGGCGATGTAGTAGGGCAGATTGCCGGCCATCGGGAGGCGGCCCCACTGGGCCAGGTCGGTGGCCAGCACGTCCGCCTCCACGATTTCCAGGCGCGGTTCGCCCTGGAACTTGCTCCGCAGGTGGCCGGCCAGATACGGATCCAGCTCGATGGCGATCACGCGGGAGGCCCGTTCCAGCAGTTTGGCGGTGAGCGCCCCACGGCCGGGGCCGATCTCGATCACGGCCGGGCCCAGAGGGCACCCCGGAGGGCGCCCTGGAGGCTGCGGACACACCGCCGCGGCGATGCGCTCCAATACGGAGCCGCTGGTCAGGAAATGTTGACCGAGTTTCTGGCGCGCCACTCTGGGGTACCCGCTAGGGTGCCGTCTGGGCGGTGCCCAGTGGGGGTGCCTTCCGGTCCCCTAGCTGCGATTGATGGGCGCCGTGCACTCGATGACCGTCACTTTGGAAGGAATCGGCAGGCCCAGCACGGTGGCCGGACGGAACGGCGGCGGCAGCATGATGATGCTTTGCAGATCGGGAGTCAGCGAGCCGCGAGCCACCGAATAATCGCGCACCTTGCCCTGCTCGTCGATGGTCAATTCGACCGCGTTGACGCCCTCCGGCACTTCGATATCCGCCCGCACTACCACCGCGCCGTGAACCACGCCGGGCACATAGTCGCTTTCGGGCGTGGCCGGCTTGAACCAGGACTGATCGCCGACATTACGCGTGAAATCGCTCAGGCTCGGCACGAGCAGGCTGAAGGTCACCAGCGCCATCAGCGATCCACCGGCAAACGGCAGGGCCAGCGGACGCATGAGGTTGTCGAAGCTCAGCCGCGCGCGGCTCGCCCAGTAGGCCATCCGCGCCGACAGGCTCACGCGCGTCAAGCGCCGTTCGCGCTCGTGAGAGGCCATGACGCGCAAACGCGCACTAAGGTTTTCGGGGATCGGGGGGCGGCTCAGACCACGCAATTCGTCCCGCAGGTTTTCCAGCGACTCCGCATGGGCGCTGCACTCCCTGCACGACTCCATGTGCGCCAACACACCCTCGCGCTCACCCGCCCGAAGCGTCCGGTCAAGGAGTGAAGAGATTTGTCTTTGCACTTTTTCACAGCTCATAATGCTCTACTCAGCCGTTTTTGGCACCAATCGCAGGGCCGGCCTGGGGTTCAGGCTGCCTGCGAGCTGTTCCCGGAGGGCTTCGCGGCCCCGCAGGATTCGGGACTTAACGGTCCCCAGGGAAACGTTCAGGATTTCCGCGATCTCCTCGTAGCTGAGGCCGGTGATGTCCCGCAGCACGACGGCTTCGCGAAAAATGGGGTTCATGCGGCCTAGCGCCGCCTCGATCATGACATGTTGTTCGCGCTCGACAGCCACTTCATAGGGCGAACGCCGGCGATCCGGGATGGCCTCCTTCCAATGGCGCGTGTCCTCCGGGTGGGTATCCAACTCGACCTCGCGCCGGCGATGGCGGAAAAACCAGCGGCGCGCGTTGTGGGCCTCGTTCACGGTGATCCGATAGATCCACGTCTTGAGCGTGCTGCGGCCGCGGAAGCTTCCGATATTGCGAAAGACCTTGAGGAAGACTTCCTGCACCACGTCGGAAGCCTCGGTGGCGTCGCCGAGAAGCCGGAGGGCCAGGTTATAAACAGGCTGCTGGAACCGGTTGAGCAGTTCCTCGTACGCGCATTCGGCGCCTTCGCGGAGCGCTTCGGCAAGACGTAAATCGTCGCCTTCCGCGCCGGTTTCGGCGATTCGATCCGCACCCAGGTCCACAATGGAAGTGGTCACCGGCAACCTCACATTCAGCCTGATTTCACCCTACCAGAAAAATCCCGGCTCTGGAAGGGTAGACACCGGGCGGCGGAAAAAAGTTCCCGCGGGCGGCGTTTTCGACACTGGAGGCCGGCGCGGCGTTACAATCCACAGTCATGAGGACCTGTTTTTCCGCGTTGCTGGCCGCGGCATGGCTCTGCCAGCCGGCGCCGGCCGCTCAGCCGATTCGCGCCCTGATTGTCGACGGCCAGAACAACCATGACTGGAAGCACACGACTCCGGTGCTGAAGAAGATCCTGGAGGATACCGGTCTCTTCCAGGTGGAGGTGATCACCACGCCGGCCAAGGGCGGCGATTTCAGCGTCTTCCATCCGGATTTCGCGAAGTACGGGGTGGTGATTTCGAATTACAACGAGTTTCCCACCGGCGACAAATGGCCCGACCCCGTGAAGGCGGCCTTCGAGAGCTACGTGCGCGGCGGCGGGGGATTCGCGAGTTACCATGCCGCCGACAATGCCTTTCCGGACTGGCCGGCCTACAACCTGATGATCGGGATCGGCGGCTGGATGGGACGCAACGAGAAATCCGGCCCCTACTGGTATTTCAAGGACGGCAAGCTGGTCTCCGACCCCACTCCCGGCCCCTCCGGCAGCCACGGGGCGCGGAAACCGTTCGCCGTGACCGCCCGCGATACGCGGCACCCGATTATCCGAGGGCTTCCGCCGGTTTGGATGCACGAAGCCGACGAGTTGTACGCCACCCTGCGCGGTCCCGGCGAAAACATGACCGTGCTGGCCACCGCGTTTTCCGATCCTGCAAACCGCGGCACAGGGCACGACGAACCGATGCTCATGGCGCTGACTTTCGGCAAGGGCCGCATCTTTCACACCACCCTGGGGCACGATCCCGCCGCCATGCAGTGCGTCGGCTTCATCACCACGCTGGCGCGAGGCGCGGAATGGGCCGCCACGGGCAAGGTCACGATTCCCGTGCCCAAGGACTTTCCCACCGCGGAGAAGGTGAGCACGCGGGCGCTGGCGATGCCGTGAGGGGAAACCCTTAAGGATTGCGATCCCATGCCGCGGGGGCCGGGGTTCACGGGTTGAGGGTGTTTGGATGGACTGCCGTGATCCCAGAGTAACGTGCAAGTCCTGTACGTTGAAGGTGAGAATCTGTTCGATTTCATGCACCTTCATAGTGGCGACAAGCCGGGCATCGTGGACTTTTGCGCCGACAACGCTGTGCTCAGCCACAAGCTTCCGCCACTCTCGATACGATTCGATAGAGTCGGCCAGGACCGTGCAGATGCGCTCCAACCGCCCGGCATATCGATTGGTTGCGCTCACGCTCAGGCCCAAGCCATTCACTTCTCTCGGCCGAGTGCATACATTCCAGAACTCCGCTGCGTGCCGGCTCCATCTCCCAGCCCGCGACGCTACTGGCCCCACCAACCTCAGCCCGCAGACGCGCTGTCTTCCGGGCTACCCTCATCACGTCCACCAAATCGCCGCCCTTTTTGTATGACTGCACCTGGTCTCACGCTTCAATGCATCCAAGCGCCCGGGCCATGGTGGAAGACTGACGAGAAAACTGGTCCTTCTTCCTTCTTCTTCTTGTTCCTCGACGGTTTGAGTGAGCATGGCGGAAATGCCGTGCACCAGACACCGCGTGGCATCCTGAAGGTTGTCTCGGTCCTTCACAACCTGGCCGTTCTCATGACGCCGGTAGCGCCTTCGTTCCGCCAGATATTCCTGGAGTGAGGCGAAGACCTTTAGGCGCCCAGAACGTATTCGTTGGCCGACTTCCAAGATTCCGGACTCGCTCGGGTTGTCTTGGTATTGCAGTTTAAGACCAAGTTTCTGGTAAATCTGAATCAGTTGTCCCCCGTCCTTTCGATCCCTGCCGTTAGCCTCAGGATCGATCAGCCCGGGGATCCACTCACCACGCGCGCGAATCGCGGCCGCGTGTATGGCTGGATCGGCCTCACCATAGTACTCGCTCCACAAATACAGCACGTCCGACTGAGGATCATGGGCGCCCCAGATTGCCGCCGCCATTCCCCATCTGATATCCAGTCCGTACGCGCACGGCCAATGCTCCGGAATACGGAATGCTGGAACAACCATATCGCTGTCTGGGAACGGGTAGATGAGGCGATGCTGCCCGGAAACCGCACTCCACGCCAGTGCTAGCTAGTTTCTGTCGCGAAACGGGTGGAGATCAACTTATTGAGACATGGCCTATAGGCAGGCTACCGCCAAGTGGTTTTATCGATAATTTTAAAACGACAATTAGGACGTGTCAAGCTCTTCCA
>JBKQPR010000058.1:0-66653 GCA_052144935.1 Bryobacteraceae bacterium
TACGGCTTCAGAGGTGGCCGAGCCGCCTTGCTATTGGCCGAAGGGTGGCTCATACTGACGCAGCAGTTGGCGCCGGTAGCAGGAAACCGGCGGGAAAAAAGTAGGTCACGATTGGCCAGTAAATGAATGCTTAAGGTTTGCTCGGTTCCGCGGCGCCGGAAAGCCGGCCAGCAGACGGCGCCTGTTCGCCGCGGAATCGAGTAAACCGCGCAGTGAACTAAACCGCGGGTTGAGGCCGGCTCCCTAATGGGTTTTGTTTGGCCACTGCCTCTGTTGGGGAGGCCGTGTGGAAGAGTTTGGGGTGGTTTTTGGCAGGGGCCGACGGCAGGCATAAATCGGCGGGCCGGGGGAGCAGATCGGAGTGACGAGTAGACGATAGCTGGCGGCAGAGGGCCACCATTTCAGCGCGCTGGCAGTTGGCCAGGAACCCGTAATAGCGGATGCGCTGGAAGCCCGGTGGCAGGGCATGTTGGAGGAAGCGGCGAATCAACTCTTGGGCCGAGACGGTCATGACCTTGTGTTGTGGGGAGGGCAGCTTGGCCCGGTAATCTTTCCAGGGGAAGGAGACCTGCCCCTGTTCCATCTTCAGCAGGCGAGCATTGGAAATGGCCACGCGATGGGTGTAGCGGCCCAGATATTCCAGCACGCGCTGCGGCCCGCCAAAAGGGGCCTTGGCGTAGACACCCAGTGGGATCGGCGCAAGGGAGCCAAATAACGAGCGAAAGTCGGCGGGTCGCGCAACTGCTCCCAGTCGCCAAAGAACTGCAGTTGGCTTTTTTCAGGATTCACGCATCAGTTGGAGCACCTGGCTCTGCAAAACAAGCCAGAGCGCCTCGGGAGGATGGGCTGTCCCACAGGCGTGGCTCGGGAAGTTACGGGATATACGGGATAGCCGCTGCCCCCAGGGGCGCGGGGAAGTCCGAGCCTTATCCGCCGATGGAATACATCGGCCGCGGCGGGGCCACGAACTTGGCGGAGTTGATTTCGTGGCCCTCCCACTTGCCCGCCAGGTTGCGGCGAATCAGCGCGGCGATGGCCTCGTCCGGCGCGCCCGAGCGCATCAGGGCCTTGACGTCGTCTTCCTCGATGGCGAAGAGGCAGTAGCGCAGCTTGCCGTCGGCGGTCAGCCGGAGGCGATTGCAGCTTCCGCAAAACGGCCGGCTCACCGGGGAAATGAAGCCCACCCGGCCGTTTCCATCCTCGTAAGCGTACTCGGTGGCGGGGGCGCGCGGGTCCGGATCGGGTACCGGAACGAGCGGCGAAATCTCTCGCGACAGCGTCTCGATGATCTCGCCGGCCAGCAGCACCTTGCGCCGGTCCCACAGGTTCTGCGCGTCGAGCGGCATGAACTCGATGTAACGCACTTCGAAGCCGTTCGCGCGCGCGAAGGGGGCCAGCGGCACGATATCCGGCTCGACCAGGTTCTTTACCGCCACGGCGTTCAGCTTGATGGCGCGGAAGCCCAGGCCGCGGCAGAGCGCCAAGCCGTCGAGAACGCGGTCCTGATCGTCGCGGCGGGTGATCTCGCGGAAGCGCTCCCGGTCGAGCGTGTCCAGATGCACGTTGAGCCGCCGCAACCCAGCCTGGCAGAGCGGCCGCGCCAGCTCCGGCAGCAGCACGCCGTTGGTGGTCAGCGCCAAGCCGCGCACCCCGGCCGCGGTTGCGAGCGGCGCGCATCGCAATGGGTGCGGCTCGGCGAGGGGCGGGGTTGGTTACTGGCGAGCGGGCAGGCGGGCTTTCAACTCGTCGAACCAGTTCGAGACGACCATGATCGACGGGCGCGTACCCGCATTGGGGTTGGCGTCCGGGTTCCTGATCGTCAGGAACCGCTTGCCATCGGCGGAGACGTCGAACATCCGGAAGGGATTCCCGCCCGGTGTTACGTAATTTGTGGCATCGAACAAGGGCTGAGCTTTGGCGTAGGTGAAGCTGGAGCCGGGCGGAACCGCGACCACGGCCATCTTATTGGCAGCCGTCAGAAAGAACAGCTCGCGCCCGGATCGGGACCATACCGGCCTCGATCCGCCTTCCGAGGAAATCTGCCACCGGCCGCTATCGACCGCCGGAAATGGCCGGACGTAGACCTCCACTTGCCCCGATTCGTTGGAATCGTACGCGATCCAGCGGCCATCCGGCGAGATATCGGCGTTATATTCATAGAACTTCGCGTCGGGGAACAACCCCCGAGGGGGCCCTTTCGGATCGAGCGGCAAGAGGAATTGCTCGGGTATGCCTTGAGGTGAATAACCCATATAGACGAGCGATTTTCCGTCCGGCGCCAGGGACATCGGATAACCGCCTTCGAGACGCTGGGTCAAGGCTTCGGTGGTCCCCGTGCCGTCCGAGGCCCGGCGTTGGACGTCGAAGTGAACTCCGGGGCCCCCGAGGACCGGACCCGAGCCGAAGAACAGGTACTTGTTATCCGGCGTCCAAACGGGGCTGTATTCATAAGCGGGTCCGCTGGTCACGCGGGTGAGGGTTTCGTTCGCCAGGTCGAAGGTCCAGACATCGTACTCCTCGTCGCTGGAACTGACGGCGATCTTCTTCCCGTCGGGGGAAAGCCGGGCATACGCATAGGCTCGGGCTTTGGCCGGAACCGGTTGTTCATGCCCGCTCCGATCGACCCAGACGAGAGTGCGATGGTTCGCCGTCGACCCAGCCGATCCGGGCCTGAAGACGAGCGTGCCAACCGGCGAGACGGCGAATTGCCCCGCCATGGTGGTCTGTGTTTCCGTGACGCCTTCCACCACCGGGACTGGGCCGCCGGTAACCGCCAAACGCTTCCCGTCGAAAGGTACGGCCAATAGCGTGTGGTCGTGAATGTAGAGCAGTTGGCCGGTTGGCAGCACGCGCGGATCGGATCCCCCGTTCACCAGGGTTCGGCGATCCTTTCCGCCCAGGGTCTGAACCACGATCCGACCCTCGCTCTGCACGCTTCCCCGTTCGTGCAGGACGAAGAGCAAATGCTTGCCATCCTCCAGAAGTTGCGGCTGTGCGACGACGTCCTTGGCTGCATCGGCTGTCGCCAGGGTGCGGAGCGGGCCGCCCGAATCGGGCGCGGCCTGAACCACGGACCCGCCCGTGTTGACGCCGAAGGCAATCGTCCCATTGCGCCAGGTTGCGCCGTGCGGCGCGCCGGGCAGTTGGGAGAGCGTGACCGGCGCTCCTCCGGCGACGGCGACTTTCTTGAGGATCCATGCGCTGCTGCTAGCCCCCGATCCCGGACCACCAACCGGCGCGAAATACGCCAGCCACCGGCCATCGGGCGAAAAAACCGGCTCCATGGGATCCTCATCCGTGCCGCGCACCGGATGGGCCTCCAGTTCGTCCATCGCGCGCACGTAGAGCTGGCGGTTCGCGACATAGGCGAACTCCCGGCCGTCGGGCGAGATCGCCAGCACGTGACGTCCGGTTCGGGTGAAGCTCTGACCTTCGGGCAAGAAATACTCGAATCGCCCCACCACGCGGGCCGCCGGAGGCGCCGGCTTGAGCCACCAGACGGCCGCACCGGCCGCCGCCACCGCCAATGCCGCGCAGGCGAGCCAGAGGGAACGCTCATGGCGCTTGCGGCGCGTAAGCACCGGCGCAGGGAGACCGGCGGCCGATCCGCCTTCCTCGATCCACTGGAGTTGCAGCCACAAATCGTGCGCGGCCTGAAAGCGGTCGTCGGGATTCTTGGCCAGGCACGTGCGGACGATCCGGGCGAGCGCGGGCGGCGTCATGGGCTGAAGCTCGCCCACGGGCGGCGGTTCGCGCTCCAGGATGGCGCCGATCAGGCTGATCTGCGTCTTGCCCTCGAACGGGCTGCGCCCCACGATGGCTTCATACAGCAGGCAACCGAAGGCCCAGATGTCGGCGCGAGCGTCGGCTTCGGCGCCCTCAAGCTGCTCGGGCGCCATGTATTGAAAGGTGCCCAGGATACTTCCCTGCACCGTCAGCGGAGTGGTCATGGTTGGCGCGGCCGTGTTGGCCGACCCCGCGGGGAGAGCCGCCGGACTGCTCTTGGCCAGACCGAAGTCCAGGAGCTTGGCGCCAGTCTTGGTCAGCATCACGTTACTGGGCTTGAGATCGCGATGAACGATCCCCTGACGATGGGCCTTATCCAGCGCGCCAGCGATCTCCACGCCGACCCGCAACACCTCCGGCAACGGCAGCGCGCCCCTGGCAAGCCGGGCGGCCAGCGTCTCGCCTTCCAGATACTCGAGAACCAGAAAATCGGTATCGCAATCCCGGCCGATGTCGTACAGGGCGCAGATGTTGGGGTGGTTCAGGGCGGAGATGGCTTTGGCTTCGCGCTCGAAGCGCTCGCGGAACTGCGGATCGCCGGCTTGGTGGGGCGGCAGGATTTTGACGGCGACAATGCGACCGAGGCGGGTGTCTTTGCCGCGGTAGACCTCGCCCATGCCTCCGGCGCCGAGCGGGCCAAGAATCTCGTACGGTCCCAAGCGAGTCCCAGCGGAGAGAGGCATATGAGCGATTTAGCTCAGTATACCCGATCGACAAGCGGCTTGCGCCTGGATTACGCGGCACTCGGAGTCTGTGTCAGGAGGCCATACGGCCCTATCGGAAACCGCCAAACGCAGGGTGCCCAGCGGGATTGGTTGTCCCGCAGGCGTGGCTCGGTAAATGGCAGGATGGTATCTGTCCCCAGGGGCGCGTGAGTAGTCCGAGCCTCATCCGCCGATGGAATACATGGGCCGCGGCGGCGCCACGAACTTCGCCGAGTTGATTTCGTGGCCCTCCCACTTGCCCGCCAGATTGCGGCGGATCAGCGCCACGATGGCCTCATCGGGCGCGCCTGAGCGCATCAGGGCCTTGACGTCGTCCTCCTCGATGGCGAAGAGGCAGTAGCGCAGCTTGCCGTCGGCGGTCAGCCGGAGGCGATTGCAGTTTCCGCAAAACGGCCGGCTCACCGAGGCGATGAAGCCGACCCGGCCGTTTCCATCCGCGTAGGCGTACTCGGTGGCGGGGGCGCGCGGGTCCGGATCGGGCACCGGAACGAGCGGCGAAATCTCGCGCGACAGCGTCTCGATGATCTCGCCGGCCAGCAGCACCTTGCGCCGGTCCCACAGGTTCTGCGCGTCCAGCGGCATGAACTCGATGTAGCGCACCTCGAAGCCGTTCTCTCGCGCGAAGCGGGCCAGCGGCACGATATCCGGCTCGACCAGGTTCTTTACCGCCACGGCGTTCAGCTTGATGGCGCGGAAGCCCAGGCCGCGGCAGAGCGCCAAGCCGTCGAGAACGCGGTCCAGATCGTCGCGGCGGGTGATCTCGCGGAAGCGCTCCCGGTCGAGCGTGTCCAGGTGCACGTTGAGCCGCCGCAACCCGGCCTCGTAAAGCGGCCGCGCCAGCTCCGCCAGCAGCACGCCGTTGGTGGTCAGCGCCAGGTCGCGCACCCCGGGGATGGCGGCCAGGCGGCCGATCAAGACCGGCAGATCGCGGCGCAGCAGCGGCTCGCCGCCGGTCACGCGCAGCTTGGTCACGCCGAGCGAAACGGCGATCCGCGCAAACCGCTCGATCTCCTCGAAGTCCAGAATCTCCCTGCGGTTGACGAACTGCACGTCGTGCTCCGGCATGCAGTAGAAGCAGCGGATATTGCAGCGGTCGGTGACGCTCAGGCGCAGATTATCGTGCAGCCGTCCGAAGGAATCGATCAGAGGGGCTGGGGCCATTTACTTCACAGCCAGCATGCGCTCCAGGGGGACCAGCGCGCGCCGCATGATTTCTTGGGACAGCTCCACGCGCGGCTGAAGCGTCAGCAGGCAATCGCGCAGTTTCTCCAGCGAATTGAGCTTCATGTAGGGGCACTCGCTGCAATTGCAGTTTTCGTTGGCCACGAAGTAGAAGCACTTGCCGGGGGCTTGCCTGACGAGCGAGTGGCGGATGCCGCTTTCGGTCATCACGATGAACTCTTCGGCGTCGCTCGACGAGCACCATTCCAGAATGGCCGACGTGGAGCCGATGAAATCGGCCATCGCCAGCACCGCTTCGGGACACTCCGGATGAGCCGCCACCAGCGCCGCCGGGTGCTCCAGCCGGGCCTCCGCCACCCGCCGTGCCGGGAAGGTGGCGTGTACGATACAGGCCCCCGGCCAGATTTGCATGTTCTCGCGCCCGGTCTGTTTCTTCACATAGTTGCCGAGGTTGATATCGGGCAGGAACAGGACCGGCTTCTCGCGCGGGATGGAGTTTACAATTTTCACCGCGTTGCGCGAGGTACAGAGGATATCGCTTTCGGCCTTCACTTCGATGGAGGTATTGATGTAGCTGACGATCGTGTGATGGGGATTGCGGCGGCGGAATTCGCGGATGGGTTCCACGGGACAGCCATCCACCAGGCTGCATCCGGCGTTCTTGTCGGGCACGACCACGATGCGGTTCGGGTTCAGCACTTTGGCGGTCTCGGCCATGAACCACACGCCGCAGAAGGCGATCACATCACCCGAGAAATCGCGGGCCCTGCGCGCCAGCTCCAGGCTGTCGCCGATGACGTCGGCGAGTTCCTGAACTTCGGACTCCTGGTAATGATGCGCCAGCAGAATCGCGCGGCGTCGCTTTTTCAAGTCAAGAATCTCGTCGGCAATCGTGGCGGCGGCAAACATGGGGAGGCGTCTGGTTTCATTTTAGCAACAGCGGGCCTTCGGGCGTGCCCGGCGGGAGAGCAGTCACGCAGCCGAGGCAATCGTACCCTACGCCGCGCCGCGAATTGCGTCTGCCACCAGATCGGGGTAGCGGTCAATGACGATCAGGTAGGCGCGCGCCGCGCTGGGAGGTTGGCTGCGGCCACACTCCCACTCCTGGAGTGTCCGGACGCTGAATCCGTAGCGCTCGGCAAATTCCGCCTGAGAGAGTCCCGAGCGGGCGCGGATTGCGTTCACTTCAACCTTGGGCGGTACTTCGTACTGCTTGGACGGTAAGGCGATTTCGCCGCGCACGTGGGCCAGGACCTCGTTGAGTCCAGCGATAATGTCCTGGCCGACGCGAGCTCTCCTGGGTGTGCTATAGACGCTTTTCTTGTTTCTGCTGCTCTTCTTTTGCATGCTTGATGGCCTCCACGATCTTTCTTGCCGCCTTCTTTTCGGCGGCGGTGAGGTTGTCCTGGGTGTTCTTGGCGTAGATTTGCAGCAGGTAGACTTCGGAATCGGAGATCCAGTAGAAGAAAATCACGCGGACGCCACCGCTCTTGCCTTTTCCCTGACGTCCCCAGCGGGCCTTGCGCACACCACTAGCCCGACTTTCGCAAAACCAAGGCGATTTTCTTCCGAATAGGGCTGTAAACATTGGTCTGGAACGTAACTCTTGACTAGATGAAAGAATACTCCATACCGGTGTAATTTTCTTGAATGCAAACCGGCACAGAAGGCCCAGATCCCGCCGGTCTCGCCGAACTGGCGCCGGGCGATAGCGCCAAGTACCGGCCAAAGTAATAGCCTGCGTAGCATTAGATCGACTGGCAGCGGACTCGATAATGGCCACTTCAGTGAGGATCATGAGTTGTCCTAACCAGCATCTATAATTCTTTCATCTAGCAATTGAATCGCACCGAGATGACCGAAGCCCCTTATTTGACAAGGTCACGGGGATCCATCGTCGGTGTCGCACGCCTCATTCTTGCGAAAGTCGGGCTAGACCCATTCACAAAAATCGAAAAAAGATTTCCGAATCGCCTCAGTCATTTACAGGCATTGGTGTCCGGAACACGCCAACCTCTCTGCTACGCTGAAACCGAAGATGGAACTGGTGGCTGGTTGCCTCAGTCCTCGCGGCATCGTTCGCCGGAGCCCAACCTAGGGGGCTTTAAATCCGGATCACGTCGATTAACGCTTCCTACACCTGATTCAGGGGCATTAAACCTGGCCAAAAGCGGCACACTCCTCTGCGGAGGAGTGCTCTTCGGGCGCCCTCTGGGCCCGGGAGTACGGAACCGGTTCCAAATGTCGGGGCGCGCAGCGCGCCACTACGGAAGAGAAAAAGCAAGAGGCAGAGACACCCAAAAGTTTCTAGAGGCCCACCAATCCCACACTGCGCTGGACACCGGCCGGGAAGGCCGCACCCTTCATGTCCCCGTACAGGACAAGCCACCGATAGCCTGCCCTGCACGGGGATTCGGAGGCTGTCTACCGCCGGAAGCCGCCGAACCCGCGGCCGCCGATGAACCCGCGCGGGCCGCCGAAGTATACTCCCACGCCACCCCAGTAATAAGGATAGTAGGGGTAGTAATAGGGGTAGGGATAGCCTGGATAATATGGATACGCACCATAAGCGCCGTAGGCCCCGTAGTAGCTAGAATACCCCGGATAGGCCGGATAGCCCGGCTGGACCGGCGGACGCGGCTGCGCCATTTGCATCTGCACGCCGGGGCCGGGGCCGTATTCGTTGGGACCCACGTAGTGAAACGCCTGCGGGGCGCGCCCGGTGGCGATGGTCACCGGCGCAGTGACCTGGAACATCAGGACCGTTTCGGGATAGATGATGGTCGGGTGATTGCGCGTCAGCAGGACGCCCGCAACCCCCACCATCATGCCGGCGCCGGCGCCGATCGCCGCGCCCGTTCCCCAAGCGGCGGCTCCGCCAATCGCGGCGCCCACGGCGGTGGTGCCCACCACTGTGCCGGCCTGCACGCCGCCGGGAGTGCTTCCGCCCTGGCGGTTCACCAGTTGCGACTTCACGGGCACCTGCGTGCCATCCGCCAGCGTCATGCCGGTCAGCTCCAGGCCCAGGCGCGACGGCTTATCGCTGTGCGCTTTCTGGGCCTCCGACACGCGTCCGTATACGGTCTGGCCGCGCTGCGCCACCACGATTCCATTCACTACCACCGGCTGGATCAAGGTGGCCGAGAAGGTGTCGCCCACCAGATTGCGATCCGAAGACAGCGGCTGGTTGATGCGGGCCGTCACGTAGGTTCCCGGCTGCAGGGTAACGTCGGCGGGAAGGCCGTAGGCCGGCCGGTTATTCATCTGCGGTGGACCGCTTTGCGGAGCCGTCTGCGGAGCCATTGGCGGGGCCGGCGGGGCGTCTTGCTGCGGAATCTGCTGCGGATCCTGCGGCTCGGCTGTGACTGGCGGAACCGCCTGCCCGTAAGCGTCCGTGCGGTCCGTGGGCTGGCTGGGGTCCTGAGTTTGCGGCTGGCCTGCCGGGGCGGATGCCGGAGCGGGCGGAAGGTCGCCTGCGCGCCGCCAGCCACCGCTGGGTGGCGCCGGCGATTGTGGCGGGCTCGGCGGCGCCTGATCCTGCGCCAGCGCCAGACCGGCGGCTGCCAAAAAGGTCACGGCAAAACGGAAAAAAGTTGAATTTACCTGATAGGGAACGCGGGTCATAGTGGTGCCTCTATAGATTCGACGCACTTCTCTAATGCATCTGTTTCGCCAAACTGAAACGCCTTGCTAAGTTACTGAAAACAGGTATCCGGAGGGCCTCGTTACTTGGTTCTAAACCACCGCCGTGGTGGATTTCGGCCATGGCGGCAAATTGGCAGGCTTGTGGGCCAGCCGAATCCTGGCTGCAGCCGGGTCCAGAGGGCACCCCCAGCCGGCGATGGGGTGCGCGCGCAGACTCGCTCCGCCGCCGAAAGAGCCGGCTGGGGGTGCCCTCTGGGCCGGCTGCAGGCAGGGTTGCCTGCCTCACCTCCTTTCGTGCCAGAATAGGTGGGGGTCCGGAACACGCCCGCGCGGGAATACAATAACTTGCGCAAACTCCGTGCCGCCCGCTAAAATCAACCGTTCACACCAAATCCCAGGAGGAAACATGGCAGGAGTGGAGCAAAAGGTAAAGCAGATTATTGTCGAACAGCTCGGCGTGGACGAGAGCCAGGTGGACAGCAACGCGTCCTTTGTGGACGATCTGGGCGCCGATTCCCTGGACATCGTCGAGCTGGTCATGGCCTTCGAAGAGGCCTTCGAGTTGGAGATTCCCGACGAGGACGCCGAAAAAATCACCACGGTTAAGGACGCGGTCGACTATATCGAGGGCAAGACTAATAAAAAGTAGCCCTTTATCTCACCAGGGAGAGCCGTTTTGTCGCGAAGAGTGGTGGTGACCGGCGTCGGTCTTGTGACGCCGCTGGGGATCGGAACCGAAGTTTCCTGGGAGGCGATCCGCGCGGGGAAGTGCGGCATTGGGCCCATCACGCAGTTTGATGCGTCCGCCTTCTCATGCCGGATTGCGGGAGAAGTGAAGGGATTCGACCCCGCCGTCTACATCGAAAAAAAAGAGATCAAGAAGATGGGGCGCTTCATCCAGTTCGCCATTGCGGCGGCGGAGTGCGCTCTCTCCGGCGCGGCCTTGAAGGTCACGCCGGAGACCGCCGAACAGGTGGGAGTTTACATTGGCAGCGGCATCGGAGGATTCGAGGTCATCGAGCGGGAGCACCGGACTCTGCTGGAGCTTGGGCCGCGCCGCATCTCGCCATTTTTTATTCCCGCCACCATCATCAATCTGGCTGCCGGATACATCTCCATCCGCAGCGGCGCCAAGGGGCCCAACCTGGCCACCGCCACGGCCTGCACCACCAGCGCCCATTCGATCGGCGAGTCCTTCCGGATGATCCAGCACAGCGATCAGCACGGCGACGCCGACGCCATGATCTGCGGCGGCACGGAAGCCTGCATCACCCCCATGGGCATCGGCGGATTCGCGGCCATGCGCGCGCTCTCCACCCGCAATGACGATCCGGAACGCGCCTCCCGCCCGTGGGACCGCGACCGCGATGGTTTCGTGGTGGGAGAAGGGGCCGGCATCCTGGTCCTGGAGGAGTTGGAATTCGCGCGCCGCCGCGGGGCCCGCATTCTTGCGGAGATCGTGGGCTACGGCACGAGCGCCGACGCTTTCCATGTCACCGCGCCGCCCGACAATGGCGATGGGGCCTTCCGGGTGATGCGGAATGCGTTTCGCGACGCGGGAATCGAGCCGCACCAGGTGGATTACATCAATGCCCACGGTACCTCGACAGAGGTGGGGGACCGGGCCGAAACCGCCGCCATCAAGCGCGCCTTCGGCGCCCACGCTTACAAAGTGGCGGTGAGTTCCACCAAATCGATGACCGGCCACCTGCTGGGCGGGGCCGGCGGCCTGGAGGCCGGGATCACCGTGATGGCGTTGCGCGATCAGGTCGCGCCGCCCACCATCAATCATATGGTCCCCAGCGAAGATTGCGACCTGGATTATGTTCCCAACCAGGCCCGCCCCATGGCGATCGAGTACGCCCTCTCCAACAGCTTTGGATTCGGCGGCACCAACGGCGCCCTGATTTTCCGGAAGTACCGGGAGTAGTATGGCGACCACGGGATTGGTTGACATCGAAGAACCGCTTGCTGACGGAGTGCCCCTGGGCCTGCGGCCCAGTGTGACGCGGTGGGGCAGGCGGCTCGCCTGCCCAGGTCCGCCGAGGGTAGGCGAATCGCCTGCCCTGCCGCCCCGGGCGGTCAGGACTGTCTTCATGCGAGTGGCGATCCTGTGGCCTACCAATAACCACGAAGACGTGTCTGGCGCCGTGGGGCGGACCCCAATGGTCCGCAGCCGGCCCCCTGGCCGGTCTTCGGCCGCAGGACGGGGGGCGCCCCGCAGCACCGCGTGCGTCTCCAAGGGGGCGGCCAGGGAGGATCCATGAAGATTGTAGTCGCCATCAAGCAGGTCCCCTCCCGCGATGCGCAATTGAAGATCGCGGGCTCGGGGCGGTGGATTGAGGACTCGGAGCTGGCTTACGAGATCAACGAGCCGGATGCCTATGCCCTGGAAGCCGGGCTGCAGCTCAAGGAGAAAAACGGGGGCGAGGTGGTGGCCCTGTGCCTGGGTCCGGCGCGCGCCGCCCAGACCATCCGGGAAGCTCTGGCCAAGGGTGCCGACCGGGCCATCCACATTGAAGAGGAGGACCCCGGCGCTTTCGATGCCCTGGGGACCGCGCGCCTGCTGGCGGCCGCGCTCGGGGGCGAGAAACCCGACCTGATCCTCACCGGCCTGCAATCCGACGATTTAGGCTACGGACAGACGGGTGTCATCATGGCCGAGCTTCTGGGGCTGCCCCACGCCACCATCATCATGCAGGTGGAGAAGCTGGATGCGGCAATCCGCGTGAAGCGCGAGCTGGAGGATGGCTGGTTCCAACACGTGGAGATGCCGCTCCCGGCCCTGCTCACCATCCAATCGGGATTCGCCAAGCTGCGCTACGCCACCCTGATGGGCATCAAGAAGGCCAAGAGCAAGGAAATTCGCCGCCTCACCGCGGCCCAACTGGGAGCGCCCGCCGGGGGCCCCGCGCCCTCGATTGTGCTGGATCGCGTGTATCTGCCGGAGCGCACCAAGCGCACCCAGCTCTTCGAGGGCAGCCCGAAAGAGGCGGCCCAGAAACTTATAGAGAAACTGAAATTCGAGGCGCGCGTCCTATGAGCATCCTGGCGGTATTGCAGCATGACGGGCAGGCGTGGCATCGCATGTCCTGGGAGACCCTGGCGGCCGCGCAGCAGATCGCCGCGGAGCTGAACACCACGGTCTCGGCGGCGGTGGTGCGGACGGGCGGCCACGGCCTCGCCGCGGAGTTGGCCCGGAAGCGCCTGGAGCGCGTCCACCTGGTGGATCACGAGTTGCTCGCCGGGTACACGCCGGATGGGTACAGCCTCGCGCTGCGGCAGTTGATCGAGCGCGTCAAGCCGCGGCTGGCGCTCTTCCCGCACACTTACCAGGTGCGCGACTTCCTCCCCAAGCTGGCTACCTCGTTCGGCAAAGTAGCCGTCACCGACGCGATTGCGCACCGCGTGGAGAACGGCGCGGCGGTCTTCGTGCGCCAGCTTTTCCAGGGCAAGGTGAACGTGGACGTAAGGTTCGCGGGCGATCGACCGAACTTCGCCTCGCTGCAGGCGGGTGCCTATCGCGCGGACCGGGTTGCCGAGGGCGCCGAAGGCGCAGCCGAGGTCGAGACATTCCGGCCCGACCTCGCGGCGGCCGGGATCCGCACCAAACCGCTGGAGCTGTTCCGCGAATCGCAGCGGGCGGTGGATCTGACCGCGGCCGAAATCATCGTATCGGTGGGACGCGGCATCAAGGAGGCCGAGAACATCGCGCTGATACAGCAGCTCGCCGACGCTTTGGGGGCCGAATTGGGCGCATCCAGGCCGATTTGCGACGCGGGTTGGCTGCCGATGGAGCGCCAGGTGGGCAGCTCGGGACAGACCGTGGCGCCCAAAATGTACGTGGCGGTGGGAATCTCGGGCGCCATCCAGCACCTGGTCGGGATGAAAGGTTCGCGCATCGTCGTGGCGATTAATAAAGACGCCAACGCGCCCATTTTCGAAGTGGCCGATTACGGGATTGTGGGTGACCTGTTTCAGGTGGTACCGGAATTGATCGAGGCGGTAAAAAAGGCCCGGTAATCGTTTGCTCGCTGGGCCGCTGCAATGCGATGTGTCATAATATGGTGCTTGGATCACTGGAGGTGAACCGCATATGAAGATAGCGGGCACTGTGGTTGTACTGCTCTCCTTGTCGGTGGCTTATGCCGCCGGCGACGCGAAGGAGGGTAAGACCGTATACGATCAGCGCTGCCAAAATTGCCATGGGGCGACCGGCGTGGCCAATCCGAAGCTCGCGCAGATGATGAAGGTAGACATCCCCGACCTGGGTTCAGCCGAGGTCCAGAAAATGAGCGACGATGACCTCAAGAAGATCGTCACCGCGGGGAAAGGAAAAATGCCACCTGTCCGAACCGTCACCGGCAAATCTATCGACGATGTCGTCGCTTATGTCCGGACATTCAAGAAGTAGACGCCGCCGGGCCGATCGGGCTGGGAGGTTTAATCCCAGGCGTCGAGGGGCGCGCCGTCAGGGCGTTTCGTTCTGCGTTCCCGATAGGGGGCCCTCTTGACGGGAGATCCGGCGGAACCGCGCCGCGGCCTGATTCGCTGGCTGCTGGGGAGCGGGTTTGCGATCTCGCTGGGTTCGTTTCTCTACCCGGTCATCCGCTTTTTGAATCCACCTACCGTCTCGGAAGCCGCGGTGAACGAGGTTGCCGCCGGCAAAGTGGAGGACTTGAGGCCGAACAGCGGCAAGATCGTGAGGTTCGGCGATAACCCGGTTTTACTCATTCGAGTCAGCCAAACCGAGTGGCGCGCCTTGTCCGCCGTATGCACCCACTTGAGTTGTATCGTCCAGTACCAGCCCGAGCGGGCGAGGATTTGGTGCGCCTGCCACAACGGCGTATATAACCTCCAGGGACAGGTAGTGTCGGGGCCGCCGCCCCGGCCGCTGCAGCCTTACGCCGTTCATATCCGCGAGGACGAAGTAGTGATCACGCAGACATAACCGTTCTTTTATCCGTTATGCAGGCCCGGACAGGACACGATCGGTGGAAGACGCTCGCGGCATGGCTCGATGAGCGGCTGGCGCTGGACTCCATCCGGGAGTTCATCGCCCATAAGAAAGTGCCGGTGCATTCCGGGACCATCTGGTACACCTTCGGCGGCATCACTTTGTTTCTGTTTGTCATCCAGGTGATCACCGGCATTCTGTTGCTGGTGTACTACCGGCCGACGCCCCAGGATGCCTTTGAGAGCGTGCAGTTCATCATGACCCGGGTGTCCTACGGCTGGCTGATCCGATCCATTCACAGTTGGTCCGCCAACCTGATGATCCTTTCCGCATTCATCCACATGTTCAGCGTGGTTTTTCTACATGCTTACCGGCGGCCGCGGGAATTCGTGTGGTTCAGCGGGATCGCGCTGCTGGGGCTTGCGTTGGCATTCGGGTTCAGCGGCTACCTGCTGCCCTGGAACACCATCTCGTTTTTTGCGACCAAGGTGGGCACGGAAATTCCGGCTACCATTCCATGGCTTGGCTCGGTATTGACTCGCTACCTGCGCGGCGGCTCCGCCGTGGGCGGGGCGACACTCACACGCTTCTTCGGATTTCACGTGGCGCTCTTGCCCGGCCTGATGACTCTGTTCCTGCTTCTGCATCTCGCCCTGATTCAGACGTTCGGCATCAGCACGCCGCCGTGGGTCGAGGAACAAGCCCGCCTGCGGAACGCGAAGGCGTCCGAGATTCCTTTCTTTCCGGACTTCATCCTGCGCGAACTCATGGCTTGGTATGGAGTGCTGGCCGTGCTGGGGGCGCTCGCCGCCCTGTTTCCCTGGGCGCTGGGCGTAAAGGCCAATGCCTTCGCTCCCGCACCTGCCGGGATCCGGCCCGAGTGGTATTTCCTGGCGCCGTTCTACACCCTCAAGTTGATACCGGGGCACGTGCTGTTTCTGGAAGGCGAGTTCGTCGGCTTGGTGGGGTTTGGACTGTTGGCATTGGCATGGATCTTCCTCCCGCTGTGGGCGGTGAACCGGAATGGATTCCTGCGCAGAAAGCTGGTCACGGGAGCGGGAGTGGCGCTTCTGGCTTATCTCTCCACGTTCTCCCTCTTAGGTTACTGGCAATGAGATACGCGCTCATGCTCCTGCTGGCCGCCATTCCGCTCAGGGCGATGGACTCGTGCCTGACCTGCCATTCCGGGCTCCAAGGGGAATTGCAGCAACCGGCGGCCGCCTTCGTATCCAGCGTCCATGCCCAAGAGGGGTTCACCTGCGTGGACTGCCACGGCGGAGATCCCAACTCCGACGATCCCACCGTCTCCATGAGCGCGGCCCACGGATTCATCGGCGCTCCACCCCGGACAGCGATTCCCAAGCTCTGCGCCCGGTGCCATTCCGACCCGAACTTCATGCGCAAGTACAACCCGCGGGAGCGTGTGGACCAGTACAGCGAGTATCTGACCAGCGTACACGGCCAGCGGCTGGGGAAGGGCGACACGGCGGTCGCCACTTGCATCGATTGTCATAGCGTCCACGACATACGCCCGGCGAGGGACCCACTGTCGCCGGTCTACCCCTTACGGGTTCCCGCGACTTGCGCGCATTGTCATGCGGACGCGGCCCACATGGCGAAGTACTCCATACCCACCAATCAGTACGCGGAGTATCAGAAGAGCGCCCACTGGGAGGAACTCTCCAAAGGCGGCGACCTTGCGGCGCCGACCTGTACCACCTGCCATGGCAACCACGGCGCGAAGCCGCCCGAGGTCTCTTCCGTCGCGGCGGTCTGCGGTGCGTGCCATGCGCTGGAGCAGCAGCGGTTTGAAAAGAGCCCCCACCAGGCGGCCTTCACCGCCATGAATCTGGGAACGTGCGTGGTCTGCCACAGCAACCACGCCGTTTTACGAACCAGCGACCAGATGCTCTCGGGCGGCGATGCGGTGTGCGGCCAGTGTCACACTGCCGACTCGGCCGGCGGTAAGGCTGCGATGGAGATGGCCGGACTGATCCGGAATCTGCAAGACCGGTTGAAGCAGGCCGACGAAATCCTGGCGCGGGCCCAAACCGACGGCATGGAGGTTTCCGAGGCGATCGCGCACCAGACGGAAGCTCGCCAGAACCTGGTGAAGGCCCGGTCGGAAATCCACGCTTTCGATGTAGCCGCGATCGCGGTTCCCGTGAAGACCGGTCTGGCCATGGCAGCCACGGATTATCGGGCGGGTGTGGACGCGCTGCATGAGAGCAAGGTCCGCCGTGAGGGACTGGCGATTTCTTTAGTGGGGGTCGGCATCGCTATGCTTGGCCTCTGGCTGGCTATCCGGCGGCTCGGCGGCGGGCACCCGGCGGCATGAGGGCATGAGCCGCCGTCTTGACTTTGGTAACCGCGGTAATTTATTCTTACGGTTCGCTTTGGCCGCGTCTGCCGGGCCGTTCTAGTATGCGGGAAAATAAGCACCGCGGATCGGAAATCGTGGAGCGGTTTCTGGATTCGACATTGGAAAGCGTGGACAGCGCCGAAGAACTCGCCCTGGGAGTGGCGGAGCGCGCGGGATTCGATGAGGACAACCTGATGAAGATCGGGATGGCCGTCCGGGAGTCCATGGTGAACGCGGTGGTGCACGGAAACCGGTATAGCGCACACAAGAAAGTGCGCTTTTCGGCGACCCATCACGACGGGCGGTTTACGGTTCGGATCGCGGACGAGGGGGAAGGCTTCGACTTTGCCGGCCTGCCCGATCCGCTGGCGGCCGAAAACCTGATGCGAACGTCGGGGCGCGGGATTTTCCTGATCCGCTCGTTCATGGACGAGTTCCAGATGCGCCATCTGGAGCCGGTGGGAACCGAAGTGACTTTAGTCAAGTATACGGTGTCAAAGTAGATTTGGGCTTTCAGCCAGGAGGCATATTCAGTGAGCGTAAAGTTGAATACTCGGCAGGTGGGCGACGTAACGGTAGTGGATGTGGCGGGACGGATCACCCTCGGTGAAGGTTCCAGCGCGTTGCGCGACACCATGCGCGAATTGGTGGGCAAAGGGCAGAAGAAGATCTTGCTCAATTTGGGAGATGTGAGCTATATCGACAGCTCCGGGATTGGGGAGCTGGTGTCCGGCTTCACGACCGTCACCAACAGCGGTGGCCAGTTGAAGTTGCTGGGTTTGAATAAGCGCGTGAAGGATCTGTTGCAGATCACCAAGCTGTACACCGTCTTCGACGTGCACGAGGAGGAATCCGGCGCCATCCGAAGCTTCTAAGAACCGGGGCAAAGTTCCGAGGCGCTTCCCGCCCGCCTATTCCAGGTGCGGCGGCAGCAGTTGCTCGTCCGTGTGTTTGCGCTCCCACTCCTTGGGATGAATCCGATCCTCTGGCGGCTACTGCCGGTGCGCAGCACCCCGGCGATCTGTCGCATATCCCACAGCGACGGCTTGGGGCGATCCACGTTGCGATTGCATTCCACCACGCGAGGGGAGAGGTCGCGCCCGGTGACCAGGCAATAGACGTGCTCATCGCTGTCCGGCGTGCCCCGGCGAACCACGCCGCAGACGTGCTCGTCGCTATCCGGCGCGCCCCGGCGAACCACACCGCTTTTGGCGTGTGTCGCACAGCCGAGGTGCGTGAGAAGAACGGGTCCCGCTGACGATTTTCAATCGAGTGCTCATTGGTTCTCCTGAAAAATCGACGCCGGATGCGTGCCGGCTCACGGTGCGGGAAAGCTGAAGTTCGGATCGCCCCGGTCGGGGGCCGTCAAATGCAGATCCCGGAAATTAGGCGGCCGCCATCCACATGACGGGGAGCCACTTTTCAGCGCGATAGGGAGTCCTCGAAGATCGTCCCGACCTTCAGGGAGAACTTCTGCCGGTCGTCTTCTGGTAGCACTTGAAGACCCTTGTCAGACAAATATTATTGCCAGTATGGATCACCAATCGAAAATGGACGAGGCTGGCCACGGAATCGGGGCATCGGTGGCGGATTCACCAGCGCCACTGGGAAGTTTGCGGTGCGCCGGGGCCATAGCTCCCCTCTCATTCATCCCGCAACGCGGTGGTCGGGTCCAGGCCGGCGGCGCGGCGCGCGGGGAGCCAGGAGGCCAGCGCGGCGATGGCGAAGAACAGTACGGCAATCGCCGAAAACGTGGCCGGGTCGGTGGGGCGTACGCCGATCAACATGCTGGTCATCGCGCGAGTCAGTCCGAGCGCGGCGGCCACCCCGGCGGCGATACCTATGGCGCTGAGCCGCAGCCCCTGGCCTACCACCAGCGTGAAGATGCTGCCGGGCGCGGCGCCGAGCGCCATGCGGACGCCAATTTCGGCCGTGCGCTGGCGTACCACCGTGGAGAGCACGCCGTAAAGGCCCACGCCCGCCAGCAGGGCGGCGATCACGGCGAAAACGCCGATCAACAGCAGTTGGAATCGCGTGCCGGCCTGGGCCTTCTCCACCAGCGTGTCCATGGTCTCGACCTCGGTGAGCAGCAGGCTGCGGTCCATCGCGGCCAGCGCCTGGCGTACCGAACCCGCGTAATTGGCCGGATTGCCGGCGGTCCGTAGCGCCCAACGGCCGGCGACTCCGTGTTTCAGAAAGCCGTCGGTGAAGTAGATCTGCTCGCGGCCGGGATCGGCCAGAGAGGTGTTGCGCACGTGCGCCACCACCCCCAGCACCTCCACCCACTCGGCCTCGGGGGTGCGGATGCGGATCAGCAGGCGCTGGCCCACGGCGGGCTGGTTGGGGAAGGCCCTGGAGGCCAGCGCCTGGTCGATCACCACGCCGTTTCGCTCGGGGGCGTTGTCGGCGGCGGTGAAGGTGCGGCCGGCCAGCACGGGCGTGTGCATGGCTTCGAAGTAGCCGGGCAGCACGATCTGGAAGTCTACCGCCTGAAAACGGCTAGGGTCGGACAGCGCCGGTTCCAGGCCCCAGCGGATGGGGCTGAACCCGCCGGACAAGGGTAGGGGCACGGAGGCGGCCACGGCTTCCACCCCAGGAATGTTACGCAAGCGCTGCTCGATCTCGCGTTGGCGGGCGGCCCGTTCCGCCGGCTGCCGCTGCCCCTGCGCTCCGCGCCCACCCAGCAATTGGAAGGTGAGCAGGTGATGCGGATCGAAGCCGGGGTCGATCCGCCGCAAGGCTAGGAAGCTGCGGCACATCAGACCGGATCCGATCAACAGGACGAACGACAGCGCCACCTCCGCCACCACTACGGCATTGCGCAGCCATCCGGCGCTGCCCAGGCTGGAGGCGCGCCCGCTGGAGCGCAGCACTTGCGCGATATCGGGACGCGCGGCGCGCCACGCGGGCACGATGCCGAAGATGGCCGCTGCGGCCAGTGCGGCCAGCGCGGAAAAGGCCACCACCGCGGGATCGATAGCCACCGCGTCCAGGCGCGGCAGATTGGCCGGGGCGATGGCGCGCAGCTCGCGGATGCCCATCCACGCCAGGCCCAGTCCCAGCGCCGCGCCGATGGCGGCCAGCAGCAGGGCTTCGGCCAGCGTCTGGCTCACCAGGCGCCACCAGCTTCCGCCCAGCGCCGTGCGCACCGCCAACTCGCGCTCGCGCAAGGCGGCGCGCACCAGCATCAGGTTGGCCACATTAGCGCAGGCGATCAGCAGCAGGAAGACCACCGCGCCCATCAGGGCAAGCAAGGCCGGCCGCACCGATTCCACCACGTACTTGTGCAGCGGCTCGATGCGGATGGCGTAGCCGGCGGTTCCTTCAATGACGAAGCTCCGGCGCGCTTCGGCGGAAACGCGGTCCGCGGCGGCCTGCGCGCGTTCCACGGTGGCGCCGTCCTTCAGGCGGGCGATGGCCTGCCACTGGACGCCGTTGCGGTTCTTGGCGTCGTAATCCATCCGCGCGGCGAACCACACGTCCGGCTTCTGCTCCATATTGGCGCTGGCCGGGAAGATCAACTCGAATCCGGGGGCCAGCACGCCCACGATCACGGTGGCGCCCTGGGGAGCGCCGGGAGTCGTCCGCCCCAGCACGTCGGCGCGGCCGCCGAAGCGGCGCTGCCAATAGTCGTAGCTCAGGATCGTAGCGAGGGGCAGAGGAGTGGGCGCGGGTGCTCCGGGCCCAGAGGGCGCCCCCGAAGGCGCCGCTGCAACCGGTTGCGGCTGCCCATCCGCCTCGTTGAACGCACGGCCCAGCACCAGGCCCGCGCCCATCATGTGAAAGAAGTTCGGCGTGACTACGGCCCAGTGGATCTGCTCCGGCGAGCCATCCTCGCGCGGAACCGCCTGGCGGCCGGTCGAGACCGCGCCCATCTCCTCGAACACGGAGGCCGTGCCGGCGCGCAGATCGATGAAGCCGGCGTTGGAAAACGGGAAATCCTTGACGTTGCGCTTGCGCATGTCGCTGACGGCGAACACCAGGCGGCCGGGATCGCGGTAAGGCAGCGGGCGCAGCAGCACCGCGTTGGTCACGCTGAAGATGGCTGCGCTGGCGCCGATGCCCAGCGCGATGGTGATGGCGGCGGTGGACGCGAATACGGGACTCCTGCGTAGCGTCCGCGCGGCCAACATGAGATCTCGAAGATGCATCCGTCCTCCTCTGGTTGGCTTGCCTGGGTTCAGCATACCGCAATGAAGTTTAGACGCGCGGGCGCCACGGCCGTTTGGACCGTTTGGCGCGACGCTGCTTGAGCGGACGGCCACGGCGTGGCCGCCGCGGTAAGCCGTAACAAACTGAAAGTGAGGGTCTTAGTTTTCGAGTGACGGCCAGCCTGGCGCCTTCTGACAGACGGCCGCAACGCGCTTATACTTAGGAGAGAAAGGTACCAGAATGCCCACCGCCAAAGAAGAGCTGCGCCGTATGATTGACACCCTTCCGGATGATGTCACCTGGGAGGATGTCCAACACTCGATCTACGTGCGGGAGCGCATCGAGCGCGGCCGCCGCGAGGCTAATGAAGGGAAGATCGCGAGCGGGGAGGAGATCGAGCGGCGGATGGAACGATGGCTCGGCGAGTAGAGTGGACCGAATCGGCCTGGCAGGAGGTGGAGTAGCGCAGCCAGTTTCATAGCCCGCGATTCCCAACGATACGCAGCGGCACTGATCGACGAGGCACGTTCGGCGGCTCGCTCCCTGCGGAAACTTGCGTCGCGTGGCCGTGTGGTTCCCGAATTGGCGGACGAGTCTGGCCTTCACCGCTGAGACGCAGAGTGCGTTGAGGAAGCGCGGAGAAACGCCGAGAGGAGCGGCACGACTCTAGTCTTTCTCCGCGCTTCCTCTGTTTCCTCAGCGTCTCAGCGGTGAATGCGCGACCACACCCAAGCCGATCTCTCGCTAAAATTAGGTGTCGCCTGTGCGCATCACGATCTCCAAAGAGAATTACCTGAAGGCCATCGCCGAGGCCCACTCCGAAGGGGAGACCGTCAAGGCCGTCACGCTCACCCGCTGGCTGCACGTGTCCGCGCCGGCGGTCACCATGGCGATCAAGCGCCTCAAGCGGGATTCGCTGATCCGCGTGGATGAGGAAGGGCGCATCAGCCTCACCGCCGCGGGGCGCGAGATCGCCAACCGGGTACTGAACCGGCATCATCTGATCGAGCGCATGTTGGCCGAGATCTTCGGCTTGGAATGGTACAAAGTTCACGACGAAGCCGAGCAGCTTGAGCACGCCGTTTCGGCGGACTTCGAACGCAAGCTGGCTGAGAAGCTGGGCGCCGGCGGGGCCTGCCCGCATGGCAATCTGGCGGGACTGGATTCGCCGGGAGAGCGCCGCCGGCTAGGGATGAAAACGCTGGATGAGGCGCGGGCGGGCGAGCGCCTCACGGTGGTCAGCGTCTTCGAGCGGGACCGCAGCCTGCTGGAGCTTCTGGACGGAATGGGCATCCGGCCGGGCGTCCAGGTGGAAGTGCTTTCGGCGGGTGAGCGGGTGGAGATTCGAACGGGATCCCGGACGGTCGCGATTCAACGGCCGGTGGCCGCCAAGGTGTGGATGCGGGCGGTGTAGCACCGTCTCTCACCGCAGAGACGCGGAGATCGCGGAGACTACGCAGAGAAACCCATCAGGCTTTTCTCCGCGCTTCCTCTGCGTTCTCAGCGTCTCCACGGTGAATACAGAGCGCTACTCCGAGCGCGAGTAGTAGTACGTATATTTGCTGTACAACTCCGAAGCGCGGGCGCCGTTGGCCACGATCCCGAGCACGTTGTTCTCGCAGAGCGATTGCATGGCCCGAGTCACGTTGTCGAAGGTCGTGGAACCGATCTTCACCACCAGGATGGTGCCGTCGGCCAGGGTGGCCAGCAGGTTCGCATCGGCCGAGAACAACAGCGGCGGGGTGTCGAAGATGGCCCAGTTGAAGCTGCGGGGCAACTCCTCGAACAGCACCTTGGCCTGCCGCATGTTCAGCAGCTCGAGCGGGTTTTTCACCGGGGAACCGGCCGGCAGCAGGTACAGATTCATCCCCTCCAGCCGGCGCAGGGCCTGCGCGAAGGAGCACTGGCCCGTCAGATAATCCGAGAGGCCGGGCGACCGGTCGATCTGAAACAGGTTGTGCATGATGGGGCGGCGCAGGTCGAAATCGGCCAGCAGCACCGAGCTCTCCGCCAGGTGGGACTGCGCCAGCGCCAGGTTCACCGCCGTGAAGCTCTTGCCTTCGGCCGGCGAAGGGCTGGTGACCACCACGGTGTGGAGGGGCTGCAGCGTCTGCAGATGGTTCAGGCGCGTGCGCAAGGTGCGGAATTCCTCGGCCGGGGTATCGTGGGAGTTGTTGAGATCCAGCAGGTGCGATTCCGGCGCGGGCTTGAACGGCAGCATCCGCACCTCTCCCAGCATCCCCGGATGAATATTCAGCCGGACCGGCGGAAGGGATCCCTGCGAGGACCCATTCATAGGGGGGGAATCCGGTGACAGGCGAGGTTGATCCTCTGCCGGAGGCGGCGGGAGGGTCTCCCTGTAGGGCAACCCGCCCTGCTCGGCCCGGCGTAATGCATCGTGTACTCGACTCATTCGATCCTCTTAGACACCCGACGACAAGTGGTAGTACATCGAACCACTCATCAAAATGCAGCCAATAATAATCGCGCTCGACCAGGTGAGCCACACCAGGCGCCGCTTGCGCCGCAGCAGCAGGCCGTTCTCGAGCAGGGGAATGCTGCTCAGGACGGGCAGGTTGGTATAGACGCGCACGTCCTTGAGATTCTTGAGCGAGGTGTTTTTGACTTCCTTGGCGCCCGCCAGAACCACCCCCAGGGCCAATCCTCCGAGCGCGCCGGTGCCGGCCCAGGCGAGGCGGTTGGGTTCGGAGGGCGCCTCGGGCAACGAGGCCGCGTCGAGCACTTCCAGATTTTCGCCGGCCTTGTGCTGTTCCAGTTGCTCCTGCATCTCCGAAGCGTTGCGGCGCTTCATCATGTCTTCGTAATCGGACTTGGCCAGGTTGAGGTCCCGCAATAGCGCGGCATACTGCTGCTCGTCGAGCGGCGCCTCCTGGATCTGCCGCTCCAGGACGGCGATGCGCTTTTCCACCTCGGCCTCCTGCTTGTGAAGCTGCTCCACCTCGCCCATTTTGGCCTGCATCTGGGCGTTGTAGGTGTGGGCATCGTTCTGCAGTTCCTGCAGGGTTCGCTCTACCTCGGGCTTGACCACGGGTTGCGGTGCGGTGGGCGAGACATTCATCGCGGCGGCGGCCTGTGCGGCGCCCCACTCCTTCTCCAGATTCTCGCGCTCCTTATCCATGGCGTCAATGGCCGCCTGGCGGGAGCCAATTTCGGGATACGCGTCGCCGTACATATTCTTCAGGGCGGCCAGGTCCCGCTTGTCCGAGGAAATCCGGTTGACCAAGGCGGTGAGCTGGTCGTTGTGCGCGGCCGACTGTGGACCGGACGCGGCCAGGGTTTCCGTCGCCCGGGAATTCCAGTAGAGTTGGGTCTCCTTGTTGTTCTGAATCTGCGTCTCCAGCATCATCCGTTCCTGCCCGGCCCGGCTGATGTTGCTTTCCAGGTTCATTAATTGCATCTGCTCCATTTGCAGCGCCTGCGCGTTGGACTGGGCCTGCTCGGGCAGATGCCCCTGGTTCTCGATCTTGAACTTGGTGGTGGCGGCTTCCAGGCCATCCATCTTCTCCTTGGCGGCCTTCAACTCATCGTTTAAAAAGCTGGTGGTGATGGTGGAATTTTGGCGCTGCACGGTGACGTTCTGTTCGGTGAACTTAGTCACCAGCTCGCGAACCACCGCCTGGGCCTTATAACGGTCGATGTAAGAGAAGCGGATTTGGAATGCCGAAGCGAAGCGCGTTCCCACCAGGGCGGCGCCGTTGGGGTCGTTCACGGGAATAATCTGGATGCGCTTGTTCTTCATATCCTGCACGATGTCTTCCAAGGGCAGGCGTTGGCGCTCCTTCTTATACAGGTCGAGCGAGGGCTTCTGGATGATGTCCTCGAGGCTGCCGCGGCTGAGAATGTCGGTCTCCATCTGTTGCAGGCGCTCTTGCATCTGGGAACTGGAACTGGCCAAGCTGGGCACCAGCCGGTCAGGCACCTGTGGCGGGGTGATGCGCATCACGGCTGTGGACACATAAGTGTCCTGCCACAGATAAGCCACCACCACCGAAACTACCAGGCCCGCGAACGCCGGCCCCAGAATCCAGGACCGGTAGCGCCGCAGCATGTCTATGTAATCTTCAATGTCTGGTGGACGCCGGGAAACGCTGATTTCGCTCTGTGGAGAACCCATAACTCAAATACCTTCCTGCTATTGTGACATCCCTGGTAAAATACTTCTATTGCCCTCTCGGCCGAAGACGCCTCATTTCACGATGATAATATCCCCCGGCTCCAGATAAATGTTCTGTTCCGTATGCTGGTTTTTGATAACTTGTTTGTAATTGAAATTGAACGTTTCTTTACCGCGGAGGATGCGTATATGGGTTTGGTTGGCGAAGTCCTTGAAGCCGCCCGCATTGACCAGCGCCTGCAGCACGGTGGTGGGAACGATCAGGTTGTACTGCCCGGGCTTATTCACTTCGCCCTCGAGGTAATATTTCTTGCTGTTCACCGCCGCCACGCTCACGGCTACATTGGGGGTCTTGATGATGTTGCCGCTCTTGAGCTTGCCGGTGATTTCGGTTTCCAATTCCAAGGGGGTCTTGCCGGCCGCCATAATCTCGCCGACCAGGGGCATGGAAATCCGGCCGTCGGGACGCACGGTATGCGAGCCGGAAAGCGGCTGGGAGTTCCACACCGTGATATTCAGCACGTCTTCGGCGCCGATCACATAAGTCTTCTCGCTGATGGGCGCATTAGCCTCGGGCTTGGGCGTGCCGTCGGACTGCGGAGCGGCTATCTTGAGCGGATCGGTCTCGCTGGCGGGCGGCAGGGTAGTGGACTTGGCCGGGGTGGCGGCCGAGTCCGGTTTCTTGGCGGGGGCATCTTGCTGCGACTGGCCGGCGTCGGGCTTGGGCGCGGGGCCGTCAGCCGCATACGAGGCCAGGCACACCCCCATCGCTAGGGCACATAAGATCGCCGTTCTCATCATGTTCCTCTGAGACTTCACAGGGACCTGACCCAACCGGACGGGAGACTCGCACCGGGTGGACCGCAAGCGCCTTCTCCTGCTGGTTATATAGTGTACAGCATTTGGGCGCCAAACCTGAATGGCCTGGTGATGGATAAGGTGTCCCGGCTAACCCATGGTAACGGTACCGGTACCCACCAAAGCGGTCTCCGGAACGGGCGGAATCCGCTTCCCTGTAGCGGACTTCTCCCAAAAAGCGGATGCGCGCCGCCCGGACGATTGTAAGTGATAGATAATTCGGATATTCTGGATTCGGAAAAAGGAATTTTCCGCGGCATCAAACGTGCACCCTAAAGGCGCGCAAAATTGTCTCGCCGGCGGATCGGGCGGCCACGATGTTTCAGGAACTTAAGTTCCAACTGTCTACAGCCATACTGACGATTCTCACGGTTGCTGCCGCCGTGGCCGCGGTCATCAACTTCGACGAGCAACTGCATTTCCGCTTGCCCCAGGACGGCGTCATCTGGGTGGATCGGGCGCAGGGAGTCCAGGCCTTATATGCTCCTCCCGACAGCCCGGCGGGGAGGGCCGGAGTGCGCTCCGGCGACTGGCTGAAGAGCATCAACACCGGCAAGGTGGAGAAGTCCCAGGACGTGATCAAGATCCTCTGGACGGTGGGGGCGTGGCGGAAAGTGGTGTACCACGTGGTCCGCGACGGCAAGGAATTCGACGTAAAAGACCTGATCGTCGGAGAAGTGCCGTTGGACCGCGCCATTCTCTGCCAGTACATGGTGGGCTTTTCTTACCTGGTGATCGGGCTGTTCGTCTATTTCCGCCGCGGCAGCGCGCATAAGGCCCGGCATTTCTACATCCTGTGCCTGGTCTCGTTCGTGGCGTTCTGCTTTCATTTCACCGCCAAGCTGAACGGCTTCGACAAGGTCGTCTACTTCGGCAACCTGGCCGCCGTGCTGACTGCCCCGGCCGTGTTTCTGCACTTCTGCCTGACCTTCCCGGAGCCGCGCAAGTGGTTTTCGTCGAAATCCGGCGTGGCGCTGCTCTACGCCGCTCCGGCGGGGTTGTTCCTGCTGTTCATGGCTTTCTCGTCGGGGGCCGTCAAGGTGAATGTTCCGCTGATCGAGCTGGGATGGGGCCTGGACCGCCTTTGGATGGTGCTGGCCAGCGTTCCCTACATCATCGGCGGGTTCGCCTTGAGTGCGGAGTACCGCAAAGCCGAGGACCCCATCGTGCGGCAGCAGTTGAAGTGGCTCCGCAACGGCACTTTTGCCGGGGTGCTGCCGTTCACCGTGCTGTACGTGCTGCCCTTTGTCCTGGGCGCGCTGCCGGGCAGCTATCAGAAGGCCGCGGTGGTGTCGCTGGTTCTGGTTCCTCTCACCTTGGCCTACGCCATCGTGCGGTACCGCCTGATGGACGTGGACATCCTCTTCCGCCGGGGTTATGCCTACACGCTGGCCACCCTGTGCGTGCTGGCGGCGTTCTATGGCATCGTTTTCGGCCTGGGCAGCCTGGTGAAGCAGAACTTCCAGGGCCTCGGACAGACCGTGCCGATGACCGTGATGCTGATCGCGGCCTTCCTGTTCCAGCCCATCCGCACCTGGATTCAGGAGCGGCTCGACAAATACTTCTACCGCGACCGCTACGATTACCGCCGGACGCTGGTGGGATTCGCCCGCGAGCTGGGCTCCGAAACCGACCTGGACACGATGCTGTCTTCGGCCGGGGACCGCATGCTGCAGACGCTCTCGATTCAGCACCTGGCCTTCTTCCTGGCGGAGGAGGGCCCGGCCGGCGCGGAGGGTCCGCGGTTCCGCCTGAAGAAGGCCATGGGGGCCAACCCGCGGCTGAACGGCGGCGGCTTGGAAGATCCGGACCTGAGCTTCCTCAACTGGAAGCTGCCCGAGGGCTATCTCTTCTTCGAGCGCACCCGGCACCAACTGGACGCCATCTCGCGCGCCTGGCCGGCTTCGGTGCGCCGCACCATCGCCGACCTGGATCTGACTTACTACCTGCCCTGCACGGTTCGCGGCCGGACGATCGCCTATCTGGGCGCCAGCCGCACGGCCGACGGCGACTACCTGTCGAGCGTGGACGTGGAGCTGCTAGTCACGCTGTCCGGTTACGTGGCCATCGCCATCGAGAACGCTTCGCTCTACCGCTCCCTGCAGCGCAAGGTGGAGCAGTACGAGCGCTTGAAGGAGTTCAGCGAGAACATTGTCGAATCCATCAACGTGGGGATTCTGGCGGCCGACCTGGAAGACCGCGTGGAAAGCTGGAACAGCCAGATCGAGCAGTTGAGCGGGGTGCCGCGCGATCGCGCCCTGGGCCGCAAATTGGGCGATCTGTTCCCCGCGGATCTGGCCGTGGAGTTCGAGCGCGTGCGCGGCCAGACGGGCATCCACCACATCTACAAATTCGTGCTCAAGCCGGTCTCGGCCCCGGAGCCGCCCGCGGCCCTTCCGGCGCTCCCAGGCCATACCAACGGGAACGCCAACGGATCTGGCAACGGCGGCGGGGCCGGGGAGCACATCTCTCACGCCGCGCCTTTCCGGGAGGCCACCGTAAATATCGCCATCGCCCCGCTGGTGTCCAAGGAACAGCAGCAGATCGGCCGGCTGATTATCTTCGACGACGTGACCGACCGCACCGAGCTGGAACAGCGCCTGGTGCAGGCCGACAAGCTTTCGAGCATCGGCCTGCTGGCTGCCGGGGTGGCCCACGAAGTCAACACACCGCTGGCGGTGATCTCCACCTATGCCCAGATGCTGGCCAAGCAGGTGGCCGAGGATACCCAGAAATCCATGCTGCTCGACAAGATCGCCAAGCAGACTTTCCGCGCCAGCGAAATCGTGAATTCGCTGCTGAACTTCTCGCGAACCTCCACCACCTCGTTCGGAGAAGTGAACCTGAACCGCGTGATCCAGGAGACCCTCTCGCTGCTCGAGCACCAGCTTCAAAAATCCGGGATCCGCGTGGAGAGCAGTCTCGACCCCGGCATGGGGCCGGTGCACGGCAACACCGGCAAGCTGCAGCAGGTGTTCCTCAATCTATTCCTGAACGCGCGCGACGCCATGGGCGCCGGGGGAACCCTGGAAGTGCGCTCGTGGGCGGAAGGCGGAGGGGTCAGGATCGAAGTGGCCGACACCGGACACGGCATCGCGCCCGAACACATGCACCGCATCTACGATCCGTTCTTCACCACCAAGGCCGCGCGCAAGGGCACCGGCCTCGGGCTGTCGGTGACCTACGGTATCATTCAAGAGCATGGCGGCTCGATCGAAGTCTCCAACCGGCCGGGCGGCGGCGCTCTGTTCCACCTGGAACTGCCCCTCTCCAGCGCGGCTCGGAAACCGGTGAATGCCGCTTGAAATGACCGCTGCCCAAATCAAGAAACCGGAGACCCGGGGCAAGGTGCTTGTCATCGACGACGAGCTGGATATCCGCGAAGGTCTCGAACTGCTGCTCACTTCCGAAGGCTACGACGTGGAGCAGGCCCAGAACGGGACCGAAGGCCTGGAACGCCTGGAAAACCGGGCCTACGACCTGGTGCTGCTGGATCTGATGATGCCCGACATCTCCGGCATGGAAGTGCTTTCGGAGGTGCGCCGGCGCGACCGCGAAACCCCCATCTTCATGATCACGGCCTACGGATCGGTGGAGGCGGCCGTCGAGGCGCTCAAGCTGGGCGCCAACGATTATTTCTCCAAGCCATGGGATAACGAGAAGCTGATCATCGAGATCGACCGCATGATCGCGCGGCGGCGCCTGGAGTACGAGAACACCCACCTCAAACGGACGCTCAAGCAGCGCTACAGCTTCCCCAACATCATCGGGAAGAGCGAGCGCATGGTGCGGATGCTGGACCTGGTGAGCCAGGTGGCCTCCAGCCGTTCCACCATCCTGATCACCGGCGAGACCGGCACCGGCAAGGAGTTGGTGGCCAAGGCCATCCACGCCAATTCTCCGCGCTCGGAGCGCATGTTCGTGCCGGTGAATAGCGGATCGCTGCCCCCGGATCTGCTGGAGTCCACTCTGTTCGGCCATGTGAGAGGCGCGTTCACCAGCGCCTTTCAGACCAAGAAGGGCTACTTCGAGGTGGCCGACCACGGCACCATTTTCTTCGACGAGATCGGCACCATCGGCCCGGAGACCCAGATCAAGCTGCTGCGGGTGATTCAGGATAAGGAATTCACGCCCCTGGGCGCCACCGATCCGGTCAAGGTGGATGTGCGTATTCTGGCCGCCACCAACGCCGATCTGCACCAGTTTGTGAAGGACGGCCGCTTCCGCGAGGATCTTTACTACCGCCTCAACGTGATCAACATCGCGCTGCCGGCGCTGCGCGAGCGTAAAGAGGACATCGCGCCGCTGGTGGACCATTTCTTCACTTACTATTGCCGCGAGAACAACAAGTTTCTGGACTCCTCCGGCCGCTCGCTGCTGCACTTCGTCCCGGAAGCCACCGAGGTGCTGATGGAACACAACTGGCCGGGCAACGTGCGCGAGCTGGAGAACGTGGTGGAGCGCGCCGTGGTGCTGGCCACCGATCCGGCCGTGCCGATGGGCGTGTTGCCCGATCCCTTGCTGCAGGCCAACGGAGTGCGCCTGCATCGCGGCGACGGCGGTCCCCTGCCCCCGGATGCGTCGCTGTTCGAGATCGTGAACGATTACGAGCGCCACGTGATTCTGGAACGGCTGGAGCGCTGCAACTGGAGCCAGACCGAAACCGCCGAGAGCTTTCACGTCCCGCTTTCCACGCTGAACCAGAAGATCAAGCGGCTGGATATCAAGATTCGCAAGAAGGGCGAGGGGTAGGGCGGATCGGCAACCGTACCGTCAAACGCGCGGAACTTGCTCCTACTCCTCCCAATCGTTAAGAACAAAAGCAAGGTACAATGATTTATGGTTTTGTCGATCTCCGACTGGGCTTCAGCTCGGCGATCTAATGGCGCTACAGCCGGGGATCAAGTGCGCAGGCCAGGCGCCAACCCCCCGATCTGCGTAAGCTCAGCGGCATGATGATGCTCGGGACGATTGCAGTGGACCCCAAGGGTGAGACAATCAGTTAACCCACTGTTCGCCGTCCGCTGAGAATTTATTGTACGGCGATTCCCTTCGATCGCAGAATTGGGTCCATGTTCGACCACGGACTCTATCTGACCTTGCAGGCCATGCGCCGCCAGATTGCGGCGATGCCTCATGACCTCTATCTGATCCGACTGATTCATCATCAGACCAGAAGAGCGTTTCCCGGTGAGCGACTGTGGACCGCTGCCCAGTGATTCATCCGGCCACCGTGCGGTTCCTGCGCGTGCGCAACCGCGAGGGCTGTGACGTGTACCTGCAACCCTACGCTGAGGAGTGCAATCCGGCGATGCCCGCACCCTCTCTCCGCCACCGGCCGCGATCTATGCCGATTGGTTGCGCCGGCTGCGGATTCTCGAACGCTTCCCACAGCCCGACTGGAGCATCGCCGATAAGTGGATCGCCAAGGAATTGCTTCGGCGGGGAAGCTCCGTTACCGATGTCGCAGCCATTCTGCGCACCGGCAGTCCGGGCTTTCCACGCCGTCACGCCCACCCCGAGGATTACCTCGGCCGCACTCTGACTCGCGCCACTCGCGAACTCCAAACCGCTGCTTTTCCCAGGCGCGATCTGCACTGCGCGGTGATCGCCGCTGCGACGCACCGTGCTTGTGATCGCGCCGTGCTCCCGCCCCTGTGTGGGAGTTTCATGCCGGGACCCTCGGCGCCGGCTGCTGGGCGCCCGCTGCCAGCGTATTCTCAAACTGCACCGGCGACCGGTAATCCAGCGCCGAGTGCAGCCGCTTTTCGTTGTAGACCTTCTCCAAAAACTCGCCGATCGCAGCGCGCGCATGAGCTATATTCCGATATTCGGTTCTGTAGACCTCTTCGTATTTAAGGGTCTTCATGAACGACTCACACGCCGCATTATCCCAGGGGTTGGCTTTGCGGCTCATGCTAATGTCGATCCCATTCTCCTTCAATAGGTCCGTATAGTCGCCGCTGGCGTACTGCACCCCACGGTCGGAATGATGCACCAATCCCGGCCACACCCCCCGCTCTTCCATCGCCATGCGCAACGCCGCCAGCGATAAAGAGTCGTCCAGGCCCTCGCTCAGACACCATCCGATCACACGTCGCGAATACGCATCCAGGATCACCGCCAGGTAGACGAACTCCTCCTCCAGCTGGATATAGGTGATGTCCGCTATCCACAACTGGTTCACACCCGTCAGCACCATCGATGCCGCCAGATTGCGGTACACCCTCAACCCGTGCGCCGAATCGGTCGTCACCACGAACTTCTTCTTGGCCACACACAGCAGCCCCCAGAGGGGACCCCGCTTCCCTCATGACCCGCTGCACCCGCTTGCGATTCACCTCCCAGCCGCGGGCCTTCAGTTCGTACGTGATCCGCCGGCTTCCGTAGCTGGGCCACTCCAGGGCGATCTTCTGGATTTCATCGCGCAGCACCATGTCCGCCGCCGCGGGATTGACCGGGTCCAGAAAACGGTAGTACCCCGCCCGGCTGAATCCGGCCACCCCGCACATCCGCGCCACGCTCAGCTTGGTCCCCGTGGTCACTTCTTTCTCGACCTGCTCGTAGAATGCGCGCCGTTGTTCAGTGCCCGCAGCAGGCGCTGCCCTTCGACATGCTGCAAGGCCCTTTTTAAAAAAATCGATCTCCATGATATCCCTCGTGTGTCTAACCTGTCTATCGGTGCTGTGAGGGGCCGACGCCAATCTACTTCGCACGGTCGAGAGCTCGCTTCACGGCCGGGGTCGGGTTGGTGATTTCGGTAGCTGAACGGATGGTAATGGTGGCGAGCGTCTCGTGCTCCTCGTGGATTCGGGCGCGCAACTCCTCTTCGGGCGTCTTTCCGCTGAGTCCGGAGTAGCCAAAGGAACGAGTCAGCTTTCCGAACAGAAAATTGTTCAGTGGGCACCCGCCGGTCCGTTCCAAGCCCTCGATATTGTCCTGGCCGCTCTTGAAAAGGTGGACCTGTGCGAAGGACAGCCCCTGGCAGTTGATTTCATTCAGGCCTTCGGCCCCGACCGCCAGACCATCTCCGATCTCGCCCACCTCGTGGAGCAGACGGTTCATGCCCTCCGTCGAGGTCATGCTCTCCACCAGGGCATTGTGGAGGTTGCGAGTGATGAAGGCCACATCCACGAAGACCTCCCGCAGCGACAGTTCCCGCTTCGCCTCTGCAATGCGATCGCACAAGGTGGACCGCCACATTGCGAGTCCCGGGTGGATTTTGACCATTACCTTCTTGTCGCGAAATTCGAGGCGGCTGGCGTTGGATTCGGGAACACCGATGGCGCTGCGGTTGACCCAACTCCATCCCTGCAGCTTCTTGGTTTCGACGTCGCGGTATCCGAAGTCGCGCAGGGCGGTGTAAACGGGATTGTCCGGGTCGGCTTCCATCGAATTGAAATGCGGCATGACGTGGAAGCCCAATTGATGCGCTCGGGCGAGGAATTTCCGCGCCGTATCGCTGGGAAGGTAGGTGGGATAGTTTTCGTCATAGGCGTCAGTCCGCCAGTTAGGGAAATGGAGGAGGACCTTGCGGGGGTCTGCCCGCCCGGCGATGG
Source organism: Bryobacteraceae bacterium (assembly GCA_052144935.1). GTDB lineage: Bacteria > Acidobacteriota > Terriglobia > Bryobacterales > Bryobacteraceae > JOPF133. The sequence continues at coordinate 33,362 of JBKQPR010000058.1, forward strand.
CTTCGAGGATGTCGATGTCGCCCGGGCACCAGGAGATGGCCATCTGGAGGTGATGGATCCATTCTTCCCGCCGCCGCCCCTCGCGGCTGAGCCCAAAAGCCTCCCAAAGCCAGGAGCGATATTGGCCGGCCGGAACTCTCCAGTCACCGTCGAAGACGTTAATGCGCCAGGCGAGTCCGCCGGCAGCCAGATTATTGTCAATGGGCCCGTAAGCCTCGGTGTCAAAGCCGAGGACGCGCGCGTCGTCCTCGATCCCTACCTTAAGACGCTTGTAGCGGTACTCAGTGTCCCTGGTATGGATCCAGCACCCGCCGGAACGTCCCTGGAGGATAGCCAGGCCGGCAGCCCAATCCATAGGCCACTCCCAGATGCTGCCGGCAATCAGCGGATCTTCGAGTTCGAGTGACACGCCCTGATAGAAAGGGGCAACCAGTTTGAGGCCAGGCTCAAGCCCTTTCATCAGCCAGCGGCAGCCCCGGACGCCCGGACGCGAGGAAAAGGCTGAAGGCTCGATGAGCAGGTCGCCGTTTTCCGGATCCGCGGAAACGGTCATCACGCCATCGCCATTCCAGTTGTGGAAAACTATGCCGGCGCGATGGTCCGAGATCTTGCGGGCGGTTACTTTCCCGAACCCTCGTTCGCCGACGTCCACCGATTCGTTGCCTGGATAGACGAGCTGTAGGGCATCGGATTTCCCGCGGTCGAATTCCCGGATGAACTCCTGACCCGAACTCTTGCTCTTGAGCGAGGTCAGAAGGCCTTTCTCGATTCTCGCCAGCAGCGTCCTCGTGTCGATGTGAATGACGCCCTGGTCGTCAATGGAGAGGCGCGCCTCGCCATCGGGCGCCGCCGCCGATGGCGCCGCGGGCATGTCAAGGGAAACCGCCGCCGTTCCGGCGCCCTGCAGGAAGCCGCGGCGGGAGAATCTGTTGTCCCGATCCATGGTGTTCCTCGTTTCCGTTCGCGCGCGAGAATCATCCGATAAACGAGCGGCCTACGCCAGTGGCTCGGCGCCGTGGCCGTTCCAGACGATGGCCTTGCCGCCGTCGCGGATGGAGAGGCCGGCCATCAGGGTGGGAATGGTGGAGAAGGCGCCGGTCTCGATATCGCACACCGGTCGCCGTCGGGTCTTGATGCAGTCCAGAAAGTTCAGGATATGCCTGCCGGCGTCGGACTCGAAGGAGGCCTGGCCGTTCCCCGGTTCATCGTGCAAGGCGACCTTTTTCTCTTCAAACGGCGGCTTCCCGGCGGCGCCGCCGCGGCTGGCCACCGGCCGTACGCTGTAACCATAGCGGTTGACGAACAGTATGCCTTCGTCGCCCCACAGATACGTGCCGAGAACGTCCGACCGCGAGCTGTAGTCGGCGACGAAGGTCGGATACTGCCAAGAGACTTCGGTCGTGTCCGGGACCCGGTCGTCCTGCGGCCGGCTGAACCATCCATACACCGCGGCCGCGGTGCGCGATGGCTCGGTGACGCCCAGGTACCAATGCGCGACGTCGAGGAGATGCACGCCCCAGTCGGAGAGCGGGCCGCCGCCATATGCCCAATAGCTGCGCCAATTGCGCTGGCGATTGGGACTGTACGGCGCGCGCGGCGCCGCACCCTGGAACATCTCCCAGTCGAGGCCGGGAGGAGGCGTGGAGGAAGCTTCGGCCGTGGTTTGGCCGCCGCCCGGTGCGCCGCGTCCCGCTCCGCCCCGGCCGCCTCGGGGCGCGCTGCCGCCGGGGTTTATCACCACGACATGACGGACCTTGCCGAGAATGCCGCTCTGGACTTCCTTGTAGGCCTCCATGAAGGGCGCGCTGCTGCGCTGCATCAAGCCTACCTGCACCACGCGATTGTGCTTTCGGGCGGCCGCCACCGCCTTGAGGCACATGTCGATGTCATTCGAGACCGGCTTCTCCAGATAAATGTCCTTGCCCGCCTCGCACGCCTCGATGACCATGGGACAGTGCCAGTGGTCGGGCGTGGCGATCACCACCACGTCAATGTCTTTGCGTTCGAGGATCCGCCGGTAGTCGCCGTATGTGTCCACCTTACCGCCCACGATGGTGGCGGCCTCGTCCAAGGTAGGCTTGTATACGTCGCAGAGCGCGGCAATGCGGAAGGCCGGGTTGAACTTGAATTGCGGAATCAGGGCATATTTGGCACGGATGCCGGTGCCGATGAACCCAACCACCAACTGGTCGGAGGCGGCCGGAGCCGAAGAGGCTCCCGCCGCGACCACTCCCAGGGCCGCCCTGGTCAAGAACGATCGTCGGTTTTCCATCTTAAACACTCCTTCTGAAAAGAGATCGTGCGCCACTGGCTCAGTCGGCGCATCCAAACGTTGCGGAATTTTACCGGCGTATCCGGGGGGCCCCCGGTGACCCCCGAGGCCCTTGCGATTTTCCGGCCCACATACTGACTGTGGTCCTGCAGCACTAAGGGGCCCTCGCCCGCCACGCACCTGCGGCCCCTCACCGGCACATGGTCCTGGATCGGCAAGACGACCGCATCCGACGGCGCCTTGTCCGGACCGCCTGGATCCACCACCTGTGGTTGCGGCCGTCCTGACGTCTGGGCGTATGCGGTTCCTGCGACAAGAAGCCGCAATGCAATTCCAGGTCCTTTCTTCATCCCTTGCACGTCCCCCTTCGCTTCCCTGAAAGGGGTCGGCCCAGGAAAAAAGCCGCAATCACACCCGCGATCCCGGTTCTGACATATCATCTTCGGGAATTATGGTAAGATCGCGTCACGGTCAATGTCAAGAGAAATTCGGTATCAACGGTCTCTTGCCCCTGTCAACGCCCGGCCGATGCGCCGCGGCGGCAGTTTCCGCCAGCGTCAGCCGTTCACCCGTGTGGTCCGTAATGTTGGCCTCATGCCACCCCCATGCACATCGGCATTGGAGCGCGTGAAAAGCCCGTCAATTGGCGGGTGAAACCCGTCCGGGTTGCGCCGCCGTTATCGACGGATTAGGGCCCTATTGACACGCTTGGCGAATCGGATTAAGATCAACTGCGATATCAGATATACGGTAAAAAGTCGCGGCCGGCAAAGAGCCGGGGTAATCGTGGCAGGAGGCGCAAACGTGGACAGAAGACAATTCATCAAGAACTCGGCAGTGGCGCTAAGTTCCATGACGCCCGCCGAAGCGGCGCTCGCGGCAGCGGAGGAGCAGGAGAAAACGCAAAGCGCGAGTGTGCCGGACCATGCCGGGCGGCCGGTTCGGGCGGTGAGCATCGGCTTCACGCCGGGCCCTTCGCTCGAACAGATCGCGGGCCTGGTCGATAAGGAGGGAGCGCGTGGCGCCGACCTCATCGCTCTACCGGAGACCTTCCGCGGGCAGGATGAACACACTCAGGAAACGCTGGATGGCCCTACGGTTTCAGCGCTCGCTCGTTTGGCCGAGAAACACCGGACTTACATCGTGGTTCCGATCGATCGGAAAGACGGCGACCGGCGGCTGAACTCCGCGGTGATCCTGGACCGCCGTGGGCGAATCGCCGGCGTCTACGACAAGGTGTACCCGTTTTGGGTTGACGAGTTCACACGCCGTCCCCCGGTCCAACCGGGCCAAACCGTCACCGTGATTTCAACTGACTTCGGTCGCCTGGGAATCGCGATTTGCTTTGACGTGAACTGGGCCCCCCTCTGGCAGCGCCTGTCCGATTTTGGCGCGGAACTGGTGATCTGGCCGAGCGCTTATTCAGCGGGGAGGACGCTTCAGGCCCGCGCCATCGACTTCAGCTACTATGTCATGAGCGCGACGTGGGTCCCCGACTGCCTGGTATTTGACATCGACGGCGAGCAACTCGTACACGAGAAGGCTAACTCGGGAGAGTTCAACATAACGCGCTTCACGTTTGATCTGGACCGCTGTATCTTTCACCAGGATCTCAACCTTCCTGGCCGGCTTGCCAAATTGCTCAACGAGCGCGGCGACGATGTCGCGCAGGAGAAATGGCTGCCGATGGAAGGATGTTTCGTACTGAAAGCCAAGCGTCCGGGAGTCAGCGCCCGTGCGCTGGCCCGGCAGTATGGCCTGGAAGAGCGAAGGCCTTACTTGAATCGGAGCCGCAGCGAAGTGGATAAAGCGCGCGGCTGGCAGTTCTCCTGATTCACGTCGCGCTGCCTGCTGCCAACCAAAAACGCGATCGGAAAGTGGGGAAAGGAGGCCATGTGCCCAAGGCTTGTAAGAACGCCGGCATTATCTTGTTTGCCGTAACGTGTATCGCGACCTGCCAGGAGGGTGCGCCGGGACCGATCGCACTGAACGACAAAGAGTATTTCGAAGCGCCCGGATTCGCTTTCCTGGTCTTCCACAACGCCTACTCTCCGAGCCGCGGAGGGCTGCAGATGATGCAGAACGGCGAGTGGCTGATGGCTTCGGACGACCTGCTGATCACCGGCCGCGACTCCTCGGCTCGGCTGTCCGCCCGCGTCATGCGCCGCGTTGTGGACCGGGAGCGGAAGACGGCGACCATCATTGGCGAGGTGCCCGGGTTGAGCCTGGGTTACCAGTTGATCTGCCGCACCGATGGCGACCGCATGGTCGTCGCGTTGAAGTTCGACCGGCCGCTGGATGCGAGCAAGGTCCGGCAGGCATCCTTCCGGCTGCTGTTGTACCCTTCCGCCTATTTCATGAGATCGTTCCAGGGCGACTCGATAACGGGCATGTTTCCGCGGCAGTATAGTGGACAGCGGACCCTCCTGAAGTCCACCAGGATTCTGCGATTGGCCCAGGAGGACCCGCCCCACAGCTTGACCTTCGAGCGGCACGGCGGCACGCTGGAACTCGGCGATGAGCGCGGCAGCCACCCGACTGGCTGGTTTTCGGTGACCGCCGCCATAGAGCCGGGTTCCAGCGATTCCGGGATGGAACTGGAGATCCGGCCTTCCGTCGATCCTCAATGGCGGCGCCCGCCAGTTATCGGCATTTCCCAGGTCGGATACCATCCCGGGCAGCCCAAGTGTGCGGTGCTGGAGTTCGATCCGCGCGACGATGCCGGAGGAACGTACGGCTGTTCAAGTTGAGCCTCACTGGCAACAGGCAACTCGTCAAGTCCGGCGCTCCGAAGCCGTGGGGACAGTTTCTGAACTACCGGTACGCCATATTCGATTTCACCAATATCGTCAGCACCGGAGCGTACGTGATCGAATACCGGGGACAGACCGCCGGGCCCTTCCGTATCGATCCCCAGGTTTATGAACAAGCCTGGCAGCCCACGCTGGAGGTTTTCCTCCCCGTTCAAATGTGCCACGTCTCGGTCCGCGAGCGCAATCGTTTCTGGCATGGAGCGTGCCATTTAGACGACGCGCTGCAGGCTCCGGCAGGACGCCGGCACTTCGATGGCTACCAGCAGGGCGAGCGTGAAACACAGTTTGCCGATTACGAGCACATTCCGGGATTGAACTGGGGCGGATGGCACGATGCAGGCGACTACGATCTGCCGGCGGGCAGCATCTCCAACACCACGTTGGCCCTGGCCTTGGCCCAGGAGGAGTTCAAGCCTGGTCTGGATATGACCACGGTCCGCCGAGCCACCCGCGAGGTGCTGCTGCGTGTCCCGGATGGAGAAGAAGACCTTCTCCAGCAGGTCGAGTACGGCGTGGAAGGCCTGCTGGGTTCGTTCCGCGCGTCGGGTCATATCTTCATCGGGATCATCGAAAACTCGCAGCCTCAGTATGACGTCACGGGCGATCCGGTGAATATCACGGATAACCATATCTACGACAGCAGCCTGAAGCCCGACCAGGTAAGCGGCGACCGCTCCGGTAACCCCGATGACCGCTGGGCGTTCACGAACCGGAACACCGGCCTCGAATACCGTGTGGCCCAAACCCTCGCGGCCGCCAGCCGGGTGCTGCGCCCGAAGAAAGTCGAGCTCGCCGATGAGTGCCTGGCCGCGGCCCGCAAGCTTTGGGAGTACGAGCAGACGAACCCCCCCGTGTATGCTGCGGGCGCCTACGTGGGCCGCGGTGGAAGCTTCCCCGGCGACGAAATTGCCGCCACGGCGGAGCTGTGGCTCACCACCGGCGATCCGCGATACCAGAAGCGTCTCTATGCTCTGCTGCCCCAGATACGCTCTGCGCCGGCAGAGCAGGTGGGCCGTGGGCCGGGTTGGACCCTCGTCCGGCTGTTCCCCAAAGTCTCCGATCCGGAGTATCGCAACCTGGTTCTGGAGATCGCCAGGAAATGGAGAGCTGCCGCGGACGCCATAGAAGCCTCCAATCCCTACGGCGTGCGTTTTTCCTTCCTTCGTCTTGAGATCGGATTGGAGGCTGGACTCGCCCGAGCAGGCCAGAGGAAACTCCATCATGAGCTTCGGATGGGACCTGCAGAGCGATGCCATGCGCGATTATTTCTACCACAAGCACCTGCCCGAGATCTTTGGCGCCGACACGCTGTTGAACGTAGTGAACTTCGTGCTCGGCTGCCACCCGGCTTCGAATACCAGTTATGTCTCCGGAGTGGGAGCGAACTCGCAGTTGATAGCTTACGGGTTTAATCGGGACGACTACTCGTACATTCCCGGCGGGGTGATCTCAGGGGCCTCGTTTATGCGGCCGGGATTCATGGACCTGAAGAACTTCCCGTATTATTTCAATCAGACCGAATACGTAATCCACGGCGCCGCCTCTTACATCTTTGATGTGCTTGCCGCACAATGGATCCTGCAGCATCAGGCCGGCGGAAGATGAAAGGCCGGAAGCCGGCACGGGCGCTCGCAGCGGGAACAGGAGCGGAACAAGCATCGGAACCGCGTACCAGGCCCACTCCTTGCGGCATGCCCAAAGAAACTGATATCGCAGCACCGATGGCAAGGGGCGGCAACCCTTGGAAAGGGCGGTGAAGGGCAGCCGCGCACCTGCCGGGCGGAGACAGGCCTAAGCCAAATGCCGCTGCGAAAGATCCCGGGGACGACCAGGAAACGGGTATTGACTCCATGGGTGAATCGGATTAGGATTGAACTGAAATATCAAGGTATTGGTATTCGTTAGTCCGCTCTTCGCCGGCGATGCGCAGCGATGCCCGCGGTGGGCGATTGTTCAGTTGCCAGTGACAACAGAGGAGAAAAGTATGCTCTCACAACGAGTACTCCGGCTCGCGCTGTCGATCTTCGTGTGCGCTCTGGCCTTGACGGCTCAGACCGGAAATGGCAGGGTACAGGGCGTGGTGAAGGATGCGAGCTCCGCCGTGGTCGGGGGAGCCAAAGTGACCATCGCTCACACGGCCACGATGACCAGGTACTCGACCACGACCAACGATGAGGGCCTGTTCGTGTTCCCGCCGTCGCAGCCCGGAGCGTATAGTATGACCGTGGGAGCGCCGGGAATGGAGACGTGGCAAGGCACGTTCCTAATGGAGGTCGGGCAGACGGTGGATGTCAGCCCTACCCTGCGGGTGGGAGCGGTTTCTACCCAGGTGGTGGTGGCAGGGGAGGCAGCGCCTCTGGTTTCGACCACGGATGCGACCTTGTCGGAGGACCTGGAACGCACGCGCATCGAGCAATTGCCGTCGGACGGGCGCAACATCGCCAATCTGGTGATGATGGCTGCGCCGGGTTTCAATGGAGGGCAGGACGGCAACATCAACCCGATTAATATGGGACTGCGCGACGGGGTGGAGTTGTACCAGGATGGCGCGATCGTCAAGAATCGCGACACCGGGGACTGGGCCGGACGGCTGCCGGGCGTGGACAGCGTTCAGGAGCTGCGCGTGGAGACGAACGGCTCTTCGGCCCAGTTCGACCGCCCCGGCTCGGTCATCCTCTCGACGAAGAGCGGAGCCAACGATGTCCACGGAAGCGTGTTCGAAACCGCGCGGAATAGTGCCATCGGGGTTGCCCGCCAACGGCAGGCTACCTTCACCAAGGCTCCGTACTATAACCGCCACGAATACGGCGGATCGCTGGGCGGGCCGGTGAAGATTCCGAAGATCTACAACGGAAAGAACCGCACGTTCTTCTTCACCACGTACGAGGGCCTGCGCCTGGAAAGCCAAAGTACCTACAACACCTCCATGCAGACCGACGCCATGCGGCAAGGCGACTACAGCGGGTTGGTGGACAACCTGGGGCGCCTGACCACGATCTACGATCCCTTGACCACCGGGCCGGCGCCGACGTGGACGCGCACGCCGTTCCCGAACAACACCATCCCCATCTCCCGCGAAAGCCCGGACGCCAAGTATCTGTTCAGCATCCTGCCGCAGCCGACCCTCCCTAACGTCAACCCGCTCCTTGCCAGCAACTGGTACGGCGTAGTTCCCAGCACCACGACCGACTTTATGCTCACGGAGCGCATCGACCAGCGTGTGAGCGATCGGGATCAGGTGTTCGGCAGAGTCTCGGTGGGCCACGACAGAACTTCCAGTGTGTCGGCTGGGGGATCAACCCAGGTGCCGCCGCTGAGCGGGACATTGAACTACGTCTCCGGCGAATACCATGATGTCAGCGCGGTGGCGTCCTGGACGCACACCATATCGCCGACTTTCGTGAGCGCGGCGCGCCTCTCCTGGTCGCAGGAGTACAAGTTCACGGGATCCCCTTATAATTCGAGCATTGGGAACGTGTCCGAATATCTGGGCGTCCCGGATTTGAACAACGATCCCAATAACTCCTACTCGACCACCGGCATGGGTTTCGGGGCCAGTTTCGCCACCCAGCAGGTGCGCCATAACACCACTCGTATTTTATTCGGCAACGAGGATTTGACCCGCATGGTTGGCCGCCACCAGCTTCTGTTCGGTGGACAACTGCACCTCGAGTTCGACGACGCGCTGACCGACCACAACGGCACCGGCATCACCTACGATACTCTGGCGACGGCGCTGTTCAATCCGGCCAGCGGATCGGCCTACAGCGCCCAACCGTTGACCGGCTTTTCCGGGGCGGACTTTTTCATGGGCTACGTGTCGACGTTTAAAGACACGGTAAAGCGCCCGCAGTGGAATTTGCGCGACCGCGAGTTCGCCGGATACTTCCAGGATAACTGGCGAGTAACTTCCAGGCTGACCTTGAATCTTGGCTTACGCTACCAGGACATGCCCGCGGAGAGCATCGCCGGCAACTACAACGTCGGGTTTGACCTGAACACGGATTCGATGGTTCTCGGCCGCTCGGTCTCGGATATGTACGCGGCCGGTATGACCACTCCCACCATAATAGGCGGGCTGACAGCCATTGGCGCCAAATTCGAGACCGCGCAGCAGGCGGGCCTGCCGCCGGGCCTGATCTACGGCAACCCGTGGATCTTCGAGCCGCGCGTGGGTTTCGCCTACCGCACAAGCGACAGTGTAAGGCCTGTGGTGCTCCGCGGCGGCTGGGGAATCTACGATTCCCAGGCGGCGCTGCGGACTTGGGATAACCTTACCGGCAGCGGAATCCCCTATGGCTATCCAGTGCAGTATTCCGTGAATAACCAGGCGCTGGTTGGAGTAAACGGTATCGACGGGCTTCCCAATTATGAACTCCGGTCCGTGCCGCAGTTCGTAGCCGGCACGAATACCGCCAACGTGCTCAGCAATCCCGCCTTTGTCAGCATCACGCCGGGGTGCTGCGCGCTGCAATTCTTCGACCCCCATGAACCTCCCACCCGCGACATGCAGTGGAACTTCTCTGTGGCGAAGGAAACTTTTTCGGGCATCGTGGCCAGCGCCACTTACCTGGCCACGCACGGGTGGAACATCCCGCAAAACGTGAATTTCAACGCCGCCCCTTCCAACTACGTCTGGTACGCGACCACCGGCGAGCCTCTGGTCACCGGCACGTACGCTTCGACGGGAGAGAACCCCTACAATACGACGACCTACGGCAGCATGACCGAGTACATGAAGCAAGGCATCTCCAATGCCGAAGGCTTCACCCTGGAAGTGAAGCGGCGGTATTCCCACGGTGTCGGCTGGCAATTCATGTATGTAATGACCAACGCGTTCACCGAGTCCACCCTGGTGGGAAACGGGGGCGGGTCGAGCGTGGCGCCGGCCGCGGATTTTCTGCCGGGCGCGGTTTCCACGGACTTCGATGCCAGGAACCATTTTCTGAATTATCAACGGGACTCCGCCATCCCTCACAACCAACTGAAGTGGAACTGGGTCGTGGATCTTCCCTTCGGGCGGGACCACCTGCTGGCCCACAATGCAGGAAAGGCTCTAAACGCCCTCATCGGCGGCTGGCAGCTCGCCGGCTTCGGGACGTACCAGAGCCGGTACTTCTCCTTGCCGACCAGCAACTACGGGCCCACGAGCCAGATCCAGACCTACGGCACCAAATACAAGATTGAGGACTGCAGCAGCGGAACCTGCCTTCCAGGTTACTTATACTGGAACGGGTATATCTCGCCGCCCCAAATTAACCGGGGGGGCACGAGCGCAACTGGCCCGTGCACCGGGATTTGCGGCATACCCGCGAATTATACGCCGTCCAATCTACCGCTGATTCCCTACGGCGCGACGAGCGCGCCCAATGCCCCCGCCGGCACCAATATGGCGTCGTACTGGGAGACGCAAACGGTTTGGCTGCCGTTGAAAAACGGCAGCGTGGTCCAGTCCACCATGAACACCGGCCTCACTTACTGGATGAACCAGTATGTCGCGGCCCCGTGGGATTTCAATCTCTCCGCGTCGTTGTTCAAGGTGTTTTCCTTGTCGGAACGCTTTAAGCTGCGCTTCAACGCCGATTTCTTTCAGGTTTTGAACAACCCGGGGATCCCCTTGCCGGGCAGCAACGGCATTATGTACACGAACACCTCATTGAACTCCCCCCGCGACCTTCAACTGACTTTGCGGCTGACGTGGTAGGGTGAAGCAAAAGCCACGCCTGCAGCGCCTGTGCAGCGGCGAGAACAACATGAAACTGGAAGGAAAAGTCTGCCTGATCACGGGAGGGAGCAGCGGCATAGGCGCTGCTACGGCCCTCGAGTTCGCCTTTCGCGGCGCGGACATCGCAGTGTGCGGCCTTCCGGCCGACGACCTGCTCGCCCAGGACGTGAAACGGGAGGTGGAAGCCATGAATCGCAGGGCTTTCACCATCACGGCCGACGTAGCGGACCCCAACCAAGCAACGCGCTCGGTGGAGCAGACGGTGGCAACCCTCGGACAACTGGATGTGCTGGTCCATTGTGCGGGAGGCCCGGCGCCCGGCGGCTTGCTCGAAGTAGACGACTGCACCTGGTACCGGGCCTTCGACATCCACGTTCACGCCGTGTACCATCTCGCCAGGGCGGCTGTTCCCTGCATGGTTGAGCGCGGCGGGGGCGCCATTCTGCTGATCTCCTCGGCGGCCGGGTCCCGCGGTTGCGCGGGCGCGATTGCCTACGGGGTGGCCAAGGGCGCCATACCGCAGTTCACGCGGGCGTTGGCGCGCGAACTTGCCGATTTCAATATTCGCGTGAATTGCGTTTCTCCCGGTATCATTCGCACCCGGTTTCAGGATTACCTTACGTCCGAACAGGTGGAGAACAACACGCGCAACCGCATACCCCTGCATCGCGAAGGACGGCCGGAAGAAGTGGCGGCGGCGCTTGCCGCGCTAGCCGAAAACGATTTCATCACGGGCGCCGAAATCCCGGTGGACGGCGGTATGACTATGCGAATGGTATAACGCCGAAGGGCACATGGAGGCTACATTATGAATCGTCGATCGTTTCTCACTAGCGGCATCGCGGCGGCGGCGGCACTGCCGGCGCGCGCCGACGACCGCGTGAATCATCATCTTCCCGCGCGCGATTCGCACTATCGACAGACGCAATCGTATGTTGAGGACATCCCGGTCCCGGAGTACCATTGGGCCTCCGATGCCGCGTACGAACGATTCCGCGACATCAAGTACGGAGTGCGGTTGCATTGGGGACTCTACTCCATCCTCGGCAAGCCGAAGGAGTCGTGGCCTTTCCTGGAAATGAGTTTCCCGGAGCGGCAGCGCTACCAGGAGATGTACCAAACGTGGAATCCGCGAGGCTTCAACGCCGACGAGTGGATGGATCTCTTCGCCGCTTGCGGTATGAAGATGTTCGCTTTCACCTCCAAGCATCACGAGGGCTTTTCCATGTTCGACACGCGCACTCGCGTCCGCCGGCGCGTGAACTGGACGGCTCCAGGCGGGCCGCGGGTGGAAGACTGCGACCTCGCCTACAGCATCATGGAGACGCCGTTCCGCCGCGATGTGGTCAAGGAGCTATGCCAAGCGGCGCGTAAACGCGATATCAAAATCGACTTCTATTTCTCGCATCCCGATTGGTACGACGCCGATTTCCGGCCCTACACCTATCATCCCTTACAGGTTCCGTCATCGAACGTGCTGACCCTGGACTATGCCACCGCGAAGAAGCGGCTTGGGGACAGAGAGGTGATCGTTCCGGATCCAACTCCGGCGGAAGTAAGCCGGATGTTCGCGCGGCATCGAGCGCAGCTGTCGGAACTCCTGACGCGCTACGGAACAATCGACATGCTTTGTCTGGATATGTGGTTCGGGCCGAAGGTATGGCCTCAGCTTCGTGAGACCATTCTCCAGCTGCGAAAACTCCAACCCGATGTAATGCTGCGGGCTCGCGGGATTGGCAATTACGGAGATTACTACACGCCCGAAGGGTTTGTGCCGGGTGACAAAGGCAACACGGATACGCCATGGTTCGTGATTTATCCGCTGGGATCGTCCTTCTCTTACGAGCGGGTCGCCGAGAACCACAAAGGGGCCGCCTGGGTGGTGCGGAGCCTGGTCGACAGCGTGGCCAAGGGAGGCAACTTCATGGTGGGAATCGGCCCTGATGGCGAGGGGCGATTCCATCCCACTGCGGTCAGCCAGCTCAAGGAGGTTGGAGAATGGCTGAAGGTGAATGGCGGCGGCATTTACGCCACCCGCGCCCGTGAAGGCGACCTGTGGTCCGAGGGCGCCGATATCCGGTTCACCCGAACGAAGGACAAGCGAACCATCTATGCGTTTGCGTTGAAATGGCCTGGCGAGAAACTGCTGCTCCACTCCGTCCGTCCGGCCGAGGGCTCAGCTATTCGGATGCTGGGTACGGACACGCCGCTGAAGTGGACGCTCGAAGGCGCCGGCGTGGAAGTGCAGATTCCGCCCGGATTGCAGGATGAATCCCGGCGTCCATGCCGGTTTGCCTGGGGCTTCCAGATCCGGCCGGAGAACGTTTGAGTCCGGAGGGGCAGGCAGGTCCAGGAGCCTTGATCGTGTGGGGAACAACCAGCACCGGCCTCGGAGCGAAGGATGGCGCCACGAACGTAGCCTCCCGAATCCGGTGGTGCATGATCGGACTGGTATTCTTCGCCACGGTCGTAAACTATCTGGACCGTCAGACTCTTTCCGTAGCAGCCCCCGTAATTATCGAGCAGTTTCACCTGAGCAATGTGGAGTACTCGCGTATCATCTTCGCGTTCATGCTGGCGTATACCGTTATGAACGGCATCTCGGGTCCTATGGTAGACCGGCTCGGAACAAAGCTGGGCTATGCCGTCTGCATCGGGTGGTGGAGCATCGCCGCCATGCTGCATGCCCTTGCTCGAGGGGCATTCAGCTTCGGCGCGTTGCGTTTTCTATTAGGTATGGGCGAGGCAGGTAACTGGCCCGCCGCCGTCAAGGTGGTCGCCGAGTGGTTTCCTCCTAAAGAGCGCGCGCTCGCGTCGGGTATCTTCAACAGCGGCTCCGCGATTGGCGCAGTCGTTGCGCCGCCTCTGGTGGCGTGGATCATCCTGAAATCCGGCTGGCAAAGCGCATTTTTGATGGTAGGCGGGGTTGGTCTGATCTGGCTACTGATTTGGCTGTTGGTCTACTATACTCCGCCAAATGCCCAAACCGGGATCGCCAGGCGGCCCGTGCCGGTCTGGAAGCTTCTGCGGACGCCGTGGGTCCGCCAGTTTACGGCCTCCAAAATCTTCAGCGACCCCGCCTGGTACTTTTACATTTTTTGGTTTCCCCAATACCTGAAGAGTGCGCGGGGCTTCGACATTGCGGCGATCGGCAAGTACGCCTGGATTCCGTTCCTTACGGCCGGCGCCGGCAATCTGCTGGGAGGCGTCTGCGCCGCCGCCCTGCTCAACCGTGGAATCACCGTGACGTGGGCCCGTAAAATTTCCGTCATGCTGTTCGCCGCGCTCATGACCTCGGCGATTCCAGCGGTGCTTGTCTCGAACGTGTTTGTCTCGATCGGCCTGATCTCGACTGCCACGCTCGGATACTCGGGAGCGCTTGCGAACATGCTGGCGATGCCCGCGGACCGTTTCCCCGGCAGTACCGTAGGTTCCGTTTGGGGCATTGCGAGCATGGGCGCCGGCTTTGGGGGAATGGTGTTCAGCCTCTTGACCGGGTGGGTCGTGGACCACTACTCTTACGTGCCGGTGTTCGTTGGATTCGGGATTCTGCCGCTGGTGGCGGCCGCGATGATTTGGCGCTTGCCTGAGGCGAGTGAAACGCCGGAGCGGGGCTGGGAATTTGAGTCGTCATGAGAGCCTTGTCGCGCGAGGAATATCAGAAGCTATCTGAAGAGCGAAGAAACGACTGGCGAAAAGGAACGGCTTGACGATTCACGCGTAATTGACTAGACTGATATTGTAGACGAGTATGCGGTGTTCGGCTCCCGCGTCCGCAGCCACGCCCAGAGTGCTCATCGCCGTGCAGAGTCATGTCACATAAAACTACCGTAGCGGGCCGTTTCTACTCCACCGAGAGCTTGGCCGAACGAGCATACCAGTCGATCCGCGATCGAATCCTTCGCGGTTACTATCCGCTCGGGACTGCTCTGTCCAGGCGCCAACTCGCAAAAGAGCTTCGGATGAGCTTCCTGCCGATATCCCAGGCCCTGCAGCACCTGGAGATAGACGGCTTGGTAGAGAGTAAGCCGCGCGTGGGCACCCGAGTCCGCGTGCCGACGCGGGAGGACGTCCTGGAGCGTTATGGACTGCGGGAGGCCCTGGAAACACAGGCAGCGCGGCTATGCGCCGAACATGCGGATCAGAGCAGCAGGCAGGAACTCCTCAAGATGGGCTATCACCTGGATCAGCTTTATGCTTCCATCGCGGGCAGTGATGAGGACTTTTTGTATTCGGTCCACACTTATCACATGAGTTTTCACTTGCGCGTTGCGGAAATTGGCGGCAATTTGCTGCTCCGGGGGGCGATCGAACGGGAACAGGTGTTGGTCTTCAACTGGCTATTCGACACGGCCGCCCAACAGCGCAGCCTTCCACCGCACTTCCACTCCGACCTTGCGGCGGCGGTGATTGGATCTACGATCGAAGCTGACGCGGCGATGCGTGCACATATTCGATATGGAATGGACCGAATTCTCGAGGCCATGCATCCCTCGCGCAGCGAGAACGGCTGGAGGGTACTGCGAAAAACCACCCCCCGCGACACCGCCACCGCAAAATCGGGCATAGCGAGCGTGAAGTAGCTCGCCAAGACATCGACTATTACAAATTGAGACCCAGCGCCTCGGGGATGACCCAGTGCGGTGCGGATGAAATCGCGCCTGATTGAGACTGTTCGGCGCGCAACAGCGCCGGCGGGCAAAGGTAGCGCACGGCGAGCCCAGCCGGTGAAAAAGGCGTTCGCGCCGCGTAGCGTGTCCGTGATTCTGCCCGTGCGGGCAACCCACGGCTATTTCGATTTCGACGGCGCTGTAGGAGGTCTGCGCAGTGGCCCGTGCCCACCGGCGGGTTTTTGGCGCCGGGGACACGCGCGTGTGGGCGGCCTGGAGATGGGAGTGGCCGCTGACGAGCCTGCCTGATCCTCCGGCACTGATATGGCAGCAGCTATGAAAATACGAGGAGGCTCGGTCGATTTCAATCGCGTCATGCGGTCCATGCGTTCCGATAACGGGGTCCGAGCCGGCGAGCGGATTGACACCATTTCGGCAATCGGGCTATCATAATTGCGATATCAGATTTGCTTTACCGGTTGTGTGGTAAAACCGAGGTTGCGGCAGGAAAGCACACGGAGGCAGAATGAACCGCCGATCGTTCTTGACTAGCGGCTTGGCCGCAGCCGCGGTTGCGGCCGCGCCGGGGTGGCCCGCCTACGGCGCTGGCGCCGCTGAGTTCTACGTCGCTCCCGGCGGACGGGACGAGAATCCCGGCGATAAGCCCAATCCCTTTGCTACCCTCCAGCGCGCCAGAGACGAGGTCCGCAAGCTCATTGCGGCGGGGCTGAAAACCAATGTCATCGTCTGGATTCGCGGCGGCACATACACGCTGCGAGATACCCTGGTCTTCGGAACCGAGGATTCCGGCACGGACCAGTACTCCATCGTTTACCAGGCGGTTCCCGGCGAGGAAGCCATCCTTACTTCCGGCGTGGAAATAGAAGGCTGGAAGAAACCGGACACCATGCTCAGCGATCTGCCGGTTCCAGCCGAAGGGAACGTGTGGGTGGCGGATGTTCCCGAATCGCTGGGCCGTTTCTGCACCTTGTACGACAGACAAGGACATTTGTGCCGGGCGCAGGGGAACGCCTTCGTCCCGGATGATCCGCCCGCGGGCGCCGACGGCACGGATCGCGCCGGCCGGTTGCGCAACCTATACTATCCGGCGGGCGCGATCCGCAACTGGAGCAACCTGGATGATGTCGAGATCGTCATCCGATATTCCTCGACCATGAACATCCTGGCGCTGGAGTCGGTGGACGAAACGGCGCGGGTGGCCCGGACCAGCCTGCCTGGCACCTATCCCCTGCGCAAACTCCAACGCCAACAGCGGAACCCGTCCGTCTGGGTGGAGAATGTTCTTGAGGTTCTGGACCACCCCGGCGCGTGGGTGCTCAATACCCACACCCGCAAGCTCTACCTGTGGCCGCGGGCGGAGGTGCCCAAAGGGATTGTTGCGCCTCGCCTGCGCGAACTGATCCGCGTCGAAGGCAAGAATGATGCGGGCGGTTCCGCCGACGCACCGGTTCGGAACCTTGTCTTCCGTGGACTGACATTTGCCCAGGCGGACCGCGATGTATGGTCCCGGGACGACATAGGCATCCAGCACGACTGGGAGATGGTCGACAAACCCGACGCTCTGGTCCGCCTGCGCGGCGCCGAAAAGTGCACCGTGGAAAATTGCAAGTTTCGCGATAGCGGTGGCGCCGCCATTCGGCTGGATCTCTACGCGCAGAAGAACCGGATTGAAGGCAACGAGATCCGTCACATGGGTCAGGGCGGCATCACGCTGATCGGTTACGGCCCCGGCACTAAGGATGTCAATAAGCAGAACGAGATTCTCAACAACCATATCCACGATTGCGGGTTGATCTACTGGCATTCGGTCGGGTTGATGATGTGGCAGAGCGGCGAGAACCACGTGGCCAACAACTACATTCACCACATGCCGCGCCACGCCATCTCGTTAAGCGGCGTCCGCGTGCCCTATTTTGAGCAGCGTTGCGAGAGCCGGGAAATCTGCCGGAGTTTGCGCTGGCAGGAGATCGGGGACCGCAAGTCATGGGACGAGGTCTTGCCGTTCCTGCACACCAGGAACAACATCGTCGAGCACAACGAAGTGGAGCGAGTGCTGCAGAAACTGGGCGACGGAGCGGCGATCAACGTCACCGGCGCGGGCGAAGGCAACCTCATCCGGCGCAATTACGTCCACGACATCTTCGCCAGCGAGTGGGTGAGCGGCTGTTTGCGCACGGACGACTGGCAGCGCGGGACCACCTGGGAAGAGAACGTCATCTACCGCTCCAACGCCGGCGCATGGGAGCACAAGGGCGGCAACAACGTCATCAATAACTATGCCATCGACGTCCTTCCAAGAGGCTACTTCAGGATTTTCAGGGACGGCCCTGGGGAGAAAATTGACGGAACCGTGCTGGAGCGGAACATCTTCTACAGCCCTAACGGGGCCGCGGTGTTTTACACGTTCGCTGTCGGACCGCAACAGGTGGCCAAATCGAAGATCGAACACAATCTGTATTACTGCGCCGGCGTGGAGGAAACCTCGACGCCTAAGTTTCTCCTGACGCTCCGGGCGCAAGGCGTCTCCGCCACCGACGAATACGCGGATCCGATGTTTGTGGCCTTGAAGCCGGGCGATTTCAGACTGAAGCCGGATTCGCCGGCCCTGAAGATGGGCATCAAACAGATCGACCTGAAAGGCGTTGGACTTACCAAGACCTTTCCGAAATGGCTGCTGGAGTGACTGGCATCACGAGAATCGAGAACCTGTGCAACTCAGGTACCCCCTTGGGTTAGGAGGGGAATTATGTACCGACGATCTTTTTTAGCCATCCTGCCGGGAGCGCTGGGGATGGCCATGGCGGAGGCTCCGCAGCCGGAGCCCGAATCGCTGCCCAATCGCCCCAAAGTCCCCGGGACGCTTAGCCTGCGGGCACGCCGGCGTGGCGAGCAGCCGCCCGGCAGCGGCAAGATTCTGGTCTCCGAAGAGGTACTGCGCTGGGAGGTGGCTCAGACTGCCATCATCATTATCGATATGTGGGACACCCATACTTGCCTTATGTCGGCGCAGCGTGTGGCCGCCATGGCGCCGCGGATGAACCAGGTGGTCAGCGCCGCCCGAAGCCTGGGTGTGACGATCATCCACGCTCCCAGTGACACGATGAAATTCTACGAGGGAAGACCCCAGCGGCAGAGAATGCAGCGTGCGCCGATGGCCTCCTCACCCTTCCCGGTTCGGGCTACCGAACCCGACCGCGACGAGCAGCGTAAAATGCCGGCTGCTGCCTGCGATGACCCCGTTGCCAATAAGTGGAATGGTCCCGCGCCGCCCACTACCAGAGGCGTGTATCCCTGGGAGCGGGAGCACCCGGCCATCGAGATCGCCGGTTATGATGGCATCAGCGACAACGGGCAGGAAATCTACAACTACTGTAAGCAGGAAGGCCTTATCAATATTGCCCTCATGGGCGTCCACACGAACATCTGTATCCTCAACCGCGCCTTCGGCGTCCGCGACATGAAGCGGCTCGGTTTCAACGTGGTGGTCGCTCGCGATCTGACTGACGGCATGTACGACCCCCGTAAGCGCCCCTTCGTCAGCCATGCGCGCGGCACCGAACTGATCGTCGAGCACATCGAGGCCGACTGGTGCCCGTCCATCTTGGGCGAAGACCTGACGCGGGTGATCCCGGGCACTGACGGTCCCTTCTCGGGCTAAGCCGGGGAGGGCCTGAATCATCCTGCCCGGAATTCGTTTCGGGATCTACCACAGTGCTCACAGCGGCCGGATCCAGATGTTCCGGAAGCGTACCGGGTTATTATGGGCGCCCAGCGCGAGCGGTGCGCGGGATCTCCCCGGTCGATAAGGTCTGGGCAACGACGCGTGCCCGGTAGGGCCATAGATTTCCTGGTTGTATTGGACGAGCACGCCGTTGTACAGGACGGTGACACGAGCCGGTTCTGCCAGCTTGTCTCCGTCGAACCTCGGCGCGGTGAAGATGATGTCGTAAACCTCCCACTGGCCCGGCGGGAGGGAGGCGGTCACTAACGGCGGCGTCTGGCCGTACACCGCCGCCGCCTGGCCATCGGCGTAGATCTTCGTCGTGGGATCGAAGATCTGAATCTCGAAGCTGCTCATCAGCAGGACACCGTTGTTGCCGCGGTCCATTATGTTATCCCCCACCGGGGGATTCGGCGCTTGCCATTCCAGGTGCAGTTGGTAGCTACCGAATTCATCGACCGTTTCGAATCGGCCGGTGGTGGCGATCAGTTCGCCGTTCTCCACCTTCCATTGGTTGGGTTTCCACTTCGAAAGGTCCTTGCCGTCGAACAGGACAATTGCATCCGCTGGCGGCCGGCCCGGACGGTCTTGCGTGCTGAAAGTGCCCGGGGCGACATTCTTCGGTTTCGGCCGGTCCGGATCGTGGACCCGGTAGCCGGACCACGGCTGAGCCGGCGTGTCCCTGTAACCGAACGTGCCATCCTCTTTGTAAACCAGCTTGTGCTCTTGCGCCCAGGCTAACGGCGCTACCGCTGCCGCGCAGGACGCGGTCAGGAGAAGCATGGTGGATTTCTTCATCTCAGTTCCTCTCTCTGCAACAGTTCCCAGCCCCTCCGGTACTGGACGGCGCCCGAAGAGATCGGGCGCTCCGGGAGGCGCTTACAACCCGCCTCAAGCGACGCCTTCCACACCCCACGGCGTCCGCATCGGCCGCTTAATCAACTTCTTTGCCGCGTCGTTGTCCAGGATGGTTTCCTTCTTCGGATCCCACCGAACCGGCTGTCCGGTGAGGATACAGAGTTGCGAGAGTTGGCTGATCATGTCCGACCGGAAGGCGCTCTCGATAGGATCGACCACGGGACTGCCGGTGCGAATAGCGCGTATCCAGTTCTGATGGTGGCCCGCAGTCAGAGTCTGTTGGAAGCCCTTCGGCAGGTTAGCCGGAATACTCTCAAGCGCGCTGTCGGCGATGTGAATCTCGTTCGGCCCTATGACCGACTCCATCAGCGAAGCCGGTTGGGTGACCACCTTGCCATCGTTGCCATAGCTCACGACCACCCAGCCTTCCGAGCCGATAAAGACCGCGCCGTTCGGCAGCCCGGGGCGTGGCGGGTTGATGACAGGCTGAGGAACATCTGTCAGACCACGATAGGTGCGGCTGTCCATGAAGTCCAGCACCAGACCATCCGCCCACGTGCACTGCACCCGCCACTGCAAGGCGCAGTCGAAAAGTCCCTCTTTCGGGAACTGCCCGGAGCCTTCGTAATGGACCGGAGGGTCCTTGCGGCCGGACGCATCCGCCCAGCGCTGCACCTGATCGAGCAGATGAGCGCCCCAGTTGTTGATCATGCCCAGGCAGTAGTCGGAAATGTTGAAGATGCCGGCGCGGTCGGGCCGCAGGCAGCGGTCGTAGCAGAACGGCTTCATCGGCGCCGGTCCAAGCCAGGCATCGTAATTCCATCCGTCGGGAACCGGCAGTTCCGGAGTCGCCGAGCCGCCGGCCGTGTTCGCAGGAGACACCACGTAGATCTTCTGCACCTTGCCGATGCGGCCGTTGAGCACCAGTTCGATCCCTTTCCTGGCGTCGGGGAAGGCACGCAGCTCGGCGCCATACAGGCAAATCTGTTTATTGTACTTGCGCACGGCCTTCACCGCCGCCAGGTCCTGCTCGATGCTGTTGCTCAGCGGCTTCTCGACATGGACGTGCTTGCCTGCCTTCAGACTCCGAAGCAGCATGGAAACGTGCCAGTGGTCGGGCGCCACATTGTACACGCCATCGATGTCCTTCTGTGCCAGCAACTCCTGGAAGTCGTCGTACATGCGGATTCCGCGGTTTGGATGCCCAGGCTGGATCAGGTCGTACTGCTTTTCGAGCTTCTCCTTGGCGCTCTGCCGGTGCTCCCGCACCACGTCAGCCACCGCGACGATGACGACGTTGTCGAAACAGGGATACTGTAGCGTTTCAAAAACGGCCCGCTGGCCGCTCCCGATGATACCGACCGTGACCCGGTCGCTGGGCGGCGTGGCGCCGCGGCCCAAACTCGAAGCCGGCACGATGATTGGCGGCGCGAGAATCCCCGTCAGAGTTCCAGCGCTCTTTCGCAGGAAGTCTCGGCGGCTTTCGCTTACACTTTTCTCCATCAGATTCCTCCAGGATTCAGGGATATGACAATCCCCCGGAACTGCCCCATCTGTTCGGGCACGCTAGGACCGCCAGAGCCTCGCGGAGGCCGGCTTCTTCGCGCGAGTTTCGTACTTTTCTTACTGCAATATCATTGATACTATACTGCGGAGGCCGGTCGAAATCAAGCCTTCCACGAGCGGTACCGAGCGGTGAGGAGCGGCGCCGGCTGCGGATCCGGAGTTCCCCCCGCGCGACCGGAGTTGCCACGCGGCGGAAAGATCTACGGGTGGCCGCCAATCGCCCGCTTGCGGTTCAAAACCTAAATCCCAAGACGGTAAACCTGCGCCCGCTGCCGACCGCCCGGGTCTCCACGCTATAAGGAGCCGCCCACGAAAGAGAGATGCTTATAAAGTCTGCAATCGGGTGATTGGTTATACTGGTATATCAAAGGCCAGGACCGCGTACCTGAGCAGTGCGGAGCTGAGGCACTGGCTGCAGGCATGGCATTCGGTTTCCCCCTCGAAACCGCGCCGGACGCCTTCCGCGACGAGGTCCGTCAATCCCCGCCAGCCCGCTTTCTCCTGTTCTTCGGCGCCGGGATGGAAATCCAACCGATGTTGCGCAGCGAGCCAGAGTGGTTGCGGCTGGCTACGAGCTCGAGGCGGCGAAGTAGCAAGCTCCGGCTGGTCGATCCCGGATCGCTGGATCATGCCGAGCGATGTAGCGGTGCCGATGTTTCACCGCTCGTAGACCTGCGAGGCGGAAGGCTGTGCCCACGCACGGCGGCGTGCAGGCGCCCGGCATGTCGAACGCAGCGCCTGATGTCGTAAACCACTCGGGGCCGGCTCTGACGTGCCGAAACGGCTACTGTAAGCTCGCTCATCACCGCGCGGTGGCTGCCGCCACTCGAAGCCGGCTGGCTGCCCCAGTCGTCTCACATTGAGTAAGTCACATACTTGTGTTGACACGGGTTGCCGGCCGCCACGTGCATGCAGCGCCGCGACGGTTCGGAGATCATTGAAGCCACAGTGCGCATGCCGCCGCCGTGACGGCAGATGCTGGTCGGGTAACCCGAATGGTCGCCGAGAAAACGCTTGATATCGTCCACTTCGATGGAACCGTAATGCGATTTGATCAGCGAGTCAATTCGATCCTGCCGTGGGAACGAGTCCTCCAGGCTTCGCTTGAAATTCTCCGCGAGCGCGTACCGCTTACACAGATAGTGGTTGGTGTGGGCAAAATATCCGGCGCCCTGATCGGGGAGGATTTCAGCGCCGGCCGTAGTGGCCTCCACATCGGCGATGTGGCCCTGGCCGTCGCAAAGCACGTAGTTCGCGTTCGACGCCAGCGGCATCTTCCGCAGCAGATCGATCGCATCCTCCAGACGGTCGCATTCCAGCATCATGCGTTCGACTGGATAATGAGGGATGCCGAACCGGTTGCTCGGCCCGCCGCCTAAGGCGTTCTCGAAATGCGCCACGCCGGCGCTGTTCACGCCATGATAGCCGAGCATGCCACCGAACGTCCACATGAGCACTTCCGGTTTCCCTTGGGGCTTTAGGTGCAGCACGTAAGCCAGCGGGATGATCTCGGATCCCATATCGCTGTTCTGTCCGGCGATGGTCTCCCGCCCCGCGGCCCCGTTGCGCCCGATCACATACGCGGTGCAACCTTCTTCGCGAGCGTTGCGCATTTCGCCGCGAACGCTACATGCCATGGCTTCTTCGAGTGTGACTCCGGCGCCTTCGGCCAAGCCGCGAATTTCTTCCAGCAGGTGCGGGCAATGGCGGTCGAAGAACGGCTGGAACTGCGCCGCGCGACGCCCCAACTGCTCCCGCGAGAATCTCTGCTGGGCGCACATCACCTCAACAAACGCCTTGATCTGGCGGGCAGCCTGTTCGCCGTGTTGTCGCCCCAGTTCACGAGGAGCACCGCGCGCCCTATAAATCGGGAATTCAGAAGGTTCGCTCGATTGACTCTGAGCGACGCCAACAACTGCCGCCGTTCCGGCCAATCCAAGCACTTGCCTGCGGGAAAGATCTCGACGTCTCAATCTTACCTCCCGTCTACATATACATAATTGTTTCACATTTCTCGCCGGAGTTGATCTGGCCGCTTTACCGGCGCCCTGCTCAAGAGGCGCGGGCTGACCCGGCCGAACATGCTGGAAACTCAGTGAACCCGCTTGATCCGCAAGGCGATGTCGACCGCGTGCTCAGGCGTGCTGAGGGTTCGACTGCCGCCCTGATGGGCGAACGTCACGGCGCCAAGCACCGAACCCGAGGCCGGATCTACCCACTCGGCTTTGTATGCGCCGCAGGGCAGATCGACCACCAGAGTTTCGGCGTACCTTCCGGGCGTCACCACGTAGTAGTCTTTTGAGTCAGTCAGTACGCTGTGGTGGTGATACAAGGCGTATTGCTCACCTGGCTCACTGATTCCCCGGCAATAGGCTTCTCTCGGGATCCCGCCGGCCACAAAGCCCTTATCCGGGCTCATCTTGACGAAGTCGAAGCTGTAGATGAAATCTTTCAGGCTCCGCAAGGCGCCCAAAACCTGGGCGTTGTCGGGAGTTTTGCCCGCGGGATTCTCCACCGTGTAGCGGCCGTTCAAGTGGTTAAAGCTCGCCCCGCCTCCAACGATAAACTCCCACGCTTCCACGCGCGACGCTGCGATGGGGTCGCCGGTTCGGTACTGAAAGGGATAATAGGGCGTTTCGTTGAACTCAATCGGCTTGTTGTGCTTGTACTCATAATCGAGACCCTTCATACCCCCCATCTCCGCCGACGACCCCTGCTCGCGTCCCCATACATATTGCCCGACAATCACAGATAATAAGGGACTGTCCGAAAAATCGATCGGACCGCCGACGCCCCCATCCACTTCCTGCGCGACGAGATGTTTGTTCGGCAACCGGGCTTCCGTGTTGTGGACGACTTCCAGCAGGTGACCCACCCAAGGACCGGCTTCCGAGGCCGATGTGAAGAGGGATGGCTCGTCGCAAATCTCCAGAATGACATTGTCGAAGCCATTCACTTCCTGAGTGATCTTGCTTACGTAGTCGCTCTCCCGCTGGACCAGGTCCGGGTGTTTCAGCGTTTGGGCGTCCTTGAAATCGCACTTACCCACGCCTTGGATATTGTTCCGGTAATACAACGGCGAGAGGGGCCACCTGTGGGTATACTGCGAATTGAAAAAGCAGATTTCCACCACGATTCCACGCTCCGCCGCATTGGCGATGAAGTCCTTGAGGCGGGCGAAGAACTCCGGGTTCCATTTGTCGAGATCGAACTTATTACCGCCATAGACGTGCCCCGGCGTGTTGCTGCGCGCCCAGGGCACGATCGTGCGATCGGGCCTCGGCCCCATGTTGTTCTCCGGATAGAACTCCCCCACCATCTCGAGCAGCGCCCCCGGCCACTCGCGGGTGTAATTCATTCCATTCGCTTTTAGCGCGTCCAGGTAAGCGACGTAGTCAAAGTCCAGGTTGACGACGGCGCCGTAATGGTCAGCGGAGGTGAGGAGAACCGTCGGTCGGCCATTAAACTCGTAATAATGCGGATTGGCGGGGCAAAGCTTGATCGGGGCGGACAAGGCCTGTGCGGCGAGCGCCAAAACAAGACCAGCAATCCAGCTTTTTCTCAACATGACTCCTACCTTCTTTTAACGTCTCGGCGGACACATTCCGGCGGTGCGCCGTGGGCGCTAAACTGCCGTATCCACTTTTGCTCTCCTGGCAGGCAGCCGTTTCGCCCTACCCGGCTTCGTAAGAACCTCCCAGCAGCCTGTGGTGCAATTGACCGACGGCTCAACCTGAGCGTTCCTCGTATTGATTATAAATGACTTAGACGCACAAACGGCTCATCTGAGCGTTTGCCACAGTCTGCTAGAGTTCCCATCCCTTCCGATATTCGGCGTGTATGAACCGATCGGCCTCCGGGAGGCCTATCGCGCGCATATTCTTCGCGTCCCATTCGATCGGCTTGCCCGCGCGGACGGCCACGGTGCCTAACGCCCCGATCTCAAAGATGCGGCTCGAGTAGCTGTCAAAGGCGCAACTGGCCGGGGGGCCTCCCTTGATCGCGTCAAGCCACTCGTTGAGGTGCTCCTGGTCCTTCACGCGGGGCAGGGTCTGCGGCGGCGGCTGGAAGTCTTTCATCCTCGATCGCGGCAGAAGCCATCCATGATCGGATTCGAGGTACGATTTGCGGCCCACCGCCACGAGCTTACCCTTGCTTCCAACAAATAAATAGCCGCCTCCCCTGGGGAGTTCCTCGCCGGGATCCAGCTCCTCGGGCCGCGGCGGCTGCTTGCCGCCGTCATACCAGGTGAGGGTCACGGGCGGAAGCTTCCCACGCGCAGGAAATTGGTATTTGATGATCGCCGATTGCCAAGCGATTTCCGAGACGTCGCCGCCGTCCCACTGTGGCTCAATCGATGTGGGCGCGCCCAGATCCAGGCTCCAGACCGCGGTATCGAACAGGTGACCGCACCAGTCCCCGAGAATGCCCGTGCCGAATTCCCACCATCCCCGCCACCTTCCGGGATGCAATCCCGCGTGATACGGTTGCTCGCGTGCCGGGCCGAGCCAGAGATCCCAGTTCAGATCGGGCGGCACGGGCAAGGGGGCCTTTATGTCCGGGTAGCCTCTCGGCCGGTCGCTGCCGCCTTCCCAGATATGGACCTCCCGCACCTCGCCGATGACGCCGGCTTTCACCCACTCCACCATGCCGCGCAACTCGTCGAAGGCGTGGCCCTCCATGTCGCACTGGGTGGCCACCTTCTTGTACTTCTTGGCGGCCGCCGCCAAAGCGCGGAGTTCGGAGATAGTCCGCGTCAGCGGCTTCTCCGTCGCCACGTGCTTGCCCATCTCCATCGCCCGCATGGAGATCACCGCGTGGGTATGATCGGGCGTGGCTATGAACACGGCCTCGATATCCTTTTGTTTGTCGAGCATCTCGCGGAAGTCCACCCAGGCTCGGGCGCCCGTGGGAAACTCCTTGAAGTTTTTTCGGGGATTCCGTTCGATGGGATCCTTCCGGTCCACGTCGCACAAGGCGACGATGTTCATGGGCAGCTTGACCATGCGGCCGATATCCCCCACTCCCATGCTGCCGACGCCGATGACAGCGACGTTGAGCTTCTCGTTAGCCGCATATGTCCTAACGGAAAGAGCCGGTAGAATGGTAAACGCACTTGCCGCCTTCAGGCAGTCGCGCCGTGACGGTAGAATCATTTGCTTCTTCCTTTCATGAGAAACGCTAAGTGAAATCATGTCGTGGCCGGTCGCCCGCAACGCGCATGTCCAGCGAACTGCCTAAGCCAGCAATGCGGCGCCGTGGCCGTTCCAGGCGACGGTCTTGCCGCCGTTCCGGATCGAAACCCCGCCCATCAGGGTTGGAATCGTCGAGAAGGCGCCGATCTCAATATCCGCCACCGGCCGCCGGCGGCTCTTAATGCACGCCAGGAAGTTCACGATATGCCTGCCGGAGTCGGACTCGAAGGACGCCTGGCCGTTCGGTAATTCATCGTGCAACGCAACATTTTTCGGTTCAAACGCCGATCTACCGGCGGCGCCGCCGCGGTTGCCGCCCACCGGCCGCACCTCGTAGCCGAACCGGTTGACGTACAGCAGGCCTTCATCGCCCCACAGATGCGTGCCGAATACGCTAGGCCTGTCCTCCGAACGCGAACTGTAGTCGGCGACGAAGTTCGGATACTGCCAGCAGACTTCGATGGTGTCCGGCACGCGGTCGTCGTGTGGATGGTTGAACCATCCGCACGCTGCGGCCGCCCTGCTCGCGGGCTCGGTGACGCCCAGGTACCAATGCGCGATATCGAGCCCATGCACGTCGTCGGACAGCGGGCTGCCGCCGTACTCCCAATAGCTGCGCCAATTGCGCTGGCGCATGGGACTGTACGGCCGGCGCGGCGCCGGGCCCTGGAACATCTCCCAGTCGAGGTCCGGGGGAGGTTTGGAAGGCTCGGCCGACAACGCCGCCCGGCCGCCGCCTGCCCCGCCGCGTCCTGCCGTGCCTTGGCCTCCCCGCGGCGCACTGCCGCCCGGGTTCACAACCACGACATGACGGACCTTGCCGAGAATGCCACTCTGGACTTCCTTGTAAGCCTCCATGAAGGGCGCGCTGCTGCGCTGCATCAAGCCCACCTGCACCACGCGGTTGTACTTGCGGGCGGCCGCCACCGCCTTGAGGCACATGTCGATGTCATTCGAGACCGGCTTCTCCAGATAAATGTCCTTGCCCGCCTCGCACGCCTCGATCGCCATGGGACAGTGCCAGTGGTCGGGCGTCGCTATTACCACCACGTCGATGTCCTTGCGGTCGAGCACCCGCCGGTAGTCACCGTACGTATCTACTTTGTCGCCCACGAGAGCGGCGGCCCTATCCAGATTCGGTTTGTATACGTCGCACAGCGAGGCAATGCGGAAGCCTGGGTTGAACTTGAATTGCGGAATCAGGGCTCCGCAGGCACGCGCGCCGGTCCCGATAAATCCAACCACGAACTGGCCGGAAGCGGCGGGAGCCTTGGAAACTCCCGCCGCGGCCACTCCCAGGGCTGCCCTGGTCAAGAACGATCGTCGGTTTTCCATCTTACTTCACGCTTCTAAAAGGAGATCCTCTGGTCCTTTCGGACTCAGATCTCATCAACCTAAACCAGCGGCCGCCGCGAGGGCCATTCCCGAATGAACAGCCGTATCCATCCCGCAAACGCGCGCATGCCCACCCCTCAGCCTAAGTCAGCAGCTCGGCGCCGTGGCCGTTCCAGGCTACGGTCTTGCCGCCGTTCCGGATCGACACCCCGCCCATCAGGGTTGGAATCGTGGAGAAGGCTCCGATCTCGATATCCGCCACCGGCCGCTGGCGGCTCTTAATGCACGCCAGGAAGTTCAGGATATGCTTACCCTCGTCGGACTCGAAGGACGGCGTGCTGGGCGCCAATTCATCGCGCAACCCAACCTTCTTCTCTTCGAAAGGTGGCGTCCTGTTGCTGGGGCCGCCGTTAGTGCCGGTCAGCGGCCGGACGCTGTAGCCGTACCGGTTGACGAATAGGATGCCAGCGTCGCCCCACAGATACGTGCCGAGAACGTCCGACCGCGAGCTGTAGTTGGCGACGAAGTTCGGGTACTGCCACGAGACGTCGGTGGTGTCCGGGACCCGCTCGTCCTGCGGCCGGTTGAACCATCCATACACCGCGGCCGCGGTACGCGCGGGCTCGGTGACGCCCAAGTACCAGTGCGCGATGTCGAGGAGATGGACGCCCCAGTCGGAGAGCGGGCCGCAGCCGTACTCCCAATAGCTGCGCCAATTGCGCTGGCGCATGGGACTGTACGGCTGGCGCGGCGCCGGACCCTGGAACATCTCCCAGTCGAGGCCGGCCGGAGGAGTGGAAGACTCGGCCTGACTCATCGCCCGGCCGCCCGTTCCGCCGCGCCCTGCCACGTTCCGGCCGCCGCCAGGCGCACCGCCGCCCGGGTTCGCCACCACGACATGACGGACCTTGCCGAGAATGCCGCTCTGGAAAATCTTGTAGGCCTCCAGGAACGGCGCGCTGCTGCGCTGCTGCAAGCCGACCTGCACCACCCGGTTGTACTTCCGGGCGGCCGCCACCGCCTTGAGGCACATGTCAATGTCATTGGAGAGGGGCTTCTCGACGTAGATGTCCTTGCCCGCCTGGCAAGCCTCGATGACGATAGGGCAGTGCCAGTGATCGGGCGTCGCTATTACCACTACGTCGATGTCCTTGCGGTCGAGCGCCCTCCGGTAGTCGCCGTAGGTGTCCACTTTACCGCCCACGAGGCCGACGGCCTCCTCCAGGTTAGGTTTGTATACGTCGCACAGCGCGGCAATTCGGACGCTGTCGTGGAGCTTGAAGTTCGGAATCAGGTGTCTGTTGGCACGGCCCCCGGTGCCAATAAATCCGACGACTAGCTGGTCGGAGGCGGCTGGAGCCGAAGAAGCTCCCACCGCGGCCACCCCCAGGGCTGCCCTGGTCAAGAATGACCGTCGGTTTTCCATTTTTCTCAAACACTCCTTCTGAAAAGAGATCGGGGCGCTACTGGGCCAGCCGGCGCATCCAGATGTTGCGGTATCTATACGTCGTCTCCGGGGCGGGCCCATTGAGCCCCGGCAATACTTCGATGGTCCGGCCGACCTCGCGGCTGTGGTCCTGGAGCACAACGGGTCCTTCGGCGACGCAACGGCGCCCCCGCACCGGCACATGGTCCTGGACCAGCACGCCATTGTGCAGCAGCGTCAGGCTGCCGGGAGTCTCTACGGTTCCATCGGAGGCGCATTTCGGAGCGTGAAAGATAATGTCGTAACTCTGCCACTCGCCGGGCGGACGGCAAGCGTTCACCAGCGGCGCCGATTGTCTATAGAGCGCGGCGCAGGAACCATCGGCAGGCGTCTCGTTCTTGTAATTGTCCAGAAGCTGGATCTCGTATCGGTTCTGGAGGATGATGCCGCCGTTCGCACGCGCGTAGCCCTTCTCGTTGGGTTCGTTCGGAACCATGAACTCTACATGAATCTGGGCGTCGCGGAACTTCTCGGTGCTCGCCGTATCGAGGGAGCCGGTGGGGCAAGTCATCACGCCGCCGGCGACCGTGCAGTGGGACGGCGTCCCGTCCAGCCTGGTCCAACCGGTATTGTCCCGCCCGTTGAACAACACCACGGCGTCAGACGGCGGCTTGCCGGGACCGCCTGGGTCCACCACCGGCGGTTGCGGCCCAATCTCTCTCTGGGCGTACGCGACCCCTGCGGCGAGCAAGCATACTGCCAACACTCGTTCTCTATGCATCCTTACACTTCCTCGCCTTCGCAATTGCGTCTTGCCTGCAAGTCCACACTACGGCGCCAGCCGGCGCATCCAGATGTTGCGGAACTTCATAGTCGTATCCGGGGCGCCCACCTCGATCCCCGGGTTCTCTGCGATCTTCCGGCCTACCACACGGCCGTGGTCCTGGAGCACCAAGGGCCCCTCTTCCACGCAACTACGCCCTCGCACCGGTACATGGTCCTGGATGAGGACGCCGTTCTGGAACAGCGTCAGGCTCCCCGGTTCCGGGGTGGTGCTGCCGGGGCCGCAATGCGGCGCATGAAAAATGATGTCGTAGCTCTGCCACTCGGTGGGCCGCCGGCACGCGTTCACCAGCGGCGCCGATTGCCCGTACAGCGCGCCGCAGGAACCGTTGGCGTAAGTCTCGTTCTGGTAGGAGTCCAAAATTTGGATCTCGTACCGGTTCTGGAGTACGATGCCGCTGTTGGCGCGCGCCTGGCCCTTCGCCTCGGGCTCGTACGGAACGTTGAACTCGACATGGATCTGCGCGTCGCGGAACTTTTCGGTGCTCGCGGTATCGAGGGCGCCGGTGCGGCAGGTCATCACGCCGTCGGCGACCGTGCAGTGCGACGGCGTCCCGTCCAGCCTGGTCCAACCGGTATTGTCCCGGCCGTTGAACAACACGACGGCGTCCGATGGCGGCTTGCCCTCGCCGCCCGGGTCAACCACCGGCGGTTGCGGCCCAATCTCCCTCTGGGCGTACGCGACTCCCACGGCGAGGAGCAACATCGCAAGCACACATTGTCTCTTCATCGTCACAGGGCCTCGACAGGTATTTCCTTGTATTGCCAGGCGTATCAAACCCCGACTTTATCGGGCGCACACGGGCGTGCGCCCGATCGTCGATGTCGCGCTGCGCGCCCGTCAGAAGGTGATGTGTCCGCTCCAGTACACCCGTCGTGGGGCGCTGTCTTCCGTAGTGCATTGGCCAAAAGCGCCGTTGGTCGGAGACGTGACGGGGGCGCCCAGCCACACGTGGTTGGTGGCGTTCAGGAACTCCCACCGCATCTCAGCCTTTACCCTTTCGCTGATCTTGAACCTCTTCACTCCCGAGAGGTCCAAATCGTTCAACGCCATGCCCCTGATGTAGGAGAACCTGGCAGGCAGCGTGATCAGGTTGTTGGCCAGTTGTTGGCTTGCGTTGGTGTTGAAGCACGACGTGTTGAACCATTCGTTTACGTTGCGCTGACTCTTCGGCAGGGCGATCGACGCCCAAGTGGGGCACGTGCCGTTCAGAAGGGCGTCGCCGAAGCCAATGGGCGGGCCCGATTGATACCGGTACACTCCTTGAACCTGCCATCCTCCCAGGAGGAGGTCCACGGTCTTGGAACTGTTGCGGAGCAGCGCATGCCCGTGTCCGATGGGCAACTCATAAATGGCGCTGGCGGAGACGAACACCGGGAAGTCCGTGGTAGCGGGCAGTTTCTCGGGAAGCGGATCGCCCGCGTTCAAGAAGCTCGTCGCTTCCATATCGTTCTGCCAGGTAAAGCCAAACGTCGCCGTGAATCCGTTCGCGAACCGTTTCTCGGCATTCGCCTGCAGCGAGTTGTACATGTTGTAACCCTGCTGCGTGTTGTATGTGACGCCGGTGAATAGCGGATAGGGGGTAAGCAGCGACGAGCGGGCAATCGTCGTGTTCGAGTAGAGACTCGTTCCCGCCGGCACCAGTTGGTAAAACGGATTGGGCAGGTTGGTGGTCAGATAGTTGATCGTGGTTTGATCCCGGGCCGGCAAAGTGCTCAGGTATTTGTTGGGCAGGGCGTCCAGGTTCTTGCTCGTGTTCTCATGGGTGCCCCGGTCGCCGGTATAGTAGATCGAAACCACGACTCGCTCCGGGAGCTCGCGCTGCACGCCGAACGTCCACTTTTGCACGTACAGATCCGCGGGATTTTGTTTAACCACGGAAATGCTGCCGCCCACGCTGGTGTCGGCCCCCAGGCCGGCGCCCAATGCGGGCAGCGGGGGCGCCGGGAACGGGTTGCTTAGAGGGTAGGGGTACGTCAGGCCGTTGTCCAACGAGCCGTTGTATGTGGTCGTCCGGCTGAAGCCCGCTTGACTCACCGGTTGGTACAAATCTCCCATGGGGCCGAAGAAGATCCCATAGCCGCCGTGAATGACCGTCTTGTGGTCCAGGCTGTAGGAGAACCCGAACCGAGGCATGAAGTCGTGCTCGTTGGCTTGCCACAACCCATGCGACCCGCCGTTGGCGGCGCCCGCGAAGGTCAGGCCTCCCGTCAGCGGGAGTTGGCTCACTTCGGGCGTCGGGTTCTGGAGATAGGCCGCTTCGACCGCCGCTGCATACGTGTGCGTCGCCACTGGGTTCCAGCCCTGGGTGCTGCGGTTGTAGCGCTCCGTGGTCGGAGCCCAGTATTCCCAGCGCATACCCAGATTTAAAGTCAGCCGCTGGCTCACGCGCCAGTCCTCCTGGTAATACAGGGCATGGGAAATGGACTGAGCGGCGGCACTCGGCGGCACCGTAATCGCGAAGCTATTGGGCAACCCGTACTCCATCTGCGCCAGTCCCTGCCCGAGCGGCGCGCTGGCCGCATTATCCAGCGGCCCTACCATGTATGTGCCGCTGAAACTGATACTCCCGGTGGCCGTCAACCCGGGGAGGAAGTCATTGTCCCTTCTCATCAGCATGTCCCACCCGAAGTTCATGGTGTGCGTTCCATGGGTCTTGGTGAAATGCACCGAAGGCTCGTAGGTGTAGCTGTCATTCCACGTGAGGTTCGCTCCGGGGGGAATACCGGTATAGCCCGAAGGGCTCATGGAGGGCATGCGCTCGATGGACGGACTGATATAACTTGAGCTATGCGCCTGTACGGCCGGTGGGGTGAGGGCGGAGGCGCAGTGAACCATTTGGGGACCCCAAGAACATTGGGGTAAAACAGTAGTTCTGCCAAGATCGCAACTTCGCAGACCGACCC
>JBKQPR010000059.1:0-9166 GCA_052144935.1 Bryobacteraceae bacterium
CCGAGCAGACCCGGGCGTTTCAACAACGGGGGCAACCGGTCATTTCCGTGGATACGAAGAAGAAAGAGTTGGTGGGCGAGTTCAAGAACGGAGGCCGGGAATGGCAACCCAAACGATCTCCCGAGGCGGTGAAAACCCATGATTCTCCCGATAAGAAATTGGGCAAAGTGGCTCCCTATGGGGTTTATGAGGTAGGTGGCAACCGCGGCTGGGTGAGCGTGGGATTGGATCATGACACCGCCGAGTTCGCCACGGCAACCATCAGTCGCTGGTGGCGCCGGATGGGCTCCCGGACCTATCCGGAGGCGGGCGAATTACTGATTTTGGCCGATAGCGGTGGCAGCAACAGTAGCCGCACACGGCTGTGGAAGGTGGCTTTGCAACGATTGGCCGATCACACCGGTCTTCGCCTGTGGATTTGTCACTTTCCTCCCGGGACCAGCAAGTGGAACAAGATCGAACATCGTATGTTCTGCCCTATCACGGCGAACTGGCGTGGGAAACCGCTGACCAGCCACGAGGTGATCGTGAACCTGATCGGCAACCCAACGACCAAAGCTGGCTTGACGATCCAGGCTGAGTTGGACACGGGCAGCTATCCCACGGGAATTCAGGTCAGCGACGAAGATCTGGCCCAAGTTTGTATGGAGCAGGCGGAATTCCATGGCGAATGGAATTATCGCTTCTCACCGAGGCTCAATTGACCAACTTATTGTTGCGCGATGCCTTAGCTTGGCTGCCGGGCGGCTATGCTGGCAACCCGCGCAAGGCTGCCCATCGCCGGCGAAAAGCCGGCTGCAAGCCTCAAAGGCTGCCCCACCGGCTATCATGAGGGGTACATGGTAGCGTCTCGTGCCTAGGACCCGTCCCAAGCCGCCGCCCGCCGCCGTTTTGAAGGCCCCCCCCGCACCGGTGCACCAGCCGCGGCCCAGCATATGGATCTGCCTCGCGCTTCTGGCGGTCACCTTCGCCGTGTATGCCCCGGTGCGCCACTTCGATTTCGTCAACTTCGACGACCCCGAGATGGTCTCCGCGAACCCGCATGTCCGGCAGGGCATGACTCCCGCGGGAATCGCCTGGGCATTGACGTCCGTGGAAGCCGCCAACTGGTTTCCCGTGACGCGCCTCTCGCACATGCTGGATGCGCAGTTCTTCGGCCTCGGGAGCGGCTGGCACCATGCGGTCAACGTGCTGCTCCACGCGCTGGCGGCCATGGCGCTGTTTGCGTTTCTCGACCGCGCCACCCACACCCGCTGGCCCAGCGCGCTGGTGGCGCTTGTGTTTGCGCTGCATCCGCTGCACGTCGAATCGGTGGCCTGGGTCTCCGAGCGCAAGGACGTGCTCAGCGCGCTCTTCTGGTTCCTGGCCCTGTGGGCCTACGTACGGTACACCGAGCGTCCCGGCCTCGGCCGGTACCTGGCTCTGATTGCGTGGTTCGTGCTGGGCCTGATGTCCAAGCCCATGATCGTCACGCTGCCCTTGGTTCTTTTGCTGGTGGATTTCTGGCCCCTCGGGCGGCCTCTGGGCGCCGCGCTGCTGCGCGAGAAGATTCCGCTGTTCGCGCTCTCGGCCGTGGCGTCGGTGGCCACTTACCTGGTGCAACGGCGTTCGGGCGCGGTGGAATCCCTGGCCGCCTTTCCTGTTGGGCTGCGTGTGGAGAATGCGCTGGTCTCCTGCTGTACCTACATCGCGAAAATGTTCTGGCCTTCGGGGTTGGCGGTCTTCTATCCATACCCGGCTGCGGTGCCGCTATGGCAGGCAGCGCTGGCCGCTGCCGCGCTGGCAGCCGTCACGGTGGTGGTGGTGCGGGCGTGGCGGAGGGCGCCGTACCTGGCGGCAGGATGGTTCTGGTATCTGGGCACGCTGCTACCGGTCGCCGGACTTGTCCAGGTGGGCGCGCAGGCCCGCGCCGACCGTTACACCTACGTGCCCATGATCGGCCTCGCGATCGCCCTGGTGTGGGGCGGGGCAGACCTTCTGCGGCGGGCCCAGAGGGCACCCCAGGGGGTGCCAATCGCGCTGGCCGCCGCGGTTGCGCTCGCCTGCGTGCCCGCTACCTGGGCGCAAGTCGCGCACTGGCGGAATAGCGAAACTCTCTTCCGCCACGCGCTGGCCGTGACCAGAGGCAACTACGTGGCCGAGCACAACCTGGGCAATTACCTGATGGACGTCCCCGGCCGCCTGCCCGAGGCCATCGGCCATCTGGAAGCCTCGCTGCGCATTCACCCGGAGTCTGCCAGGGCGCATACGGATCTGGGCACCGCTCTCGCGCGCATGCCTGGCCGGCTGCCGGAGGCCATCGCCGAGTATCGTGCGGCGCTGCGCCTGGCGCCCGATGCCGCCATCCCGCACAACAATCTGGGCAACACGCTGGCCAAGACCGGCCGCCTGCCGGAGGCCATGGCCGAGTATGAGACTGCACTGCGCCTCGATCCCGAATACGCCGAGGCGCACAACAACCTGGGCAGCGCTCTGATGAAGCTGGGCCGGCCGCACGAGGCGATCGCCAACTTTCAGACCGCCGTGCGGCTGGATCCCGGCTCCGCGGAGGCGCACTACAACCTGGGGTCCGCCCTCGCCGAAACGCCCGGAGGCCAGTCTGAAGCGATTGGCGAATACCTGACCGCCTTGCGCCTCAATCCCAATTCCGCCGAGGCCCACCTCAACCTGGGGATCGCGATGGCAGGCGACCCCGCGCGCCTGCCCGAAGCCATTGCGGAATACGAGGCCGCCCTCCGCCTGAACCCCGATTCGGCGGAGGCCCACAACAACCTCGGCAGCGCGCTGGCCAATTACCCGGCGCGCCTCGCGGAAGCGGTCGAGCAGTATCGGACCGCGTTGCGCCTGAACCCCGATTCGGCCGAGGTCCACAACAACCTGGGCAGCGCGCTGGCCAAGCTGGGGCGGCCATCCGAGGCCATAGCGGAATACCAGGCCGCGTTGCGCTTGAAACCGGACTACGCCGAAGCCCATATCAACCTGGGTGCGTCGCTGGCGCCCATTCCCGGCCGCCTGCCCGAAGCCATCGCCCATTTCGAAGCCGCCCTGCGCGCCAACCCGGATTCGGCCGATGCGCACTACAACCTGGGAGTGGCGCTCTCGAACCTGCCCGGCCGCCTGCCCGAAGCGCTGGCGCACCTGGAGGCCGCGTTGCGCCTCAAGCCCGATCCGGAATTGCAGCGAGAGGTGGAGCGGCTGCGCGCCGGCGCCCGCTGACCGGTTACTACTGGCTGATGCTAACCGAGAGCCACCGGACGCGGCGCCTACTTGCGGGGATGTTGCGAGGGATTGCGGCCTTGCCGGTAGCTCCGGGGCAGGGGGATGCCATCAGAGAAAGAGCTGGAGAGGTGTGAGTGGTATCGGCCGCAGCGAACGGCAGATTCTGTTCCGAGGTGATTTTCTCACTAAGTGGGCAATCTTGAACAGACACCAGGCAGCGAGTATCCTCTAATCGCATTCCGGTGCGCCATTCAACGTTACCGCGCCGGGTACGTCACTCAACGCGCCGGGCAGCACACAACGCGCCGATCAGGTCTTTTCCAACGTGGCAGAGCTGGGTGGCATCGGCCCGGGAGAGTTTTACTACGATCCGAAGGCGTTCGCCCAAGTCACCCAGGTCCGGTTCGGCACGGCCGGCTTCGGGCCGCGAAGGCGTCGACCAGCGGTTGTTGCGGTTTGGCCTTCGGTTGGGATTCTAATGAGCTTGCAGGGGATTTCGCGACGAGAGTGGATCGCTGGCACGCTGCTGGCGGCCCGGGCGCGGGCCGCGCGCCCGCCAGGAGTGTTGATCGAGTCGCATGTTCACCTGTTCTCCGACGACCCGGACCGGTTTCCGTACAACAGCGCAGCCCGAACGTCGCGGCCTGCCCCGGTCGAGCAATACGCGAAGTTCGCTCGGGCGGCTGGGATCGATCACGCGATCATCGTTCACCCGGAGCCTTATCAGGATGACCATCGCTACCTGGAATACAGCCTGACCCGTGGACCTTCTGAAGGCTTCTTTACAGGCACCTGCCTCTTCGATCCAATCGATCCGGAAACACCGAGGCGAATGCAGGCGCTGGTCCGAAGAACCCCCGGACGGATTGTGGCCCTCAGGATCCATGAGCTCCACTCGGCGGGGACCCCTTCCACGACAACCGGCGCGATCCGGGACCGAGACCTGAGAGATCCGCAGATGGAGCCGACTTGGCGCGCCGCACACGAACTGGGTCTCGGCATCCTGGTACAACTAATTCCACATTATGCGCCCCAGATCGGGGAACTGGCCGCTGAATTTCGTGACATGCCCGTCATTCTGGATCATCTGGCTCGCCCAGGGCAGGGGACTGCCGCGGAGTTTGAGCAGGTCCTCAAGCTGGCGGAGATTCCGCGAGTGTATATGAAGTTCTCCGGACCGGCGTCGCCTCGGCATCCAAACAGCCATTCCCTCATTCGGACGCCAATCCGTTCGTGAAGCGGGTTTACGAGACGTTCGGAGCCGACCGGATGATTTGGGGAGAATTGGGTGGCGGCATGGCGGAGTTTGATCGGGCCGTGCAGTTGTTTCACCTGATGTTTGACTTTGCGCCCGAGCCCGAGCGGGCTAAGATATGCGACCTCACGTCTCAAAGACTATTCGCTTTTTCCTGAGACCCGGCCGGCGAGGAGACCCTGTGACTCGCAATCTGTTTCCTATAGGCCCCGGCTTTGCATTACGATAGGACTGTTTATGAACCGGCGACAATTTTTCTCCGCATCCGGCGGCGCGGCCCTGGCCGCCTCCGAAATCACTCCCGCTTCCGCACAGGCCGCGAGGCCGGTCCTCATGCGGGTCGGCTGCCAGTCGGCCCCCACCAACGAAACGCATGTGCAGTATTTTGCGCGCTATGGCGTGAAGGACATCTGCGGCTATCCCCAGATCGCGGACGGGCGCCTCTACGCCACCGTGGATGAGCTGAAGGCCATGCGCGACATGACCGAAAAGCACGGCGTCACGGTGGAATCGATCGCCCTGCCGTTCCTTACTTCCAGCCATATCGACCGCGAGAGGCACCCCGCCATCATGCTCGCCCAGAGCCCCGAACGCGACCGCGATATCGAGGCCGTGCAGACGATGATTCGGAACTGCGCCTCCGCGGGCATTGCTTGCGTCAAGTACAACATGAGCATCCTGGGCGTGATTCGCCTCGCCACGCGCACGCCCGGCCGCGGCGACTGCACCTACAGCACCTGGCGCCTGGCTGACGCGCATCCCAATCCGCCCCTCACCCGCGCCGGCCGCGTGGATGCCGATGCCGCCTGGGAGCGCATCACGTATTTTCTGGAGCGTGTCGTTCCGGTGGCCGAGGAGTACAAAGTCCGCGTGGCCTGTCATCCGCACGACCCCGGAGTGCCGCCCGAAGGCTATCAGGGCGTGGTGCGCGTGCTCGGCACGGTGGAGGGTCTGAAGAAGTTCATCTCCATTAAGGAAAGCCCCTATCACGGCTTGAACTTCTGCCAGGGCACGGTGAGCGAAATGCTGGCCGACCCCGGCAAGGAGATCTTCGACGTAATCCGCTACTTCGGCACGCGCAAGAAAATCTTCAACGTGCACTTCCGCAACATTCGCGGCCACCGCAACGACTTCATCGAAGTCTTCCCCGACGAAGGCGACATCGATTTTGTGCAAGCCATCGAGGTCTACAAAGAGGTGGGCTACCCGTACCTGCTGATGCCGGACCACGTCCCGGTGGCGCCCAACGACCCCGGCGGATTGCAGTCGTTCGCCTTTTGCTATGGATACATCAAGGCCTTGATTCAGGCGGTGTCGTAGGCGGCGCGCTTGCCGCGGGCCCATCCGTGCGGGTGCGGATCAAATCGCCGATGGCGCTGACCAGTTTGTCGACGCGCTCGTCCAGGATGCGGTCACGCTCGCGGCTGCGTTCATCCATCTCGCGCATGCGCCGGTCGGTTTCGGCAAACCGCCGGTCGGTTTCGGCAAACCGCCGGTCGGTTTCGCGGAAACTCTCCTCGGTTTTGATATGTTCCTTGGCCAGCAGGACCATCAGGTCCTCCAACTTCTCCACGCGTGCGCTCAGTTTTTCCGGCATCTCGATTCCTATTATACCTTTTGGCTCAAGTCCGTCTCACCGCACCCACCCGCCAGTTCCTTAGCCGCCTGCAGGCCCCCGCTCGTTGAATACCCGGCACGAAGAACGAGTCTACAAGGTCCTGGTCGCTGCCGGCGAAGCTACCCAAATTGGCTTCCAGTTCCACCGGTTCGCCCGCCACGGCCGCGGCGAACAGGCACCATACGGCGGCCTTGCCCAACCCTACCAGGCGGGTCTTGGGCGTGTGCGGCCAGGCCAGCGCGGTGAGGATGTCCTGCACGCGGTTGGCGTCGTCCGATTTATTGAATGTCAGGAACTCTTCACGGAACGGTCGCGGGGCGTCACGGCGCTGCCGGTCTGGAATGCGTCAATCATAAGGACCGCGCGGCCGGCCGCGATCAACCGCCCCACCTCGGCAGATTGGCGAGCGGCTGCGGCGCCCTCCGCATGAACCACTAACGCCGGCGGGGTGCTCGCGGATCCCGATCCCTTCAGCCAGATGCCCGGAATGCGGTCGCCCTTGCCTGACCGATGAGGCCGAT
Source organism: Bryobacteraceae bacterium (assembly GCA_052144935.1). Lineage (GTDB taxonomy): Bacteria > Acidobacteriota > Terriglobia > Bryobacterales > Bryobacteraceae > JOPF133. The sequence continues at coordinate 6,614 of JBKQPR010000059.1, forward strand.
GAGGACGATGAAAAGGGTTGCGTTCCCACCGCCCTTCGGCATGGGCTATAGTACAGGGATCTACCCAGATCAACTCTTGTAGGAGACGCCCATGCACAGATCCCCGATCGGACGCGCCCCGTGGGGACGTTACGCCGTTGTAGCCGCTGGACTGCTCGTCCTGCTGGCCGCCACCCTTCCCGGGCTGCCCCCTGGGCCCGCCGCCGACAATGCGCCGGCCTCCACCAACCCGGTGCCCGGGGCGCCCTCCGGGCCCAAAGCCAACTACGAGCTGGCCTCCCGGTGGACCCCCACAAAAGTCGGCAAGCTGGTGTTCGACCTGGCGGTGACGCCGCACTGGCTCGAATCCGGCGATCGCTTCTGGTACAGCTTCGAAAACACCAGGGGCCGCAAATTCTGGATGGTCGATCCGGTGAAGAAGACCCGCGCCTATGTCTTCGATCCGGTGAAATTGGCGGTCAGCCTGACCACCGCCACGGGGATCCCCTACGATTCGCAGCATCTGCCTATCACCGTGATCCGCTTCGTGAAGAACGATTCGGCCATCCAGTTCGAGGTCAATGTGCCCAAGGATGCGGTGATCCCCGGCGAGAAACCCAAGGCCGCCACCACCGGCGCCGAGGTCACTGCCGGGCAGCAGCAACAGCAGGACCAGGAAGAAGAGCAGAACGAGGATCTCGACACGCCCCAGCAGCAGGGCGGCCGCGGCGGGGGCGGACTGTTCGCGCCGCCGCCGGGACGCGACCAGAAGCAGCTCTCCTTCGAGTACGAACTCTCGACCGGCAAGCTCACCCTGTTGGACGAACCGCCCGCGCGCAAGCCCACCTGGGCTTCCCTTTCGCCCGACGATAAGGTAGTGGTGTTCGCGCGCAACCACAACCTTTTTATGATGGACGCCGCCAACTACGTCAAGGCTCAGAAGGACGCCAACGATAAATCCATCGTGGAAACCCAGCTCACTACCGACGGCGTCGAAGACTTCGGCTACGGCGGCCGCGGCATGGGCGGCGACCAGCAACAGCAGCAGCAGGAGCAGCAGGAGAACGCCGGCGGCGAGCAGGAGAATCCCAACCGGCGGCAGGCGGCCAATGTTTCCTGGTCGCGCGATTCGAAGAAGTTCGCGCTGGTGCGGCGCGATTCACGCAAGGTCAAAAAGCTCTGGGTGATCAACTCCCTGGCCAACCCCCGTCCCACGCTGGAAACCTACACCTACGCCATGCCCGGCGACCCCGACGCCCCGCAGTCTTCGCTCGAAATGTGGGACGTGGCCGCTAAATCCAAGGTGGTGGCCAAGGCCGATGCCTTCACCGACCAGACCATCCAGGTGGAGGTGGACCGCCCGCTGGCGCGCGCCCGTGAACACCAGCGCACCGAACCGCTGTGGGCCGGCCCCGGCTCGGACAAGCTGTATTTCACGCGCCTCAGCCGCGACATGCACCGCCTGGACCTTTGCACGGTGGACACGGCCTCGGGCGAAGTCAAGCCGCTGATCCAGGAGCGCATGAACGTCTATATCGAGTCGAAGCCCCTCAAGGTGATCGATAACGGCGGCGGGCTGATCTGGTGGTCGGAGCGCGACGGCTGGGGCCACTATTACTTATACGATTCCGCCGGCACGCTCAAGAACCAGATCGACAAGGGCGAGTATGTGGCCGAGGATATCTCCTACGTGGATGAAAAAGTGCGGGCGCTCTATATGACCGCATCCGGACACGAAGACGGCGAAGATCCTTACTTCATGCATTTCTACCGCGCCAATCTGGATGGCAGCGGCATGAAGATGCTCGACCCCGGCGACGGCTCGCACGCCGTGAATATGTCGGATTCGGGTAAGTACGCGGTGGACACTTACTCGCGCGTGGACACGGCGCCCGAATCCACCCTGGTCGACGGGCAGGGCGCCGCCGTGATGGCGCTCGAAAAAGTGGACGTGGCGCCGCTCGCGGCGGCCGGCTTCAGGTATCCCGAAGCGTTCAAGGTGAAGGCCGACGACGGCATCACGGACCTGTATGGGGTGATGTACAAGCCCTTCGATTTCGACCCCAACAAGAAGTATCCGATCGTCGAGTACGTCTACCCCGGCCCGCAGACCGAGAGCGTGAGCAAAACCTTTACGCCGCGCAGCAACCAGGTCCTGATGGCCAATATGGGCTTGATCATGGTCGAGGTGGGCAACCGCGGCGGCAACCCGCACCGGTCCAAGTGGTACCACACCTTCGGCTACGGCAACCTGCGGGATTACGGGCTGGCGGACAAGAAGGCGGCCATCGAACAGCTCGCCGAGCGGTTCCCCTTCATCGACATTACCCGCGTGGGGATGTGGGGCCACTCGGGCGGCGGTTTCATGACCGCGGCGGCGATGCTGATTTACCCCGACTTTTTCAAAGTGGGGTGGTCGGAATCCGGCAACCACGAAAACAACATTTATAACACCTGGATTATGCACACGATCACCCTTCCGAGCGCTGGCCCCGCTCGGCTGATGCCCCTCGTGTGTGAGTAAGTCAGTTTAGTTTTCGCTGCTTCACCTCCTGCCCCCAGAGTTCTTTTCCG
>JBKQPR010000060.1:0-16256 GCA_052144935.1 Bryobacteraceae bacterium
GCCTGGCTGGGCCTGGTATACGGGAGTTCACGGTGGAAGCATGGAGAACACCCTAGAGATTTCTTCCTGCTTCCTCCGTGACCTCCGCGTCTGTCTCCGTGGTGAAGCGATGGTCCCTGTTACAATAGATTAAAGTGCCCTCCGAATCCGCCAGCCTTTCGGAATCCGTGTCCCCAGAGTCCCCTCCCGATCCGGTTGAGCGCCTATACCGCGAACTCGAAGCCAAGATCCGCGAATACCGGCCCAACGACGATCTCTCGATCCTCCAGCGCGCCTTCCGCTTCGCCAGCAAATGCCACGAAGGGCAGAGCCGCGATTCCGGCGAGCCCTACATAGTGCACCCGGTCCTGGTGACGCACATTCTGGCGGAGATGCGCATGGATATCGTGGGCATGGTCACCGGGCTGCTCCACGATGTCGTCGAGGACACCAGCGTCACCGTGGAGCAGGTGCGCAAGGAATTCGGCGAGGAAGTGGCGCGCTGCGTGGATGGCCTCACCAAGCTGACCAAACTGGATTTCTTCTCCGCCGAAGATCGCCAGGCCGAAAGCTTCCGTAAGATGCTGCTGGCCATGGTGGAGGACATTCGGGTCATCATCGTGAAGCTGGCCGACCGCCTGCACAACATGCGCATGCTTGGCTACCTCAACGCCGAACGGAGCGAACGCATCGCCCGCGAGACCATCGAGATCTACGCGCCCATCGCGCATCGCCTGGGAATGGGCAAAGTGCGCAGCGAGCTGGAAGACCTGGCCTTCCAGCATTTGGAGCCGGATGCCTACCGGGAAATCGTGCAAGCCATCGAGTCCCGCCGCCACTCCAATGAGGAGTTCCTCGCCGAAATCCGGCAGACGGTGGAGTCGGAGCTGCGCCACGAGGCCATTCCCGCTCGCGTGGATGGCCGCGTCAAACGCCCCTACTCGGTCTTCCAGAAGCTGCGGCGGCAGAAGATCACGGTGGATCAGGTCTACGATCTGTTGGCGTTCCGCATCATTACCGATTCGGTGAAGAACTGCTACGCCGCCCTCGGCGTGATTCACAACCGGTGGCGTCCCATTCCCGGCCGGATCAAGGATTTCATCGCCATTCCGCGCCCCAACCTCTATCAGTCGCTGCACACTTCGGTGGTGGGGCCTCACGGGCAGACCTTCGAGGTGCAGATCCGTACCGAGGAGATGCACCGCATCGCGGAAGAGGGCATCGCCGCGCACTGGAAATACAAGGAGGGACGCAAAGGTCCGGCGGCCGACGATCAGCGCATCGCCTGGCTGCGCCACCTGGTGGAATGGCAGCGCGACGTCCAGGATTCCACCGAATTCATGTCCACCCTGAAGGTGGATCTCTACCCCGAGGAGGTCTACACCTTCACGCCGCGCGGTAAAGTCCTGGTCCTGCCGCGCGACGCCACGCCCATCGATTTCGCCTACGCCATCCACTCCGATGTGGGCCATACCTGCGTGGGCGCCAAGGTCAACGGGCGGATCGTTCCGCTGCGCTCCTCCCTGCGCAACGGCGACATCGTCGAGATCATGACCCAGCCGGGTCACGAGCCGAGCAAGGACTGGCTGGCCTTCGTCAAAACCTCCCGCGCGCGCAACAAGATCAAGCACGTCATCAATGCCAGCGAGCGCATCAAGGCCATTGAAATCGGCCAGAAGTATCTGGATAAGGAGGCCCGCCGGCTGGGCGTGCAGCTTGGCAAGCTCGGCAAGAGCGACATGGAGAGGGTGGCTTCCGAATACGGCTACAGCAAGATGGAGGATCTTCACGCGGCGCTCGGCTACGGGAAGTTTTCCGCCCGGCAGGTGCTCAGCAAGATCGCGCCGGGAGCGGTGAAGGACGATCCGGCCGAGGCGCGGCCCGCGAGCGCCGAACCTTCCTCGCCCGCCTATCTGCCGCCGGGCGCGCCGGGCCGCCAGCAGGATGCCGACGCAGTGATCAAAGTGCGCGGCTCGGACGACCTGCTGGTCTACCGCGCCAAGTGCTGCAATCCGATTCGCGGCGAATCCATCGTTGGTTACGTCACGCGCGGCAAGGGCGTGGCCGTACATTCCAAGATGTGCCCCAACGTGCAAAACCTGATGTACGATGTCGAGCGCAAGATCGAAGTGGAATGGGCGCGCGCGGCCGACGACGCTTTTCCCGTGCGCATCACGGTCCACACGGACGACCGGCCCGGGATGCTCAACCAGCTCACCGGCGTGCTCTCCGACGAAAACACCAATATCCGCAGCCTGGAAGCCAGGACCGCGCTGGATCACGACGGCGGCGTGGTGGAAATGACGGTGGACGTGCGCGACAAGAAGCAGCTCGAAAAACTGGTTTCCGCCATGCGCCGCATTTCCGGCGTGCGCGACGTGGAGCGGCTCTTCAATTGACCATGGCATTCTCGACCGACCCCGAACACATCGCCATTTCCAAATCCAAAGGCATCAAGATCGATTGGAAGGATGGCCACCGCAGCGAGTACGGCCTTCAATACCTGCGCGACAAGTGTCCCTGCGCCGCGTGCACCGGCGCGCACGGCACTCCGCCGCGCCAGCCGGAGGCCAACAATCCGTTCCAACTGTACAAGCCCGTGCTGAAAATGCTGGCCGTGGAACCGGTGGGCAACTACGCCATCCGCATCAACTGGAGCGACGGCCACAACACCGGGATTTATTCCTACGAGCATTTCCGGGAGATCTGCCAGTGCCAGGAGTGTGCGGGGGATGGCCTGTAAGTGGGGATCGACAATCGCGGCTGTTGCGGCGCAAATCACTGGGTCGGCAGCTTGACCGGCTGGCTGTCAAGGTACACCGTATACGTATACGGAAAACTCCCGCTTTCGCAGCACGCCTGGTAGGCTGGGAAACTCACCACGACATCCTGATCGCCGCTCGACGCGTTCCGTGGCACAACAACATTGATCTGGTACACGCCAATCAAGCCCGGCGTCAGGCCCGAGAACCAAACATTCGCCGCCTGTCCGGCAACCGTCACGGTTGGGATGGCGGTGGTGGCTGAAACCGCTGCTGGCGCGGGCGCCCCGCTCGTGACGGCTGGCGTCACCCCGCCGCGTCCGGTGCCGTTGCCGCGATTTCATTCTCCTGGTAGCTGGGCGTCGAAGGCGATGCTCATGCGGGCGTCACGGTGCGGCACCGCTCCAGGGTGGCTGCGGACCCCAGTCAGCCGAACCTGCGGCAAGTGCACCTGGTTCATTCCGAGTTACTGTGCGAGCTGCGCGCGTTAGGATTCCCGGTGTCGTACGGTCAGTCGGGTGAAAACGTGATTAATGCCGGCCGCCATCGCAATACCCCGGCATGAACCAGGTCGACATCCCGCTCCCCACGACCCTCGCCGGCCGGGGCGAGTTGAATATCGATCTGGCCGTGGCCGGCCATCACGCCCACATCGTCACCATCGGCGTGAAGCGATTGGCTCGCCAGCGCCTACTCGTATCGTAGCGCGATCATCGGGTCCACACTGGCGGCGCGGCGCGCGGGCAAGTAGCTGGCGAGCAGAGCCACCACCGACAGCACCACCGCTGCCGCCGCGGAAGTCGCCAGGTCGATGGCGCGCACATCGAAAAGCAGACTGGCCAGCAGGCGGGTCAGAGCCAGGGACGCCAGGAATCCAGCGGCTAAGCCTGTACCGGTCAGCGTGGCGCCGCTGCGCAGCACCATCAGCAGCACATCGCGCCGCTCGGCCCCCAATGCCATGCGGATGCCTACCTCCCTGGTGCGCAAAGTTACGGCGTAGGCGATCACGCCGTAAATGCCTACGGCCGCCAGGGCCAGGGCGAGCGCACCGAAGAGCGCAATCAACTCCAGCGTGAACCGGCGCTCGGCCAGCGCAGAGGCCGAGTAGCTCTCCAGCGGTTGGACGCGGTAAACCGGCAGCGTCCGATCCACCGCTAGAAATGCCGCGCGCACGGCGCCTTCCATGAGTCGCGGGGCGTTCCTCCGATCGGCGGCCGTCCGCGCCACCAGGGAATAACCGAAAGAGAGATCCTGCGACTGCGCGATGTAGGCGGCGATATTGGGTTTGATCTCCAGGCCGTACTGGTGAACGTCGCCGGCCACACCCACGATGGTGGCCCAAGGTTGCCGCTCGTCGCGGCCACCTAACTGGATCTGTTTGCCGATGGCATCCTCGCCTGGAAATTGTTCGCGCGCGCAGGTCTCGCTGATGATGGCTACCTTGGGCGCGGTGGGTCCGTCGGCCTCGGTGAACAGGCGGCCGCGCCGCAGAGGGATCCTCATGACGCGAAAATAATCCGGCGTTACCGAATAGGTATCGGCACTGGGCACATCCGATGGAATTTGCGGGTGGCGGTCGCGGACGTGGAATCCGCGGCGGTCGAAGTCGGCCAGCGGAAGCTCGCTGGTCATGGCCACGCTCTCGATGCCGGGAGTCGCGCGAAGACGTTCCATCACCTGGCTGTAGTAGCCCAGCTCGGCTTCCGGCTTCCGATAGCGGGCGCCATATACGTAGGTGCTGAGCGTCAGCACGTTGTGCGGATCGTAGCCGGGATCGACGTTCATCAGGCGGATGAAGCTCTTTCCCAACAGGCCGGCGCCGACTACCAGCACGAAGGCCGCGGCTATTTCGGCAGCCACCAACAGGTTGCGCAGGCCCTGCCGTGCGCGCCCCGCGGTAGTCTTACCCAGGTCCTTGAGCGCGTCGTTCAGATCGACGCGCGAGGCGCGCAACGCGGGCATCAGGCCGAAGAGCACTCCGGTGAGAAGGCTGGCCGCCAGGCAGAACAACAGCACCGTGGGATCCATGCGGACTTCATTGACGCGCGGGATTTCCTTCGGCACGAGCGCGGCCAGGGCGGACGTACACCACGCGGCCAGAAGCACGCCGGCCAGTCCGCCGGCCAGCGCCAGCAGCAGGCTCTCGGTGAGAAGCTGACGCACCAGTCGCCATCTTCCGGCGCCCAGGGCGGCCCGCAGGGCGATCTCTTTGGCGCGACCCATGGCGCGCGCCAGGATCAGGCTGGCAACGTTCGCGCAGGAGATCAACAGCACGAAACCGACCGCTCCCATCAGCACCCAAAGGGCCGTGCTGACGCGGCCCACGAGGTAATCCTGCAAGGGTTCGATGGCCACCGTGGCGCTGGGCACGTAGGAAGCAGGGTATTGCCGAACCAGGCCGGACATGATGGTCTTCAACTCCGCTTGCGCCTGGCTCACTGACACGCCGGGCTTCAACCGCGCAATCAGGTGGAGGTGCTGGCAATCGCGGCAGGCATAGGGTAGCGAGAGATCGTAGCCCAGCGGCAGGAACATCTCCGGCGCACCCAGGAAGCCTGGAATTTCGAGCGAGCGAAAGCCCGGCGGCAGCACACCCACGACGGTAAAGGACGATTCGCTCAACCGGATGACGCGGCCGATGATGTGCGGATCGCCGCCGAACCGGCGCTTCCATAAGCCATCGCTGAGAATCACTTCATAGCGGCGATCCGGGCGGTCTTCCTCGGGCAGGAAGGTACGGCCAAGCTGCACGGGGATGCCCAGGGTATCGAAGAAATCGTAGTTGACCCGCAAGCCGTGCAGGAGTTCGGGCTCGCCCCGCTCGACGATGGCTCCGGCGGCATCGCGGTAGAGCGACATGCTTTCGAAGGAGTGGCTCAGGCGCCGCCAATCGTAAGCCGTGGTGTAGCCGATGGTTTCGGGGCGTGTTTCGCCGGAATCGGCCTCTGCCAGGGCCACCAGCCGGTCGGGTTGACGGTAGGGCAACTGGTTGAGCAGGACCGCTTTGACCACGCTGAAGATGGCGGTGTTGGCGCCTACCCCGAGGGCCAGCGTGATGACCGCCAGGATGCTGAAAGCCGGGTTCTTGCGCAGCGCGCGCCAGGAGAAAGACAAGTCGCCCATGAGTGCCCCTGGCGGTCGGACGTGCGACGCGGCGGGAGGTTAGCGGTTATTTCAAAAGGTTCATTTCAAAAGGTTCGACAGCGCCGGCTCCAGTTGCGGAAAGCAGAAGCGAAAGCCGGCGGCTTCGGCGGCTTTGGGGGCTACCCGCTGGCTTGCCAGGAGGACCTCCGACATCTCCCCAAACAGCGTCCTGAGCGCAAATCCGGGCACCGGGAAGAAGGCCGGGCGGTGCAGCGCCGCGGCCAGCGCGCGCGTGAAATCGGCATTGTCCACCGGATAGGGCGCCACTCCATTCACGGCGCCGCGCAGCGGTTGATTGAGCGCAAGCTGGAACAGCGCCACCAGGTCCTGCAGATGAATCCACGACATCCATTGTTTGCCGTTGCCCAACTTGCCGCCCACGCCCATGCGAAAGGGCGGCAACATGCGGGGCAATGCGCCGCCGCGGGTATCCAGCACGACCCCGGTGCGCACCGTCACCACGCGCATGCCCACCGCTTCGGCCGCGCGCGCCTGGCTTTCCCAGGCCACGCAGACCTCCGCCAGGAACCCGGTTCCCGGGGCGGCCGGTTCCGCCAGAATCTCGTCGCCGCGCGAGCCGTAGTAGCCGATCGCCGAGGCACACACCAGGACCGCCGGCGGCCGCGACAGCTTCTTCAGTGCGTCCACCAGGTTGCGCGTTCCGGTGACGCGGCTATCGCGGATACGCCGTTTGACATCCTCGTTCCAGCGTTGCGCCACAGGCTCGCCGGCCAGGTGGATCACCGCATCGGCATCCCGCAGGCTTTCGGTTGGCGGCTCGCCCTTCAAGGGGTCCCATGCCGAAAGGCGCACGCCGCCCGGCAGGTTCGTCCCGGCGTGGCGGCTTAGCACATGGAGCGCGTGGCCTTCCGCGCTGAGGGCCTTGAGCAGGCGCCGGCCGATCAATCCCGACGCTCCCGAAATGGTGATTTTCACGATTTGTCCTTGCCGTTTATCGTATTCTATCGCGGGCGGCCCGTCCTCACCGCGGAGACGCGGAGAACGCTGAGAAAGCGCGGAGAAAAACAAAGAGAGGAGAAGAGAATTTTCTCCGCGCTTCCTCTGTGGCCTCCGTGTCTCGGCGGTGAACGGCGCTCTCCCGCAGGTACAATGAATGTAAGCATGAGGGCCTGGAACCGGGCAAAGCTTTTGTGGAGTTACCTCGCGCGCCGGACCAGACTGCCGGCGCTGCCTGTCGAGTATATCGTCGAGACCACCGCCAAGTGCAACCTGTACTGCCCCATGTGTCCGCGCGAAACCCATAAACAGCCCAAAGCGGATATGACGGACGAAATCTTCGAACGTCTTGTGCACCAAGCCGGGGACACCGCCGAGCACATGATGCTGATCGGGCTGGGCGAGCCGTTCATGGACCCGCAGATCTTCCCGCGCATCGAATACTGCCACCGCCACAGCATCTCCACGCTGCTCTCCACCAACGGCACGTTTCTGGACGAACGCACCGCCGCGCGAGTGCTGGATTCGCCGCTCGATCAGATCACCCTCAGCTTCGATGGGTTCAAGAAGGAGACTTTCGAGTTCTACCGCAAGGGCGCTAAGTTCGAAAAAGTGCGCGACAACTTCGTGCGCTTCGCGCGCATGAAACACCAGCGGCGGTCGCGCCTGCAGGTGGTAGTGCAGATGGTCAAGATGGATGGTAACGCCGCCGAGGTGGACGATTTTCTGGCCTTCTGGGGCGGTATCCCCGGTGTGGACCAGCTTCGCATCAAGGCCGACGAAACCAACCTGATGCGGCCAGATGCCGGCCACGCCTCCGGCGATTGGAAACACCCCTGCCACTACCTGTGGCGCGGCCCCCTGTACGTCAAGCAGAACGGCGATGTGTACCCCTGCTGCCAGAGCTACATGCTGGATGGAAAGCCCGTGGGCAACCTCGGCGAGCTGCCGCTGGTGGAGATTTGGAACGCCGCGGAGATGCGCGAGATGCGCCGCCTGCACGCCTCCGGCCGGGGCGGGGAAGTGGACGTCTGCTCGCGCTGCTGCACCACCATTCCGCACCCCGCGCTGGTGGCCGGGAGCCTGGTGCTGCACGGCCGCACGGTGCGCCGCCTGCTGCCGGCGATCGAGCGGCTGGTGTATCTGTCCAAGTTGCCGGCGCGGTTATTGCGGCCGCCGCGGCCGATCCCGCCCGCCGGATGAGCTACGGGATGCGCATCCTCTGCCTGGCCAGCTCTTGGAAGCACGCCGGCCGGTGCATCGCGGGCAAACAGATCCTGGCTTCCGGATACGGCGGATGGGTGCGGCCGGTGAGCGCCCGCCCCAAAGAGGAGATTTCGGACGAGGAGCGCAAATGCGCGGATGGAAGCTTCGCCGGCCCGCTCGACGTGCTGGATATCCCCTTGGAGCGACCCGTTCCGCAGCTTCACCAGACCGAGAACCATCGCATCGATCCGCGCGCGAAGTGGGTGAGAGTGGGCCAACTGCCGGCGGCGGAACTCGAGGCCCTGGTGGACCACCCCGCCGACCTCTGGCCCAACGGGTCCTCCACCGCGCACGGCTTGAACGATCGTGTGGCCGCCGGAGTTGCCGCGGGGCTGAACTGGTCGCTGGCGCTGATCGAGCCCGAGGAGCCGTGCGTGCTGGTCCAGGACGAGGGCGGCAAATCGAAGCTCAAGGTGCGGGCGGAGTTTGTCTACCGCGGCGTGCCCTACAACTTTTCTGTCACCGATCCGGGGGTGATGCGCGCGTTTCGCCCAAAGCCGCCGGGCCGCTATCCCCTGGAGCCATGCTGGCTGTCGGTGAGCCTGGGTGAGCGGTACGCGGATGGTTATTGTTATAAGCTGGCAGCAGCGGTCATCGGCAGACCAAACCAGGCGGGATTTTCATGGACGACGTGGTCTACACTGTAGGGCATTCCAACCATCCGCCCGAGCGCTTCATGGAACTGCTGGCGCGCCACGGAATCACCGCCGTGGGCGATGTGCGGTCGCGCCCCTACAGCCGCATGAATCCCCAATTCAACTGCGAGAATCTAAAACGGCTGCTGGCGGCCGGCGGGATCGCGTACCTCTTTCTGGGCCGCGAGTTGGGCGCGCGCAGCGAGGACCCCGCCTGTTATTCCGGGGGCAAGGTGCAGTACGACCGCCTGGCGCGTACCGAACTGTTCCGCCATGGATTGGAGCGCGTGTGCGAGGGCCTGAAAACTCATCGGCTGGCCCTGATGTGCGCCGAAAAAGATCCGCTGGAATGCCATCGCAGTATCCTGGTCTCGCGCGAGCTGCGGTCGCGGGGCGTGGAGGTGCGGCATATTCTGGAAGACGGTGCGATCGAAAACCACGAGGATGCACTCACCCGGCTGCGGGCCAAGCTCAAGCTGCCGGAGTACGATTTGTTCCGGTCGCCCGAAGACGTAATCGAAGACGCTTACCGCATGCAGGGTGAACGGATCGCTTATGAATATGAGGAGGATGCCGGACCGGCCGGCGCCCCGCCAATGAAGGTCGCGCCATGAAAGTCTTCACCATCGGATTCACCAAGAAGACGGCCGAGCAGTTCTTCGGCATGCTGCGGAGGCCGGGCCTCGAGCGCCTGGTAGATGTGCGGCTGAACAACCTGTCGCAACTGGCGGGCTTCGCCAAGAAAGACGACCTGCGCTTCTTCGTGAAAGCCATATGCGGCATCGAGTACGTGCATGTGCCGGAGCTGGCGCCCACCCAGGAGATGCTCGACGAATACAGGAAGCAGAAGGGCGGCTGGGATGCCTATGAGCGCCAATTCCTGGCCTTGCTGCGGTCGCGCCGCATCGAGGACAGCGTGCCGCGCGAAATGTTGGACGGTGGGTGTCTGTTGTGCAGCGAGGATCTCCCGGAGCATTGCCACCGCCGGCTGGTGGCGGAGTATCTGCGGGAGAAGTGGGGCGATCTGGAGATCGAGCATATCGTGTAAGGCGGGAGGCAAGCGCACACGCACGGCCCTGTCCACACCGACGGTATTACAGACCTTGTTTATACTGGGTTTATACGGGGCCCGATGTGGGGATTCCGGCCGCTGAATTGAAGGCAGCGCGTGAGGCCGCTGGCTTGACGCAACAGTGCGCCGCCAACAAACTCGGCGTCTCGCAGGCGTACCTTGCAATTGCTGGAGGGTGGCCTGGAGGGTGGCCTGCGCCGAGTGACCGACGACCGTTCTTCCGCTATTATAGATGCCGCCGATCTCGATTCGTGGGACTCCGCGCGGATCGCCGCAGCTCTTGCCAACATTGGATACCCTTGGTTCCGACACTTGCGGGGTAGGCCTCTAAGGAATCCGGCTGTCGTCCTGCTTGCCGCGCTCTCTCGCGATGATCTGGAGGTCCGCGTCCTGGAGGCTCTACCCTGGGTCGCGGTCGAACCGGCTCTTCTTTGCCGGCGACCTAGGCCAGCGCATCTTTCAGCAGCCGTTCTCGTGGAAGGCACTGGGCGTCGATGTTCGCGGCCGCTCCTCCACGCTGCGGGTCAATTACCGGACGTCGCAACAGATCCGAATGCAGGCCGACCGGCTTTTGGGCCCCGAATTGTCGGACGTGGACGGCGTCACAGAGGGACGCAAGGGCACCATCTCCATGTTCAACGGACCGCAGCCGGAGATCCTGGTTTTCGAGACGCCGGAGGATGAGATCAAGGGCGTCGGTCGGTGGCTTCGGGCAAGAGCGGCGGAGGGCGTGTTGGCTCACGAAGTCGGCATCTTCGTCCGCTCCGCCGCTGAACTAGACAGGGCGCGCGCGCCTCAATCAGCACCATGCACCTCGCCAAGGGTCTGGAAATTCGCGCCGTGGTGGTAATGGCGTGTGACGATGAGATTATTCCGCTGCAGGAGCGGATCGAAACCGTCGCCGACGACGCGGACCTGGAAGAGGTCTACGACACGGAACGGCACCTCCTTTACGTTGCCTGCACCCGTGCGCGGGATCATTTGCTGGTGACAAGTGTCAGTCCGGCGTCAGAATTCCTGGATGACCTGCGGAAGTGAGGGCTGGCGCTTGTCAGTGGGCTGGTTCCCCGCCCCGCCAATGCCACCGAACGGCGCCAAGGACCCGCGGTCGAAGAGCGATGACGCCAGGCGTTATCATTAGCCTTAACTGGCTAGGTGTATACTGATTCAGAAGCTGTAAGCCAGAACAGGAATTCCTCCCTAGAACATGCCGCTTTCGAACCGGAGCCGTCTGGGCCCTTACGAGATTGTCTCTCCACTCGGAGCTGGAGCCATGGGGGAGGTTTACCGCGCCCGCGACACCCGCCTCGGACGGGAAGTGGCGCTTAAGGTCCTGCCTGCCGATCTGGCGGACGACGGCGCCCGGCGCCGGCGGTTCGAACAGGAAGCGCGCGCCATTGCCGCGCTCAACCACCCCAATGTGGTGACCGTCTATGACGTCGGAGACGAGAACGGCGTCCAGTACCTGGTCACCGAATTGGTGGACGGCGAATCGCTCCGCGAGATCATCGACCGTGGGCCGCTCCCACTGAGAATGGCGCTCGATATTGCGGCGCAGGTAGCCGAAGGGATCGCGGCAGCGCACGCGGCCGGCGTCATCCATCGCGACCTCAAGCCGGGAAACATTATGGTCGCGCGGCAGGGCCGCGTCAAAGTGCTGGATTTCGGACTGGCGAAGCAGGCCATCGCTCCGCCCGCGGCCGATGACACCATCAGCCTGGGCCCTACGCTGCCCGGGATGGTGATAGGCACTTTCGGCTATATGGCGCCGGAGCAGGTGCGGGCCCAGCCCGCCGACGAACGGTCGGATATCTTCTCGTTCGGGGTCGTGCTCCATGAGATGCTCTGCGGCAACTGCGCCTTCAGGCGCGAATCGGCCGCGGACGCCGTCGCCGCCATTCTGAAGGAAGACCCCCCCGATCTGCCGGACTCGATTCCGCCCGCATTGGACCGCCTGGTGCGGCGGTGCGTCAAGAAGAATCCAAAGGAGCGGTTTCAATCCGCGCAAGACCTGGCTTTTGCCATCCAGAACCTCGCGCTTGGTTCCGTCGCGGACGTTCCTCCGCCCGCGGCACAAAGGAAGGCCGGCGCTCGCGTTGGTCCGCCATTGTGGATGGCGGCGCTGCTGGTTGCCGCCGCCGTACTAAGTTTCGCGGCGGCCAGGCTGATCTTGAGACCGGCGCAGCCGTTCTTCCGCCAACTGACCTACCGGCGCGGCACCATCTCCGGCGCCGCGTTCGCCCCGGACGGCCGCACCGTGGTGTACAGCGCCACCTGGGACAACCAGCCGGCCGAGATCTTCTCGGCCAGCGTCGATTTCCCCGAGGTGCGTTCGCTGGGATTGACCGGGGCCCGCCTGTTCGGCGTCTCCTCCAAAGGCGAATTGGCCGTCGCGCTGGACGCCCGCTACCGGTTTCACACCACTTACGTGGGTACGTTGGCGCGTGTGCCCCTCTCCGGCGGGGTTCCGCGCGCGGTCCTCAAAGACGTGCAAGAAGCCACCTGGCTTCCGGATGGCGACAACCTCGCGGTGGTCCACTTGGTGGCCGGGCAATCCCTGATCGAGTACCCGATTGGGAAAGTGTTATATCGAACCAGCGGCTGGGTCAGCAATCTCGCTTTTTCCCCACGGGGCGACCGCCTGGCCTTTCTGGATCATCCGGTCCTCGGCGATAATCTGGGGTCGGTTGCGGTGGTGACGTTGGATGGCAAGACGACCACGCTATCGACCGGGTGGGAGTCGGAGCGCGGCCTGGCGTGGGAGCATTCCGGCAGCGAGATTTTCTTCGTGGCTGCCGCGGCCGGGCAACCCAAGACGGTTTATGGCGTCAATCTGGCCGGCAAGCGGCGCACGGTGATCAGCATGCCGGCGGGATTGGCAATCTGGGACATCAGCCCGGATGGCCGCGTGCTCCTGGAAAACCAGAACCGCCGGTCGGAGATGATCGGAGTCGGCCCAGACGGCAAGGAACGCGACTTGGCTTACTTGGACAATCCGCGTCCAGCGTTCCTCTCTTCCGATGGGAGGACGTTGCTGTTCACCGAAATGGGCGAAGCCGCCGGCCCGTCGTACAGCGTTTGCTTGCGCGGCAGCGACGGCTCGGCGGCGCTGCGGCTCGGTCCGGGCGCGGCCCTGGCCCTTTCGCCGGACGGCAGATGGGTACTGGGCGCCTTCTTCACCGCGCCGCAGCATTTGGTCCTCTTACCCACGGCTGAAGGAGAGACCCGCGGCCTGGCACGGGCCGGTCTGGAGTATAGTTTCGGGGCGGATTGGTATCCGGATTCCCGGCACATTCTGTTTTCCGCCCATCAACCCGGCCAGCGGGACCGCGTTTGGTGGCAGGATATCGAGCGCGGTGCGCCCAAGCCGCTCACCCCCGAGGGCACCGCGATCACCGGGCAAGCGATTTCGCCCGACGGTTCGCGGTTCGTCGCTACGGACCAGGATTCGCAGCTCGTCCTTTACCCGCTGAACGGCAATGGCGAGCCGGGGGGCCCACCACGCGCCATTTCGGGGGCGAATCTCCGCGAACGGCTCGTTCGGTGGGACGCCTCCGGACGCGCAATCTATGTCTACCATCCGGAAGGACTGCCGATACAGATCTCCCGGATCGACCTGGCCGCCGGGAAGCGCGAATTAGTGAGGGGATATCTGCCAGGGAACCCCTTGGGCGTGTACTCGGTGCGCGCTTTGGTGCTCTCCGCCGACTCCCGCATGGCAGTGTTTGGCTTCCAGAGGATCACGTCCGAGTTGTTCCTGGCAGATGGTTTGAAATAGGCGGAGTGCGCAGGCGCCCGGGTGTTTCCATTTCCGAACGGCGGCGGAGTTCACAATCCGCTCTGCGGCAGAGCCAATGGCACACGCCCAAAAGCGGACATTTCCGATGTGTTAAGACAGAGGGGACATTCTAAACGAGGCATGACGCACTTGCGGAACACTTGCGGAAATCGGCCCCAAGCAACGCGGTTGGGGTGTATACTTAACCCACCAGATGCTGAAAGATGAGGTGGTTATGAATCGACCGGGAATTTCTTGGGCGGTTTTGATGGTGGTATGTGCCGTACTCGCGACGTCGTGCTCCAAGGGGACCTCTCCGCCGCCGGCGCAGCAGGCTGGTGCGCCGGGTCAGCCCGCGGCGCCACCGCCGGTCGCGTCGAGCCCCGCGCAGCCAGCGGCCGCACCGGGCCAACCTGCTCAGCCGGCGGCGCCGGCCAGCGTCATCGCCACTGGCCAGTATTCCGCCGACCCCGACTTGCGTTGTGATTTGCTGGAAGTGAAACGGGTCAGTGGCGGCGCTGTGCTCGTCAAATGGAGGATCGTCAATGGCGCGGGGGCCCAGGCGACGGGCAGCCTGACCGCCTCGCAACCAAAGAAAATTAACTACGACGGCCATTGGGCCGACCTCTATTTCATCGATCCCGCGGAAAACAAGAAATACTCCTATCTGACCGATGCCGGAGGGCAAGGGATCGTGGACGTTTACTGGGGCGATATTGCGGCGGGCCAGCAGCGGGGATACTGGGCGAAGTTTCCGGCCCCTCCACCCACTTCGACCAAGATTGCCGTCCACATTCCATCGTTTCCGCCATTTGAGGACGTTCCTCTATCACAGTGAGGGGTGAATCTTGATCCGTCCAATCGACCGAGGACGACCTTTCCGGTCTCTTTGCGTTTTGAGTGTGCTTCTCGGGGCACAAACTGTCTGGGCCCAGAAATATAAGGAGGACGACCCGATTCCTCCAGGCGCGCAGGGTAAAGTGGTGCCTTTGCAGGGAAAGGTTTTGGATCTCAAGGGTGTGGCCGTCGACCTCGCAGGCAACGCTAAAGGCGTCGCGGGCAAGACTCAGGACTTGAATGCAGCCCTTAAAGATCTGGGGGCCAAGACCACGGCGACCGAGATTCGCATAGAACTCGCGAGCGATGTGCTATTCGATTTCGATAAGGCCGACCTCCTCCCCAAAGCCGTTCCGGCGCTTGAAAAAGTAGCCACAGTCCTCAAATCCTACCCGAATGCGGCCTGTACCATCGAGGGCCACACGGACGGCAAGGGGTTGAAGGA
This sequence comes from Bryobacteraceae bacterium, assembly GCA_052144935.1. GTDB lineage: Bacteria > Acidobacteriota > Terriglobia > Bryobacterales > Bryobacteraceae > JOPF133. The sequence goes on from JBKQPR010000060.1 coordinate 14,876, forward strand.
CTACAACCAGAAGCTCTCGGAACGTCGAGCGGATTCCGTCAAAGCCTGGTTGGTGGCGCATGGGATTGCGAGCCCCGTGGCCACCCGAGGGTGGGGATCGGCCAAGCCCGTGGCGCCCAATGCCTTCCCGGATGGACGTGACGACCCCGAGGGCCGGCAAAAGAATCGCCGGGTCGAGATTGTAGTCAAGACGGGCAAGTAGCGAGCGGAGCCGGAAGGGTTGTTCTTTGGAGCGGAACACCTCCAGCTTTCCTATATTCTAGGGAATTCAGGCTTTCGAGTGGGGTAAGGGCTTAGGGGCGGCCAGTCGCCTCAGGGAAATTGTGGGACTGCCAGGGAATTCAGGTCCCATCTTCCGGCCTTCCCCGTTGGGGTTAGGTTCACTGAAAAGGCCAGGCGGGTCTCTGGCGAGGCCGCTTGGGGGCTCTGCCCCCAAACCCCCGGAATTTTACCGCTTTCCGGCCAGAATGATGGGGCTGAGCGCCGACTCAAGCGCCGGAATGGCGGGGGCGGCGTCAGCCGCCCCGGATCTCCCAGCAGCCCCCAAGCGGCCGTGTCCAGCCCTCCTCGCAGTGACTTGCCGCGCGCACCCAAAAGGCCAGTGGGTCCATCCAATAACCATGGAAGATCGAGAGCTTTACCGGCGGATTCTGGGCATCGAACACCCCTGGTATGTTGCAGTTGAATCCCAGCGAGGTGCATATCTTTCTGGCGCATGAGGACCTGCCCAGTTGGCCGTGTGCGGAGTGCGGAACAGCCAGCAAGTTGTGCGACCATCAGCCCGAACGGCAATGGCGCCACCTGGACACCTGTCAGTACCGCACCATCGTGCATGCTGCTGCTTCCGATGTTTCTGCGCAAGCACCAAGCGAAAGAAGGACGGCAAGGCTCACCGCGACTTCAGCGTAGTGGAGAATCGCCGGCTGCCCGGCTCCAGGACCGTGCAGCGGACGGTGTTGTACCAGGGCGAGATCAACGACCAGCAGCAAGCCGCATGGCGCAAGTCGCTGGAGGTCTTCGACGAAGACGAACAGGACTACCGAACCGTGAGTCTGTTCCCGGATGACCGGGAAGTGCCAGCCGACGTGCTGGACAGCATACAGGTGAAACTGAGCGGCCTGGAATTGCGGCGGCCACGGACCTTCGGCGTGCTGGCTGGGGTGCGAGTCGTGGCATCAGCTCGGGCTGGATGAGTTTGGGCGGCAGCGCTTGCCGGAAGCACGCGAGGCGGTGAGTTGGGAGAGAATGCTGCAGCTAGCCTCGATTTCCACGGACAATATCTTGATAACGCCGGTAGCTATCGGTAACACGCCGGGCCTCAGCCAGGCGGGCATTTGACGTTGCGGATCGTTAGCGTATCCAGTACTCAAAGAGCTGAATG
>JBKQPR010000061.1:0-15957 GCA_052144935.1 Bryobacteraceae bacterium
TGAAAGTTCCGGTGCGGTTATAGAGATAGATGATGGCCGTCAGCATGAGCACCGAGCCGGCCATGGTGTATAGGAAGAATTTCACGGCGGCGTAAATGCGGCGATCGTGGCCCCAGATACCGATGAGAAAATACATCGGCACCAGGCTGACCTCCCAGAACACGTAGAACAGAAAGAGGTCCTGCGAGACGAAGACGCCGATGAGGCCGAATTCCAGGAGCAGCAGGAAGGCGTAAAACTCCTTGACGCGATTCTGCACAAAACGCCAGGAGATCAGTATGCAGAGCGGAGTGAGGAAAGTGGAGAGCAGCACGAGCCAGAGGCTGACGCCATTCACCGAAATGGCGAAATGGATATCCGGGGTGGTCATCCACGGTATGTCGATGGCGAACTGCTCCTGGCCCAGGCCGTGGTCGAAGCCCGCCACCAGGAACAAGGAGAGAACGAAAACCGCGAGCGAACTGAAGAGCGCCCACCAGCGGCTGTTCTGAGGCAGGCGGCGGGGAATCGCCAGCGCGGCCAGGAACGCGACGAGGGGAAGCAGGAAAACGGGCAGCAGCAGGTTCATCGCATGCCTCCCGCGACTTCCAGGGCCACGATCACCACCACCGAGCCGAACAACACCCAGGTGGCGTAGCTGCGGATATTGCCGGATTGCATCAGGCGCAATACGCCGCCGGCCCGGCGGGCCAGCGTGCCCATGCCGTTCACGCCGCCATCGATGAGCGACACGTCCACGCCCTTCCACAGCATCTCGCGAGAGCCGTTCACGACGGGATCGACCACCGTGGCGTCGTAGATCTCATCCACAAAGTACTTGTTGTAGACCAGCGTGTAGAGGCCTTTGAGGCTGCCGGCCAGGGAATCCGCCATGCCGGGTCTGGCGACGTACATCAGGTAAGCGATCAGGATGCCGGCGAGGGCCAAGGCTACCGAGAGGGCCACCAGGGTGAAATCCTCGGGCGCCTCCGCGGTGGGGAAGAATTTGCCGAGGAAATCGGGCACCTTGATGAAGCCGCCGCCGAGCGAGAGCAGCGCCAGAGCGGCCAGAGGGACGAGCATGACGGGCGGCGATTCGTGCGGATGTTCGTGCCCGCGGTACTCGCCGAAGAAGGTCAGGAACATGGCGCGGAAGACGTAGAACGCGGTCATCCCGGCGGTTACCACGCCCAACCAATACATCCACGGCGCGTGCCGATAGGCGGCCACCAGGATGGCATCCTTGCTGAAGAAGCCGGCGAACGGCGGCACGCCGGCGATGGCCACGGCCGCGCACATCATGGTGGCAAAAGTCCATGGAATCTTCCGGCGCAGGCCGCCCATGTTGCGCATATCCTGCTCGCCGGAGAGCGCGTGAATCACGCTGCCGGAGCCGAGGAACAGGAGGGCCTTGAAAAACGCGTGGGTCATCAGGTGGAAGATGCCCGCCGAGAACGCGCCGCAGCCCACCCCCAAAAACATGTAGCCGAGCTGGGAAACGGTGGAGTAGGCGAAGACTTTTTTGATATCGTTCTGCAGCAGGCCGATGGTGGCGGCGAAGAAGGCCGTGGCGATGCCGATGACGGCGATGGTTTCCATGGCCGCCGGAGCGTGGGTATAGATGACCCACGAGCGGGCCGTCATGTAGACACCGGCGGTGACCATGGTGGCGGCGTGGATCAGGGCGGAAACCGGCGTGGGGCCGGCCATGGCGTCGGGCAGCCAGACATACAGCGGAAGCTGCGCCGATTTGCCGCACGCGCCCAGCAGCAGCAACAGGCCGATGGTGGTGAGCGTCGCTTCGGATGCGCCGGGAGCGGCCCTGAACACCGTGCCGAAATCCAGCGACCCGAAGTTGCGGAAAATCAGGAACATGGCCAGCGAGAAGCCGAAATCGCCGATGCGGTTGACGATGAACGCCTTGTTGCCGGCGGTGGTGGCGAACTTCTTGTCGAAGTAGAAACCGATCAACAGGTAGCTGCACAGGCCCACGCCTTCCCAACCCACGAACAGCAGCAGGTAGTTGGCGGCCAGCACCAGCACCAGCATGAAAAACATGAACAGGTTGAGGAAAGAGAAGAAGCGGTAGTAGCCGCCTTCATGGGCCATGTAGCCGATGGAGTAGATGTGGATCAGCGAGCCGATGCCGGTGACCACCAGGAGCATGACGGCGGTCAGACGGTCGACGGCCATATCGCAGCCCACCGTGAGGCTGCCGCTTTGAATCCAGGTGAAGTAGTGCTCGGTGTTGCGGGCGTCCAGATCGATGGAGAAGAGCGTCTTCAGGACCCAGGCGAAAGAGAGCACGACGCTGCCGATGGCGACGGCGTTCACCGTGCTCTTGGAAAACCGGCGGCCGAACAGGCCGTTGATGAGGAAGCCCGCGAACGGAAGCAGAGGGATGAGCCAGAGTTGCATCAGTTATCCAAGTGGGGCCCCGTGTTCACCGCGGAGACGCGGAGGTCGCGGAGACTACGCGGAGAAAACCAAGAAAGCCTTTCTCCGCGCTTCCTCTGCGACCTCCGTGTCTCTGCGGTGAACATATAGGTCAGTTTTTCATCGACTCCACTTCATCGATATTCAACGTGGAGCGGTTCTTGAAGATCGTCAGGATGATCGCCAGCCCCACGGCCGCTTCGGCCGCCGCCACCACCATCACGAAGAACGCGAACAGGTGGCCATCCACCTGTTTCCAATAGTAGGAGAACGCGACGAAGCTCAAGTTCACACCGTTCAGCATCAGCTCGATGGACATGAACACGGTGATGATGTTGCGCCGGAAGAGGAATCCGGCCACGCCCAGCACGAACAGCACCGCGCTGAGAGTCAGGAACCAGGAAATCGGAATTTCCGCCATCTCAGTCCATTTCCTTTCGCGCCAGAACGATGGCGCCCAGAATGGCGATCAAAATCAGGACCGAAGTCACTTCGAAGGGCAGCAGATAAGTGGTGAACAGCGCGCGGCCCACATCGCGCGCAGTACCGTTCCGGAATCCTCCGAAGTGCACCATGGTGCCGACGGGATAGATGCGCTGGACGATGTACGCCAGCAGGGCGAGCAGCGCCAGCAGCAGCGGCCCGCCCAGCAACTGCACCATGAAGGAGCGGCCTTTCTTGGTCTCGGCGCCGGCGTTGAGCAGCATGATGACGAAGACGAACAGCACCATGATGGCGCCGGCGTAAACGATCACCTGCGCGGCGGCCAGGAATTCGGCGCCCAGCAGCAGATACAGGATGGCCAGCGATCCCATCACCCCGACCAGCGAGATGGCGCTCGAGATCGGGTGCGTCTGCACCACCACGTTGATGGCGCACACCACCGCGACGATCGCGAAGACCAGAAAAAGTATGACGTCCATGTTACGAAAACCAGGCTACTAACAGGCCGGTCACCAGCAGGTTCAGCATCGCGGCCGGGAAAAGGAACTTCCACGTGAAGCCCATCAGTTGGTCGTAGCGGAAGCGCGGCAGCGTGCCGCGAATCCATATAAAAGCGAACAGAATGGCGCCGGTTTTGGCGCAGAACCAGAAAAGCGGCAGCAGCCAGCTCTGCACCATGGGCAGCAGAAAGATGCCGGCGATCGCCAGGAAAACCGCCCCTACCACCGGCAGCGAAAACTTGTCGCGGCGGCGCGCCGGATTGATCCCGTGGTACAGCGCCACCAGGCCGGCGAGAGCGAAAATCAGGGCGGGCGCCAGGCTGGAGCCGTACGCGGCCGGCCAGGGCGCCATCCAGCCGCCCAGAAACAGCAGCGTCGCCATGCAGCTTACGTTGATCATGTTGGCGTATTCGGCCATGAAAAACGAGGCAAACTTCATGCTGCTGTATTCGGTGTGATAGCCCGCCACCAGCTCGTTCTCGGCCTCCGGCAGATCGAAGGGAATGCGGTTGGTTTCGGCGAAGGCGGCGATCAGAAAAATCACGAAGCTGAAGATCTGCGGAAAGGGGCCGCGCAGCACGTTCCAGTGCCAGAAGCCGCCATCCTGGGTCATCACCAGCTCGCGCAGGCTGAGGGTATTCGAGAGCAGCAGCGGAGCGGCGATGGCCAGCGACAGAGGAAGCTCGTAGCTGATCATCTGCGCGGAGCTGCGCAGGCCGCCAATCAGCGCGTACTTGTTATTGGAAGACCAGCCGGCCAGCGCGATGCCGTAGACCCCCATGGAGGACACCGCCAGGACGAACAGCACCCCGATGTTGAGATCGGCAAGCTGCATGTAGGTCTGGTACCCGGCCACGGTGATCTGGGGGCCGAAAGGGATCACCGAAATCGAAAGCAGCGACATGCTGATGGCCAGGAACGGCGCGGCCAGGTACAGCGGCTTGTTCACATAATCCGGCAGCAGGTCTTCCTTGGTGATCAGCTTGATGACATCGGCCAGCGGCTGCAACAGGCCATGAGGGCCCACGTTGTAGGGGCCGGGCCGGACCTGGATGTGGGCGATCACCTTGCGCTCTACCCATTGCAGGTAAGCCAGGATGGTCATCAGAACGGCGAAGACGACCAGCACCTTGATCAGGGTGATGACGATGAACGAATCCATTTAGCGGTCCAGGCGACCTTCCAGCACCGAATTCAGAACCTTAGAATAGCGCCCAAGCGTGCCGGAAGCGAATAGCCCGTTGTGGTCGGAGCGCACGTGGGCGCCGTCGGGGGTTGCCCCGGGGGTGCCCTCTGGGCCCGGCCGGGCTGGGGCGGCCTCCGCGCGGACCCAGGGAGTGCCTCCGCGCCCGTTCACCGGCATGGTGGGCGCCGCCCCGCCGGTGTCGATCGCCGGCAGCGGGATATCGTAGCCGCGAACCGTGCGGCGGATCTCCGCGAAAACCGCCTCGGGAATCCACGGACCGAGCGCCGCCGCCACGCCCATCTCGCGGGCGATGAAGCCCATGATTTCCAGATCGGGCTTGGCGCCCATGGTGTTCACGGCGCGCTTCAGCCGCTGCACTTCGCCGGTAGTGTTGGTGACGGTGCCGTTCTTCTCGTAGGCGCAGGCCGCCGGCAGAACCACGTCGGCCTGCTGGGCGGTCTCGGTGAGGAACAGGTCGTGCACCAGCAGGAATCCGGCCTTTCGCGAGACGCCACCTTTCATGGGATTGGCGCCCACCACCCACAGCGCGCTCAAATCGGCCGCCAGCATCTCATCGAGGCACATGCCGCCCTCGCCGGGAACCAGCCCCATATCCAGCGCGCCGCGCGAGTTGGAGTAATCCACCAGGCAGATGTACTGGACGGGAATGCCCAGCGACTCGCCGAAATCCACCAGGCGGTGGACGTCCGCGCCTTGGAACGAATCGTCGAAAACGATCGCCAGCTCGCGTTCGGCCTGGAGCCGGGCGCGCAGGGATTCGAGCGCGGCGAAATAGCCGGCGGCGGCCACGGAGGCGTTGTGCGGATCGTCAGCAACCGCTCCCTCACGGTCGCGGCTCGGATGCGCTTTCTGAGCCGGGCCCAGAGGGCGCCCCGTGAGGGAGCGGTTGTCCCCCACCCGGATGCCGGCCACCGCGTACTTATCCTCGCGCACCGCGCGCGGCGTCACGGCGTACACGTGCGCCTGGTGATGCCGGTAATTGGCGCGGATCTGAAAGCTCAGCAGGGGATGCTCCAGCGCCAGGTCGGCGCCCAGCACCAGGACCGCCTTGCGGTTGTACAGGTCCGCCACGGTGGCCAGCTTGCCGGTCTGGCCGCTCAGCGCATCGATCAGGGCGGGGACGTCGCCGGTGCGGTGATGGTCGATGTGGCTGGTGGCCAGCACGTCGCGCGCGAATTTGCGCAGGTAGAAATTCTCTTCGTTGGTGGTGTGGTTGGAGCCGATCACGCCGAAGCTGCCGCCATCCGCGACGATCTCGTCGAACTTGTTGGCTACGGTCTCGAGCGCCTCGGACCAGGAGACCTCCTCCAGCTTCCCGTTCTTGCGCACCAGGGGCGCCTGCAGCCGCTCGGGGTGGTCGTAGAAATCGAAGGCGTAGCGGCCCTTGATGCACAGGAACTCGCCGTTGATGCCGGAGCGGTCGCGGTTGTTGCCGCGGATGATGCGGTCGTTGCGCACCCCCAGGGTGGTCTTGCAGCCATCCCCGCAGTGCGTGCAGATGGCGCCGACGTGCTGCATTTCCCAGGGCCGGGTCTGATAACGGTAGATGCCGCTGGTGAGCGCGCCGACCGGGCAGATATCGATGCAGGCGCCGCACTCGTCGCATTCCAGGTGGTCGCCCGTGTTGGGCGCGATTTCCGAAAACACGCCGCGATTGATCACACCCAGGGCGCCCACGCCCAGGCCTTCACTGCAGATGCGCACGCAGCGGAAGCACAGGATGCAGCGAGGAGCGTCGAAGTACACCACCGGCGAGAATTGTTTTTCGGGCGTGTGGACCTTCTCCTCGGTGTAGCGGCTTTCGCCGGCGCCATAGCGGAAGGCCATGTCCTGCAGTTCGCACTCGCCGCCCTTATCGCACACGGGACAATCCAGCGGATGGTTGGAGAGCAGGAACTCCAGGGTGTACTTGCGAGCCACGGCCACCTGCGCGGTCTCCGTGCGCACCACCATGCCCTCGGCCACCGGCAGGGTGCAGGCGGTCATGAGCTTGGGCATCTTCTCCACTTCCACCAGGCACATGCGGCAGGCGGCCTGCAGGGTGAGGCCCTCGTAGTAGCAGAACGCCGGAATCTCGATGCCCGCGGTCTTGGCGGCATCGATCACCAGGGTCCCGGGGGCGGCCTGGATGGGGCGGCCGTCGATGGTCAGTTTTACTGGGTCAGGCATTCAATTCCTTAGCTTTCCCCCGTTATTCACCGCAGAGACGCGGAGGTCGCAGAGGAAGCGCAGAGAAAAATAAAGAGGGTTTTCTCTGCGCTTCCTCTGCGACCTCTGCGTCTCTGCGGTGGAATATCACGCTACCACCATCTCCCCCGCCCGCTCGTAGGGGCACGGCTTGCCGTTCAGATGATCTTCGAACTCGTGCCGGAACTTCTCGACAATCGAGATGGTCGGCATGGCGGCCGCGTCGCCTAGCGGGCAGAAGGTGCGGCCCAGCATGTTCCTGGACAGGTCGCCAATCAGATCGATGTCGCTTTTGGTGCCGCCGCCCTCATGGAAGCGGGTCAGGATTTTCTTCAGCCAGGTGGTGCCCTCGCGGCACGGGATGCACCAGCCGCAGCTCTCATGCGCATAGAAGCGCATGATTCGCAGCGCCGCCTTCACCATGCAGGTGTCCTCGTCCATGACGATCACGCCGCCCGATCCCAGCATGCTCTTGCGCTGGGCCATGGAATCGTAATCCATGGTGGCGCCCTCCACCTCTTGGGCCGTGAGCACCGGGCAGGACGATCCGCCGGGGATGAAGGCCTTCAGCTTTCTGCCGTTGCGGATGCCGCCGCCCACTTCCTCGATCATCTGCTTCACCGGGAAGCCCAGGCGCAGCTCGTAGACGCCGGGCTTGTTGACATGGCCCGTCAGGCAGGTCATCTTGGTGCCGCCGGCCTTGGGCACGCCCAGCGCCGCGAAGGCCGCCCCGCCATCGCGGAGGATGGCCGGCACCGCGCAATAGGTCTCCACGTTGTTCAGCACGGTGGGGCATTGGAACGCGCCCACCACCGCGGGAAACGGCGGGCGGATGCGCGGAATGCCGCGCTTGCCCTCGAGCGATTCCAACAGCGCCGACTCCTCGCCGCATTCATACGCCCCGGCGCCGGTGTGGGTGTAAAGATCGAAATCGAATCCGGTGCCCTGAATGTTCTTGCCCAGCCAGCCCTGGCCGTAGGCTTCGGCGATGGCCTTGTCCATTACTTCAATCAGGTAGCGATACTCGCCGCGGATGTAGATGTAGCCCGCGTGAGCGTCCACGGCCAGGCCGGCGATCAGGCAGCCCTCGATCAACTGGTGCGGATCGTTCTCCATCAGCACGCGGTCTTTGCAGGTGCCCGGCTCGCTTTCGTCGGCGTTCACCACAATGTATTTGGGCTTGGGCGAAGTGCGCGGTACGAAGCTCCACTTCATCCCCGCGGGGAAGCCGGCGCCGCCGCGCCCGCGCAGGTTGGAAATCTTGACCTGCTCGATGATCTCGTCGGGCTTCATGCCGGCCGCCTTGCGGAAAGCCTGGTAGCCCTCGGTCGAGAGGTAGGTGTCGATCGAAGCGGAATTGGGCAGGCCGAAACGGCGCGACAGCACCCTGGTTTCGAGCGGGCTGGGTGGGTTATAAAGCATGGGTTATTCCGCTCCCTCGCTCCGCTCCCTGACGGTCGCGGCTCTGCAGCTATCCAGGATCCGGTCCAGTTTTTCGGGGGTCACGAAATGCTCGAAATCGTAATTCACCTGGATAGCCGGAGCCCACGAGCACGCTCCGATGCATTCCACCTCTTCGAGCGAGATCTGCCCGTCGGCGGTGACTTCCTTGTGCCCGATGCCGAGCCTTTTGCAGGCGTGTTCCCAGAGCTTGTCGCCATCGTTCAGCAGGCAACTGATGTTGGTGCACACCTGCACGTGGTACTTCCCCAGCGGCTTGCGGTGTAGCATGGAGTAGTAGGACAGCACCTCATTCACCTGCAGAGGCGTCACGCCCACGCGCCGCGCGACTTCGTCCACCAGCTCGTCCGAGACCGAGCCGATCTCATCTTGCGCGTAGAGCAGCATCGGAACCATGGCCGAGCGCTGGCGTCCCGGAGGATAGCTTTTCAGGAGCTTGTCGAACCTGGCTTCGAGTTGGGGAGAAAAGGTCATCTTGAGGTTCGGGGCCTGCAATTCGACGCGGGGGGTGCCCCATGGGCCCGGAGGCGCGGAGAAACTCGCGGAGAAGGCGAATTCGGTTCGACGCTCGTCCCCCGGTTAAGAGCTCGTTGGGCCAGGCGGTCAATGAAGTCGCGCGTCTCCGCGAAGCGCCGGTCGATCTCCGCGAACGACAACGGCGTCTCCCTGCGTTTGCGTGCGGCGACCATACGTTCAACGCTTTGCTTAAGTGCTATGATCCGTTCGTCCAGAGTCATGGTGCCTTCTCCGTGTTGTTCTCCGCGCCTCCGCGTCTCCGCGTCAATCTTTTACTCACCTGTCCGTATCCCCCAAAACAAAATCCATACTGCCGATCGAAGCGATCACGTCCGCGATCAGGGTGCCTTCCACCATTGTAGAGGTGGCCTGCAGGTTGCCGAAACTGGGGGTTCGCATGTGTACGCGGTAGGGCTTGGTGGTGCCGTCGCCGACCACGTAGAATCCCAGCTCGCCGCGCGGCGATTCGATCACCTGGTAGACCTCGCCGTCGGGAACGCGGAAGCCTTCGGTCACGATCTTGAAATGGTAGATGAGAGCCTCCATCTGGGTCTTCATCTTCTCCCGGTCGGGCAGCACCACGTGCGGGGCGTCGGCCTTCCACGGACCCTCGGGCATGCCCTCCAGCGCCTGCCTCACGATGCGCGTGCTCTGCCGCATCTCGTCCACGCGCACCTGGTAGCGCGCAAAAACGTCGTTCTCGGCGCGCGTGGGGACTTCGAAATCGAATTTTTCGTAGCTGCTATACGGCTCGTCCTTGCGCGCGTCGATCTTCAATCCGGCCGCCCGCAGCATCGGCCCGGTCACGCCCAGGTCCAGCATGTCTTCGAGCGAAATTTGCCCGATGCCCTTGGTGCGGCCGGTCCAGATGCGGTTGTTGGTGAGCAGGTTTTCGTATTCGTCCACGCGGCTGGGGAAGACATCGATGAACTTTTTCACGCGCTCCTGCCAGCCGCGCGGCGGCTCCAGCGCCAGGCCGCCGATGCGGAAGTAGCTGGTCATCATGCGCTGGCCGGAGAACATCTCGAAGATGCGCAGAATGTCCTCGCGCTCGCGGAAGCAGTAGAGGAACACGGTCATGGCGCCGATATCGAGGGCGTGCGTGCCCAGCCACACCAGGTGGCTGTTGAGGCGCGTCAGCTCGGTGAGCATCACGCGCATCCACTGCGCCTGCGGCGGAATCTCCAATCCCAGCAGCTTCTCCACCGCCAGGCAGTAGCCCAGGTTATTGGAGAGCGGCGCCAGGTAGTCCACGCGGTCCGTCAGGGTGACCGCCTGCTGGTAGGTCTTGACCTCGAACTCCTTCTCGATGCCGGTGTGCAGGTAGCCGATCTCGGGCCGGCAACTGGTGATGGTCTCGCCGTCCAGTTCCAGCAGCAGGCGCAGCACGCCGTGTGTGGAGGGATGCTGCGGGCCCATGTTCAGAACCATGCGGCGCGGCCCGCGTTGCGGCTCCTGGTCCTCGATGGTGGCGATAGCCTGTCCCGGAACGTCCGATTCGCTCATAACCAAAACCCTCGATCCGTCCTAAACTCTCGACCCGGTGATCGGGTAATCCTTGCGCAGCGGGTGGCCTTCCCACTCGTCCGGCAGCATGATGCGGCGCAGGTCCGGATGGTTGACGAAGCGGATGCCGAACAGGTCGAACACCTCGCGCTCATACCAGTCGGCCCCCCGCCAGACGCCGGTCACCGACTCGATCGCCGGATCGATGCCCCGCAGGCGGCACTTCAGCCGCACCCGTTCATTGTGTTCGATGCTGTGGAGGTGATAGACCAGTTCGAAGCGCGGCTCGGTGGGAAAGCGGTCCACCGCCGTCACCGTGCTCAAGCGCACGAACTTCCGATCGTACTTGAGAAAACCGCACACGCTGGCGATCTTGCCCGGCACAATCTCCAGGGTCAACTCGCCGCGGTCGTATTTGCCGCCGGTGACGGCGTCGGAGTCGAAATCGGCCACCGCCACCGCTACCGCGCGGTCTCGCAAACTGTCGGGTAACATTTGTGTCGAATTCGTAGCGGTCTCCGGCCGCTCAGACCGTGGGGCGCTCTAAGGCGCCCGGCGTCCCCTCCGGTCCCCGGGACCCAGCGGCGCCGCCGCCCAATCCAGCGCTCCCTTTTTCCAGATGTAGAAGAATCCGGAAAGGATCAAAATCACGAACACCAGCATTTCCACGAACGCCACCATCTTGAGCTCGCGGTACACCACCGCCCAGGGATACAGGAAGATCGCCTCGATGTCGAACAGGATGAACAACATCCCCACGAGATAGAATTTCACGCTGAACCGGTGGCGGGCGTCGCCGGTGGGGACGATGCCGGACTCATAGGGCATGTCCTTCACCCGATTGCGGACGCGTTGGCCGAGAAGGTAGGAAACGGTTAGAAGGCCGGCCGCCAGAGCCATCGCCACGATGGCCTGGACCAGCACCGGAAAATACGTTTCCGTGTACGAAGTGGGCATTCCGCTCAGGAGTGAAGAGATCTAAATCTGACTATAATTGGAAGAAAACAGGGGTGTCAACCAAGCCATGCCGATCGACATCGTGGTTAACGGCGAATTGCGGACTATTTCGCCGGGCCAAAGCATTCTCGAATTATTGCGCCAGTTGCAGCTTGACCCGGCTCGCGTAGCCGTGGAATTGGACCGCCGCATTGTCAAACAGCCGCGCTGGGGCGAGACGGTTTTGCAGGCCGGCGCCGAAGTGGAGATCGTGCAGTTCGTGGGCGGGGGGTAGATTCTCCCCTCGGCTTGGACAAATGGTTCCCCGCCATGTGGTTGGTTGCCGGCAACCGCACCGCGCTATCGACGTCACCCAGAAACCGCTTGGTTTCTCCTGCATCGTGTGCGGCCGGCCATGCAGGACGAACAGCACGGTGGCAAGATCGGTGGGGAAGTGGATGAAACGTTCGCAAGATCGTGGGAAGCGCCTGACCGGCAAACAGCTTACCGGCAAACTGGAGGAGCAAACAAACGCCGGGGAACCGTTTTAAGGGACGGCTCCCAAGGGGGCCTAAGCGGGGGGCTTGACCTTCCGCTTGGTCCCACGCCGGTTCGGGTTCGCAAGGGATTGGCGTTTGTATTCCGCTTCCCGCCGCATAATTTCTTCATGGGGGACGGAGAGTACTTTCCGAACGAGAGCATCGAATCGTGTGGCTGCCTCCGCGGCGGTGGCCCGCACCATTGCGGCTACGCCCGGCGTACATCGGCTTCCCGTCGTCAAGGTAGCCGAAGATGACCGCGTCGAAGTTGCTGGCGCCGGGCGCGTATCCGGCGATCGCGAAGCCTGGCCCCGGTTGACGCGCATCTTCTGCCAGGATCTACTGACGCGCCGATCGGGTTCGCTTCACGCCAGCCATTCCGCCGGCTGATCAGTATGCGATGGTGAACGCCATCAGGCTTCTCCCCGCCGCGACCGCAAGGTACTGCCTGCCTTCGAACTCGTAGCCGATCGGCCCGGCGTAGACGGGTGCGCCGGTTTGAAAGTCCCAAAGGGGTTTCCCGCCCAGTGCGTCCAGCGCAAAGAGGTTGCCCTCATTGGTGCCGCTGAACACCAGCCCTCCGGCCGTGGACAGCACGCCCGCCCACGGCGGAGAATGCAGCGGGAATTCCCATCGCTGCTCTCCCGTCAGTGGGTCGAGCGCCTTAATCGAGCCGGAGGGTTCCACACCCGGAATCCCACGCATCCCACCGGCGCTGAAGTAGCTGCCCGCTTTGTACTCGGCCGTCGCGCGGTAAAAGACCGTTCCTTCTTCTCTCGCCGCCACATACATCAGCCGTGTATCCGGACTGTACGAAGGACTGTTCCAGTTGGTCGCGCCATGCACGCCGGGATACACCGGCGTGCCTTCCGGTTTTGGTTCCGTGGCCGGAAACACGATTGGCCGGCCCCGCTCGTCGAGTCCCTTCGCCCAAGTCTGTTTGGCGTACTGCCGCCCGAGGAGGTACTCTCCCGTCTGCCGGTCGAACACATAGAAAAAGCCGTTTCGATTGGCGACTGCCACGAGCTTCCGCGGCTTTCCCTGGAAGGCCGCATCGATGAGGACGGGGACGTGATTGGCGTCCCAATCGTGTGTGTCGTGAGGCGTGAACTGGAAATACCACTTCAGCCTGCCGGTCGTGGCATCCAGAGCCAGCAGGGAAGCGGAGTAGAGATTGTCGCCGCGGCGCCCCTCGCCGTTGTAATCCGGTCCGGGATTGCCGGTGCCCCAGTAAAGAAGATTCAGCGCCGGATCGTAGGAACCGGTCACCCAGGTGGCCGCGGAACCTGTTTTCCAGGAATCGCCTTCCCAAGTCTCGTGCCCCGGCTCGCCCGGTCCCGGAACCGTCCAGAACCGCCACAGCCCGACGCCGGACTTCGCGTCATAGGCGTCCACAAATCCGCGGATTCCATATTCTCCTCCGGAGATTCCCACGATCACCTTATCCTTCAGCGCCAGCGGCGCCACCGTGATCGAGTACCCGTTCTTGTAATCGGCCACGCGCGTGTCCCACAGCAGGTGGCCGGTCTTGGCATCGAGTGCCAGCAGGTGCCCGTCCAGGGTACTTAGAAAAACGCGCTCGCCGAGGACCGCGACGCCACGGTTCACCTGCCCGCAGCAGACACCGACGTCGCTCGGCACCGCCCGCCGGAAAACCCAAATCGGCCGTCCCGTCCGAAGATCCAGCGCGGCCGCGTTGCTCGGCGGCTCGGAGATGTACATCACCCCATCGGCGACGATGGGGGTCGCCTCGAACGGATTCAGATCGTTGGTCTGGTAAATCCACGCCGGCCGCAGCCGCGCGACATTGCCGCGGTCGATCCGCTTCAGCGCCGAGTAGCGATGGCCCGCATAGTCGCCCGAATATGTCAGCCAGTTGCCGGCGTCCGAAGCCGCCGCAATCCGCTCGTAGGTTACCTGTGCGGTGAGTGTAAATCCGGCTCCGCAGAGAACCAGAAGCGTCTTCATGGAGTACCCTGCAACGAAATCAGATACGCGATCGCGTCCCGGATCTCGGAGTCCGAGAGAACGCCGCGGCAACTGGGCATGGGAGACTTGCCCCAATCCTTGTGCAGCTCGCGAAGCTCCTCCTTGCGGAACGAGTACACGCGGTCCGCATAGTCGCGGATCTGAATTGTGAACGTGTCCTCGTTCACCCGGATGCCTGTGATCCGCCTCCCGTCTTGGGTCACCACGCGAACCTGCAGGAAATTATCGGGCATGAAGATCACGCGCCGGTAGACGGCAAACGTCTCGGGGACCTCGGCCTCAGGATCGAGAAGCGACTCCCGCAGGTGCTCGGGCCCTCGCCTCGTGCCGATCTCGGTCAGATCCGGCCCCAGGCGTCCGCCGCGAGGTCCGACCGTGTGGCATTGGCCACAGTTTCCTTTGGACCAGAAGAGGCGCTCTCCAGCGGCGCGGTCGCCCTGGACTTGCGCCGGGTGCAAGCGGCCGAGACCTCGAACATAAGCCACAAGCTGCCGATTCTCGTCGGCCGTCATGCGCGTGCCCGGCATCTGCGTTCCCGGAATACCCAGCGAGACAATGTTGGCAAGCGCGTCATCGTCGGGTGCGCGTGGAAGCTTGCGAACCGTCAGATTCGGTCCTCGTCCCCCCTCCCCGTTGAGACCGTGGCAAGGCGCGCAATGGAGGCGGAAGAGGCTCTCGCCACGATCGCCGGCCCACACCGCGCACGCCCCGGCCAGCAGCCATCCCGCAACCTTCCACATGCTGTCCGATATTGAAGCACACCCCGCGTGCGTGGGCCAGGGGGACTGGTCCCGTTGTACCGGAGCTGGACACCAACACGGAAGCCTTTCCGGAGTACCGCCGCTCGGCTCCGGCGGGATGTGCGGGCACTGGCGGAGCCGGCTGGCGGATCGACTAAACCACGAACGACCGGGCGATTTCTCCGACCGACCGCGTGCCGCACTGCCGCATCGTGAGCGTCAATTCCGCGTTCAGGATATCGAGCACGCGCTCCACGCCGGGTTGCCCGAACGCGCCCAAGCCCCACAGATAGGGCCTGCCAATGCCGACGGCGCGCGCTCCGAGCGCCAGCGCTTTGAATACATCCGTTCCTCTCCGGAACCCGCCATCCACCAATACCGGAATTCGTCCGTGCACCGCTGCCACCACTTCGGGCAGGCATTCGATGGTCCCGCGGCCGGTCTCCTCGGCACGCCCACCGTGATTCGAAACAACGATCCCGTCGGCGCCGTGCTGGCACGCCAGTTCAGAGTCCTCGCGCGTCTCCAAGCCCTTGATGATGAGCTTCATACGCGTCAGATTCTTCAACCGGTCCACCAGCTCCCAGGTCATCGATGGCGAGTTGTACTCGGGGTTGTCGAGGCCCGCGAACATCGGCCTGCCCTTCTTGCTCGCCATGCCCGGGGCCGCCTGGTGGCACGCCGCGCAGGGCCGGGTATCGGCTCTCGACAGGCGCTGTTGCGTCTCGGTGTTCCGGCCCTGGTTTTGGTCCACCGTGAGCACCAGCACCGCGCAGCCCGCCGCTTCCACTCGCCGCACCAGTTTCTCGACTCCCTCCCACTTCGCCGGCGCATAGAGCTGATACCAAGGCGGCCGTCCCAACGCTTCGGCCACTGCCTCCACTGGGGTCGATGAGACAGTGGACAGCATTTGCAGCGCGTTCTTCGCCCGCGCCGCCCGCGCCGTCGCAAGCTCGCCATCGGCGTGAAACGCCCTTTGACTTCCGCACGGACAAATGTAGATCGGAGAGGGCCACCTGGCTCCGAACAGTTCGATGGAAGAATCCACCTTGCTCACATCCACCAGCCGCCGGGGCCGCAACTGGAGTTTCTTGAAGCCCTCGCGATTGGCTTTGAGGGTCGCGTCATCGTCCACCCCCGTGGCAATGTACGCGAAGTGCGCGATGGGCACCGCACGCCGCGCGGCGTCCTCGAAATCCATCACGCTCAGCGCGTCGTTCGGATTCGTAATCGCTTCGGATTGCGCCAGCGCCAATGGACTGGCCGCCAGAAAGCTCAAGAACTCACGGCGGGAATTCATGACCGTTTTCCCCTCTCGACCTGCCGGAACACGCGATTATACACCCACCAGCCGGCTCCCGGGGGGGGGGTAGTACCTGCACGGACCTGCACAGACCTTGGCGGGTGCGCGACATAGAAGTGGAAATCAAGCCACCCGGCGGGCGGCCCAGTAATCCTCAAAGCGGCCGTTGATTTGGCAGCATCGCAGAGCCAGGATGGCGTTTGCCCCGCGTACT
>JBKQPR010000062.1:0-22881 GCA_052144935.1 Bryobacteraceae bacterium
AGGTCGAAGAAGATTAGCCGGTGGGCATACTTCCGGAATAAGTCCAAGATGTCGCAGTTCGCCATATACAGGTGGACGGTGTCCGGGCACCAGTGGAACTTCTTTGGATCGGTCCAGTTGAGCAGCATTCGATTTCATCCTGCGATTCGATGATGCCGGTTGGCCGCGAAATCCGCTCCCTGGCGGTCGCGGCTCGGAAAGGTTCACATTACCGAGCCGCGAACGTGAGAGAGCGGTTGCTCCCCCACTTCGGGTAAGCACCCCAGCCGCGCTTGGGAGGATCAAGGTTTGGAAGCGTGTGACAGACTGATCGGACCGGGAGCCAAAATGGGAATCCCGGGTAATGAGGAGAGGAAAATGAAACTTTCGCATCGGTCCGCGGCGACCGCCATTGCCGTTGTAGTGGCGTGCTCGCTTTCGCCTCGCTCAGAGGCACAGCCCCCCAACACCCCGCCTGCGGCACACAGTAACGTGGTAATCGTCCACGTCAAACCGGACATGCTCAACGAGTGGCTCGATCTGGAGAAGAACGAGGTCATACCCGCGCAGAAAAAAGGCGGGATCGCTTCGCGCACGACCTACCAGACCTTGAGGGGCAACCCGTTTGAATACGTCATGGTGACTCCGTTTGACAAGTTCGCCGTCTTCGACGGCACCAGCCCGCAAGTTAAGGCGTTGGGCGCGGAGGGCGCGGCGCGCCTGTCGGCCAAGCTGCGTAAATGCGAGGAAAGCGTGCAGGTCTTCGTCAGCTCGCCTTTGGCGGATCTGAGCAACCTGCCGAGCGGCAACATCCCGGCGATAGCCGTCTACACGCGGGTTCGCGTAGCCACCGGCAAGATGCAGGAGTATCAGAATTTCCTCAAGACCGAGATCCTGCCCTTGTACAAGAAGGCCAACGTGCGCTCTACGGTTGCCCGCCGCGGATTGGGCGCCAACACCAACGACCTGACCCTAGTCGCTTCCGTCGGCGATAAGTATGCTGACCTGGATGCCGGGAGCGTCCTCACCCGCGCGCTCGGCGCCGAGGGAGTGGCGAAACTGATGGCGAAGAGCGCCGGTATGGCCACGCAGGTCGAGCAAGTCGTCCGGCGCCGGGTTCCGGACTTGAGCTTCTGAAGGCGGCGTGAGAGAGGCGGCGCGCGGAGGGCGTTGTCCTCGATCATCGCCACCGGCGCGGGGTCTTCGGCGCGGTACAGCAAAGACAGGAAATGTCAACTTCGCCACCGCAAAAATCGTCAGGCGGGCCTGACGCCCTCGACAATCCCGTAGCCGGCCGTGATCTCCTCGCCCTTTGCAATTTCCCGGACCGCAATGTCGATTCCGTGCCGATCCGCAGTGAAATCGGGAGAGATGTTGGGAGCGTCGCTGTGGTTGATGAACCTTGCGTCGTCCGAGCACAGGATAAACGATCCCAGACGCGGATCCAGGTATCCGTAATGTAAGAGCCGTGCCCGCTGTTCGAGGGTCGGCATTTCGAGACACGACGGGGGCAACTCCAGATCGAATCCCGGAGTGAAACTCCAGACGGGAGTTCGCTGTGGAATCGGCTCGGCCGCAAACAGACCGAATCCATGAATGCGGCTACGATCAATGTAGGTCTTCACCAGGAGCATTACGATACCCGGTCGGCCCGGTGGCCGCCAAATGCATGGATCGTTCTGGTCGCCCGCCAGAACTTCGCCGCTGTGAGGGACGCCACGCGGGACCAAGTATTCCTCCCCAGCCTTCACCGGAATACGTTCTCCGTTGACGATCACGGTGTAGCAACCCTGCACAACAAGCATAACCCTCGACTCCCGGGGTCGCCTGAGCGGTTGGCGCGATCCGGTTGGCCGGATGTTTCATGAATTCGGGGAAATGGTTCATGATCGGGAGACCTACCTGCAGCGCTCGTAGACCAGGCCGGCGGCGATCACGTCTTCCACTGCCAGCCCGACGGACTTGAATACGGTAATCTGCTCGGGGCTCTGGCGGCCGCTTCGCCCCGCAACCACCTCCTGCAGCTCCACGACCCGCTGCCAATCTTCCTCCTGGAACGCCAGCAGAAGGTCGCCCGATTCCATGCGGCTCTGCTCCAGGTTATCCACCACGATCAGGCCGGCGCGGCGGACCAGATCGGAGGGCAACTCGCGGCGGCGGGCCTGGTTGGATCCCATGGCGTTGATGTGCGTGCCAGGGGAGACCCACTCGGATTCGACGACCGGGTCGGCGGAGTTGGTGGCAGTTACGAGGATATCGGCGCCGCGCACGGCCTCCTCGGCCGATCGGGCGGCTTCCACCGGCCTTCCAAACTGTTGGGCGGCTTCGCGCGCGAAGGCCTCGCGCTTCTCGGGCGAGCGGCTCCAGACGCGCACGCGCTCGATGGACGCGGCCACCGCGAGCATGGCTTCCAACTGGGTGCGGGCTTGAAAACCGCTGCCGAGGATGGCCAGCGTGCGCGCATCGGGACGCGCCAGCAGACTGGTAACCAGGCCGCTGGCCGCGCCGGTGCGGATCTGCCCCAGGGCGTTGGCCTCGATCGTCGCCAGCGGCGCGGCGTCTTCCGCGCGGTACAGCAGAAACAGGAAATGGGCGCCATGTTGTGGATGGCTGGCGTAGATTTTGGCGCCGAAATAGCGGCCATCCGAGCCGGCCATGTAGTGGAGCGTCGAGCGGGTGGGCAGGACCAGGCGGCGGCGCGGCTGGTTGAGGGCTTCGCCGGCAGCCAGGCGGGCGAAGACGGTGCGCATCAGGCCGATGCATTCGCCCAACGGCAAAGACTTTCGAACCTGGGCTTCGGTGATATATAGCATCAGCGGTTGGCCTCCAGGGATTGGGCCACCTCTTCCCACTCGGACATGAGGGACACCAGGTCGGTGCGGCGGGCCTCCAGCAGGGTGGACAGGCGGCGGGTTTCCTCGATGCTGACGAAATGGGCCAGGCCGGCCTCGTAATCGGAGATTTCCAATTCCAGGCGGGTGACCTCTTCCTCGATTTCGCGCTGGCGCTCTTTCATGCGGCGCAGCTTGATGGGATTGAGGCGGCCCGGCTTCTCGGGCGGCGCCTGACGGGGCGGCGCGGGTGAGCCAGTGCGCGGCGCGTGTGGCGGCGTGCGGGGCGCGGCGTGTTGGCCCGGCCGCGCCGGCCCGTGGGTGGGCGTCCGCGGCGGCGCGGATGAGGCCGCGCGGGGCGACCCTTGCTGGTCCGGCCGCGACGGCCCTGGTGCGGGCCCCCGGGGCGAAGCGGATGAGGTCCCGCGCGGCGCAGATGATGAAGCCGGGCCCAATGGGCGCCCCTGCGGAGCAAGCGATTCGCCGACCAGGTCGCCGTTGGAGGAATGCGGCACGGGCGTTTCCGGCTGGACGCTCAGGGGAGTGCCGGGACCGCCGGTCTTGCGCCACAGGTAATCCTCGTAGTTCCCGGGGAACACGTGCACTTTACCGTCTTCCACTTCGAAGATGCGGGTGGACAGCTTGTCGATGAAGTAACGGTCGTGGGATACGAAGACCAGCGTGCCGGAGTAGTCCTGAAGGGCCGTGAGGAGGACTTCCTTGGCGCGCATGTCCAGGTGGTTGGTGGGCTCGTCGAGCAGCAGAAAATTCGAGGGCATCATCAGCATGCGGGCCAGCGCGTAGCGGTTGCGCTCGCCGCCGGAGAGCACCGCTATGGTCTTGAAGACATCGTCTTCCGAGAACAGGAAGCAGCCCAGAATGCTGCGCAGCTCGGTGTTGGTGGCGCGAGGGGCGACGGTGGCCAGGTCGTCGATCATGCGGGCGTTCTGGTCCAGCTCCTTGTACTGGTCCTGGGCGAAATAATCGGGTTGGGCATTGTGGCCCAGGGTGTAGGCGCCCGCGTTGACCGGTTCGGCCCCGGCCAGGATCTTGATAAGCGTGGATTTGCCCGCGCCATTGACTCCCACCAGCGCCACGCGGTCGCCGCGCTCGATGAAGAAGTCCACGTCCGAGAACACCGTGTGATCGCCGTAACTTTTGGCCACGCCCTTGAACTCGGCCACGATTCGGCCGCTGGGTTTGGGCTGAGGGAAGCGGAAATGGATGGTCTTTTCCTCGGGAGGGATTTCGATCCGCTCAATGCGCTCCAGCTCCTTGATGCGACTCTGCACCTGCCTGGCTTTGGTGGCCTGATAGCGGAAGCGGGTGATGAAGGCTTCCAACTGGCGGACCTTGTCCCGCTGGTTTTCGTAGGCGGCCTGGAGCTGTGCACTGCGCTCGGCCCTCTGGGTCTCGTAACGGCTATAGCCGCCGGTGTAGAAGTGCAGGCCTTTGTTCCACAGGTCGGCGATCTTGCGGACGGTCACGTCCAGGAAGTAGCGGTCGTGCGAGACCAGCACAAAGGCGTAGGGGTAGGAGGTGAGGTAATCTTCCAGCCAGTTGCGGGCTTCCAGGTCGAGATGGTTGGTGGGCTCGTCGAGCAGCAGCAGGTTGGGCTTTTCGAGCAGCAGCTTGGCTAGCGCGATGCGCATCTGCCAGCCGCCGGAGAACTCTTCGGTGCGGCGCTTCCAATCGCGCTGTGGGAAGCCGAGGCCGGAGAGCACCGCGCCCACCTGGGCTTCGACGGTATAGCCGTCGCGCGCGCGGAACTCGGCTTCGGCGAGATGGAAGCGGTCGGAGACTTGGGCGTAGGCGGCGCTGGCGGGGTCGAGTTCGGCCAGCTTGCGGGCCAGATCCTCCTGCTCGTCTTCGAGGGCGCGGAGATCGGCGAACACGGTCATGCATTCGGCGAAGACCGAGCGGCCGGAAAGCGACAGGCCCTCCTGGGGCAGGTAGCCGAGGGTGGCGCCCTTCTGCGTGACGAGGGTGCCGGAGTCGAGACTTTCGATCCCGGCGAGCACCTTGAGCATGGACGACTTGCCGGCGCCGTTAGCGCCCACGATGCCGGCGCGCTCGTTGGGCGTGACCAGCCAATCGACGTTTTCGAAGAGGATTTTAGGACCGTAATGTTTGCCGGCCCCGGTAAGTTGGATCATGGAGGGTTCAGCCCTATTTTAGCGGGAGCGGAGACGCTAAAGCTAGGGAAGCAAACGCTAAGAAAACGCTAAGACAAAACGCAAGAGATTTCTCGCCAAGGCGCTAAGACGCAAAGTAACGCAAAGTAAGCACAAAAACGAAAAGGGCATAAAGCTCCGGAGCGCGGGCCCGACGACCGCGCCCCGGAGCCAATGACAAGGGAGAAGGAAGAATCCTCTACGCCTGTCATATTGTGTGACGTGTCCCACGCGGTTCCGGTTATAGCCAGTACTGCCAACGATCGGCCATCAATACGTAGGCCGAAAGTAAACCATTGGTGACGCTGTGCGCCAATATACAATCCGCCAAGTTGTGCGTGCGCACCATCCACCAGTTGTATAGGACGCCGGCCGCCAGGCCGACCTCCCAATAGGGGCCGTGCTCGGAGGCGAACATCAGAGCGACCAGCCAGAAAGCTCCGGGCGCATACGTGCCGAGGGGCACCTTGAGGAACCGGTTGTCGATCAGCCAGCGCATCAGCCAGCCGCGCCAGAAGAGTTCCTCGATAATGGGCACCAGCAGGGTCGAGCCCAGCGTGCGGACGATACGGAACGCCAGGCTGGCGCGCAGCTCGGGCGGCGCCGAACTGGCGGCCGAGCCGAACAGGGAGTTCTCGAAGAGCCAGAAGTGGCGGTAACCGAACAGCAGGTCGGGGCCGATCCAGATGAGGAATACTGCGACACCCAGGGCGATACTGGCCAGAGCGCGGGAAGGGCGCAAGGAGGTTGGCAGGCGGGGTGCCCTCTGGGCCCGCTTGCCCCACAGCAGCAGCAGCACGGCCGCGGAAACCGCGCAACGGATGGGATAGAAGATTTGGACGGGCAAGTTGGCGGCATGCTCAATGCCCATCAGGCCGACGTAGACCAGAAAGGGGGCAATGTAAGCGGCGGTGGCGCGGCGGTCGGTGGCGCGGCGGTCGGTGGCGGGCATGGGCAACGGGCGTCAGCGGGGGCGGCGAGTGACGGGGCCGGGGCCAGAGGGCACCTGGCGCGCGTCGATCACCGGGACCAGGCTGTGGCGCTCCTCGAACTGCGGCGGCCGGGTGGTGCGCGAAACCAGCTCGCGGTTGAGGGTGGCGACGAACTCCTGAATCTGCGCCTGCATTTCACCCATCTTCTCCCGCATATTGAGAATGATCTCGACGCCGGCCAGATTGACGCCCAGATCGCGGGTGAGGTGCAGGATCACCTCCAGGCGCCCGATGTCCTCTTCGGTATAGAGGCGCGTATTGCCTTCGCTGCGCGAGGGCTTGAGCAGACCCTCGCGCTCATAAAGGCGCAGGGTTTGCGGATGGATGGCGTATAGCTCGGCGACGGCGGAGATCATGTAAGCCGCTTTGGATTTGGTTTTGGCCATGACGGCATCGCTCCTCAGATTTTGGACCAGATTTCGGCGCGCGGGTCTTCGGTGTGCAGATGGCTCAGCTCCCGCAGGATTTCGCGCGTGCGCTCATCGCGCGGCTCGGGGGCTTCGATGGCCACCTCGACGATCTGGTCGCCGCGCTGATTGGTTCGCTGGTTCAGAACACCTTTTTCGCGGAGGCGGAAACGCTGCCCGCTGCGGGTGCCCTGGGGGATCTTGAGCAAAGTGCGGCCGTCGATGGTAGGCACTTCGATTTTGGCGCCGAGCGCGGCTTCCCACACGGCCACCGGCACTTTGATTTCGATATTGTCGCCCTCGCGATGGAAAAACGGATGATCCTCTACCCTGGTGGTGATGTAGAGATCGCCGGGAGGCGCGCCCATGGCGCCTGCGTTGCCTTTGCCGGGCACGCGCAGCCGGGAGCCGTTGCGGGCGCCCGGCGGGATGCGCACATCCACCAGCTCGGTATGGCTGACGCGGCCGTCGCCTCCGCAGGTGGGGCAGGCGTTCCGCAGCTTGCCGGTTCCGCCGCAGCGCGGGCAGGAGAGGTTGAACTTCATGGCCCCGGCCATCTGGCTGACATTGCCGGTGCCTTTACACTGGGGGCAGGTGACTTCGCCCTGGCCGCTCGAGCCCGAGCCGTGGCAGGTTTCGCAGACCTCGTAGCGGGTGATGTTGAGACGGGTCTGGGTGCCGCGGATGGCCTGCCAGAAGTCGATATCCATGACATATTCGAGGTCGCTGCCCTTTTCGGGCTCCGGCTCGGGAGCGCCGGCGCGGCCGCCGAAGAACTGGGAAAAGATGTCACGGAAACCGCCGCCCGGTTCCTGGGCGCGGCGCCTTCCCCCGGGCCCGGAGGGTCCCCCGCCGGGACCGCCCAAGTCGCTGAAATCGGAGAAATCGAATCCGCTGAAGTCCATGTTGGGCTGCGGGCGAGGACCACCCGGTCCCGCCGCGCCGCCCGGTCCGGCGCCCGGGAACCCGTTCTCGGAGTAGAAGCCGTACTGGTCGTACATCTGGCGCTTTTTCGGATCGCTGAGGACGTCGTAGGCTTCCTGAACGTTCTTGAAGCGGTCCTCGGAGGATTTGTCGCCGGGGTTGAGATCGGGGTGGTACTTACGCGCCAGCTTGCGGTACGACTTGCGGATGTCGTCCGCGGTGGCTTTGCGCTCGAGGCCGAGGGTTTCGTAATAATCGTGTTTCGGTGACATGAGGTTTCCGAAATACAGTCGCCCACCGCTCCCTCACGGTCGCGGCTCTGAAAGCAGCGGTGGGCAGCCGCCGTCCGGCCTTACTTCTTGTCGTCTACGTCGACGAACTCGGCGTCGACTACGTTGTCCTTATCCTTCTTGTCTTTGTCCTGGCCGCCGGAAGGGCCCGATCCGTCGCCGGGCGGCGGGGCGCCTCCGGGCTGCGACGCGGACTTGTACATGGCTTCGGCCAGTTTGTGGCTGGCGGTGGTGAGGCGATCGACGGCGGCGGTGATCTTGTCGCCATCGTTTTCGGCCATGGCTTTCTTGGTTTCCGCGAGGGCCGATTCGATCTCTTTGGCTTCGGCGTCGCCGATCTTGCTGCGATGGTCTTTCAAAGTCTTCTCGACGTTGTAAACCATGGCATCGGCGCGGTTGCGAGCCTCGATGGTATCGCGCTGCTTGCGGTCGTCGGCGGAGTGCGATTCGGCGTCTTTGGCCATCTTTTCGACCTCATCCTTGGAAAGGCCGGAGGAGGACGTGATGGTGATCTTCTGCTCGTTGTTGGTGGCGCGGTCCTTAGCGGTCACGTTGAGGATGCCGTTGGCGTCGATATCGAAAGTAACCTCGATTTGCGGGATGCCGCGCGGGGCCGGCGGAATATTGGCGAGCTGGAAGACGCCCAGCAGCCGGTTGTCGCGAGCCAAGGCGCGCTCGCCCTGGTAGACCTTGATTTCGACCGACGACTGGTTATCGGAAGCCGTCGAGAAAACGTCCGTCTTGCGGGTCGGGATGGTGGTGTTGCGCTCGATCAGCTTGGTAAACACGCCGCCCATGGTTTCAATGCCGAGCGAGAGCGGGGTGACGTCGAGCAGCAGCACATCCTTGACTTCGCCGCCCAGGACGCCGCCCTGGACCGCCGCGCCCACGGCCACCACCTCATCCGGGTTCACGCCCTTGTGGGGTTCCCGGTTGAAGAGGTCGCGGACGATCTGCTGGATGCGGGGCATGCGGGTCTGGCCGCCCACCATGACCACCTCATTGATCTGCGGCGGAGTCACCGCGGCATCGGACATGGCCTGCTTACACGGGCCGACCGAGCGCTGCACGATATCCTCCACCATCTGCTCGAAGCGCGCCCGGGTGAGCTTCATTTGCAGGTGCTTGGGCCCGGAGGCGTCGGCGGTGACGAAGGGCAGGTTGATCTCGCTTTCGAGCAGCGTCGAGAGCTCCATTTTGGCCTTTTCGGCGGCCTCTTTGAGGCGCTGGAGGGCCATCTGGTCGCGCGCCAGGTCGATGCCGTTCTCCTTTTTGAATTCGGTGACGATCCAGTCGATGATGCGCTGGTCGATATTGTCGCCGCCCAAATGGGTGTCGCCGTTGGTGGACTTGACTTCCACCACGCCGTCGCCGACTTCCAGGACGGAGATATCGAAGGTGCCGCCGCCGAAATCGTACACCGCGATGGTTTCATTCTTTTTCTTATCCAGGCCGTAAGCCAGGGCCGCCGCCGTAGGCTCGTTGATGATGCGCATCACTTCGAGGCCGGCGATCTTGCCGGCGTCCTTGGTGGCCTGGCGCTGGGCGTCGTTGAAATACGCCGGGACGGTGATGACCGCCTGGGTGACCTTTTCGCCCAGGTAGGACTCGGCGGCCTCCTTGAGCTTGGTCAGAATCATGGCCGAGATTTCGGGCGGAGAATACTTCTTGCCGCCGATTTCGACCCGCGCGTCGCCGTTATCGCCGCGCACGACTTTATAGGGCACCATCTTCATTTCTTCGCTGACTTCGTCGTAGCGCCGGCCCATGAACCGCTTGATGGAGAAGATGGTGTTCTCCGGGTTGGTGATGGCCTGACGTTTGGCCACCTGGCCCACCAGCCGTTCCCCGCTCTTGGTGAAGGCCACCACGGACGGGGTGGTGCGGGCGCCCTCCTGGTTTGCGATGACCGTGGGCTGGCCTGCCTCCATGACGGCGACTACCGAATTGGTGGTGCCCAGGTCGATGCCAATAATCTTTC
Organism: Bryobacteraceae bacterium; assembly: GCA_052144935.1. Lineage (GTDB taxonomy): Bacteria > Acidobacteriota > Terriglobia > Bryobacterales > Bryobacteraceae > JOPF133. The sequence continues at coordinate 9,579 of JBKQPR010000062.1, forward strand.
CCATGTGACTGAAAAGCCTCCTAAACTTTGTGTAATACGATTGCGTTGCCGAGGCCGGGAGACCCGGCTCAGATTTAGTCCAACACCATTATCAAATTTTAGTGCGTCATTGTCAAGTCCTGATCGGCCCGTGATTGAGTGGGAGGGACTCAAAGCACGTTTTCGGGGTGGCGGAACGGTGGTTAGGCGGGCTTTTGGTGGGGTTTTGGGGGCCAGGCCGGTTGCTATTCCGGGGGATTTCACGCCGGCTGTTTGGCGAGCGAACAGGGTTTGGCTGGATGGAAGCGCGCGCGCAAGGTTTGGGATATTCAGGAACGAACCCAATTTTTGGCTTAGCCATTTGAAGTGAAGGGGTTGCGGGTAGCGGCGCGGAGGGTTTGGAGGCTCCGGGAGGGTCGAGCCAGACCTGGGGCCAGACCTGGAGCCAGACCTGGAGCCAGACCCGGGGGCGGCGGGCGCGGCGGCGTTCGAGGGGGGCGAAGGTCTGCTGGGAGCTTGGGAAGGCTCTCGCGAACATTTGGTCTTCGGGTAGGGGTTCGGCTTTGTGCCAGCGGTGGCGGCGCTCTTCGATCTCCGCGAACTCGTGTTGCCAGAGATGGGCTTCGGCTTTGCGGAGGCGGCGGAGGGTCCACTCGGTATCGATGAGGATGTCGATAAGGGCGCCCCCAGCGGCGGACCGGACGGCGGGGCCTTCGCCACGGATGATCTGGGATTGCGCATGGGGCAAAGAGGGCAACCCGGCCTGGATTTGTTTGATAAGTGCCATAAAATGAAAAGAGCGGGCCGCGAGGGCCCGCCCGTACTCGATTCGAGGGTAGCACGGGGCGGACGGAAATTCGGGAGTTTGAGAGGTAAGTGTATGAAAGGGCAGGGGAGATAGTTTGTGAACCTGGGCGGGTAGGGCGCAAAAAGGGGTCTCGCCAAGCCGCGAGCCAAGATCGCAAAAGCATCTCTCGCAAAGCCGCCAAGCCGCAAAGTAACGCTAAGAAAACCCACACAAGATAAAAGATTTATTCGGTTTCCAAGCTGCCACGTATGCCTATCGACGCTCGTATCCGCTGAATCCGGAAAACGAAGTATAAGTACTGTGGGGCGATCAGGCCGGCAGCGCCCTTCCGTAAATCGGAAGAAGGCGGCCCTACGTCAGCGGGCAGAAATGTGAAGACCGCTCAGGCGAGTGCGGCGCGGGCACGATCCAGCAGGATTTGGGCGAGCGCCGGGTGACCATCCAGGGGGGGCGTTACCAGGAGTTCTATGCCGGTGAATTTGTGGGCAATTTCCTGCACCAGGCGGGGCAGGTCGCGCTCCAGGTGCAGTCCCAGGGTGAGGAAGTAGGGGATCACTACGATGCGGCCGACTCCGGCGGCGGCCAGGCGCGCGGCGGCGCCTTCGAGATCGGGCTGGCCGAGTTCCAGGAAGGCGGTCTCCACATGCTCATACGGTCCGCGGGGGCGCAGCATGGCGGCGACCACGTCGCGGACGGCTTGGTTCGCCGATTCGACCCGGGACCCGTGGGCAAAAACGACGATTCCCGTTTTCAAGCGCTGCCGTGGATGTAGGCCCGCATATGGTGCAACTCCTCGGTTTTCAGGGCCAGCTCGTAATGCATCAGGTCGCGCATGGAAAGGAACGCCACCACGCGGGACCCGCGCATGACGGGCAGATGCCGGCACTTGTTGGACTCCATGGCCTCCATGGCGTCTTCGAGGCTGGCCCCCTCGTCGATGGTGGCGAGCGTCTTGGTCATCACCTCGCTCACCGGCGTCCGCTCCGGATCGAGCCTTTCCAGCACCACCCGTTTCATGAGGTCGCGTTCGCTGAACACCCCGCGAAGCTGGCCCCCGTTCAGTACCAGGATTGCTCCAACATGGAGATCCGTCATATGCCGGGCCACCTCGGCCACGGTCAGGTGCTCTTCCACGTGGAAGAGCTCGCGATTCTGCACAATATCTTGGACTCGGGACATCAACACCCCTCCCCGGATCGGATCAGGGCCAAAATATAACACAAAATGGGGCCCGCTTGCAGAGCATAATTGAGACGTGGCGCAAGGGCTGCGGTTCGAATGCCAGCCGGGATGTACGGAATGTTGCACCCAGAAGGGCTTGGTGTACCTGAACGACGCCGATGTGGCCCGCGCGGCGGGGTTTCTGGGGATGAGCGCGGCCGAGTTCGAGCGGCGCTATGTCTACCGGACCCGGAAGAAGATGCGGCTACGGGTGCCCAAACATGCTCAGTGCCACTTCCTGGAGGGTGGCGGATGCCGGATCCATCCGGCTAACCCATTGCAATGCCGAACCTTCCCATTCTGGCCGGAACTGGTGGGCAGCGCCCGTGAATGGAACCGCGCGTCGCGCCATTGTCCAGGGATTGGGAAGGGCCCGCTGGTTCAGATCGAGGTGGCGCGGGAGATTGCGCGAGAGATGCGCGAGGGGCTGCCGGAGTTGTACGAGGGGAAGAGGGAAGCGTAGGCCCGAGCCATTGTATACTGTGGATGTGAAAGCTAATTCGAAGAAAGCGGGTTCGAAGAAGGTTGGTTTGAAGAGGAAGAACGGAGCCGGGTTCATCCTCGACATGGGCAGCCGCGAGGCGCTGGAAGAGTTCCGAAAGGCGGCGGATGCTTTCACCGCGCGGGCAACCCGGTCGCGCGAGGCTGCCCGGCAGGTCTTGATCTCCGAGGGTATCATTACCAAGTCCGGCAAGCTCACCAAGCATTACCGTTAGACTTTGCACCGTTTAGCTTCCGCATTCATTCTCGGCTATCACGGCTGCGACCGGAGGGTCGGAGAGCAACTTCTCAAGGGCAACCCGTTCCGCCCGAGCGACAACGACTATGATTGGCTCGGTCCGGGAATCTATTTCTGGGAGGCAAATCCGGAGAGGGGTCTGGATTTCGCGCGAGAAGCCGCTCAACGGAAGCCGGCCCAGATCGGAGAGCCTTTCGTAATCGGCGCGGTGATCGAGCTTGGGTTGTGCCTGGACCTCACCACTGCCGCCGGAATCGAATGGGTGAAGAGCGCATACGACAGCCTGGCAAGGATCGCCGCCGCCAGCGATATCCGAATGCCCACAAACAGCGCGGATGGGCGTCGGCGAAACCTGGATTGCGCGGTGATTCGCAGTTTGCACCGCATCCTCGAGGCCCAGGGCCGGCCTGCGGTAGATACGGTGAAGGGCGTGTTTACCGAGGGCAAGCCTATCTATCCCGGGGCCGGTTTCGACGAGAAGACCCACATCCAGATCGCCGTGCGAAACCAAAGCTGCATCAAGGGTGTCTTCCGAGTGTCCGGGGAAACGCTCGCATAATGCGGCCGGAGTCGGTTCGCTTGCAGGAAGTGAGTCGCGGGACGGCGGCGCCAGAGGGCCTTGCGCGGATTGCCCGGGATCGACGTCCAATAGGCCGGCAATGGAAGACGTGACCGCCGACGGCGCGCCCAGGATGGGCAGGCTAAAGCAGGGCTAACCATGCCCCACCCGGCCGCGAGAACTACTCCTGAGCCGGAACCTGCTGCTCAATCTCGCGCCAGGCGCTGATCTTCAGCCGCCGGCACACCCAGCACAACGCTTCGGCGCTCGTGCCCGAGGTCTCCCCGCCACATACCGAGCATTTGCCCGTCTTTTTCAAACGATCGGTGGAGATGGATCGCTTGGCCTGCTCCAACAACTCGGCAGGCACGACCGGCTCCGCTTTTGCTTGCGCCTTGCGTCTCATACGCCCCCAGTCCCTTCCACTATGGCAGAAACGGCCTCTCCGAACAACCCTATCATTCGTCGAGGGGTACCGGACTACGGCGAGGGCCCGACTTTATGTCGCCGGGCCGCCAGCCCGCTCGCCGGACAGTCAGGCCGCTTCCGGAATCTGTATCACTACCGCCACATCCAGTGAAGAGGAGCAACGCGGACAGCGCTGACCCCGCGCCACGCGCGGATATTTCCCTTTCAGATCAATGTTGGCGGGCACCGTATGGGTGCAAATCGGGCAATGGGCCTGACCCATCAGTTGGTTCTCAATGAGTGCTTTCATAGCTGTTTCCTCACTCCATCGGACGCAAATTCCCCTGCACGGGTTGTACCAAAATTCGTAAAGTTTCTTAAATCCGGGGGTGGACCATAGGACAATCCCCCTCCGCGGTCGAGTGCTACGCTGGAAGCTATGGTTCAGCCCCCCGCTCCCAAGATCCAACTGCTGCGCACCCAGGAGTATCGTGAAAATTACGCTAACAGCGTCCAGATCCGGATGAATCTGTGGGACTTCATGCTGCTGTTCGGCCGCGTGGACCAAACCGCGCCGGACAACGTCACGATTCATAATTTCCAGGCCGTTTACGTCAGCCCGCAGCAGGCCAAGGCGTTGCTCAACATCCTGACGCAGAACGTCACCCAATACGAAGCCGCGTTCGGCGAGATCAAGCTGGAGCCCCAAACCCCCGGTGGCAGCGTACAGTAGACCCGCTAGGGGACCCCAGCCCGCGGGACGCCGCTCCATCCGGCGCGGCTCGTATCTCATTTTCTTTGCAGTATTCGCCCTGGTTGTCTTTCTGAGCCATCTCTGGGCGCTCCGCCTGCCGTACTTCTGGGACGAAGCCGGCCAGTACATCCCCGCCGCGCTGGACCTTCTGCACGGCGCCTGGATTCCGCACTCCGCACCGCCGATTCTTCATCCGCCGGCGGTGATGCTATACCTCGCCGCATTCTGGAAAGTGGCCGGTTTCCATCCGGCGGTCACGCGCTCCGCCATGCTGCTGATAGCCGCGGGCGCTGTACTGGCCGCCTTCCTGCTGGCGATCGAGCTGTTGCGCGAGGTGCGCGGCGTACCGGCCTTCCTGGTGGCCGCTCTGGTGTGCGCCTGTCGGCTGTTCTTCGCGCAGTCGATGCTGGCCCAGTTGGATGCGCCCGCCATGCTCTTCACCACCCTCGCGCTGCTGCTGTTTCTGCAGGACCGGCTGCGGCTGGCGGCGGCTACCTCGGTCGTTTTGGTGCTGGTGAAGGAGACCGGCGTGGTGGTTCCGCTGGTCTTCCTGTTGTGGCTCGGGAACGAACGCCGCTGGCGCGAGGCCGCGTTTTTCGTGGCGCCGCTGGCCGCTCTGTCCACCTGGATCGTGTGGTTGCACCATTCGACGGGCCACTGGATGGGCAATCCGGGTTTCCTGCAGTACAACCTTTACTATCCTCTGCACCCGGCGCGTCTCGCCATGGCGCTGTTCCGCCGCGTCTACTATTTGTTCTTCGCCAACTGCCATTGGATGGGCACGCAGGCGATCCTGTTGGCGTGGCGCACCAGCAGTCTGTTCCGCAGCCGGCCGTGGCGCATCGCGTTATGGCTGGCGGCCGCGCACGTCTTCACGGTCACCCTCCTGGGAGGCGCGGCCCTGGAGCGCTACCTGCTGCCGGCGATCCCGATCCTTTACACCGCCATGGTGGCCGGGTTGATGCTGTTGCGGAGGGTTCCGCGCCTGGTCTGCTCCGCCATCCTGCTGATCGGAGTGGCGGCCGGCAACGTCATCAACCCTCCCTACCCGTTTCCCTACGAGGACAATCTGGCTTTCAGCGACTTTGTGCGCCTGCACGTGGAAGCCGCGCAATTCCTGGCGCGCCGCTTTCCGGAAGCGCGCATTGCCACGGCATGGCCGATGACCGCCGAACTCTCCCGGCCGGAACTGGGCTTCGTCAACCACCAGCTCCGCATCGAGCGGCTGGCCGACTTCTCCGCGGCCACGATTCAATCCATCGACTGGAAGCGCGTGGACGTCCTGGTGGTCTATTCGCGCCGCTGGGACCCCGATCTGAACTTCATGCACTGGCCGCCCATCGAGCGATTCTGGGGCCGTTTCGGCGGATATGTTCCGGGCGTCACCAGCACCGAGGCCTGGAGCATGACGCCATACCCCAACCACGCACATTTCGAGAAGCGCGGCCAGTGGGTGGACGTGTATGCCAACCCGGCCGCCGCGCGGCGCTCTACCCTGTTGGTGTGGGACAGGCCAGCCAATGCCGATGAGGGCCACTGACCTGGGTGGGGCAGGCTGGGCGAGCTAAAGCACAATGTCACTTAGGGTAGCCGGAACCACAAACTGGACGCGGACCACGCGCGCTTACCCACGCTACGATATTCAAGGCTGCGTGAAATGTCCAGCTTGTTGTTCCGGCTACCCTTACTGTGCCCGTAGCAGCATTCTGCATTAATTGTGGGGCGGGCAATCCTGCCCGCCGCCGGGCCCGAAGGCACCCCCAGGCGGCTGTTTCGGGCCACGCGTGAGTCTGCGCGCCCGGCAAGCGCGGGCTGAAAGCCGGCGTCTGCCGCGTCACATCGCCTGAGCCTCCGCCACTCGCGGGGCTGACGTGTGTCAAATGTCGGGGTCAAAACGGCGCTTCAGTCGGTGCAAGCGAAATGGATTGGCGACGGTGGAAGGCCGGCAAGCAGCCGCCACGCTTCCTGCCAAGCGGAGCGGGCCTCGGGCGACTCCTGGTTCCCTTCGAGAAACGCGCGAAAATGGGCGATGGCGGCGCGGCGTAGCGCTTCGGAACCGGTTGGCCTGTTTGCGCCATTGAGATCGACCTGCGGGTAAGTGAGAATCAGCTTGGCTGCGTATGCGCGAGCCATTGTCAAATGGATGTACGGTTTCCAGCGGCTTGCGGGGAAATCCCGCAGCAGCTTTTCTCCAAAACTAATCAGCCCGCCCTGCCAGTTGTTATGGCCATCGTCAAAAGAGCACGGATTCTCCAAGTGAGCGACGCGGGTGCCCTCCGCAGCGTTTTTGAGAGAAGGTTGGCCCTTGGGGGCCCCGCCAGACCAGTCGAATGATAATCCGCGTGGGGCCAGAGAAGAGCGAGCGATGACGAGCAGGCGTGTGTGCGCATGGGGTATGGGGATGGGGCCTCCCGGATCGACGGCCAGTACAATACGCCGATTGGCGCGTTCCCAGACCCTATAAGGGCTCCAGTAACCCGAACCCCAATCTCCGTCTGTTCTCTTGAACCGGGAAGGCTCGCCGGCCGATCCAAGCGATGCGCCGAGGTCTGCGGAAACCGTTTTGGCGAGTTCGCCTGGACCCTCGGGGTCATCCACTTCGCACCAAAGCGCTAGCAGCCGGCACTGTTGCAAAAGGCTTGCGTCCTGGTGGCCGGACAGTGGATCGGCAAGCTTTCCCGACGGAACGTAAAAGAACGCCTGCCGAGTGGCTTTGACGCCGCCGGGGAAAGCGAACTCTGCAACGCTGGCCGCGCACCACAGGCCCTGAGTTTCGTACTCGTTGTCGTAGCCCGCATTCTTCAAGCGCTCGTTGGGATGCAGATTGCGCCAAACAGCGAGATCAGGTGCTGCGTCTAACGCGGAGATTTCGGAGAGCACAAGCCCGGCTAAAGAGCTGGGGCCTTTCGTCTGAGCAAACAAATTGCCCGCGGCCGTCACAATCAGTACGAAAACTACACGACATACGGACTGGAACATTCCGAGGGAAAGCTCAATTCTGGGGAAGCTCACCGTCCTGATGCTTTCGATCACATTCTATCAAATCGAATCCGCTCGCTCACCAAAGCTGTGGCATCGTTGCGCCGGTCGTAAGCCAGGCCGTCTTTAAGCGCGAGTGTCCGCGATAGGGTACGAGATCCCGCTTTCCGATAGTCCGACGTTATGACCACATGCCAGTGCAGTCGCCCACCCGGAAGCGATCCACATGAGCGTGTACTCGCCTATCCGGCGAAGCTCTCACAGCCGGAACGCTAACTCGCCTGTGAGGAGCGCACTTTGCTCCACCCGAGGGCGATGCGGCAGGCTATTTTTAGCGCCTATGTCTGGGGTGCCCTCTGGGCCCGCTGCAGCCCAGATTATTCCTCATCGGCCGGGGAACCGCCCATGGCCTGGAATGAAAACACGCGCCCGTTCGGCCGCCGTTCGAGGGGTGTTTTCAAGCGCGGCTGTCCCGCACAAAAGCAAGCTGCACTGAGGCTGGGATCACGGCGCAGGTAGCCGCCGCCAGCCGCAGCCGGTCGATCCCACGCCCCCCCTTACACTCCCCGCGCCTGCTCGGCCTGTCCCACCAGCTCGCCCTTCTCCAGATGCTGCACGCGCGTGGCGAATTGCGCGGCGTGCGGATCGTGCGTCACCAGCACCACGGTCTTGCCGTAGTCCCGGTTCAGCTTCGAGAGGATGGTCAACACTTCCAGCGCCGAGGCCGCGTCCAGGTTGCCGGTCGGCTCGTCCGCCAGAATCAGCGCCGGGTCGGTGACAATGGCGCGCGCAATCGCTACGCGCTGCTCCTGTCCGCCCGAAAGCTGGCGCGGGAAATGACCCAGCCGGTCGCCCAGCCCCACCAGTTTGAGCGCCGTGGTGGCGTGCTCCAGGCGCTCCGCTTTCTTCAGATTGGTCAGCTTCAGCGGCAGCTCCACATTTTCCAGCGCGGTCAGCACGGGGATCAAATTGAACTGCTGGAAAACGAAGCCCACGTGCTCATTGCGCCAGTGGGCGATTTCCCGGTCGCTGAGCTCGCGCAGGTTGTGGCCCAATACGCGGATTTCGCCGCCGGTGGGCCGGTCCATGGCGGCAATCAGATACAGCAGCGTCGATTTGCCGGACCCCGAAGGTCCCATCAGCGCCACGAATTCGCCCCTTTCAATCTCCAGGCTCACATCCTTGAGCGCCACCACGTGGAACTCGTCGCGCACAAACTCTTTGGTCAGATCGCGTGTTTCAATGACGGTTTCGATGACAGCTTCGCTCATAAATCGTCTATGCTTTCCGGCGCACCCTGTCGCCATCCTTCAATCCGGCGGGCGGGCTGAGAATCAGGTCTTCCCCTCCCACCAATCCGTCTTCAATCCGCACGCCCGTCCCGCTGGTGGCGCCGGTCTTCACCCCGCGCCGCACGGCCTTGCCGTCCAGCAGCACAAACACCCCGCCATCGCGCACCGCGCTGGAGGGCACGATCACCACCGGCCGCGCCGGCGCCGCCGATTTCGAAACCGGCTGTTGCTCGGCGATAAACGCCACGCTGGCGTTCATTTCCGGCCGCAGGTAATCGTCGGGTTTGGTCACCTTCACCTTGATTTGCACGGTGGCCTTCTGGCGGTTGGCCTCGGGCGAGATCTCCTTGATGAACCCGTCGTACTTGCGGTCGGGATAGGCGTCGGTCGTGATGGTCCCGTGCTGCTGCGCGTGCAGCTTGGCGAAGTCGTTCTGGCTGATGTCCAACTCCACTTCCAGATCGTTCAGATCCGCCAGTGACACCACGTACCCCTTGGCGCCGCGGTCGCCCACAAAGCTGGTGGTGACGAATTCGCCCTTCTCGACGGCCCGTTCCAGAATCGTGCCGGTGACCGGCGCGCGGATCACGGTGTTGTCCAGGTTGGTCTCCGCATAAGCCAGCGCGCCCTTGGCCTGCTGCACCTGGCCGCGCAGCGAATCGATCTCTTCCTGCCGCGGCCCCAGTTTCACCAACTCGTACGTTTTCTGCAGCGAATTCACTTTGTGAACCGCGCCGTCGTAGCGGGCCTGCGCGTCGTCCACCGACTGGCTGGCCACCAGGCCCTCTCCAATCTGGCTTTTCACGCGGTTCAAGCTTACCCTGGCGTTCTCCAGATCGGCCTTGGCCGAATCCAGATTGGCCAGCGCCTGGGCGATCTCTTCCGGCCGCGATCCGTGCAGGGCTTCATCCAGCCTCGCCTGCAAGTTGGCCAATTGGCCGCGCGCCTGTTCCATCTGGGCCTGGTATTCGTCGTCCTCCAACCGCACCATCACGCTGCCTTCGCGCACGTGGTCGCCTTTGTCCACACCGATCCACTTCACCTTGCCGACTACTTTGGCGGCCACTTCGATCCGGTGCGCGGCCACGATGTAGCCGGTGGCGTTGAGCACCACGCCCTCGGGCGCGCTGGCCGCGCTGATCGTTTGCACGCGCTGGGTTTCCACCACGGTGGCGGCGTCCAGTTTGGCCGAGAGAGCGCGCCATGCGCCCAGCGCCACCAGCACGGTCACGCCGGCCACGATCCAGCGAGTGGCCCACTTGGAGGGTCCCGAGGAGCGGCGGGTCGTCCGGTCAATCCGTAAGTTTTTCAGTTCCGCGTCCATAGGCGATCAGATCTCCCGCAGCGCCGTCAGGATCTCTTTTTTCGACGCCATGCGCGCCGGAAACATGCCGCCCACGGTACCCATCACCAGCGCGAAGAGGACACCCTCCGCCATGATTCGCGGCGTCACCCGAAAATCGAAGGCCAGCTCGGCGAAGTTGGTGTTCCCCACCGCGGTGGTCAGGCCGTTGAGCGGCGCCACCAGCAGGCATCCCAGCGCGCCGCCCAGCGCAGCCAGCAGCAGCGACTCCAAAAAGAAACTCATCAGAATGCTGGCGCGCGAAAAGCCGAGCACCCGCAGCGTCCCGATCTCGCGCGCCCGCCGCGCCACCGCCGCGTACATCGTATTCATGGCGGCGAAGCAACTGCCCACCGCCATGATCAGGGCCACAAACACGCCCGTATACTCGATGGGCGCCCCCTGGGCAGTCTGCGATTCGTAGTACTCCCTTTCCGACTGAGCGTTCACTTCCAGGCGCTGGTCGCTGTTCAGGTCGTTGACCAGCGCGGCCGCGGTCACCGGATCGGTTGCCTTCACCAGGGCGCTACTGACCGTTTCGATGCGTTGCATGTCCGCGGCTACCTGGTTGAGGTCGCCCCAGATTTCGCTATCCTGCGCGCCGCGCGCGGCGTCCATAACCCCCACTATGTTCCAGTTGCCGCGGCCAAAACGCACGGTGCCGCCGATGTGCGCCTCAGGGAACCGCTTGGCCACCGACTCGCCCACTACCACTTCGCGCTGGCCCACCTGAAACCAGCGGCCGGAGGCGATATGCACGTTCGACCGGATCTCCATACCCGCCGGTGTAAGGCCCCGCACCGTCACGTTGACGCCATTCGGATTATCGACGTTCGCCATATTGATGACGGAGACCAGTTCGAGCGACGCCAGCGGCTGGCCGTCGTGGCCGGTGGCGATGCCGGGCTTGAACTTCAGATTTTGAAACTGCTGGCGGTCGAACAGGCTGACGACCTCGGAATTCGACCCCTTGCGCAGCACCACCACGTGCAGCGGGTCACCGGAATTGCCTAGCGTAGCGCGCAGCCCGTTGACCAGCGCCAGAACGGCCAGCAGCACCGCCACAGTCAGGGCGATGCCCAGCGCGGTCATCAGAGTGGTGGTCTTGCGGACCACCAGGTTGCGTAGATTATAAGCAATAGGAATGGCCATAAGCTAATCCGTGCTCCGCAGAGCTTCTACAATCGGGGTGCGCGACGCGCCCATGGCGGGCACCAGCGAGCTCATCACACCGAGGATGCCCGCGGTGGCCAGACAGGCCAGCGCCACGCTCGGCTCAAACAGCGGCAGCGGCGGCAGGAATCCGCCGAACGGGCTCTTCTCGATCCCGCGCATCAGCAACGACGAGATGGCGAAACCCACCACGCCTCCGCACACGGAAATTACGGCGGCCTCTCCCAGAATCAGACCCAGCACGGCCGCGGGCGTGAAACCCAAAGTCTTCAGCACCCCCACTTCGCGCACGCGCTCGCGCACCGACATAGCCATGGTATTGGCTGAAACCAGCAGCACCGTGAACATCACCGCGGCCGCGATGGCCATCAGAAACATCTTCACATTGCCCAGCAGCGACAGAAAGCCAACCACGAAGGCCTGCTCCGATTCGGTTTTGGTCTCCGCCGTGGAGTTGTGGAACAGATCGTCGACGGTTCGCGCGATGCGCGACGAGTTGGCCGGATTGTCGATCAGGATGTCGTACATGCCTACAAACCCGCGCCGCCGCTCGGAGAGCGTCTGGTCGATGTATTCCTTATTTACGTACATCACGGCGCTGGCCTGAGGGCTGTCGAAGATCCCGCGAACCACGAACTCGAAATCGCCGGGGTAGATGTCGCCGGTGATGTTGATGCGGTCGCCCAGCTTAAAGTGGAAGGTCTGTTCCAGGTCGCGGCCGACCACGCAGGCGGTGCGGTCGCGTTCGAACGCCTTCTTCTGGTCTTCCGGAATCTTGTATTCCCCGTACAGTTTGAAGAGCTTCTCCGGCTCCACGGAAAACCGCGCGAACTGGTTCTTGGGATCGCGGTTGTCCTTATAAGTGCCGCCGAACCAGTTGTAAATCATGGCTTCGCGGACGCCTGGCACGTGCTCGATGCGCGATTGGTAGGCCAGCGGAATGGCCACCGTCAGCGACACGCGATTGCGGGTCACGAGGCGAAGGGCCTGCCCCGGCGACGGGTCGCTCAGATAAAACGCGTGGTACATCGAGATCATCACGCCCAACAGGCACATCGAGATGCCGATGGAGGCGATGGTCAGGCTGGTCCTGCGGCGATTGCGCCAACAGTTCTTCACGATCAGGGGAAGATAGCGAAGCATATATCGAGTTTACGCAGGTTTCGGCATGCGTGTTCAACCCGCTACCGGTGAGTAGCGGCCGGGTGCCGGTGAGCCGCGGGAGGAAATCGGCCAGGACGGTGTAAAGTTTTGCGGTCCTGCCGATAGACGATTAGCAGCCGGCGGCGAAAACCGCTCGGTGAAGGGCGCCCTCCGGGCCCGGCGCCGAACGCTCCTCGGAGCCGGCCCACTGGGCGCCCCGTCAGTGGAGGGGTCGCCGCCGGCTGCCAGAACATGGAGGTGGAAGATGCCGACATTACTTGAGACGAATTTGAAGCCCGCCAGCGAACCAGGTTGCGGCAGGCGCGCGAGAACGGCTATCTGGATGCGTAGTGCCGGTGGATCGCGCCTCCATCCGCCGACCGGCGAGTTGGGTGGGGAATGCTGTAGTAATGACGGTCGACTTCGACGTGGTAATCAATGTTGGCACGGACGGTTTTCCAGCGGGCGATTAGGTATCGTTCGGCGGGCAGAGGCTGGAGAGTGGCCGGTCCACTTCGGCGAACAGCGAGGCGCGAGTACCTTCCCGTTTGCGAAATGGGCGATGGTTCAGTTTTTCGAACTGGCCGATTGCCTGATTCAGTTCCGCCAGCGTGAAAAACCTGTGGTGCCGCAGGGCCGCCCAGATCCAGCGTTCCACCATATAGGAGCCGGTGTGGAAAAGGCTCGCGTCGGCTGCGGCCATGATCATCCTGCCGCGCCATCGCGTCGGTCTAGCGTTCCTGCGGTTCAGACAGTAATTTAGCTCTCCAGCCGAGGCGTCGACGCGCCCGACCCGGCAGTGCCCGCAGCGGCTCCTGAACGCCTGTTGGCGGGTGGCGGATGGGTGTTCAAGGTTCTCCAAAGCGGCCAGGTCTGCGAGCATTGCGTTGCGCCGGGAGGATTATT
>JBKQPR010000063.1:0-9959 GCA_052144935.1 Bryobacteraceae bacterium
TGGTGGAGATACCGTTCGGAGGTTCGTCGCACATGATCTACCGTCCTCTGGCGCTCTACTTTGCGGCTGTAAAGGAAAGGGCCTTAGAGGCTGAAATTCGCCTGGAGGAAAAGATCGCATGAATGCCCAGGATCGGAATTCCGCTGTGGGCGCCGCGATGGTTGTGGGTGGCGGCATCGGGGGCATGCAGGCCGCGCTCGATCTGGCGGACGCCGGCATCAAGGTTTACCTGGTGGAGACCAAGTCCGCCATAGGCGGCAGGATGGCGCAGCTCGATAAGACCTTCCCGACCAACGACTGCGCCATGTGCACCATGGCGCCTCGCCTGGTGGAGATCGGCCGCCATCGCGATATCGAGATCCTCACCCTGAGCGACGTGGAACGGGTAGAGGGGCAGGCCGGGAACTTCTCGATCACGGTGAAGCGGCGTGCGCGGTTCGTGGACGAGAGCAAGTGCACGGGCTGCGGGTTGTGCACCAGTTCCTGCCCGGTGACGCTGCCTTCCGAGTTCGATTTCGGTCTGGGCCAGCGTAAGGCCATTTACCGGCCCTTCCCGCAAGCGGTTCCCAATGTCTTCGCGATCTCCCGGCGCGGCGCCTCTCCGTGCCAGGCAGGGTGCCCCATCCACCAGAGCGCGCAGGGATACGTGGCGCTGGTGGCGCAAGGCCGTTTCGATGACGCGCTCAACGTCATCCTCCGGGACAATCCCATTCCGTCCATCTGCGGCCGCATTTGTACGCATCCTTGCGGCACGGCCTGCACCCGCCGGTTTGTGGACGACCGGATCAACATGCCCGCGCTGAAGCGCTTCGTCACCGACCGGCGTCCCGATTACCAGTTCCCCAAGCCGAGCGTGCCGGACCGGCCGGAGCAGATTGCGGTGGTGGGGTCCGGGCCAGCGGGGCTGGTCTGTGCCTACCACCTTCGCCAGAAGGGTTACCAACCCGTGGTCTTCGAGGCGTTGCCGGTGGCCGGCGGGATGCTGGCGGTGGGTATTCCCACGTTCCGGCTGCCGCGGCCGGTGCTGCACGCCGAGTTGGAACGGCTGACCGCGCTCGGCATCCAGATCCGCGTGGATACGCCTGTCGGCCGGGCCATCCGCTTCGACGAAATACGGAAGCAATACGCCGCGGTGTTCGTGGCCATCGGCGCCCACCTGGAGCGCCGGCTTTCGGTGCCGGGCGAAGACCTGGCGGGCGTACTCGGCGGCCTGGAGTTTCTGCGGCGCGTGAACCTGGAAGGGCCGCAAGCGGTCGGCCGCCGCGTGCTGGTGATTGGCGGCGGCAATTCCGCTCTGGACGCGGCGCGCACCGCGCTGCGCTGCGGAGCCGAGCAAGTCACCCTGGTATACCGGCGCACGCGGGCGGAAATGCCGGCCAATGCGCGCGAGATCGAAGATGCCGAGCGCGAGGGCGTGAAGCTGGTAGTCCTGGCCGCGCCGAGCGTGTTCCAGGCGGCCACAGACGGGCGCCTGGAGGGACTGCAGTGCGTTCGCATGCGCCTGGGCGCGCCGGACGCGAGCGGACGGCCAGCCCCGCAGCCAATTCCCGGCTCGGAGTTTGTTCTCCCCTGCGATACGGTGATCGTTTCCATCGGGCAATCGCCGGACGTGGCGGCGCTGGGGGAGCGGCTCGGCCTGGATGCGACCAGATCGGGTACGCTATCGGCGGACCCCGTCACCCTGGAGACCGCCGTGCCTGGCGTGTTCGTCGGCGGCGATTGCGTGACCGGTCCGGACGTGGTGGTGACGGCCATGATGGCCGGCAAGAAGGCGGCCATTTCGATCGACCGCTGGATCAACGGGCAGGACCTGCGGGCGGGACGCGAGTTGGAAGGCCCATATCCCACCCAGTACGTGGTCGATACGGCCGGTTGGCAGACGCAGCGGCAGGTTGCGGTGCCGGAACTCGCGCCGGCCGAGCGGGCCAGGAACTTCGACGAGGTTCAGACCGGTTACACCGAGGAACAGGCCGTGGAGGAAGCGCGCCGCTGCCTCAGTTGCGGCATTTGCTCCGATTGCCACATGTGCGCCGATGCGTGCGAAGCCGGAGCGATCAATTTTGGCATGCACGAAGAGCATCGGGAGGTGAAGGTGGGCGCGGTGGTGCTGGCGCCCGGTTTTGAGCCCTTCGATCCGGCAGCGCTGCCGCGCTATGGTTACGGCCGCTTCCCGAACGTCATCACGGCGCTCGAGTTCGAGCGGATCCTGTCCGCATCCGGACCTTATTCCGGCCATGTCCAGCGTCCCGGCGACCATCGGGAGCCGAAGCGGATTGCCTTTATCCAGTGCGTCGGCTCGCGGGATTGCGAGCGCGACTACTGCTCCAGCGTCTGCTGCATGTACGCCACCAAGGAAGCGCTGATGGCCAAGGAACATGTCGGCGAGGGCGTGGAGTGCGACATCTTTTACATGGACTTGCGCGCCTTCGGCAAGGGTTTTGAGGCGTACTACGAGCGGGCGAAGGGCCGGGGAGTGAATTATATAAGGTCCAGGCCGGCGTCGGTAGACGAGGTAACCGAGACCGGAAATCTGATCATCCATTACCTGGGCGACGGGGACCGCAAAAAGACCCGCGAATACGACCTGGTGGTCCTCTCGACCGGCATGCAGGCGCCCCGGGACGCCAAGCGCCTGGCCGGCATATTCGGCATGGAGCTGAACCAATTTAACTTCTGCCAGACCTCGGTATTCGCGCCGGCGCAGGTGCGCGAGGGGGTCTATGTGGGCGGGCCTTTCACCGAGCCCAAGGACATCCCGGAAACCGTGATGCAGGCGTCGGCGGCCGCGGCCAAAGTGCTGGCGCTTTTGAGCGAGGCCAAGGGCTCGCTGATCGCGGTCAAGGAATATCCTCCGGAAATCGATGTCAGCGGGCAGGCGCCGCGAATCGGAGTTTTTGTCTGCCACTGCGGAAGCAACATCGCCGGCGTGGTGGATGTGCCGAGCGTGGTGGAGTATGTCAGGACGCTCGACAACGTGGTGTATGCGGAGAACAATGTATACACCTGCGCGAACGACACCCAGGACCGGATCAAGCAGCAGATCCACGACCACGATCTGAATCGCGTGATCGTGGCGTCCTGCTCGCCGCGGACACATGAGCCGCTGTTCCGGAACACGTGTCGCGAGGCCGGGCTCAACCCGTATCTGTTCGAGATGGCCAACATCCGCGATCAGTGCTCGTGGGTGCACATGCAGGAGCACGAGAAGGCCACCGGGAAAGCCAAGGACCTGGTCCGCATGGCGGTGGCCAAGTCCCGGCTGCTGGATCCGCTGAAGAAGGGGAAGCTCGAGATTGAGAAAGCGGCCCTGGTAATCGGCGGCGGCCTGGCCGGCATGGTAGCCGCCAGGGAACTCGCCGCGCAGGGCGTCCCGGTGTACCTGGTGGAAAGGGAAAAAGAGCTGGGTGGAAGTCTGCGGCGCATCCGATACCTGCTGAACGGCGAGAAGCCTCAGGAGGAGTTGCATAAGCTGATCGGGGACGTGAGCGGCGACGAGCATATTCACGTATTCACCGAGTCCCGGATCACGGCCATCGACGGTTCCATCGGCCATTTCAAGACAACCATTTCCAATGGTCGTGGTGTCGAGACGGTCGACCATGGCGTGGTGATCGTGGCGACCGGCGCCCAACAGTACCAGCCCAAGGAATACGGGTACGGAAATGGCTGGCCGGAGGTCGTCACCCAATTGGATCTGGAATCCAGGTTGAGCGACCCCGGCCAGGGTGGGATCTCGGGCACCGTCGTGATGATCCAGTGCGTGGGTTCCCGCGACAAGGAACACCCTTACTGCTCGCGGGTGTGCTGCACGGAAGCGGTCAAGAACGCCCTGAAGATCAAGCAGCAGAATCCCAACGCCAATGTCTATGTCCTGTACCGGGACATCCGCACCTACGGTTTCCGGGAATCCTATTATTCCAAAGCGCGGGAACAGGGAGTTGTCTTCCTGCGCTACGAGGAAGACCGAAAGCCGGAGGTCAAGAAGAACGACGGGCGCCTGGACGTAACGGTCTACTCGCCGCATATGGAACGGGAAATCCGGATTGAGGCCGACCTGGTGGTGCTCTCGGCCGGCATCGTGCCGGACCATGGGAACCTGGAGACGGCGCAACTCCTGAAGATTCCGCGCAACCAGGACGGCTTCTTCCTGGAAGCCCATATGAAACTCCGGCCCGTGGATTTCGCGACCGACGGCGTTTTCGTTTGCGGCCTGGCGCACGCACCGAAGTCGATTGAGGAAAGCATCATCCAGGCGCAGGCCGCGGCGGCCCGGGCCAGCGCGATTCTGAGCAAGGAGTATGTGGAGCTGGAGGGCACGATTTCGTTCGTCATGGACGAAAACTGCGATGGCTGCGCCTACTGCGTGGATCCCTGCCCGTACAAGGCCCTGACCCTAATCGAATACGTCAGAGGCGGAGTCTTCAAGAAGACCGTCGAGGTGAACGAGAGCCTGTGCAAGGGCTGTGGCACGTGCCAGGCAACCTGTCCCAAGCAGGGAATCCTCGTGAAAGGCTTCAAGCTGGAGCAACTCGCGGCGCAACTGTCTGCCGCGCTGGAGGTGGCCTGACCATGGGTTCGCCGGTGGAGCGGGAGTTTGAGCCGGTCATTCTGGCGCTGGCTTGCAACTGGTGTTCCTATGCGGGCGCGGATCTGGCCGGCATATCGCGCTGTCAGTACCCGCCGAACGTGCGGATCGTCAGGGTGATGTGTTCGGGAATGGTGCATCCGAACCTGGTGATCGATGCTCTGACGAAAGGCGCGGACGGGATCGTCATGTGCGGTTGCCACCCGGGCGATTGCCACTATCAAGAGGGAAATCTCAGAGCGGCAAGGAGGGCGGAGGCAATCACACTCATGCTCCAGGATTTCGGGATCGAGGAGGAAAGATTCAAACTGGCGTGGGTATCGGCGTCAGAGGGGCCGCAGTTCGCCAGGCTGATGACGGAGTTCACCGAGCAAATCAAGCGGCTGGGTCCCAGCCCGTACAAATCTTAGCGCAGGCGACCGGGAGTCTCGATGAAGAGCTATCGAATAGTGAACGGCAGGAAATTCATGTGGGATGGGCAAGCATACGACTCGAAGGAGGCTGTCGAACGGGTGGTTTCGCGTTACCAGAGTGAGGGCTTTGAAACCGAGATTGTCGAGGAAGAAGGAAAATTCCTCGCGTACACGAGAAGAGAGGTAAAGACAGTGGCTGTGGAACAGCATGCCTAAGTGGCGGTGCACGCTAAATGCGCCCATTCACGATCAACCGTGGCGATAACGAGAGGACTTCAGGAATTGAAGTCCTAAGAGAGGACGTGTAACATGGCAGCTCGACTAGCCGAAGAGTGGTTCGCAATCTGCGGCGGATGCGAGGTGACAATCCTCGATATAGGCGAACCATTGTTGGACTTGTTGGAGAAAGTACAGATTGTCCACATGCCGGTGCTGATGGACCACAAACTGTATGGTCAGACCGGCGAAAAAGCGGAAATGGAAATTCCGGAGGCGGAGGTAGGCCTCATCTCCGGAGGCATCCGCAGCGACGAGCACAAGCACCTGGCGCAGGAGATGCGCCGGAAATGCAAAACGCTGATCGCGCTGGGGTCCTGCGCCTGTTATGGCGGCGTCCCCGCGCTGGCCAACCTGTACTCCACCGAGGAATTGCTGACCAAGGTCTACCGCGAGAGCGTCACGACCGACAAGAATGGATTCCCCCACGAGGAAGTCCCGGCCCTGACCGATCGTGTGTACGCCCTCGGCGAAGTTGTGAAAGTGGATTTGATGCTCCCCGGCTGCCCCACCACGCCGGAGATGGTCGCGGGCGCGCTCACGGCGTTGCTGGAAGGCCGCCCATTTACGCTGTCGACCAAGAGCGTATGCGACGACTGTCCCACCATCCGCGAGAAGAAGGCCACCTCGACGCTGAGGCGGCGGCTGGAGGGACCCACGTTCACTCCCGGCGCTCCGCTGAACCAGATGCGCTGCTTTATGGAACAGGGATTTCTGTGTAACGGTCCGGCCACGCGGTCCGGCTGCGGCGGCAGCGCGGGCACGCCGCGCTGCATCCGCGCTTATATGCCGTGCGAAGGGTGCTTTGGACCGATCTCGGAGAAGGCCAATCCCATGGTCGACATGATGGGCGCGCTTTCTACGATTGGTCTCGATCCGAAACAGATTCCGGACCGGGCCGCAACATTCAATCGATTTTCCGGCGCGGGCCGCCTGCGGCCAACGCCCGGGAGGAGGTAAGCCATGGGAAAGACCGTAGTGATTCAGCCAGTGACGCGAATTGAGGGCCACGCCAAGATCACCATCCAACTGGACGACGCTGGCGATGTAAACCAGGCCCGCGTGAATGTCATCGAGTTGCGCGGGTTCGAGCGCTTCTGCATAGGGCGGCCTGTGGAAGACATGCCGCGCATTACCCCGCGCATTTGCGGCGTCTGCCCGTGGTCGCACCACCTGGCGGCGGCCAAGGCCTGCGACGCTGTTTTCGGGGTCCAGCCGCCGCCGGCGGGCGCCAAGCTGCGCGAGCTGTGCAACAGCATCGCCTACATGGAAGAGCACATCCTGCACTTCTATTTCCTGGCTGGCGCCGACTTCCTGTTGGGCCCGGATGCCGATTATTCGGTGCGCAACGTCATCGGGGTGTTGCAGGCCGCGCCCGAGGTGGCCCGGCGCGTGGTCCGCGTGCGGCACATGTGCGCTAAAATGCTGGAGATCCTCGCGGGCAAGCCGATCCACCCGCAGGCCGCGGTTCCCGGTGGCTTCAGCAAGCCGCTGGCGAAGGAGGAACGCGACCAGTTGCGCAAGATGGCCGATGAGGCACTGGAACTGGCCAAGTTCTCCATCGCCTTTGCCAAAGAGAACGTGTTCCCCAAGTACCTCGACGTGGTGAAGTCGCTGGGCGTCATCACCAGCGGGTTCATCGGAACCGTCAAGGATAACGGCGCTCTCAACCTCTATGACGGCAAGCTCCGCCTGATGGCGAGCGACGGCTCCTTCGATGAGTTCCCGTATGACCGGTATACCGAGTACATCGGGGAACATATCGAGCCGTGGAGCTACCTGAAGTTCCCGTATGCCAAGAAGCGCGGCGGCTTCTCGCTGGAAGATGACGCGCCCGGCCTCTACCGCGCCAACACGCTGGCTCGCATCAATGTTTGCGATTTCATCGACACGCCCCTGGCGCAAGCGGAGCTGGAGGAATTCCGGCGCAAGTTCGGCCGCCCGGCGCAGCTCACCCTGTTGTATCACTGGGCCCGCCTGATCGAGCTGCTCTATAACGCCGAGAACGCCATTCGCCTGCTGGACGATCCGGACATCACCAGCCCCGAGACGCGCGTGAAGGTGACTCCGCGCGCCGCGCGCGGAGTCGGTTGCACGGAAGCGCCCCGCGGCACGCTGATTCACGATTACCAGACCGATGCCGACGGCATGATCACCAACATGAACCTGATCGTCGGGACCACTCATAACAACGCTCCCATCAACCTGTCGGTGACTCAGGCCGCCAAAAGCCTGATCCACGGCGGCCAATACGATCAGGGGATGTTGAACACGGTGGAGATGGCCATCCGCGCCTATGACCCGTGCTTCTCATGCGCGACGCACCGGCTGGACGGAAAGCTGTCGGTGAAGCTGGACATCGTCGATGCGAAGGGCAGTCTGCTCGATACGTTTACAAATTAAGCATGCCGGTTGGCAGGCGAAAGCGCCTGCCTCACCTGATTGGAGGCCGTCATGGCAACCATGGAAGAAGACGCTATTCCCAACTTTTGCTCCAAGCCGGCGCTGATCCTCGGCTGCGGCAACGTTTTCTTCGGCGATGACGGCTTCGGATGCGCGCTGGCCGAATACCTGCAGACGTACTTCGAGGTGCCCGACGCCGTTTGCCTGCTGGACGCCGGAACGGGCGTGCGCAAGCTGCTGTTCACGCTTTGTCTCAGCCCGGTGCGCCCGCGCCGGCTGCTGATTGTAGACGCGGTGGATTTCGGGCGGGAGCCGGGCGAGTGGTTCGAAATCGACCCGGCCGAAATCCCCGTGGTCAAACTGGACGATTTTTCCATGCACCAGTTGCCCACATCCAATCTGCTGCGCGAGCTGCAGCAGCAGACCGGCGTCGAAGTGCGAGTGCTCGCCTGCCAGACAGGCCCCTTGCCCGCGGAAGTCTGTCCCGGGTTATCCGAACCGGTTCGGCGCGCGGTGCCGGAGGCCGCCCGATGGGTGGCGCGCGAGTATTTCGATGCGGCGAGCACCGAACCCGCCCTGGAGGTGAGCCATACCCGATAAGCGCGCGAACGAACGCGATTTGGGAGATGCGACTCCGCCAGCCGGTCATCTTCTGGTTCTGGCGATGATATTTGTCGCGCTGCTGCTGGCCGGGGCGAAGCAATATTTGGGCGCCCATCCCGTTACCGCGGGACTGCTGCTGGCGGCTTTTGTCGTTCCCTATTTCGCCTCGGCGCGCATCCTGGGCGAACGGCAATTCCTGTATCGCGCGCTGCTGCCCCTCGTGTCGGCGTACCGCCTGCGGCACCCGCTCGGTGCGCAGGCGCGCATCATCGGATCGGTGACCGCTTCCCATCCGCGACTGGTCACCATGCGGACCATCGTCGGACCGGCCCGCGTGGTGGACATGCTGGCGGGCGATCGGTTGCCACGCATCTGCTGAGGCGCACAATGCACGAAGTGGGAATTGCCAATTCCCTGATCGAGGCGGTCGAGACGGAAGCCGCACGCTACCCTGGCGCGGTGGTCCGGAAGGTTGGCGTTACGGTGGGCGAATTGGCCGGCATCGATCCGGATGCGCTGGCTTTCAGCTTCGAGGCGCTGACCACGGGGACCGAATGGCAGCACCTGGTTCTGGAGATTGAGACCCGGCCGCGGATGCATCGCTGCCCCTCGTGTGGGCTGAACTTCCGCGTGATCGATTACCAGTTCGCTTGTCCGGAATGCGGCGCATCCGAAACCGAATGCATCGCCGGCGATGAACTGGAGCTGGCATATTTGGAAATGGAGGGACCATGAACCGTGTGCCGCTCGAGAGAAAGGTGCTGAGCGAGAAATGACCGGATTGCCGGCGAGCTGCGGGAGCGTTTCCGCGAGCACGGCGTCCTCTGCCCGAACCTCATCAGTTCGCCCGGGGCCGGGAAGACCTTGCTGTTGGAGCGCACTTTGGAGAGCTTCGCGCCGGTCTGGAGACAACGCAGAAAACGGACTAAATTAGGACTGTTTCCGGACTGAAACCCGGACCAGCGCCGCGCGCATGGGCGCTCTCGGCCCGCGATTCGCATGGCCGCCGCCCACCGCTAGCGAGCGGGGACGGCGGGCACCGATTCGCCGTGCGCCCCCGCGCCGCCATCGCCATGCGCGCCGGTTGGGAGCACGTCGGGATCGGCCCGCCAGCAGCCGCAGGAGGCCGAGGAACCGCCCACCAGCTTGCTGCCGCGCGGACGGACGCTCTTGGCCCACGGTCGCGTGGCCGCCGCCCACCGCGCCGCGGGCGGCACGCGCGGCTGAAACGACAAGACTGGTTCGGCCTGGCGGCCGGCAGGGGCGCCGGGCAGCGATTCGCCATGCGCCCCCGCGCCGGCATCGTCAGGAGCGCTGTTTGGCGCACGTTCTGATCGGCCTGCCAGTCTGCCGCAGGAGACTGAGGAGCCGTACACCAGGCTGCTGCCCGCACCAGGCCTTTGGCACCACAATCGCAGATCGTGGGCCAGTAGGCACGGCCGCCGCGGATCGGGTGCGTCTGCAGTGCGAAACGGGCCCGCCGCGCGCCTGGACGCTCTCGGCCCGCGGGTCGCACGGTCGCCGCCCATCGCGCACCGGGTGGAAACCGCAAGCTAGCTAGTTTCTGTCGCGAAACGGGTGGAGATCAACTTATTGAGACATGGCCTATAGGCAGGCTACCGCCAAGTGGTTTTATCGATAATTTTAAAACGACAATTAGGACGTGTCAAGCTCTTCCA
>JBKQPR010000064.1:0-22412 GCA_052144935.1 Bryobacteraceae bacterium
CTTTCTCGACCTGGTGTCCGAGCGCAGGGTGAATGAGACCTTGAAGCTGATGGGCCGTCCCGCCGGTGACCGCTTGCCCCCCGAGGTCACACGGGAGGTCTGCCAGCGTACGGGCAGCAAGGCCATGCTGACCGGCTCGATTGCGGGGCTGGGCAGCCAGTACGTGATTGGTCTGAAGGCAGTGAACTGCAACACGGGAGATATGCTGGCGCAAGCGCAGGAGCAGGCGGCGGGCAAGGAAGCTGTGTTGAAGGCTCTGGACAACGCGGCGGTCAGTATGCGGAGCAAGCTGGGCGAGTCGCGCAGTTCCTTGCAGAAATACGACACGCCGGTGGAGGAAGCGACGACGCCATCGCTAGAGGCGCTGAAAGCCTACAGCTTGGGAATGAAGACGAAGGCTGCGAAAGGACACACGGCCGCCCTGCCCTTCTTCAAACGGGCGGTGGACCTTGACCCGAATTTTGCCATGGCCTGCGCCCAGATGTCGCTTATGTATCACGACCTCAACGAAATCGCGGGGGCGGCGGAAAATGCACGCAAGGCTTACGCGCTGCGGGAGAAGGTGAGCGAACGGGAGCGGTTCGACATCGAGGGGAACTACTACCTGGCCGCGACGGGAGAGCTGGAGAAGGCGACGCAGACCTTCGAACTATGGCAGCAGACCTACCCAAGAGACGACGCGCCTTACAGACATCTGGGATTCGTTTCCAACGCCCTGGGAAACTGGGAAAAGGCATTGGAGGAGTTGCGAGAGGCGCTGCGCCTGGCGCCAAATAATGTGACCAACTATCTCAACCTCGGCGTCGCCTACACGACCCTCAACCGGCTGGATGAAGCGGATGCGGTGTATAAGCAGGCGGAAGAGCGCAAGCTGGAGAACGAGCAATTGCTCCAGAGCCGCTACTGGTTGGCGTTTCTGAAGGGCGATGCGGCGCAGATGGCGCAGTTGGTCTCCGCCGCCATGGGCAAGCCGGGCGCGGAAGACCTGATGCTGGCCACGCAAGCGGACACGGAAAGTTGGTACGGCAAGCTGAAGAACGCGCACGAGCTGACCCAACGGGCGATGAATTCAGCCCAGCGCAACGACGCCAAAGAGGCTGCTGCGGCCTATCAGGCAGCGGCAGCGCTGCGCGAGGTGGAATCGGGCAACCGGGAGCAGGCGCGCGCCGAGGCCCATGCGGCGGTGAAGCTGGCCCCGAACCGCGATGTGCGGGCCACAGCGGCGCTGGCCCTGGCGCGGGCAGGCGATACAGCAGGGGCGGAGAGGCTGGCGGCCGAACTCGACAAGACCTTCCCGCTGGACACGCTGGTCGAGAGGTATTGGCTGCCCACCATCCGGGCGGGGCTCGCCCTGGAGCGCAAAGACCCGCACCGGGCCATCGAACTATTGAAGGTGGCGAGCACCATCGAACTGAGCGAACCATCGCAATTCACGATATTCCTGTGCCCCGTTTATGTACGTGGGGAAGCCTGGCTCATACTGCACGACGGCAACCGGGCAGCAGCGGAGTTTCAGAAGTTCATCGACCACCGGGGAGTGGTGATGAACTTTCCGTGGGGCGCGCTGGCCCGGCTGGGACTGGCGCGCGCGTACGCCTTGCAGGGCGACACGGCCAGAGCACGTGCCGCGTATCAGGATTTCCTCACCCTCTGGAAAGACGCCGACCCCGACATACCGATCCTGAAGGAAGCCCAGGCGGAGTACGCGAAGCTGCGATAACCCGCCAAGCTCGGCCCTGGCAGCGCGCGCCGGCAACGTTCCGCCGTTTGTTGCCGCAGAGGTCTATGACCCCACCTCCCGCCGATTGAGCGGTTCGGGTTCTTGTGGCACAATACGATTGAGCAACAAAGCGGAGGTCCCTGGGACTGGCGGGCGGTATGAGCGACAGCCGCTGGCAGCGCGTTGAGGAGATCTTCCATCAAGCCGCCGAGCTTGCACCAGAGGCGCGACCCGCCTTCCTGGACCAAGTTTGCGCCGGAGACGAGTCGCTTCGCAGGGAAATAGAGTCCCTGCTCGCCCACGACGCCGAGGACGGCAGCACGCTCGCCAAGGCCGTCGCCAATGCATCGGGGGACACCGTCACCAGGGTCGAGGACCTCAGCGGCAGGACCATCGGTCCGTACAAGGTGCTGGGACGCCTCGGCGAAGGCGGCATGGGTGTGGTCTACAAAGCCAAGGACACCCGCCTGGGCCGCAGCGTCGCCCTCAAATTCATCAAGGCCCAGTTCAGCCGCCATTGGGAGCGCGAGGCGCGCGCGGTGGCCGCGTTGAACCACCCCCACATCGCCACACTCTATGAAGTCGGCGACCACCGAGGTTCGCCGTACCTCGCCATGGAGTTCGTCGAAGGCCGGCCGCTCAAAAGCCCGCTCCCGGTGAAGCAGGCCATCGAGTACGGCATTCAGATAGCCGATGCCCTGGCGGCGGCGCACGCGGCGGGCATCGTGCATCGCGACCTGAAGCCCGGCAACATTCTGGTGATGGAGAAGGGGTCCGTCAAGGTGCTGGATTTCGGCCTGGCGAAGCTGGCGGAGCCGGAGGGCGTGCCGGCCTCCACGCAAACCGCCGGCCTGGCGGGCACGCCCGGCTACATGGCGCCCGAGCAGATCGAAGGCCAGCCGGCCGATACGCGCAGCGACATCTTCGCCTTCGGCTGCCTCCTCTACCAACTGTTGAGCGGCCGCCGGGCATTCCCGGGCGAGACTATCAGCGCCGCGTTGATGGCCGCCGTCACTACGGAACCGAAAGCGCTGGAGGGAGTACCCGAGCGATTGGAGGAAGTGGTCCGCCTCTGCCTGCGCAAGGACCCCGAAAGCCGCCTCCAGCACATCGACGACGCGCGGATCATGCTGGAGGCGCTTCGCGAGGGTCTTAAGTCTAGGGGAACCGGAGCGCCCGCCGGCGCCGGGCTCGCAGCGGTGCCCACCGGCGCCGGGCTCGCCGCGGCGCCCACCGGGTGGTCGTTGGCGAGGCTCCGGAGGATTGCGATTCCTGTCCTGTTGGCTGCCGTGCTCGTCGCGGGCGGCCTTTACTACCGTTCGCATCGCATCAAGCCACTGACGGACAAGGACTCCATTGTGCTCGCCGATTTCACCAACACCACGGGCGACAGCGTTTTCGACGACACGCTGAAGCAGGGACTCGCGGTGCAGTTCGAGCAGTCACCCTTTCTTAACCTCGTTTCCGATTCCACGGTGAATGAGACATTGAAGCTGATGGGACGCCCAGCGGGTGATCGGCTGACGCCGGAGATCACCCGCGAGGTCTGCCAGCGCACGAACAGCAAGGCCATGCTGACCGGTTCGATTGCGCCGATGGGCAGCCAGTACGTGATTGGCCTGAAAGCGCTGAACTGCGAGACAGGAGAGGCGCTGGCGGATGCGCAGGAGCAGGCGGCGGGCAAGGAAGCGGTTCTCAAAGCTCTGGGCGCGGCGGCAACCCGTATGCGGGGCAAGCTGGGCGAGTCGCTCGTCTCGGTGCGGAAATACGACACGCCGCTAGAGGAGGCGACCACGCCATCCCTGGAGGCGCTGAAGGCCTACAGTCTGGCACGAAAGTTGAACCTTGCGAAAGGATTCACAGCCGCGCTGCCCTTCTATCAACGGGCGACAGACCTGGATCCGGGTTTTGCATCGGCCTACGGCTGGATGTCGGATCTCTACAACGGCCTCGTCCAAGTGGGGCGGGCGGCCGAGTGTGCAAGCAAGGCTTACGCGCTGCGGGAGAAGGTAAGCGAACGGGAGCGGTTCAACATCGAGGGAAGATACTATCTGTTTGGAACGGGAGAACTGGAGAAGGTGGCGACGACTTTCGAGCTGTACCAGCAGACGTACCCAAGAGACGACGAGCCTTACAGAAACCTGGGACTGGTTCTCTGCCGCCTGGGAGACTGGGAAAAGGCACTGGAGGAATCTCGAGAGGCGACGCGCCTGGAGCCAAGTATGGCGGTCAACTATACCCAACTCGCCCGCGCTTACAAGGCCCTTAACCGGCTGGGCGAAGCCGAGGCGGTGGACAAGCAGATGCGGGAGCGCAAGCTGGAGCACGAGGGCCAGTTCCGCAGCCGCTATTGGTTGGCGTTTCTGAAGGGCGATGCGGCGCAGATGGCGCGGATAGTTTCAGCCGCCGCGGGAAAGCCGGGCGCGGAAGAACCGTTGCTGGCCATTCAAGCGGACACCGAAGGTTGGTACGGCAAGCTGAAGAACGCTCACGAACTGACCGGGCGGGCGATGGATTCAGCGCTGCATCACAACGCGAAGGAGGCGGCCGCGGCATATCAGGCACGGGCAGCGCTGCGCGATGTGGAATCGGGAAGCCGGGAGCAGGCACGCGCCGAGGCCGAGGCGGCGGTGAAACTGGCCCAGGACCGCGATGTATGGGTGATCGCGGCGCTGGCCTTGGCGCGGGCAGGCGATACGGCAGGGGCGGAGAAACTGGCCGCCGAACTCGACAAGACCTTCCCGCTGGACACGCTGGTGCAGAGCTACTGGCTGCCGGCGATCCGGGCGGGAGTCGCCCTGCAAAGCAAAGACCCGGACCGGGCCATCGAATTATTGAAGGTGGTGAGCCCGGTCGAGCTTGGCGGACAACCAATGCTCGGCACATACATGAGCCCCGCTTATGTGCGCGGAGAGGCCTATCTCATGCTGCACGACGGCCACGGGGCGGCAGTGGAATTTCAGAAATTCATCGAGCATCGAGGACTGGTGGCGACCTTCTCCTGGGGCGCGCTCGCCCGGCTGGGATTGGCGCGGGCCTACGCCTTGCAGGGCGACACGGCCAAAGCCCGCGCCGGGTATCAGGATTTCCTCACGCTCTGGAAAGACGCCGACCCGGACGTCCCCATCCTGAAGGAAGCCAAGGCGGAATACGCGAAGCTGCCATAACCCGCCAGATCCGGGGCCGCGCGTGGAGCTCAGCCGAATAGATGTTGGGAGGCCTTGCTCGGCCCTGGCAGCGGGGGCTTCGGCGGAATCGCCGGAGGCGCGTGCCGATAGTAGCCTGGGCCGCCGCGAGGCTTTCGGAACCACGGCGTGGCGTTGCTCCGCCGCCGATGTCGAATGCCTGCGCCGGAATCGCCAAACGTTCGCTGACGGGCGACCTAGCTTCCCGTTGCCGCGGGCGATCGCGGGGGCGGAGCGCCCTGTTCCCTGCGCAGATCCAGAATCAACCCCATCACCATGCGCTCGATCTCGTCTCGCACTTCGCAATGCGCCACGTACTTCAGGAAGACCGGATCGGGCACATCCCACTCGCGGCCCTGTGCGCCGGGGATCGGCGGAAGCTCCATGCCGCTCATATTGATCGCCAGGTCGAATTGCGAGCGGCCCAGATGCCGGATGCTCTTGGGGAAATGGTCCCGCAGGTCGATGCCCTTCTCGGCCATCGCCTTAATGGTATCCGGGGCCACGTTCATGGCCGGCGCCAACCCGGCGCTGGCCGCCACCATCACGTCGCTGCCGTACGTGCGGGCGAAGGCCTCCGCCATCTGGCTGCGGCAGGCGTTTCCGAGACACACGAAAAGAACCCGTTTGGGCTGGCTCACAATTTCTCCAGGAACAGCTCGTGTACGCGCGGATCGCTGGTCAACTCGGGGTGAAAGGTGGACACCAGATGGCGGCCCTGCTCCACCAGCACGGGGTCGCCCCGATAGCGCGCCAGCACCTTGCCGCCTTCGCCCACGCGCCGGATAATCGGCGCGCGAATGAACACCGCCTCCAGTTTGCCCGGTCCGGTGCGCCGTTCGAAATCCGGGTCGGGCGCGATCTCGGTGACGCGGCTGTCGATCTGCCGGCCGTAGGCGTTGCGCTCCACCCCGATGTCCATCAGGCCGAGGCTCTCCTGGGCCGGCCTGGAGACCTCGCGAGCCATCAGTATGGCCCCCGCGCAGGTGCCGAAGAGGGGCTTGCGCCGGCCAAACTCGGCCAGCGCCTCCAGCAACCCTTCGGAGTGCATCAGCTTGAGCATGGTAGTGCTCTCGCCGCCGGGCAGAATCAGGCCCTCGATTCCGGCCAACTGCTCACGCTCGCGCACCAGGACCGGCTCGGCTCCGGCCCGCTCCAGCGCGGCGGCGTGGGCCGCGAAATCCCCTTGCAGCGCCAGCACGCCAACTTTTTTCACTACCAGCCTCGCGTTTGGAGCAGCTCCGATTCCTGCATTTTGGAGACGTCCAGTCCCGGCATGGCGTCGCCCAGCGCCCGGCTGGCTTCCAGCAGCTTCTCGGGGTTATTGAAATTCTTGGCCGCCAGCACGATCGCGCAGGCGCGCGCCGCCGGATCCTCCGATTTGAAGATACCCGACCCCACGAAGATCGCCTCGGCCCCCAGTTGCATCACCAGCGCGGCGTCGGCCGGAGTAGCGATGCCGCCCGCGGAGAAATTGGGTGTCGGCAGCTTGCCGTGCCGCGCCACCCACTCCACCAGCTCCAGCGGGGCCTGTAGATTCTTGGCCTCGTGTACCAGTTCTTCCTTGCCCAGGATGGTGAGATGCCGCATCTCTCTGACGATGGTGCGGATGTGGCGCACGGCTTCCACGATATTGCCCGACCCGGCTTCGCCCTTGGTCCGGATCATGGCGGCGCCCTCGGCGATGCGGCGCAGGGCCTCGCCCAGGTTGCGCGCTCCACACACGAAGGGGATGCGGAAATCGGTCTTATCGATATGGTGCTCTTCGTCGGCGGGCGTCAGCACTTCGCTTTCGTCGATGTAATCGACGCCCAGGGCCTCCAGAATGCGCGCCTCCATGAAGTGGCCGATGCGGGCCTTGGCCATCACCGGAATGGTCACGGTGCGCATGATCTCCTCCATTTTGGAGATGCTGGCCATGCGCGCCACGCCGCCCTCTTTGCGGATATCGGCCGGCACGCGTTCCAGGGCCATTACCGCCGAGGCCCCGGCGTCCTCCGCGATCTTGGCCTGCTGGGCGTTGGTGACGTCCATGATGACGCCGCCCTTGAGCATCTCCGCCAACCCCACCTTCACGCGAAACTGTTCGCTGTTGAACTCAAACATCGTCGAAATCCTCCCATCTTGTCACAGCAACTTTGCTCTCACGGGGCCCAGTATTCACCGCGGAGACGCGGAGGAAGATGAGACTTCGCAGAGAAGACCGAAATTGAATTCTTCTCTGCGAAGTCTCATCTTCCTCCGCGTCTCCGCGGTGAATACTGGGCCCCGCATTTTCCTCATACCATCGCCGGCGCGGGTTCGCGGCCGCGCGCGGCGCCCTCCAGTTCGGCGGTCACGATCCGCCCCAAGGTGGCCAGGCCGCCGCGGATCTGTGCCGGGGTGGGTCCCGCGAAACTCAACCGCAGCGCGCCCCGCTCCATCCGCGATACCGCGAAGTAGCGGCCGGGCAGGTAGTCGATCCCTTCCTGGCGGGCGCGCGGCAGCAACTCCCCGGCATCCACCGGCTCCGGCAACCGCACCCACACGTTCATGCCTCCCTCCGGACGCGTCCAACGGGTGCCCGCCGGAAGCTCCTGGCAGGCCTCCAGCGTCGCGGTGAGCCGTTCCGACCCGGCCTTGAGCACACGCGCGCGATGCGCCTCCAGGCGTCCCGATTCGGCGAACTCCAGGAGCACCGCCTGCGCGAGCTGATCGGTGTGCAAATCCGAGGCCTCCTTGGCCTGCCGAAGCCGGCCGATGAGCGCCTTGGGCCCCACCGCCCAGCCCACCCGCAAGCCCGGAAAGCTGACCTTCGAGAAACTCCGCAACAGCACCGTGCCGCCGCTCGAATCCATTTGTTTGATGGCCGGCAGGGCTTCGCCCCAATAGCGCAGCTCGCCATAGGCATCGTTTTCCACCACCGGCACGCCCGCCGCCCGGGCCGCCTCCAGCAGGCCCTGGCGGGTGGTGAGCGAGAGCGTCAGCCCGGTGGGATTCTGGAAATTCGGCGTCACCACCAGGCAGCGCAGCCGCTCCTGATCGAGCACCCGCGCGAGCTGCGCCAGGTCGACCCCGTCGGCCCCTACCGGAATCCCCACCAGCCGCACCCCTATGCCGGCCAGCAGGTTTTTCAGCCCTGGGTAGACCGGATCCTCGACGGCCACGGAATCGCCGGGCCGCAACAGAACGCGGCCGATCAGGTCCAGCGCCTGCTGGCAGCCGTTGGTGACGATCAGGTCGTCCGCGGGGCCCGCCAGGCCGTGGCGCCGCGCGTTGTCCAGAAGATATTGCCGCAAGGGTTCGTAGCCGCTGGGCGACCCGAGTTGCAGGATGTCGGCCAAGTCACGGTGCGCCATCACGGCCGCGCAACTGGCGCGAAAATCGTCCAGGGGAAACAGATCGCGCGACGGCCGCGAAGTGGCGAAACTCACCGTTTCGCCATCCAACCCCCCGCCTTGAAACGCGGCGGGCGCCTCGCTGGGTTCCAGCAGGGCTGCCCAATCCACGCCCGCCGGCGCCGGCCGCTGCCCGGTGACGAAGCTGCCCCGGCCCACCTGCCCGCTGATCAGGCCATCGGTTTCCAGCAACTCGTAAGCGGCCGATATGGTCGTCCGGTTCAAGCCAAGCAGGCCAGCCAATTCGCGAGTGGCTGGCAGCCGCTCCCCGTGCCCCAGCTCGCCAGAGCGAATCCGCCCGGCAATTTCCTTGTAGAGCTGCCGATAAAGGGGCACGGAGGAGTCGTGCCGCAAGTTAGGCTGAAACTCCATGCAGCCATAGCATACCATATTGGACTGGCAGTGCGGGTTTGGCAACCATGAGGCAGTCACGGCCCGCGCCAGACGACGAATGCGGCTTGCCCATTGGTGGGGTAACGGGGTCGTGTCGACGATTACAGCGGGCCTGCCGGAGGAATGGTTCGCTCGACCGCTTCCAGCACCTCTCTGACCCTGACCGTCCATCCGCAAGCCATCACGACGGTTGGCAACTCGCTCTCGCCGGGATAGCGAAACTCCCACGCAAATCTCGTCAACGGTCCCAGGCCGCTCATTACATCACCCAAGGTTGGTTCCAAATCCACACACTGCCGGGTGAGTTCCACCAAATCGTGGGTGCGCCGAAACGATTGGTCCCGCCAAACCAGAAATGCCTTCAGAGACTTCTCGACCGCCTGCTGGCAGTGGAACAGGCAATCCTCCGTGTCGGGAGGGTCGAGCGTAAGCACAGTCTCCGCACGCCACAGGTCCTTGCGGCTCTTTTTCATCCAGGCAAGCGTTTCTTCGAGGCGGATCGGATCAGGCTGCATAGAGCAGCATGCCTTCCCGCAATACCGTCGAGGGCAGGGACGCTTTCAAATGGAGCCGGCTGTCGAAGCTGCGGCGTGTCCGGATCAGGAAATCGCCGCTTCGGGGCAGTCCCTCAACGGCCGTGTAGCCGATGCCAGGGTCTTTCTTATCGGCTGGCGCGTCATCGGGCACAACGATCATTAAGTCGTAGTCGCTATCGGGCCCAGCGTCGCCGCGTGCCGTCGAACCGAAGAGATAAATCCGCTCTGGCCGATAAACGTCTATGAGACGACGCACAATCTCACCAAGAAGGGGATCTCGAGGCGAAGGTACAGGCGCCAGTGAGCCACGTCCGTCCAAGTGGTTATCTCCTCCTCGTCTAGTTTGCCATACCTCGCGGGATCCCGGAAGCTCCAGGGGAGGAGTCTCCGGTTCCAACAGTCAGGGTGGCGAAATGTCCTTTCGGATGAAGACATGCGTCGCATACCCGACGATCCGTGGTCGCCGCAAGAGAACAGGAACCCTGGGGCGGCGGCCAGGCCGTGTCCGGTAAAATTCACACGCCCGCCGGAGGGCCTCCTCCAGCCGTGCGTGGCGATTTGCCGATGGGCTATGCTGCCGAAGAGCCCCCTGCGCCCTCTCCGCGGTCCCCGCGGCACAAGCCGCCAGAGCTGCTTTAGCGGTAAGCGAAGAGCATGGCGTAGACGATCAGGCCGATCAAAATCAGGCCGATGGTCAGCGCTGTGAAGCCCAGGCGGCGCCAGAATTTCACGTCGCGGGGCGCGGGCGCCGGCATCGTCATCTGGGCCAGCTCGCCGCTCTCCGCCAGTTGACGGTATTCCCGTGGACGGTCGCGCTGGAACTCCTCAAGCGGCATGCCCTCGGTGAAAATCACCGTATCCATGGGAAATTTCTCGGGGCGGAAGTGGGTGTTGAAAAAGTGCACCACGAAAATGAAACTCACCGCCAGCAGGGCTTCATCGCTATGGATGGTGGTGGCCACATTGACGGCCCACCCGGGCGCCACGCGCGTGAAGATCTCCGGGAACCACAGCACCAGGCCCGTGCCGCCGATCACGGCTACGCCCCAGAAGACCGCAAAGTAGTCGAATTTCTCCCAATAGGTCCAACGGCCGTATTCGGGACGAGGGCCGCGTTTGAAAAACCATTTCAGGGAACCGGCCAGCTCATGCCAATCGCGCCGGTTGAAAAGCATGCTCTCGTCGCCGGCGATGAACTGGCGCCAACTCTTGCCGCTCGCCCGCCGCTGCTTCACCAGATCGTATACGTGAAGCCCGAAGTAGGTGAAGGTCAGGCCCGCGCAGAACCGGTGGATGATTCCCGCCGCTTCAAAACCGCCCAGCAGGTGGGCCAGGGCTTTGGCCCATCCGGCGTAGGAGAACTTCAGAATCATGCCCGTCAGGGCGAGTCCCAGGAAGCTGGATACGACCATCAGGTGAAGGTTGCGATGGAACCTCCGGAAGCGGCGCACGTAGATCCCCGCTTCGGCCGGTCCGTTCTTGATCTGCTTGCGGTATGCGAACGACCGGGGCAGCCAGAGCGCGGTGTGCGCGCCGGAGATGACCATCGTGCCGATCAGCAGGCCGGTCATGCCCCAGAAGGTGATGAACAAGAAAGGATACTTCTTCGGATCGTGGTGGGTGGCGTGTGTCAGATAACCGGCGAACTGGCGGTGGGAGCCGGTATGGCACTTGCCGCAGGTGGCCACGATGTTGTTCCGGCTGAGATGCGAGCGCGGATCGTTGACCGGAAGGATGTCGTGCGCGCCATGACAGTCGTAACACTTGGCGGTCTTCAGGTAACCCAGTTTGGAGACCTTGCCGTGGAAGGTCTCGAAGTACGCCTCGGTGATCTGCTGGTGACAGCGGCCGCACTGGTCCATGATGTTCAGCCGGAAATCGGAGAGGTCGGTGCGCTCGATGCTGTGGGCGGAGTGGCAGTCCTCGCAGACCGGAAGCGGTTTCCCGGAGCGGGTGACATTGGGGCTGTGGACGCTGGCGGTAAACAACTCGTAGATGCCGCGGTGGCATTGCGCGCAGGTTTCGGCGATGTTGGCGCGGTTCACGCTGGAGCGTGGGTCTTTGCTGGGCAGTTCATGGTGCGAAGTGTGGCAGTTGGCGCAATTGGCGGTGACCGTCAGGCCGGCCTCCAGCAGGCCCGTGCCGTGGATGCTCTCGCGGTAACGTTCCACAATATGGTCCTGCTTGCCGGTGTAGCGCACGGCGGCCTTGTGCCCGGCCTGGTGGCATTTTGCGCACAGGGACGGGACGTTTCGCGAAAAGCTCGGCGAGGCGGGGTCGATCTTGCCCAGAACGCCATGCGTGCCGTGGCAATCCTGGCAGAGAGGCGCGTCGGGATTGCCTTGTGCGGCCAGGGTGCCGTGCGTGCTCTCGCCGTACTGGACCGCTTCCTTTTCGTGTTCGTGGCAGATGTTGCAGTCCACTTTATCCTTGATGGTGATGCAGGCTCTGGGGTTGGACGGGGTCCCGCCGGTATGGCATTGCGCGCAGGAGAGGCGGGAATGGCGCGAGCCGGCCAATTCAGCCGCGTTGACGTATAGCGAACCGGTTCGTCCGGCGCCGGTCCACTTCAGGTTGGGATTGGAGTGGCATCTCAAACAGTCCTCGCTGGACATCCCCTCGGTGTAGAAAACCTTGCGGATTTTGTGAGGCTCGTGGCAGTCGACGCACGCCGGGATCAGGTGCGGCTGCTTCTCCCACAACTCGCCGCGGATCACCTGGCGGTGCACGTCCTCGATCTTCGCGTGGCACTTCGTGCAGGTCTTGGCAATGTTCTGTTTGGCAATCGAGGAGCGAGGGTCCGTGTGGGGAAGCACGTTGTGCGCGGTATGGCAACTGGTGCAGACCGCCGTAACGGTCAGGCCCTGCTGGAAGAGGCCAACGCCATGAACACTGTCCTTGTAATTTTCCGAGATGTTGGTCTGCGGGATGGCGCGCGTCTTGCTGACTTCGGCGTTTTCGCTGTGACACTGGCCGCATAGGGCCGGAATGTTCATGGTGGCCACCGCCGACTTCGGGTTGGATGGGGGCAGGATATCGTGCGTTCCGTGGCACAGCTTGCAGCCGGGGGCGTACGGATCGTTCTGGGCCGCCTTCTTCCCGTGGACGCTGCCGGCATACTGGCCCTGCTCATCCGGATGGCACTGGCCGCAGTCGACGTGGGCCAACTTTTCCGGATGCGGCACTTCTTTGATGTCGCTGTGGCAGGCCACGCACTCCAGGGCGGCATGCGGAGACGCTTTCAAAGCGGCCGCATTGAATCCCGGCGGCACTCCGGCCTCGCGCTTCCCGGTACGCGGGCCCGCGTCATGGCAGCCGGCACAATCCTCGGCACGCGGTTGCGCCGCCTGCTGGCCACGGAGGCCGGTGGTCAGCAGGGTCGCAATGGCAGCGAGCCGGAATAAGTTCACGGCGGTCATGGTGTGGTATTTTTCAACGAACTAGCCGGGCCGAGACTTCAAAACTGTATATAAATACCTCTTTATCCTATAATGCGTCGAAATTTTCGTCAAGCTGTGAAAAAACTCTGTTCAAAAATGCAATTCGGATGTACGCTCCCAATATGTGGAAGCATTTTCGTGGTGTGCCAGCGGTCGTGCTGGCCGCTGGGAGCCTGGCTTCCTGCAACAGCGCCGCCAGGAACGCGGCGCCTGTACCCGAAGCGGAGCAGGTGGTGGGCGCGGGCCTGAAGGAGCTTTACATGGCTGCCAGCGCGGCGGCTCCGCAGTCCCCGGCGCAGCAGAAAGTGATCCTGCGAATGGCTGAGAAGGCGTCTAATGGAAAGGAGCTGCTGCTGACGATGCGAGCGGCGGTGGGAGTTTTCCCTTCCGGCGCCGGGCCGCAGGACCAATCGGCAGAGAGCCATGTGCGCTCCATCGTGACCGCCAAGATGATGGAGCTTGGCACACTGGACCAACTGATCGAGTACGCGACCGAGTACTTCGTCAACCCGGAAAGTACCCGGGCGTTCGTCGAGCGTATGTTTCAACTCGGGAATGAGAACTCCGAACCACGGGAATGGTATCTCATCCGGGCAACCGCTAATCGCTTAAAAGTGGCCGATCTGGGGCAGCAGGCGCAAACCAGAGGAGACCAACTGGCAGGCAGATAACCTGGCTGGAGGCGGCCTGCCGCCGTCGATAGGGGGTCAAACGCGATGACAGTCCTGGTGAGTAAGAACGGACCCAAGCAGCAGGAAGCGATCGAGCCAGCGGCACAAAGTTTCGTGCGCATGGCCATGATCCTGAGCCTCTCGATTCTCGGGATAGCGGGTGCTTACTTCGGCGCGTTGTATTGGATTACGCACTGAGGAGCCGGCCATTCGGAGCCGGCTTTAGATGGAGATCCGCCACACGGCGACGCACCGGGCGCCGGTGTGGGTGCGCCGGAGGAAAGCGCGCTGGTTCCCGGGGGCGTGGGGCCGCTATGGGCCACCGGCGTCATTTCCCCGCAGGCAACCGCCGCCGCAGTTCCTCGAGCCAGTTGAACACGATCATCACCTGGTCGCTCGCCGGCGGCGATTGCTGCGCCGCCGGAGGCTTGACCATCAGGAACCGGTGCCCATCCGCGCTCACGTCATAACCGCGGTAGGCTGCCTCAAACAACACCTTCGGCCGCCCCGCACGAAATGTTGGAACGGTTTGAACCTCCACCGCCATCATTTTGTTTCCGCTGCGGTAGAACAACTCCCGCCCATTGCGCGACCAGCGCGGCAGCGTGCCTCCATCCGCCGAAATCGTGACCTTAGGGCCGGCGTCGGAATACGCCGTAACGTAAATTTCCTGGCGCCCGGTATCGTCGGCGGAGTACGCTACCCAATGTCCATCGGGCGATAGGTCCGGGGTCCACTTGGCGAATTCGGACTCCAGAATGGAGCGCGGCCCGGCGCCTTTCGACGAGCCGCCGTTTGCGAAACCCTCCAGAGGCGCCGCCCAGAGTCCTTTCTCCAGCGGGTAGTAGCCCAGGACTAGCTTGCCATCGGACGAAACGGATGATGGCGCAATGGGCCCCTTCTCGCGCCTGGTTGCGATGGCCGACGGCGGAGCGCTACGGTCGGCGGGCGCCCACATCGCCGCGGGATGCCCCGACCCGGGATTCCGCTCGTACACGATGCCCTTGCCATCCGGTGTCCAGATAGGGCCGAAGCTGAATCCATCGTTCGAGATGCGGTCCAGGATGCCGCGGGCGGTGTCGTACACCCAGATGTCACTGCTGCCATTGCTTAAAATGCCCAATGCAATGCGGTTCGCATCGGCTGGCGAAACACGCGCCGAACGATAACTTTGCGGCGGCGCCGCCAGCGGCTCCTCCGCGCCCTGGCGATCCACCCAAACCAGGGTATTTCCGGAGGACTGAGCGACCGTCCCTGGAACATAAACCAGCGTGCCGGAATTCGAGATGGCAAAAAAGGCAAACGGGCTAGTGGTATAACCCAAGACGCCGTCAATGACCGGAACCGGATCGCCCTTTATCTCCAGCCGCTCCGCGTCAAACGGCGCCGCCATCAGCGATCCCGTGGAGGCCACGTAGTAAACCAGGTATCCAGCCGTCGCCGGCG
Organism: Bryobacteraceae bacterium; assembly: GCA_052144935.1. Lineage (GTDB taxonomy): Bacteria > Acidobacteriota > Terriglobia > Bryobacterales > Bryobacteraceae > JOPF133. The sequence goes on from JBKQPR010000064.1 coordinate 14,769, forward strand.
CGCCCGCCGGCACAAACTGTGCGATCGCGGCGGTGGGCGTCACGAGCAGCCGCTTCTTCGCGCCGGTCTGCGGATCGAGCGCGATGATCGGGTTCCCCGTCTGCCCACCGAAAACACTCAGGAGGATCTCCCGGCCGCCCGGCAGCAACTGCCCGCTGTAATAGAAAACCTCGGATTTTTCGATATCCGGTCGGGCAAGCACCACGGGTTTCCCGCCCGTGGAGGGAATTCCCATTAACACACCGTTGTCGATGAAAAGGATATTGCCGCCGGAGGCCCAGCTCTGGTGAGGACCCGTGCGCTGATTGCCAATCGGTGCCAGCGTCTGAACAACGCCCCCGGCTATGGCGACTTTCTTCAACACGTTCGGACTGGGGCGCGAGTCCACGAAGCTGATCTGGCTGCCGTCCGGCGAGAAGCTGAGAAACGAAGCACCCTCGGTCCCCGCAATCGGCTTGGCCTCAAGCTGATCCATCGCGCGCACGTAAATCAGCCCCGTCCCCGTCCCCGACACAAACGCAATCCGCGAGCCATCCGGCGAAATCGCCAGCGCGCCGGGAAGGTTTCGCACCGCCATCGAGGTCGCCACGCGAACCACCGGACGCTCCGGCGCCGGCCGAAGCCAACCCCAGACAGCGACCGCCGCCGACGCCACCATCATGACCCCCACCACCGCCCAAGGCAGCCAGGCCCGCCGAGGCGAAGGGGCCGCAGCCACCGGCTCCGGTTCGGCTTCATCCAGGGTGAGCCGCGCATCGCCGATATCGCGCAGACGCTGCTTCGGGTTCTTGCGCAGGCAGCGCTCGATCAGGCGGCGAACCCGCGGCGGCGTCGCGGCGGGCAGCGCGGACCAATCGGGATCGCTCTTCAACACCGCGGCCAGGGTATCGGAGACCGTTTCGCCGCCGCCGAAGAGTTGTCGGCCGGTCAGCATTTCGTACAGCACCACCCCGTACGCCCAGATGTCGGCGCGCTTATCCACCGGCTTGCCGCGTGCCTGCTCGGGGCTCATGTACGCGGCGGTGCCCAGGATCGTGCCCACTTGGGTCATGGCCAGCGACAAGGTCGGCGATTGCGTGGAACTGCTGGCCGGCGCGGATTCCGTCGCCTTCGCCAGGCCGAAATCGAGCAGTTTCACAACGCCGGGGTGCCCGCTGGCGGGCCCCGTCACCTTGATGTTGGCCGGCTTCAAATCCCGATGCACCACGCCCTTCTCGTGCGCCGCCTCCAGCCCGGCGGCAATCTGGCGGGCATAGTCGAGGGCCGTCTCGATGGGCACCGGGCCTTTGAGGTCCTCGCCTTCCACCAGTTCCATGATGATGGCGCCCTGCTCGATCCCGTAGATCGCCGCGATGTTCGGATGATTCAGAGACGCCAGCACCTGTGCCTCGCGCTCGAAGCGGGCCATGCGCCCGGGATCCTCCGCGAATGCCGGCGGCAGAATCTTGATCGCCACGTCGCGATTGAGCTTGGTATCGGTGGCGCGATAGACGGCCCCCATGCCGCCCTCGCCGAGCTTGGAAACGATCCGGTAGTGCGCGATGGAGGACGGCGGGCTCATAGTACAGGGCTTTGTGGCATGGTATCACTTTCGGACCAACTGGAAGCCGCCGCGGAGCCTGGGAACGAGCGGCGCGGCACTCGGAAAGAGAGGCTTTCCCGCGGGCCCCCGGTACGCCAAACAGCGTGCGAATTTCTACGCCGGATATTCGGAAAGTGACATCCAGCGGCCTGAGGGGTGCCTGCCGGGCTGGCCGGCCTCCACCGCAATGCTGTCGTGCAGGGAAGCTCCCCGCCCAAGGGCGGCCAGGCCGGGTGGGGAGATAGGTTCTTGCCTCGCGATGTCCACGATCCAGCAATGGTCCGGTGGAATCGCGGTCAATGCACCGTCAATGTGTAGGCTCCGGAGGTACTGGCCTGCGACCAGACCTGCACGTAATAGGTCTGGCCCCTCTCCACGTCCAGGGTGGTCTGCAGGCTCTCGCCCGGATTCCGCAAAGTGGGTCCGAAACCCATGCTCCGCATGTCCGGCCCGTAGAGTTGCACAGCCGGAATCAGGGTCACCGACTCGTTGTGGACTTCCAGCGTCAGCTTACCCGTCTGCGGGGCCAGGAACGAATAGTAATCGGTGTCGTCCCGGTCCATGATGTTGGCCTTGATGGGAGCGTATTCCAGCTTGCCGTCAGGGGAGGATTGAGGTTCGATTTTGTGGGCGTGGAAGATATCGTCGTTGGGCTCGTATTGGTCGTAGGCCTTCATCGGCTTGAGGGTCAGCACATACCTGCCACTGGAGCCGTCGGAGCCTGAGACCGCCAGGTAGATTGTGGAGTTGGGAGGAGCCGAACCGTAGACCGTGAGAGAGTTGCCCGGCTCGACCGTCTTGCGGCCCCAATCCAAAATCCGGACGTCGCCGTCGTAGATATCCAGCCGCGGGGCGAATTTGTAATCGTGGTTGATCAATTCCACGGCCAATACGTCGCGCGGGGCGGGCGGAGCGCTGCACCGGAAGAAATCGACATCGCCCATGCCAGCCGTGATTTCCCCTTCCACAGGGGTACCCACGGCGATCAGGTTGGCCGTAAACCGGTTGTTGTTCGGTTCGATCTCCCGCGTCAGTGGGGCCGCCACATCGGCGGTGAAACCTTTCAGCCGGTTGAGATTGGCGAGCACCGCCGGGTACTTGGGGTCGCGCGCCAGGGCCTCGCGAAAGGCGTTGCCCGCGCGCTGCCAGTCGTTGAGCTCCGCGTAGAGCACGCCCAGGTCGTTGAACACCGCCGGCACCGCGGCTTGTTTGGCGACCGACTCCAGCGTGTCCGCGGCTTCCGCAAAACTGCGCGCCCGCACCATCTCGCCGGCCCGCTGGAACTGCTTCGCGGGGATGCTGCTCTCGGAAGCCTTCCCGTAGTAGCGCAGATACTCGCGGTCCACCACCGCCCCATCGGCGATGTAGCCGGCCAGTATATTCCCGTTCGCCTTGGCGGCCTGCGCGGTCCGATGATTCAGTACGTACACGAAACCCATTCCCACGGCCACTCCGACTAAGGTCAACAAGAGCAAACCCGCCACGATGGCGAGGTACGGCGGCTCTTTCCTTCGCTTGCGCCGCTTGCGGATGACGCCGGCGCCAAGGTAAGCATCGGGTCCGGGGTACGGGGGCTGAACTGGCGGGACGGCCTCGGACGGGGGAGGAACCTGGCGGGCTGCGTCTTGCGCCACGTCCCGCGCCGAGGGCGGATCGGAATCCGGACCGGGACTGAAAGCTGGTGTCGGAACAGACATCGTCCTCTCTCCCGCCTGCTGCGGCGGACCAAGCACTTCGTCGGATTTGGGATCGCTCCCGCGTGGCCCGCTCGTTTCCACTCCATTCTACTCCGGCCTCGGGAATCTGTGCTAGCCTTGCTAGGCCGACTTTCCGCACTTCGGCCTGGCTAGTCTGTGCTACACTTTTAGAACTCGCCGCGTGGTGTCGCGGAGGAGCACTATGAGAGCTTTTCCGCCGCTGGCCCTCGCCTGCGCGTTGGCCCTTGTGGCATCCCCCGATCAACGAAAGAATAAGAAAGAGGAGGAGACCCAGACCCTCCAGTTGCCCAAGGATCTGCCTGGCGCGGTCACTGGCGAAACCCGCCACCTGACCTTCCTGGTGACGCCGCTGTCGGCGAAAGGCCTTCTTTCGCAGCAGGTTCGCGATGGGCTGAAGGCGCTGGCCCATTCGGCGGGCAGCGATCGGGTCCTGAAAATCCGGGCCTTCGTGGCCGGCTCGGGCGATATGCGGCGGGTGCGCGACCTGGTCAGCGAGGCTTTCACCGACCGGAAGCAGCCTCTGCCGGTCCTCAGCCTGATCCAATCCGGCGGTCTGCCTTTGGAGGGCGCCCAAGTCGTCCTGGAGGCCACGGCCTCCTCCCGCAAGGAGCTGAACCCACATGGCCTGGCCTTCCTTTCGGCGCAAGCGGCCAGCTCCCCGAACCCGCTCGATCCGGTCGCTCCGCTGACCGCCAAATCGCTGGCCGAATTGGGACAGGCGGTGAAGGCCGCGGGATCCGATTCGGCCGGCGTTCTGCGGGTGACGTGTTTCCTGAGCTCGCTCGATAACGTGGCCGCCAGCCGCAAGCTGGTGGAGGCCGAATACCCTAAAGCCGCCATCGACTTCGTGCAGACCGAGCGCGCTCCCTTCCACGCCCTGGCGGCCTGCGAAGCGGTGGCCCGCCTGCGCTCCGATCCCGGCGCCGCGGTACGGATGCTGAATCCCGAGGGCCTGCCGCTCGAGCCGGGCCAATCCCAAATCGCGTTGGTGGCCGCCCCCCAAGTGGTGCTCACCGGGACGCAGGTGTCGTTCGGCTACCAACTGGCGGATGCGCGGCTGGCCTTCGACCGCCTGCGCAAAGTGCTCGAGCAGGAGGGTGTATCCCCGCGGGAGGTGGTCTTCGCTCACTACTACCCGCTCTCGAACGGCATTGCCGACCAGGTGCGAACGGTGCGCGGCGAGTTCTTCGACGCCGCCCATGCGCCCGCCGCCACGTTGTTGCTCTTCGAAGGCCTGCCATCGATGGACGCCGGCTTCGCCGTGGACGTGGTGGCGGTGAAGTAGTTGCCCATCCCGGCCCGATCGACGGGCCCAGAGGGCGCGGGGCCACAAGGGCGGGCCCCGCGGGGCACCCCGCTCTGCCGAAAGGCTGGCCGGTTCGTGGGGCGGGCGGGCCCGGGGGGCGGGGCCCGGAGGGCGGGCCCACCGGGCGCCCCGCTCCCAACCCCGAACTGTTTCACGTGAAACACTTGTCGTTCCACGGAGCCGCGCCAGAGTCCCGAGGAACCGCTCCCCAACCCGCCTAACGGGTTTCACGAGACACCCCCTTAAAATCCCCATCGCGCCCGGAAGCAACCGGGCAGTAATCGGCAACGGGCCCTTGTAACGAGAGAAAATGCAACAGGTCTTGAATTCCTCAAACGCTCGTGCGGTTGGAATTCTTTTCGGGCGCTTTTCTCTTGAAATTGCCTGGTGGCTGTACTAACATCATTCGGTAAGGGTTTGGTGCTTCAAGTGGTTTTTTGCGTCCGGACAGGAAGGCGGCTTGCGAGCCAGGGAACGCCAAGCCGTTCTGGTTCTCATCGGTTGCCATCCCGGTGCGGGGGCCCGCTGGGCCCTGCGGGTTGTGGCGCCTGCTCCATGAAGACGTTGAGCGGGATCGTACCGGGTGGAGAGTATTTACGCAAGTACGCGCGAAGCAGCCGGAAGCCGTGGGGTCTGACATGACTGCGCGGTTATCGCTCCTGCGTGCTATCGCGGCTGTTCCACAATGCGGAATTGCTGGAGGTTAGTCGTGCACAAACTACGTATGTTTTTAGGTGCGGCGCTTTTGCTGCTGGCCATGCTGCCGGCTGCGAATGGCCAGAGTGTCACCGGTGAAATTTCGGGAACCGTGGTGGATCCAGCCGGGGCGGTCGTTCCAGGGGCCGCCGTCCAACTGACTCACGATCTCTCTCAAACCATCCATAAATTCACCACAGAATCGACCGGCACGTTCTTCTTTACCGGTCTGGTACCGGGCGCGTACAGCCTGCGTGTCGTCCAGAGCGGGTTCAAGGCTTACGACCAGAAGGGGATCACAATTGCGGCGCAAGAGCGCGTTGACCTCCATGAGATTCATCTCGAAGTCGGCGAAGTGACGAGTTCGGTGGAAGTGTCAGCCGACGCCGTACACGTCGCCACCGACAGCTCTGACCGCTCCATGGATATGAACGGGAAACAGATACTCGACGACCCGACCCGCGGCCGGAATCCGGTGAGCCTCATCATGATGCTGCCCGGCGTTCAGTCGCTCGCCCAGTCGTATGACTATCGCGGCTGGAACGGGGGAGGCATCCCGGGCGTCAATGGCGGGCAGCAGGGCCAGATCATCCTGAACATGGACGGCGCGGCCAGCCAGGACTCCGGCAACCTCAATACCGGCTATATCAACCCTTCGGTCGACTCAATCAGCGAGGTCAAACTGCTGATCCTGAACTACACCGCCGAGTACGGCGGGCGCACCGCCGGGCAGTTGACCCTGACCACCAAGAACGGGACGAACCAGTTCCACGGCACCGCCTACGACTACTACCGGGACGAGAGCTTGAACGCCAACGAGTTTTTCAACAACCTGACCAGCGTGCCGAGGCCCCGCTACCGCTATCAGAATTTTGGCGGCACCATTGGCGGCCCGCTGATCGTCCCGGGCACGCGGTTCAACAAGTCTCGCCAGAAGCTCTTTTTCTTCTTCTCCTACGACAAGTTGTTTAACACCACCGTGGGTAACAACACGTACACCATGCCCTCGGCGCTGGAGCGCGAGGGCAATTTCTCCCAGTCCGTAACCACCACCGGCGTGCTGATTCCGATCACCGATCCCACCACGCAGGCGCCTTTCCCCGGCAACATCATTCCCGCCAGCCGCATCAGCCCGCAGGGGCAGGCCATGCTGAACCTGTTTCCGGACCCGGCTCCCCAGGGCCTGGCGCTGGATCCGACGGGAAACCGCGGATACAATTTCCGCGCCGTCCTGCCGGTGTCGCGGCCACTGGACGATAAGATCCTCCGCGTGGACTACAACTTCTCGCCGAAAGCGACGGCCTACGCGCGCCTGCTGCAGGACTACCAGGCGCAGAACGGCTACAACACCACGGTGGGACCTCCCGGCGGCGCCTGGGGCCAGTTCCCGGACAGTTACCACGTGAAGTCCGTGGGCGCCCTGGGCACCCTGATCTACACGTTCAGTCCGACGCTGATCAACGAATTCAGTTGGGGCATCAACCGTGGCAGCCAGGGCGTCATACCCTTGACCGACACCAGCGCCGATACCGCGACCGGCGGCGCCAAGACCTACGCGCAGAGCCTGCTGCCGTTGAAGGACAGCAACGGTAACGCGCTGACGCTGCCGCGCATCAACCAGAACAGCAACACCCTCAACTTGTTGCCGCAGGTCAACTTCGGTCTGCCCACCAACTACAGCGCTCAGTCCTCCGGCCAAGGCGTTAACGGCGCCCCCACGTTCAGTCTGGACAGCCGATGGCCCTTCACCGGCACCGACCAGTTGCAGACCCTGCAGGATAAGGTCACCTGGGTCAAGGGGCAGCACACTTTTAAAGCTGGTGTCTATTACGAGAGAATGGCCCGCAACGTGAGCGTGTACTCGGTCTATAACCAGGCCGGAACCTACTATTTCGGTTCGGACCGCTCCAACCCTCTGGACACCGGATACCCCTACGCCAATGCGATGCTGGGCAGCATGTTCGCCTACGGGGACGATAACACCAAGCTGACCAATCACGCGCACTACTCGCAACTCGAATGGTACCTGCAGGATACCTTTAAGGCCAGCCGCCGCCTGACGTTCGACTACGGCGTGCGTTTCGCGCGGGTGGGCGACCTGAACTCCGAGAGAAACACCCTGGGATTGTTCAACGCGGCTTCGTATAGTGCGAGCGCGGTCGGTCAGTTGCTCTACCCGGGCTGCTCCGTCGCGGTAACCACCAGCACCTGCCCCACGGCGGACAAGATCGCGATCAACCCGAAGACCGGGGTGGTCTATCCCTACGTCAGGCAGGGCACCTTCGACACCACTTCCTATGCCGCCGGCAGCTTGCCGTACTCAGGGATTAAGTATTACCAGA
>JBKQPR010000065.1:0-68956 GCA_052144935.1 Bryobacteraceae bacterium
CGACTTCGCTCACGCCGTCCATCAACAGACCGGCATCGCCGACCCTTACCAGGATTGGTTCCCGCTCTCCTCGGTGACTCCGTTCTCCAAGCTCCTTTCGGCGCTGCGCGGCGCGGAAACCACCACCCTGAGCTGCCATCCGCACTGCTCGCTGGGAACCTATCTGTTCGTGGACCGGAACCGCCGCGCCGTTCCGGTCACCCAATTTGTCGACGTGGGACCCATGCTGCGCGAGATGGACGTGCTGTCCGCCAGGGCCGGCAAGCGCCGCATCCAGTTCTTCACGAAGCTGCAGGCCTGGAACAGCCTGCGCAAGTTTTTCCACCCGGACCGCGCGCCCGAGGGCCTGGATTTCCCCAAGTTTCTGCAGACCCTCCAGGGTATGACCGACAAGCGCTTCGGCCGCGGCGAGGGCGAAAGGAACGGTTTCACCTACCGCACCCTGATGCTGGCCGGCATGCATTTCATGGACGCTTATAACTACGATGTGGAGCGTGTGAAGCGCTGCGTGATCCACTACGCCGCGCCCAACGGCCGGATCTATCCGTTCTGCGCCTACAACTCCGGCCCGGTCTACCGCGAACGGATCGAACGGCAGTATTCGGTGCCGCTGCCGCTGCCGATCGAGGCCCGCAAGGCGCGAGCCGCCGCCGAACCGGCGCTGGTGGGATAGCGCCCGGCTCGGATGCCCCGGCTCGGAGCGGCTCGATCCCACCGCGATAGGAAAGTGCGCCGGCTGCCAAGGAGTCAGGTCACGCTCTCCATACCGATGAGATCCCGCTTCGCTTGAGGGCGACGCCGGGGGCCCTTGCCTCCACGCCGGCCAAAACTCATAGTGTCAGGTCGCCCGGCGTGACGCCGCGAATTTCACGACGCGCCCGGCGCGCAGATATCCTTCAATTCATGGCGGGGATAATTGCATAAAACTTGCTCGATGTAATGGAGCCATTCGGCTTTGGCCATCTCATCAAGAACCATGGGCTTCGGGTAAGCGGCATTCATTCCGGGGGTACGCAGGACCTGCTGAGGATCGGTCAAGATGCCGACGACCCTGACATCCTTTTGCGAGCCGTGCATGGCGGCAATGAAATCACGTGCCCCGTTTAAGGCTGGATTGATCGCCAGAACGTCCACCTTCAATCCCAGTTGCATAACCAGCGACTCGGCATCCGGAACGCTTTTCGCAGGCACAGCCGAATATGCCGCAGCGTCCAGCACATGCCCAAGCCAGAACACGAACCCCAAATCGTTATCGATAATCAGGACAGTTTTCAGATGCCGCGCCTTTGTCGTCGATTATGAGGACCAATTCGCCCGTAGCAATTCGCAGCCCACATCGCATCTTCCTGAATCCAAAGGCAGGCGCGTTTACGAACCAAACGCGTCGGACGAGAAATTGTGAATTGCAAGACAAAAATTCCAAGAAAATTGGAATCAGTACCAGGACTTGAAGTACTCTAACTCACAGAGGTATGGGACCATAATTGTCAGGTATGGCCTCGTCGAAGCCCAAAACCGGTCCGCAACCTCAAGACGCCGAACGTCGCGTTTCCATGCGTTATCCGGTGAACGCCAACGTCAGGTTCAGGCTCATTTCGGGAGCGAAGGCCGGAGCGTATCGGCGAGGCCGAATAGTGAATCTTTCGACTACGGAACTGCTGCTGGAATGTGACCCGGCGCTTCAGGGGGGACTTGAAATCGAACTGATGATCGCGTGGCCGGCCCGCCGAGGGAGAGGGAGAAGGATCAAACTCCATGCGATTGGCCGGACTGTCGGCGCTGAAGGAAGCTGTACTGCCGTGAGAATCGACCAGAGCAACTTCCAATATCGGTGATTTAACTCGGGGCTTCCCACCGCGGCCCGCGCCCATTGCGCAAACGCCCCGCGCACCCAGGGCCCGCGTCACTTCACATACTTCGGTGACCGTCCGCCGCTCCACGGATCGTACTCCGCGGCGAAACGCACGCGATCGCCGACCGGTGGATGATCGTACAGCCAGAACTTGATAAACCCATTCGGATTCGGATCCGACAGCGCAACCTCCCCCAGAATCTGAAAAGCCGCCGCCGCGGCCTGCGGGGAATCCGGCACGATCCCGTGAATCACCTCCAGCCCGTACTGGTCCGCGTTGTGCTCCAGCACACGGCTGAAGGAGTTCAGCACCGGCTCGGAGGCGAAGCTGAACACCGCCAGCGCCAGCAGCATGACCGGCAGCGAGGCCCAATCGTGCATTCCGCGAATCGACCAGCGCGCGCCCCAACGGGCCAGCAGCCAGCGCGCGGAATGGTAGCCCAGGAACAGGAACAGCAGGTTCACCCCGCAGACCATCGCCAGTTTGAGGCGGATGTGGCCCAGTACATAGTGCCCCATCTCGTGCCCAAAGACGAACAGAATCTCGCCCGCGGTCATCTTCCGGATGGTGGTGTCCCATACCACCACGCGTTTCGACGCGCCGATGCCCGCGACGTAAGCGTTCAACGACTTCAGCTTCTCGCTGGCCTTCATTTCGTACATTCGCTCCGGCGGAATGGTCAGCCCGCCGCGCGCGACCACCTTTCCAATCTCGGCCACCAACGCGGGCTGTCTGGCGGCCAGCGGCTGGAACTGGAAAAACATCGGCTCGATCACCACCGGCTCGATGAAGATCAGAAAGATCTCGATGGGCGTCAATATCAACCAGAAGTAGAACCACCAGCGGCGCGGGCTGCGACGGATGGCGGCATAGAACAGCCAGACCAGGAAACCCGCCAGCAGAAATTCCAGCAGCTCGCCCTTGGTCCAATCCCAGAACCACGACCCCCAACCCTGCACGGATTGCTGGTATTCGAGCGAGAGGTGTTGTTGATAGAGGTCCAGCGGCAGGCCCGCCACGTCGGCCACCAGCAGCAGCAACGGCGCAAACAGGTAAGCCTGCAGGAAGCGTACGCGCGACACACCCTCCGCCCACGTGCGGATGCGCGGGGCCACTTGCGCGGCCAGGATCAGCAGCAGCATGGCGATCCCATAGGCCACGCCGATGAAGTGCGCCCAGTTGCGCGCGCGAGCGTAGTCGATGGCCTTTTGCAACTGTTCGGGCGTCAGCGTGTAGGTCCTCACGGGCCGGGCAGCCTGCTCTTCGGGCCGGGTGGACTGCGCTTCGGGCCGGGTGGACTGCGCTTCGGGCTGCGCCTCGGGCCGCGCCGACGACGCCTCCGTCCGGCTGGCCGACATTCCGGGCCGAGCGAACCGCGCCTCGGGCCGCACCACCGGCGCTTCGGGCCGCACCGCCGGCACCTCGGGCCGGATGGACTGAGCATCCGGCCGCGCGGCCTGCGTTTCGGGCATGGTGGACTGCGCCTCGGGCCGGGCGGCCTGCGCTTCGGACATGGTGGTCTGCGTTTCGGGCCGCACCCCCTGCGCTTCGGGCATGCGCGGAGCGGCGGTTTGCGCAGACAACGGGAGGCTCAACATGGCGATCAACAGTAAGCGGCGGAGCACGAGACTTGGTATCCTCCTTTTTGATCCATCAGACGAAACTGCTGCTCCGTCTATTGTGGCAGCCCGGCGCGGCCATGGGGGAGATTCTCGACCGCGGCAGCCTGCTCTACGCCAGCCTGGCCGCGCTGGCTGTGACGCTCGTCTTAAACGCCAGCCTCGCGATGAGGGTTCCGATCGGCTTTTACACGCCGTTGCTGATCCTGGCGGGAGTTTACGTGCCCGGACTGCTGTTGCTCGCCGCGCTGCTCGGTGGGTTGGGCGGCGCCGGCACGGTCTTCCAGCGCGACTACTCCCCGTTGCTCACCTGCATGGCCATGGCCTTCAGCGCCGCCGTCCTGCCGTTGATCCTGGCGGCCTGGACCGCGCCGTTGGAGGTCTTCCTCCTGATTGCCGTTCTCGCCCTGGCCTACTTCGTGGTGCTCGCATTCCTGGCGGTACGCACAGTGTTCGGGTTGGGAAACGGAACCGCCGCCGGCGTGGTCGGGCTGTCCTGGATTCCGCTGGTGGCGGTGGTGTTCCTCTGGGGACCGCTGGCCATGCTGCTGCGGCTGGTGGCCTCGCCCTTCTTCCTGTTCTTCGCCTTCTACTACCTGGGCGGCGAGCTGAGCAATCTGGGAGGCGGCCTGCGCAGCCGCCAGCATTTCCGCCGCATGCTGGATGCCGCGGCGATCAACCCGCACGATGGCGAAGCGCAATACCAGCTCGGACTGATCCACCAGCAGCGCCGCCAGTATACCGAAGCCATCCGTCGGTTTCAGGCCGCCGTGGCCATCGACCCCACCGAAACCGACGCCCACTTCCAATTGGGCCGCATCGCCCGCGAGCAGGGACGCCTGCCGGACGCCCTGGCGCATTTCCAGACGGTGCTCCAACAGGACGAGCGGCATTCGCTCAACGAGATCCACCGCGAGCTGGGCGCCGTCTACCTGGCGCTGGGCCGCACCGAAGACGCCCGCCGCGAGCTGGCGCTCTATATCGACCGCAGGCCTTACGACCCCGAGGGTCTATTCTATTTCGGCCAGGCCCTGGAGCAACTGGGCCAGTTGACACAGGCACGCGAAATGTACGCCGCCGCCGTGGAGGCCGTACGCACCGCCCCGCGCTACCGCCGCAGAGTGGTGGCGCGCTGGAGCCGCCTGGCGCAGAAGCAGGCCGGGAAGCTGGGGTAGAGAGCTTGTATCTTTTCACCGCGGAGACGCGGAGAACACCGAGGAAGCGCGGAGAAAACACCCTCTCGCCTCCTCCGCGCTTCCTCCATTTTCTCCGTGTCTCCGCGATGAGTATGCTGCTGCCCTCTGAGGCAGAGCCTCTCCATGTTACCGTCGAAACATGCTCTTCATGGTCGTCGAGCGATTCAAGAGCCGGAACCCGAAACCGATTTATCGCCGCCTTGCGGAAAGCGGGCGCCAGATGCCGGAAGGACTGAGGTACGTCAATAGCTGGGTCGAACCGAACTTCGATCGCTGTTTCCAGTTGATGGAGACTGACGATCCGCGCCTGCTTCAGAAGTGGATACTCTCTTGGGTCGATCTAATGGAATTCGAGATTGTCCCCGTCGTCTCATCGAAGGATACTCGCGAGACTGTCGAAGCAGCCATGAACGACAAGCCGGCTAATGGGGAGCAGCGCGGTTAGAGGCCTGTGGCAGAACTTCGAAAACGACCCAAGTTGGGTCGTGCGCCCGTGACCAACTTGTGTCATCGACTCCGCCATGGACTGCCAGGGCTCCGGCCGTGGCCGGCGCGGAGCCAGCCTCTCCAACCCGAACAGGATCACGCCGCGGGCGATGGCGCGGAAACGAGGCTTACGACCCGGGTGCAGCAGCGGTTTTCGCCGGCTCCGCGGCAGCTTCCAGAAACTCTTGCGCCACCCGCGGGGCGTCAAATCCGGCCACTCGCGCGGAGCCGGCCCAGCGTTGCGCCGCCCGCGCCTGGGGCGAACGGTAGAGCGCTTCGATGCCCTCCGCGAGGGCCTCGTGGTTGCCGGGTTCCACCAGCACGGCATGCGGCGCCACTTCCGGAATGGCGCCGGCGCGCGCGGCCACAATCGGAGTCGCCGAGGCCATCGCCTCCAGCAACACGATTCCGAAGCCCTCCTGCACGCTCGGCAGGGCGAAGAGATCCGCGCGGTTGTACTCCGCCGCCAGCTCGGCGCGCGAGATGTCTCCCAGCCATGCCACCGTGCCCTCCAGCTTCAAACGCCGCGACAGGTTCCGCCAGCGGCCTGTCGAGGGACCGTTGCCCACGATCCGCACTTCCAGGCCGGGAATGCGTCCGGCCAGAAGAGCCGCCGCGCGCAGCAGCACATCCACCCGTTTGCGGCGGTAGTGGCGCCCCACGAACAGCACGGTGAAGCGCGAGGAGCTGGCGGGATGCAGCTCCAGCAGGCGCCGCCACTCGCCGAGATCGATCGGCTCCGGGACGATTGCCGGCATTTCGCGCAGGCCGTAGAATTCGCGCGCCCGTTCGGCGGAATAGCGGCTGGTGACCAGCACGCGCGCCGCGCGCTCGACGTGCAGGCGCTCACAGCGGGCCTGCAGCCCCATGGTGAGGCGGGTGATCCCCGATTCGAAGCGCACTTCATCGGCGATCACTCCTTTGAGCGCGGCCACGTGCCCACGGACGCCGGCCGCGATGCGGTAACCGTCCATATCGAAGCCCACCGTGAGATCGCACTCGGGCGAGACCTTGAGCGAGCGGTTGAACGCCAGCCGTTCGGCCGTGAATACCGGCAGCCGCAGGCGCGGGGTTTCACAGGCTACCGAGTGGCCGAGATTCCGCAAAGCGCCGGCCAGCACCTGGATTCCGACATAGGTGCCGCTGCCGCGCCGGATATCCAGCGGGGTGGCGGTGAGGAAGCGAATTCGCACGAATTGCCGGTACGCGAATTACTATGATACCGGCTTGCTTCGGCCCCGCGGCAACGTACTCACCGCGGAGGGTGCGCGCCTCGAAAGCGATGACCAGCGGGATTTCGTTTTACTGTGGCGGAGATCCGTGAGTATATACCACGCCAGGAAAGGAGGCCACCTTCAATGATCTGATTCCAGATCTAATTCCCGGAGGGGCGCTCCACGTGGTCGATGACGAGGGATTCGCCGGGGCCCTTGGCCGGTTCGAGCTTCAGGCCGAGCTTCTGTACTAAGAAAAAGGGTAGCGAGAAGGCCGGGTCAGCCGGGGTCGAGGGCGTCGCCGCTTCACTAAGCCCGGGCATGGGGTCGGCGGGGGAGCGGTCGGCGGGGACGAAGATATCGAACGTTCCCGTAATCCCGGTCCTGTCGATGACGTTGCGGTCCATCAGGGAGGAGAACTGCCTGCAAAGGTCCGCCATCGTCACACCATAAATGTCACTCCCTTCCTTCGTGCCGGACCGAATGAAGATGCCGCACCGGGGCAGCGTCCAGGGGCGCGGAGGCGCGGGAAGGCCAGGGTCTAAAGTCATGCACTTTCCTGCCTGCGCCGCCTGGAGAAGCTTGGGACCACCCTTGGCCACAGTCAGCGCATAGACCGGAACCTCCTTGGTCTCGCGATGGATCTTCAGCTTATACCGGTCTTCGAGAAGCGCTTGCAGCATGGGCCCACGCATCATTTTCTGGCCTGGAGCGCCCTCCGCTTTGGCGTCGATATCGTAGCGGTCGGAATCGATCCAGGGCGGCCCACCCGAGATCGGAACAGACTTCAGGGGCATGGGGACCGCAGTGGCCATTCGCGTGGCCGAGACGTAGGCCAGCTCGATGAGATCCATCACAGTCCGGCATGGCAGATCCAACCTTCCGGGAGACAAGCCTCCGCCACCACCTCCGCCGCCTCCGCTTTTTCCGCCCCTTGCGCCGCCACCGCAGCCGGTGCTGAGCTTGACGGAGGCCACTTCGAATTTCGGCGGGGCCGCAGCCGCTGCCTGCGCCCGGATGGGTGGCGCAGTCAGGATGCCAACTGCCATGGGAGCCGCCAGAGCCGCCATTCCGGCAACTGCCAGGGCTACCTTCTTCGCGAAGTTCAGTCCGGGCACAACGCGGCTGGTCATGACTGCTTCGATTCCATGCCTGCTATTGGCGCTGGAGATGGCCGCCCGGTTACTCCGCTGGGCGCGCCCCGGAACGCCCAGGAGCCGGCTCCGAAAGCCGTCCGATTCCTCAATCACCTTGAACCCTATCGGAATGTAGTACAATGAAACCTACGAGGCCCGCTGGGATGGAAACCAATACCCGCAGCATCGCCAAGGCCGTCAGCTACCGCGTTCTCGGCTCCGCGGTGACCGGCCTGATCGTCTTCGTGCTGACCGGCAAAGGTGGCCTCTCGGTGGGCGCCGGGGCTCTCGATATCGTGCTGAAGATTGGCGCGTACTTCGTCCACGAGCGGATCTGGGACCGCATCGACTTCGGCCGCGCCAAGCCGCCGGAATACGAGATCTGACGGGGCTGCTTGTTATACTCGTAGGTTCCCGTGTTCCATTCCATTGAGAAACAGGTTGCGAGCGCCTTCCGCACGCACATTCAGATTCGTTACGGCGTCGATCTGGCGGTAGCGGTAGAGCAGCCGCGCCAGAGCGATTTCGGCGAAATGGCGGTTCCCGCGGCGTTCCAGCTTGCCAAACAGTTGCGCCAGGCGCCGCGCAGGATCGCCGCGGAGCTGGTGGACGAGATCGGCCCGATCCCCGGCGTGGCGGCCATGGAAGTGGCCGGCAACGGCTACATCAACATCCGTCTGGATCGCGGCGCTTACGGCGTTCGGCTGCTCGACGGCGAGGCCGCGTCCGAAATCGCCGCAGGCGAAAAAATCATCGTCGAGCACACCAACATCAATCCCAACAAGGCGGCGCACATCGGGCACCTGCGCAACGCCACTCTCGGCGACACGTTCGTGCGCATGCTGCGCGCGCGCGGCCACCAGGTGGAGGTGCAGAACTACATCGACAACACCGGCGTCCAGGTGGCCGACGTGGTGGCCGGCTTCCATTACCTGGAGAACAAAACGCCCGCCGACGTGCGCGCGCTGATGGCGGACCCCTCGATCCGCTTCGACTACTACTGCTGGGACCTCTACGCCCGCACTTCGGCCTACTATAACGACCATCCGGAGGCGTTGCCCTGGCGCACCCAGACCCTGCACGCCATCGAGGCCGGCGAGGGCGAGGTAGCGGAGCTGGCCCACCTGGTGGCCGACGCCATCGTGGAAGCGCACCTGGCCACCATGCTGCGGCTCGACGTGGAGTACGATGTGCTGCCGCGCGAGAGCGAGATCCTGCACCTCGAATTCTGGGCCGCGGCCTTCCAGCTTCTCAAAGATCACGGGGCCATCGTCTTCGAGACTGAAGGCAAGCACGCCGGCTGCTGGGTGATGCCGGGCCTTTCGGAAGAGGGCAAGGTGATCGTGCGCTCGGACGGCACGGTGGTCTATACCGGCAAGGACATCGCCTACCAGCTTTGGAAATTCGGACTGCTGGGCAAGGATTTTTATTACCGGCCGCTGAAGACCTACGCCGATGGGCGGATGCTTTGGGTCACCACCGATGAGCCCACCGAATCGGGAGTTCGCTTCGGGGGCGGCTCGCGGGTGTACAACGTGATCGATTCGCGCCAGTCCTATCTGCAGGAGGTGGTGGCGGCCGGGCTGCGGGGCCTGGGGTACCGGGAGCAGGCCGAGCGGTCGATCCATTTCTCGTACGAGATGGTGGCCCTTTCGCCGCGCTGCTGCGCCGAACTGGGCATTCCGCTTTCCGAAGAGGATCGCAAGCGGCCTTACGTGGAAGTCTCCGGCCGCAAGGGGCTGGGGGTGAAGGCCGACGACCTGCTGGACACCCTGATTGTCAAAGCCCTGGACGAGGTGGCCTCGCGGCATGAGGAGAACACCGCCGAAGAGAACCGCGCGGTGGCTACCCAGATCGCCATCGCCGCCGTGCGGTATTTCCTGCTCAAGTTCACGCGCAATACAGTGATCGCTTTCGATCTGCAGGAGGCCCTCAGCTTCGAAGGCGAAACCGGTCCTTACGTGCAGTACGCCGCCGTGCGGGCGCGCAAGATTCTGGCCAAGTTCGAAGAGCTAGGCGAGGCCATGCCCGATTTTGCGGCGGAGCTGAACGCCGAGGCGATGGCCCGCCAGCTTCAAAGCGAGGACTTCTGGCAGGTGCTGCTGGCGGCCTCGAAGGCCGATTCGGCGCTCGAAAGCGCGGTGAGCGCGGGCGAGCCGGCGCACGTGGCCCGGTACGCTTTCCAGCTTGCGCAGGCGTTCAGCAATTTCTATCAGAAGTACTCCGTGATTCACGAGGGGAACCGCGAAAGGAAGGTGTTCCTGCTGTGGATGACCAGCTTCTTCCGCCGCCAGTTGGAGCGCACCGCGGCGATCCTGGGCATCCCCATCCCGGCGTATATGTAGGCCCTCGACGGCTGCCCGAGCAGATGCGTGGCACACAGTCATAGATCTCTCCGCCGATCCGCGGTTCGCGATTGAGAGCCTGCTGGGCCGCCGCCTGGCCGGCGACGAAGGCTTGAATATCCAGCCTCGCTCGCCGGGCGGTCCGAGGACATGCCCGAAGAAACGCTGGATGCCGCGATCGACGAATAGTGCCGCCACGCCGGCGGCCGGCGACGCTTCCCAGTTGCTCGTCCACGCTCCGGCAGATCGGGGCGGCGGACTGCCAGTCCCGATAAACGGGTATCAGGATCACGACGCGAAAGCCAACCGGTCTCTGAATTGGAGCGGATTCCGGGATCAATAGCTGCCTCCCTTGGTGACCGTCACAATCCACGGCGAGTCTCGCTGGGGATGAACATGAATCTCATAACCTGCCGCTTCGCCAACTTTGGGCATGACGCTTGTGATGTAGCGCGCCAGGGGCGATGCCTCAAGATCCTTGGGGGTGTCTCCCCAGGACCTTGCCATTTCGTCGCTGTATATGGCACATGCCCTCGGATGCGCCTGAAGAATGTCGAGGATCTGTTGCTGCCGTTCGGGACTGAATCCTTTGACCCAGGCCGTCAGGTTCCATCCGTTGGGAGTGGGCACGCCGGACCAGTAGTTGAAGCTCCCCATCCCGGGCAGCGTGAAGAGAATGTCGCAATTCGACTTTATGTTGCCGGCAAGGAATCGATAGGCGGCCGCCCTATCTGCGGGGAGGTGAAGCGATGCCGCGCCGCTCAGACCGGATGGCGGGTCCGGATAACTCAGGGAGCACGCCCCCGATCCCACCGCCGTAACGGCAAAGCCAAGGAAAAGCAGGCCGCCGAGGACCGACTCATTTGGAAAGGGATCGCCGATCGGGACCGTCGCTCGCCGCAACAGCCGGAACAATCCGCCGGCTCCATCGTGGACACACACGAAGGCCCAAAGCATCAATGGCGATGCGGCAATCGCCACCTGCGTGCCGGCCACCGGATAGATCTGCAGAAACTGCGTCGCGGCCAGGCATGTGACAAAGACCCGCGGGAACCACTGGAACGGCCCCAAGTCCCGCGCCCGGAGAAGCCCAAGAGGGAGAAACGGCAAGACCCACGAACTATTCTTAGCCGAAACTGCCAGGAGCGGGATCGCACAGACGCCGATCGCACACTGAAGCGCCCCGATCCAATCGGGGCGGTCCTGCCACCGTGCGCGAAACCGGTGCAGCCCGATAGCGCACCCGGCGATCAGCACCGCGACGACTACGTGGATGCCCGAGACTTCAAGAAGCACCGAATATACCCTGGGATGCCTCAGTGGGGCCCACACCACTCCGTCAAGCAGCGTGGTCAGGGACATGCCCTGGCGCATAGTTTCGGCCAAAATCAATACCGCCGCGGAGAAGGCGCCCGCAGCCGCCGCCAAAGGTTCGCGCACAGGGCGCGGAGCAGGCGGCATCGTAAGCGAGGCAACCAGGAACGTCGAAGCGCAGCAGACGGCGGCCAGCAGACCGAATCCCGCGGCCGCGCCCGGGAAATGCTGGCGCATGACGATCCAGGGAAATCCCAATGCATAAACCAGTGACATTCCAACAGCGGCGGAACGGATGCGGCCCGCCGGGAACCGGCAGACCAAGGTGTGCGCGAGCGCCGCGAGATAAAAGACGCCAACGTTAATCTTCGTGAAAAACAACGCCGTCCCGAGGGCGCCCAGGATGAGGAGGCCGATGCTCTCCGGAAACGCGGAAGCGCAACACGCCAGCATGAGGGCCGGCAGAATCACCTGTTGAGGATGACCGGGCTCGAACGACATGTCCCTCACGAGCACCACGCAAGCCAAGCCGGCGGCGGATGCCAGAATCGTGTCGCGCGAGATCCTGTAAACGAAATACGCCGCCAAACCTGCGGACGCCAGCCAGAACATCAGGGTCACCAGGCGGCCCGCGTCATGATTCACCGGAAGGTGCAGCAGTCTGAAAACGGCTCCCTGCACGAAGAAGTAGAAAGGGCCGTACTGGCTGAAGACGTCCGTGTAGAGATGGCCTCCGCCCAGGTAGTGGTCGAGCGAGAGGAGGACATAGCCCTCGTCGTCGTACAACTTATAAGTAGTGGCGAGCGCGTGGCGCGCGAAAGGCAGCGCTACCAGGATGGTGGCGAGTACGATCGCCGCCCGCAGAAGCTTCAAGGCCTGGTGCACCCGCGCGCTCATTTGTACATAGCATGGGAGCCAGGATTTCCAATTTGCCTTCCTGACCGCGATCTATTGTACCTTGGATTTCCATTCTGGCTCCTGGTAGTCTTGTCTCATGCATTGTCTCATGCAAGGTGAGCCGGGAATGAGGGATCTGTTTCTCATGTAAGATGAGCCTGGATTTCTCATGCAAGATGAGCCTGGACTTCTCATGCAAGATGAGCCTGGACCCCAGATGCCGCACTTCGCATTGCATCGCGCCGGGTGAACACCGAGGGCGCCCGCGACAAGAAGGGCCTCTTTCTTGGTTTGCCGGTCGCCCGGTCAACGACCGCAATCATAGAATGTAGAATGGATTTGCCAAGGGAACCAGCGGCAATCCCGCCGGTCGCCCGCCAGGAAGCCGCAACCAGGCCACCCTCCCAAGTGAGCGCGCTGCCCGGTATCACACCGGAAGAAATCCACGAGCACGTCGCCAGCAAAATCGCTTTCCGGCTCGAAAGTACCGGTATTTGTTAGAGGCGGCGGGCGGCGGGACGATTTTGGCGGACCCATCTTTCGCCAAACTTTCGCCCCGCCTTTCCCTATTCGGCGACCATCTCAGAAGGGTCCTCGCCGTCAAGCGTTCGCTTCGCCGCGACCAACAACGGCGCGCCCTTGACGGCTCCGGGCGGTTCTGAACGACACCTCCCGATAAGAGGGAAAGGCTCACTCCGAACGGTTCCCTGGCAGGGGCCGCTTCGCCGCCAAATACCCCTTTTCGCCGCCACCGGCATACAATGAACATTCCGCGAAACACGTCGATTGGTGCGGATTGTTCAAAGGTCTTCTTGCATGGTTCCGAGCACTCCACTAGCATCTCCGCTGCGTGTCGTAGTCCTTATGCCTCTCCGCGACGACTGGGCTTCTGCCGCGGAACTTATCCGCCTGCTCGATCAGACCATTTCTTCGTATCCGTGTACTATGGATGTTTTGCTGGTGGACGATGGTTCGGTTCAAGACTTCCATTCGGCGGACTTCCAATCCCGGTTTGCCGTGCTGCGAAGCGTGCGGATACTGCGTCTACGCCGCAATCTTGGCCACCAGCGGGCCATCGCCATCGGTCTCGTCCACGTCGAGAAGGTCATCCCGTGCGACGCCGTCCTGGTGATGGATGGCGACGGAGAAGACACTCCGGACGGCGCCTTACAGCTCCTCCGCGCCTTTTCGGGAACCAAGGCGATATTTGCCGAACGGAGCCGGCGGACGGAGTCGTTTGTTTTCCTGGTGTTTTACCAGTTGTATAAGATTCTGCACCGCATGCTCACCGGCATCAGCGTGCGAGTGGGGAACTTCAGCATTTTGCCGTCACGCTACCTTGGCACGCTAGTGGTCATGTCGGAACTGTGGAATCACTATGCCGCGGCGGTCTTTCGTTCCGGCCTTCCGTTCACGACGGTACCGATTCCGCGAGGATACAGAATCGCTGGAACATCCAGGATGAACTTCGTCTCGCTGACCGCGCATGGAATGAGTGCGATTTCAGTATTTGGAGATGTGGTCGGCGTGCGGCTTCTGATCGCATCCATGGCCGGCTCACTCATGGCAGCCCTCGGCATTCTGGCCGTCATTGCAATCCGGATCTTCACCGACCGGGCGATCCCAGGCTGGGCCACGTATTCCATCGGAACGCTGGCCATCATCCTCCTTCAGTTAATCACCATGGCGACTAGTTTCACCTTCACTATGCTTTCCGGCCGAATGAACTTCAGCTTTGTGCCGCTCCGCGACTAC
Organism: Bryobacteraceae bacterium; assembly: GCA_052144935.1. GTDB lineage: Bacteria > Acidobacteriota > Terriglobia > Bryobacterales > Bryobacteraceae > JOPF133. The sequence goes on from JBKQPR010000065.1 coordinate 13,816, forward strand.
GAACTATTTGTGGCCGAGTCGCGGGAAATTTACCGCAATGACTGATTTCAAGTACGTGGGTTCGGAACTGGAGTTGTTTGCGGCTGTCCATAACTGGAAGTCCTATTGGTCACGCCGAATTCAGCCCTTCGTTACCGGCGACGTCCTCGAGGTGGGCGCTGGAATCGGATCCAATACGCCGTTCCTCGATCCAGGCGGGAATGGACGATGGGTCTGTCTTGAGCCCGATTCGGGGCTGATCGCCCAGTTGACCGAGAATCTGACCCAAACAACGAACCGGCGTGCACGCGAAGCCGTGTCCGGCACACTGCAGAGCCTGGGCGCAAGCCAGAAGTTCGACACCATCATTTACATCGATGTTCTGGAACACATCGAGAAAGATCGGGAAGAGTTGGAGAGCGCGGCGTCACGCCTTCGGGCGGGCGGAAGAATCATCGTCCTGTCGCCTGCACACCAAAGGCTGTTCACTCTTTTCGATGCCGCTATTGGACATTTCCGGCGGTACAACCGCCCCATGCTGCGAAGCATTTCTCCGCCAAGCCTGCGCCTGGAGCAACTGTTTTATCTTGATTCTGCCGGTCTTGTGCTCTCCATCGCGAACTTATTACTCCTGCGTCAGTCCATGCCGACCACCGCGCAGCTTCGTATTTGGGACGGATGGGTCGTCCCGGTCTCGCGAGTCCTCGACAGATGCCTTTTCAACTCAGTCGGAAAGTCGATCGTGGGGATCTGGCGACGGGAGAGAGGCAAGGGTCTCGTATGACGGGGCAAACGAATAGAGGATCTTTTCGATGCGGATCAGCCGCGATCGCGTGTGGCGTCCGCGATTTTTTTCGGCACTGTGCTCGCCGTAGGCGCGCTTATCTCCTTCGTCCCCCCAACGCATACACCGGCAGGCAGTATTTCTGACGGCCTTCCTTCTCTACCCGGCAGCCCAGCGGATGGCCGATTCCGCAGCGAGGAGATGGCAGCGGGCCTACACCCTTGTATCCATGGCGGCCGCATGCGCAGGTTTTGGAGCTTTTATAGCAGTAGTTGGCAATCATCAGTTTTGCGCCGCCGCGCAGAGTAGCGGCACGTTTTCAGCCGCCGCCTTGTGCGGATCGTCGTCGACCGTCGCCAGACCATGACCGCCGCGCAAAGCTATTTCCAGATAGGCGGCGTCAAAAGCCGTAAGGCCATGCTTACGGCAGAGCGCTTGCGTCAGGTCGAACACGACTGCCGAAGTCGCATCCTCATCCACGTCCGCCGGCAAACGGTTCAGGTCGTCGATGAAGGCCTGGGATAGCTCACGGGCAAGGCGCTTCCGTCTTTCGCCGGCCAGGAGCGCGTTCAGAATTTCATGCCGCCAGAAGGCTGGCACTGCCACCCGGTCACCCTTGGCAATCCGCTCTGAAATCTCCGTGGCCTCCTGCAGCCTAAAGCATCCCCAGGTTTGTAGCCGGGCTGATGGGCCGCGGCTCCCAGGCGATGAATCCGCGCGGACCGGCAGCGGCTTTCGTAGACGGCGACACCCGGCACAGCCGGTGGCCCTGCTAAAGCATGCTCCAAGACAGCCACTCGCGCAGCAGCTTCTCCGGCTGCCCCTTCAGGTCGACCGGCTCGCTGCGCGTCTCGAGGTTGTTTTCGATCCACACGGCCAGCACCCCTTGGGGTGTCGGCCGGAGTTCCAGGCGCCGCTCGCGAGCCTCCAGGCGCAGGGTGGCGCCCAGCCACGCGATGTGCACCTTCACACGCAGCGCGTGTCCCATCCGCGCCGCCTGCCGCAGCAACTCGGCGGTGTAAGCGCCTTTCTTCAACTCCTCCGCAAAGGGCGCCACGGCCTGCGCGCTGGCGCGTTGGGTTTCCCGCGCGCGCTGCTGCCGCAGGGCCTCGTCGTTGCCCTCTTCGTGCGATTCCAGGCTCTTGAGATTATCTTCCAGATCGTCTAGAAAACTCATGCTCTTCCCAGTTTGCCCAAAAATCGCCGATGGCGCGATAGCCCAAATGGGTAAAACCGTTCGCCGCGGGGTGTCTCGCCTTCCATGGGGTACCATGAAATCGGATGCCCGAACCCGCAGCCAGCCGCCTGACCGCTCTTCGCAATGGATTGTTGCACCTGCACAAGTGCCTGCTCGATTCCGAACGGGCCGCCTACGAGCGCGATATTGCCCGCATCACCACGACCGGACAATACCTGAACCTGGTGCTCAGCGATCCCTGGTTCGCCTGGCTGCGCGACCTTTCCCAGTTCATCGTGGTGGTGGACGAAGCGCTCGCCGACAAGGAACCGGTAACGCCGGAGGATGCCACGCGCCTGGTGGCGCGGGCCCGCGAGCTGGTTTCCCCGGACGAAGATGGAAACGGCTTCCGCCGCCGCTACTTCGAAGTGATGCAGCGGGACCCCGGCGCGGTGCTGGCGCACCGCGACATGATGCGGGTCTTCGCGGAACTGTAGCCGCGCATGATTCCGGCCGCGCTGAGCCTGGCCCTCTGGCTTTACCTGCTGTTCGGCCGCGGCTGGTTCTGGCGCATGCGCGAAGCCGCTCCCGCTTTGGAGCGCGGCGACGGGCAGGCCGGCCACTTTCCCGCGGTGGTGGCGGTGATTCCCGCGCGCAACGAAGCCGATGTGGTAGGCCGCGCGATCCGCTCGCTGGCGGCCCAGCAGTATGGCGGGCCGTTCCATATTGTGCTGGTGGACGATGCCTCGACCGACGGCACCGCGGAGGCCGCCAGAGCCGCGGCCGGGCCCAGAGGGCACCCCAGCGGGCACCCCGGAGGGTACCCCGAACTGCTCACGGTGGTTCGCGCCGCTCCTCTGCCGCCCGGCTGGACCGGCAAGCTCTGGGCCGTCGCGGAAGGCGTGCGCCACGCCCAGCGCTTCAGCCCGGCCTGGCTGCTGTTGACCGACGCCGATATCGTACACCCGCCCGGCAACTTGCGGCAACTGGCCGCGCGGGCCGCCGAAGGCTTCGACCTGGTCTCCTACATGGCCACCCTGCGCTGCCGCTCGCTGGCCGAGCGCGCCTTGATCCCCGCCTTCGTGTTCTTCTTTTTCATGCTCTACCCGCCGGCCTGGATCGCCGATCCGCGGCGCCCGGCGGCGGGGGCCGCGGGAGGCTGCCTGTTGATCCGCGCGGGGGCGCTCGAGGGCATCGGCGGAATCGCCGCCATCGCCGGGGAATTGATCGACGATTGCGCCCTGGCGCGCGCCGTCAAGCGCTCGGGAGGCCGCGTGTGGCTGGGCCTGAGCGCGGGCACCCAAAGCCTTCGCGAGTATGCCACGTTCGGCGAGATCGGCCGAATGATCTCGCGGACCGCCTTCACCCAGCTCCGCCATTCCCCGTGGCTGCTGGCGGGCACGGCGATCGGCTTGGGGGTGACCTATCTGGCGCCGCCGGTGGCGGCCCTGGCCGGCCGGGGGACCGCCGCAGCCTTGGGATCGGCGGCATGGCTGGCCATGTCGCTGGCTTACTGGCCGGCCGTACGGTTCTACCGCCAGCCGCCGTTCTGGGCGCCGCTGTTGCCGCTGGCAGCGGCCTTCTATCTGGGCGCCACGGTCCATTCGGCGCTGGCTTACTGGCGCGGAGCGGGCGGCCAATGGAAGGGCCGGACACAAGATCGGCCGATCGGTTGAATGGTTGAATCCCGGCTCCCTCAGGGGGCCCCCTCGGGGCCCGGCTCGGAAGCGAGGGCGTCCCGTAAGGGCGCGGTTGCGGCCCTGAGTCCCGTGAGTCCCGGCAGGGCGGCAGGGTCGGCAGGGCCGGCAGGAACGCGATTTCCCGCCCACCCGGTATATACTGTTGCGATGGAGCCGCAGCCACCTCCTCTTCCCAGACCGCCCGGCGACGAGGAACGTCTCCGCCGCTTGCGCCAGGAGGCCGTCGAGCGCATGGAGCAGGAAGATCCGCGGTGTGCGGATCCCTGGCCGTCTCCGCAACCCAAACTGACCGCTCCGGCCTACGGAGGCCCGGCGATGGTCACGCGGCGGTGGACGGTGCGCGGAATTCTCATGCTGATTGGGGGCGCTCTGGCGGCCCTCGCGGCGGCACTTTGGGGATACCGCAGGGTTTCGGTCCCGGTTCACGGCAGGCCGCCGGCCCCGGTTTACGGCGGGCCGCCGGCCCCTCAACCTCAGCCGCCCGTGGGTGGGTCGTCATCGGCCCCTGCTTACGGCGGACCGCCGCCTCAACCGCAACCGCCCGTGGGTGGGTCATCATCGGCCCCTGCCTACGGCGGACCGCCGCCACAACCGCAACCGCCCGCGGGCCGGTCGCAATAGGGCCATGGAGTGCGTGGCTGACCGTTTCACATATGCGGTCTGGGAGTTCACTCTGCAATGCAACCTGGGGTGTGTGCATTGCGGCTCGCGCGCCGCTTCGCCGCGATCGTCCGAACTCTCCACCGCGGAAGCGCTCGATCTGGTCCGGCAGCTTCACGAGGTGGGCATCCGGGAAGTCACGCTGATCGGCGGCGAGGCGTATTTGCGCCATGACTGGCTGACCGTGGTCGAAGCCATCCGCGCGGCGGGGATGGCCTGCACGCTGACCACGGGCGGTTACGGCATTTCCGCGGCGGCCGCGCGCGGCATGCGCCAGGCGGGCCTCCAGCAGGTTTCGGTTTCCATCGACGGCTGCCAACCGACGCACGACCTGCTGCGGGGCAAACCCGGCTCGTGGAGCGCGGCGTTCGCTCGCTCGGCCATTTTCGCGAGGCCGGAATTCCGGTCACCTGCAACACCCAGATCAATCGTCTGTCGGCGCCGGAGCTGCCGCTGATCTACGCCGATATCGTTCAAGCCGGATGCCGCGCCTGGCAGGTCCAGCTCACGGTCCCCATGGGCCGGGCGGCGGATCGTCCCGAAATTCTCCTGCAGCCGCCCGAGTTGCTGGATCTGTTCCCCCTGCTCAACGAGCTGGCGGCGTGGGCCCGCCGCGACGGGCTGTGGTTCTACCCCGGCAACAACATCGGCTACTACGGCCCGTACGAACGCCGCCTTCGCAATACGCAGGGAGGCAGCGCCATCTGGGACGGCTGCCAGGCCGGGATCAATACCCTCGGCATTGAAGCGGACGGTACCATCAAAGGCTGCCCGTCCCTGCCGACTTCGGCTTATTCGGGCGGCAACATCCGCGAGCGAACGCTGGCCGAGATTCTGGCCCGGGCTCCCGCGCTGGCCCTCAATGCGGGGCAAGGCACCGCCGCAGCCGCCGGGCACCTATGGGGCTACTGCCGCACGTGCGACTACGGCGAGTTGTGCCGCGGCGGCTGTTCCTGGACGGCACACGTCTTCTTCGGCCGGCGCGGGAACAATCCGTATTGCCACCATCGGTCGCTGGCGCACGCCCGTCAAGGCACGCGGGAACGCCTGGTGCTGGAGAAACCGGCGCCGGGAGAGCCTTTCGATCACGGAGTCTTCACGCTGATCGAGGAGCCGGCGGACGCCCGGTGGCCGAAGGAGGATGCTCACCGCTTTCGTGCGGAGAGCATCCAGTGGACTCAGGCCGCTCAGGCGCCGGTGGCCCAGCTTCCGGTGCTGAGGTAGGCAGCGCCGACGGACCTCGTCGTTCAAGGACGAGGAAACTCTTGACGCGGAGTCTTCCGAGTTACTCCGTCAAGAGGTTTCGTTGGAAAATTTCGCAAATCCCGCGACCGTCTTCCACCCGAACCCGGTGGCTGGGTCGGCGCGCAATGGAGAGTTGCGTTTTTGCAGGGTGTGGAGATGCGCGGAGAGGATCGTGCGCCTGCCGGTTACAAAAAGAACACTACCCCCTTGACAACCCCGGCCCAATGGCGACACAATCTCGTTATCGCTAAAGTCTCGCTATATGACGGTCGAGATAACGGACCGATTTCAAGTGTGAGGTGGAGAAAATGAAGCTGCCCCGTATCGCAGTCGGATCGCTAATCTTCGTTCTATCGATTGGTAACGCAACGCTGTTTGCACAAACGCCCTCGGCCGTGGTGAACGGCACGGTGGTGGATCCTTCCGGCGCGAGCGTGCCGGATGCCAAGGTAACCGTAGTCAACCAGGAGACGAACGTCCAAAGCCAGAGAAACACGAGCGGGGATGGGGCGTTCACGATCATCAATCTTTTGCCCGGCAATTACGTGCTGACGGTGGAAAAGAGCGGCTTCAAAAAGGTCGCGCTGCCGGTATTCAAGCTGGAGGTCAACCAGACGCTGACCGAAAACGTCACGCTGCAACTGGGGTCGTCGACCGAGACGGTGGAGGTGAACGCCAATTCGGTGGAGGTGATGATCCAGACGTCGAGCACCGAATTAGGCACCACCATCACCGAAGAGGCCATGCACGAGCTGCCGCTGAACGGGCGTAACTTCACAGAACTGCTGATCACCCAGCCGGGCGTCAATCCGATGAACACGGCGCAGGGCGGCAATGGCATCGGCAGCGCGGACGGCGGCAACATCGGCATTCCCAACGCGGTGGTCTACCGGCCTTCGGTGAACGGCGCGGGCAACCGGTCAAATGCGTTCTACATGGACGGGATCATCAACACGGACGACCGCGGCGGCGGCTGGTCGATCCAGCCCATCGCGGACACCATTCAGGAATTCAAGGTGCAGTCGCACAATAACGACGCCGAATACGGGAACGTGCTGGGCGCGGTGGTGAACATCGTGACCAAGTCGGGCACCAACCGTTTCCATGGTTCGGCGTGGGAATTTGCGCGCAACCAGATCTTCGACGCGCGCAACCCGTTCACGGGCTTCTGCACGGCGGCCAATTGTCCGGCGTTAGCGAACCAGTTGAATGGCCAGGTGGCCGCGGGCACCCAGACGACGGCGGGCGCGGCCGCCATCCTTTCCGGTACGCCGGTCTCTCCGCTGGGCTACACGGAGCAAATGTACGGCGGGACGGTGGGCGGACCGATTATCAAGAACAAGACGTTTTTCTATTTCGGCTACGAAGGCTGGCACTTCGCGCAGCCGCAGAACAGCTACGCGATCGTTCCCAGCCCGCAGGAACTCTCGGGCGACTTCAGCGGAACGGTGTCGCCGGAGTTGGTCGGGGCGGTGAATTCGACCAAGACGGCCATCACCCCCAGCCAGATCTTCAACCCGTTCGCCGAAAGCGGAGCCAGCTCGACTGTGCCGTTTTATTGCGACAGCTCGGGGAATCCGATGCCACTGTTGAATCCCGGCGCCGCTTTTGGCCAACCGGGATACGGCGTGCAGGGGGCCGGGGGAACTGCCTGCAACAAGATACCGAGCGCCCTGGTCGATCAGAAGCTGGCCCAGGTGATCTCGGCTTACACGGCCGCGCAGTATAAGAACTGCGCGTTCACGCCCAACCTCGCGTTTGCGGTAGACAATTGCCTGGACGCCCGGAATAAAACCGACGTGGCCAACAACTTCGATATCCGCATCGACCATCACTTCAGCGACAGGAACACGGTGTTCGCGCGGGCCTACATGTTGTGGGATACCGATCAGGGAATCGTAGCCGGCACCACATCGGTGGCCCCCAGTCCCTACCACGTTTGGAACATCGGCGGGGCCTGGGACCATATCTTCACGCCCAAACTGATCATGGAAATCCGCGGCGGCATCAACGCCCGGCCGGTGGTAGTCAACCAGACCAACCCGCAAGGCTCCACGCCGGAATCGAGCGCCGGTTATTCCAACCTGAGCACTACCTCGGGCTTCTACCTGACTCCTTCCAGCTATCCCAGCGTGATCGGCAATGTGGGCCCGGAGCACCGCGCCAACCCGGAGCACGACGTGAGCGGCAGTATGACCTGGAGCAAAGGGAAACACACCCTGCGATGGGGCGGGGAGTACCTGTACGAGAACCGGCTGGAGACCAACCAATACGAGCAGTTCAGCTCCAGCACCACGCAGACGTGCCCCACCAACAGCTCCGGGCTTTTCACCTGCGGCAGCAACCAGGGCAACGCGCTGGCCTCGATGCTGCTGGACCTTCCTTCCGCGCTGACGGTGAACGTTCCGCAGTATGAGGAGATCCACGTGCGGATGACGCCCATCGGCGCTTTCGTGCAGGACGAATGGCACGTGAAGCCGAACCTGACCATCAATGTGGGGCTGCGGTACGATTACGACCCGGCGGTCCATTTACTGGTCTCGAACGGCGAGACGGTGAACGCGCTGAACCTGCCCGGCCGGCAGTTCATCATCGGATCTTCGCAAAGCGCCGCCTATACCACGGGATGCGGCTCGCCGCAGTTGCCGCCGTGCGTTCCCGGGGGCCTGAATAGCTCCAACCCGGCATTTCAGGTAACCGTCGGCGGGGTCACCTATAACACCCTCAACAACATCGTGTTCTCGAACTCCCAGCCGGCGCTGAAGGCTATCTCCGACAATATCGGCCCGCGGGTCGGCATCGCCTGGGGGTTCCTGCCGAAAACCGTTATGCGGGTCGGCTACGGGATCTATTACGATACGATCAGCTACCGCAGCCAGAACGCCGAGAATACCCTGCAAGGATCGATCTGGCCCTGGACTCGCGGCGTTTCCGACACGCTGAATAACGCCCCCATGGGGACGGCCGCGACGCCGACCATCGCGCCCATCTGCGCCAGCCTGACGGCTTGCGGACCGTACGGCGGCTACGCCACTTCCCAGCTCACAGGCCTGGCAGGCAGCAACCCGATCGTGGTGGCGCCCACGCCGTGGGGTTCCACTTTCGGCGGTTACTCCGACGCCCCCGCCTATAGCGATCCGCGGTCGCAGCAGTGGAATTTCCAAATCGAGCGGCAGTTGACGTCCTCGATCGGTGTTTCGGTGGGCTACGTGGGAAGCCATACGCAACGGCTGGAATGGTGCTGCAAGGCCAATTACCCGCAAGGCGGCCCGTTCTGCGAGAACAATGCGGCCCAGGGATTCACCTGCCCCACCACACCCCTGACATCCAACCAGATCAACCAGACGGAATATCTGCCGTTCGCGGCGCAAGGATGGAATTACTCGCAATCCACCGGCTTTTCGACCTTCAATGCCCTGGAGGTGCAGTTCAATAAGCGCTTCTCGAATGGCCTGCAGACCCTGATTGCCTACACCTGGGAGAAGTGCCTGACGGACTCCAACGGCGACTATAACGCCGAGAACGGCTCCGAGGGCGCCCCCTATGAATACTTCTTCAACGCTCACTTGTCGAAGGGGCTTTGCACGTTCCAGGTGCCCAACGTCTTCACCTGGATCACGGTCTATGAATTGCCGTTCGGGCGCGGCAAACATCTGCTGAGCCATGGACCGCTTTCGTGGGTGCTTGGCAACTGGGAGACTAACTACTCCTTCATAGCGCGTAACGGCCAGGTATTCAACCCGAGCTGGGGCGGCGCCAGCAACATCTGCGCCTCGCCGGCGGCGACCGGCTGCGTGCCCACGACGATCGCGGGTGTGGCGCCAACCAGCACCGATCCGGCCAATCTTTCCAACGCGGCGGGGTCGATCACGGGGTACAGCCGGCCGAGTGTGATGCCGGGCTGCAACCCCAAAGTTTCGAATCGGACGGTCACCCAGTGGTACAACCCGGCGTGCTTCGTCAGTCCGGCGTCGCTGGCGGTGGGACCGGGCTATGGCTTCGGGAACACTCCGCTGGGCTTCCTGACATCCATGCGGTGGATCAATGTGGATGTGGCCCTGGTGAAGAATATCCCGATCGGCGAATCGAAAAGGCTGCAATTCCGCGCCGAAGCGTTCAACGTGGCCAACCATATGGTGCTGGCTGTGCCGGGCACGTCGATTGCGCCCTCGTACTCCAGCGGGGCCATCAGTTACGGCTCGGCGGGCGTGGTCACCGGCATCGCGAACACACCGCGGGAGCTGCAACTGGCGCTGAAGTTTTTGTTCTGAGGGAGGCGCGCCGTCCTCTTTGCGCCGACAGACCGCTCCCTAACGGTCGCGGCTCGATACCGCCTTCAGAGCCGCGACCGTCAGGGAGCAGATGCGCAAGGTTTATGACGCCGCGTTTAGATAGCGGTCGGCGATCACCCTCGGCTTTCAGCCACACCGGAGCGGCCGATCGAAGCTCAAATACTCCGCGCCGGTGCTTGCGCGGCTGGCGAGGTGGCTTGATACGTTTTGGCTTCCCATGTGGTCATCTCAGTTCATGGCTTTTGAATTCTTGCCGCGCGCCGTGGCGGATGCTTAATACCCTGACCAATTTGTGCGGTTCATCAATCTCGAAGATGACGCGGTAGACGTGCGGTTTCTTGCCGTAGAGCAGGTGCCTTAGGTGCGCGTCCTCAGGCGTCACTGGGCAGCGGCTGGGGGTTTCTTCCAGAGTGAAGACGGGGCGCTCCAATCCTCTGAACCATCGAAATGCCGCGTCCGACTGTTCGGCGTCAACTACTGAGTAGATGCTCTCAAGCTCGCGCTCGGCGCGAGGCATGATGCTAACGAGGTATGCCATGCTTCGCCCGGAACTCGGCAAAGAACTCCCGGACGGGTCTGCCTTTCCCACTGCGTGCTTCGTCGAGCCCCTGGCGTATGGCTTCGTATACGTCGGCGCGGGCGGCGATATCGAGCAGGCGCTGATAGGCCTCCGCATCCTGCACGATGGCTTCGGCCTTGCCCTTGACAGTGAGCACGACGGGCCGCTTGCTCTTCTTGAGTTGCTTCATAAAAGCGCCGGAGCGGCGGCGGAAGGTGGTCAGCGATTGAATGTCCTTGGTGATGTCGAGCATGGGAAAACCCCTCCCTTATCAATAGCACCTTTTTAGGTGCGATCGCCCGTAGACAAAAAAGCTGGCGCCAAGCCGGCGATCGGCAGTCAGCCACACCGGGGCGGCTGGGAGCCGGCTGCCGATCGCTTGCCGCTTCCTCACGGAACCTCGCCGCCAGCCTTTCCGAGCGCAATCTCCAACTCTGCCCGGGTCGACGGGGTGCTGATGAACAGCTCCTGGCGGGCGCCGGCGCTCAGGGCGATGGCCTTCCAGCCGTTCTGCGTGGGCACGGTGACCCGCACTTTGACCTTGCCCTTGGCGTCCCGGACGGGGCGGATCACGCCGGGAATCACGGAGCGGATTTCGGGGTTGGCGGCCAGCAATTCTTCGAGCACGGGGCGCAGGCCATCGATGATGCTGTGCTCGATCTTTAGCCGGTCCTTGGCCGCGCGCAAGCGCATCTACTGCCATCCCTCTCCGCCGCGCAGAGGTACGAAGCGGCACAAGGTGGCCACGCGGTAATCGATCCGGCCGTCGCGTTTGGTAACCACGCGCAACTCCTGATCGTGGCGCGGGCCCACCGGAATCACCAGGCGGCCGGGATCGCGAAGCTGGGAAAGCAGCGAGGGGGGGACATCCGGCGCCGCCGCGGCTACCGAGATGGCGTCGTACGGCGCGCGCTCCGGGTAGCCCATGGAGCCATCGCCCACCCGCACTTCCACGTTGTCCCCGGTGTGGGTGCGCTTGAGATTCGCCTCGGCCACGCGGGCCAGGGCGGGAACGATCTCGACGGCCACCACGTGCGCGGCCAGCCTGCCCAGCACGGCGGCCGCATATCCGCAGCCGGCCCCCACTTCGAGCACCGTCTCGGCGCCGGAGAGTTCCAGGACCTCGGCCATCAGCGCCGTCATATAAGGCTGCGAGATGGTCTGGCCATAGCCGATCGAGACCGGATCGTCCAGGTATGCCAGCAAGCGCGACTCGGTGGGAATAAACTCCTCGCGCGGAATCTCGCGCATGGCCTGCAGTACACGCGGGTCGTGGATGCCGCGCCGGCGCAACTGCTTTTCCACCATTCGCCGGCGTTCCTCGGGCCAGTCGGGAATCACGGCCACCCCCACCTCTATAATAACTGTGATGGCGCATCCGATTACGCTGATTCCGGGGGATGGCATCGGACCCGAAGTGGCGGACGCCACCGTACGGGCGGTAGAGGCCACCGGCGTAGCGGTGGAATGGGAGCGCGTAGAGGCCGGCGCACGGGCCCTGGCCGAGTACGGCCAACTGATTCCCGACGAAGTGTTCGCCTCGCTGGAAGTGACCCGCGTGGGGCTGAAAGGGCCGACCGCTACGCCCATCGGCGGCGGTCATCAGAGCATCAACGTGGCGCTGCGCAAGAAGCTGGGCCTGTATACCAATTTCCGGCCCGTGCGCATGTTGCCGGGGCTGAAGACGCGCTTCCAGGACCTGCCGCTGGACATGGCCATCTTCCGCGAGAACACCGAGGATCTCTACTCCGGCCTGGAGCACGAAGTGGTTCCCGGGGTGGTGGAAAGCCTGAAAATCATCACCCAAAACGCTTCCATGAAGATTGCGCGCGCCTGCTTCCAGTACGCCCGCCGGGAGGGGCGCAAAAAGGTGACCGCCATTCACAAGGCCAACATCATGAAGCTGAGCGACGGCCTGTTCCTGAAATGCTGCCGCGAGGTGGCCTCCGAGTTTCCGGAAGTGCGGTACAACGAGCTGATCGTGGACAACGCCTGCATGCAGCTTGTGATGCGCCCGGAAATCTTCGACCTGCTGTTGCTGCCGAACCTGTACGGCGACATCATTTCCGACCTGGCGGCCGGCCTGGTGGGCGGGCTGGGAATCGTGCCGGGGGCCAACCTGGGCGACCATCACGCGATCTTCGAGGCGGTCCACGGGACGGCGCCGGATATCGCGGGCAAGGGGCTGGCCAATCCGACGGCGTTGATGCAATCCGCGGTGCTGATGCTGGCCCACCTGGGCGAGCGCGAGGCGGCGGCGCGGCTGCACAACGCCATCTACCAGGTGTACCGGGCGGCGGAGCACCTCACCGGCGACGTGGGCGGCAAGGCTTCGACGGGCGAATTCACCGAAGCGGTGATTGGTGCGCTTTAGTACGGTGGCAGGCCCCTCGGGCCCATAACCTTTTTTATGCCGGTATAAGGACGGAGCGGGTGGCGGAGCGGTATCATGGAGCGGTATGGATTCGAAAGAATCGCCCGTTGGTGTGCTAGTGGTCGCGAATGACGAGGAGGCCGTCCTGAACGCTGTTTCCTCCACGCTCGAGAAGGCGGGATTCGCCGTAACCGGCGCGTCGAGCGCCGCTATGGCGCTCGACCGCTGCCGTGAAAGCGAGCCGCCTCCGGAACTGGCCGTGATCGACACAACCGTGCCGGGGATGGATTTGCAGGATCTCGTGCTCCAGTTGCACCAGATCTCGCCAACCATGCGCGTCCTGTTCCTTTCGGGCGAGTCCCCAAGCGAAGCCGTCCGCAGCCTGCGAGCGCAATGGCGCGGCAAATTCCTGCGCAAGCCATTCCGCAGATCGCAGTTGCTGGGGCAGGTTCTGACGCTGATGGACGAACCGCTGGTGCTGACCGCCTGATGCGGCGTCTGGCGGCCGGACACCGGGACGCGGAGGGCGCGGAGTAAGGCCAGGCAGGTCATGCGGCCCATTCCGAGTGCGAGCTTCGGAGTGCATGGCCGCACCTCGACAGGCGATCGAGAGCGTAGAGCGGGGTTGGGGCTGCACCCTAATTCGCTACCGGAGTTTTCAGAATATGATCGATCACCAGCACTTCCAGGGGGGCCTTGGACGGCTCCAGCTTCAGGCCGAAGTTCCGCAGCGCGTTGTGCAGGGAATCGTCCGTGGCGCCGTCCAGGAACCGCAGGGCCTCCGGCGGAAGCGTAACGCCGGCCGATAGCGCCGACTGGATCATCATCGCCATGTAATCCTCCGGCGTCAGGTCAATCGTGAAATCGTAGCTGCCCTTGAGTTCCGTGCGGTCCACCACGGGACGGTCCACGAACCGCGCCAGCATGTCGGCAAAGGCGGTCATGGTCAGCTTCTTGGCTTCCAGCTTGTTGTTGGCGAACGTAAAAGAGGAACCCCTTCCGAAATTGACCGACACACCGCCGCGCCCGCCGCTCGCCGACACATCCGTGGCCCCGCCTCGAACGCCCGCCGCCGTATCGTCGTCCTTATCCGGCGGCGTCTCTTTGAGCTTCAAGCCCCCGCTCGCCACTGTCAGACTGTACACCGGGAACTCCTTGCTGTCGCGGTGCATCTTCATCTCGAACCGGCTGGCCAGCAGGGATTGCAGCATGTCCGGCACCTGTTCCCGCGTGGCGCCCTCCGGCAGTTTGGCGTCGACGTTGAAGCGTTCCGACAGCCAATCCGGCCCTGTAACCTGGTAGAGCTTCACCCGGTATGCGACGCGAATATAGTCTTGCAAGGAAAAGTCCGAGATGTGGACCTGGGCGCCGTCCACATGCACGCCAACATTGACGCTGTTGGCGAGCGGCGCAGCCGGTTTCACCGATGCCACTTCGAATTCCACCGGGCCCGGCGCGGTCTGGGCATAAGCCGCCACAGCCGCGAAGCACACGGGGACAACCATACGAATCGATCTCATATGAGGGATATACGTTCTATCTTAATGGAAAGATCCCTCAATCCCGTCCCGGCGCGCCGGCCGCCCTGGCACGGCCTGTGCAGGCAAATTATTCTCCGGCAATGCCCAGTCGCTCCAGACTCTTACCGCGACGCTCGATCCGATCTTGCAGCCCGGTCAACTTTGCCCGATCGTTCCGAAGCTCGATGGATGCTTCGGCTTCCGCCGACTGACAGGCTTGCAGTTCCGTCGTTTGGTCATCGAGTGCGTTCTTCAATTCGGACAGCCTCGACTGGATCGCCTTTGCCTCCTCTGCCGGTACCGCTCCAGGGACGTCTGCCGGCGCTGTCAAAGTAGCGGCGAGGCTGCTTTCCAACCTTTGAATGTCCGACGCTATATGTTGCCGGTAAACCGGTTCCCCCCTACACTTGTTCCGCGCGTCATCCATCCGCTCGGCGCGAGTTACGGCAACATCCTGCATCGGCAGTGTGCACAGCGCGATCTGCACACGCTGCGATGCCACTGTCGTCGCCTGGATATCGTGGCGCAACTGATGTACCTCCAGCAGCAACGAGCGCACTCGCCACTTTTAACGTTACCGGCCTGCCCCCATTTCTCCCCCGCCGGTCTCCGCCGGCTCGCGGCGTACAAGGTGGCTTCGGGGAGGGTTCGCGAAAGCGAATTCGGCCCGAAGGAAGCGGAATGAACATGCATGTCCAGAAATCGGAAAACGCGGGCTATTGCAGCACCAGCACCGCCATCCGCCCGTCGGTCTCCAGGTTGTCCCCGGTGGCGTTCTGGGACTTCACCGGTACCTCCGGGCGGTCCACCAGCTCCACCGACTGCACCCGGCCGGTGAACAGCAGGTCGGTCACTACCTTGGCGCGCTCGGCGTCGATCTGCGGGTCCACCTTGTGGATGAACGTACTGTTCTCCTCCGAAAAGTCGATCCCGATATCGTGGGTGGCCGCCACCGCCCATAACGGCAGGCCCAGAATCGTGCCGGGGCGCCGCCAGACGCGCAGATGATGCCGGTGCGCAAAGGTGTTGTTCAGCTTTTCGAAGACCATGTCCGGCGGCTTGCCGTCGAGCATCAGAATCGACACCGGCGCTTCGCTGTACCCGCGGTCCTCCGCCAGCGCGCGCAGGGTTTCGAACTTGGAGCGCTTGGTCAGGCTCGTAGCCGCCGTCCATCCGGCTTCTTTAAACGCCTGCCGCACCGCCGCCTCGCTTCCGATGAGCATCAGGTTGGTCAAGTCCGAAGGCTTGGGCGGTTTCTGCGCTACCGTCTGGAACGGCTCGCGGGCGACCAAGCCCACCAGCGCCGCCTCGTTCGGCATGGCCCGCAGGTTGGAGGGGGTGCCCTGTGGGCCCCCCGGCCCGCCCGCTTTCTTCAACGCCACGGGCGCGGTCAGCCGCAGCGTCATCTCCACACCGGCGTCGTAGGTGATGTCGCCTTCGGCCGGCTTCAAAACCGCGCTCTTGACTCCGTTGAGAAAACCGCCCAGCCCCGAATACTTCTCGGTCACCTTGCCGATCTGCTCGTCCAGTTTGCCGGTAATCGTATCCGAGGCCAATCTGCCCTGGATCTGGCCCTGCTCGTCCACCTTCTCTCGCGCGTTGTCCACCGCCGTCACGCTCGCCGCCAGCGCCAGTCTGGCGCCACCGAATTCGATTGTGGTGAAGCTCAGCGCCAGCACCGAACGCTCGTCCGATTTGGCCGATTGCGTAGCCTTCTCCACCGCGCCGCGCACCGCCGCACCCGCCGGAATCGCAACCTCGCCGTCCGCCATCACCGGAGCGATCACCACCGCCTCCACCGCGTCTTTGGCGTGCGAACTCTGGGTCGAGACTTTGGTCTTCAGGCGGATCTGCAGTTCCGTGCCTTCGGGCACCGTGAGAGCGAGGGCTGGCATCGCGGCCAGTAAGGCGAGGGCCGCCAACATGGATCCATGACTCCGTGCGCCGCCGATCCCTGCGCACCCGCCCCGTGCGCCGCCGATCCCTGCGCACCCGCCCCGTGCGCCGCCCCTCCCTGCGCACCCGCTCCACAACGGAGCCGGGCCCAGAGGGCGCCCCGTAGGGAGCGGACGGCCGCAAAATGTAACCCCGCCCTGTCTACGTTTCGGAAATCTCGGTAATCTGGCCATCGACTTCCTCAATCCGGATTACGAAGCGCTTGCGCGCCGCGAGCCTCGATTCGGGGGCGTCGAAACGCGCGGCCACCATACGGTCCTGCGAGGTTTCGGGCGGGATCTTGTCCCGCATCACCAGCGTGTCGTTGAACTTCGGTCCCAGCAGCGGCAATTGCTCGAACAGCCTCTTGGCGTCCACCTCCGAAATCGTATCGCCTTCGTAACTCTTGCCGTCCTTCTCCTCCAGCACCACCGTCACCGTGCGCACCATGAACGGATAGTTGCTCGGATTGGCGAACCGGAAATCCAGCACCACGATGGAGCTTTTCTCGTCCAGCGGCGCGGTCCGCAGCTTCAGCACCTTGCCGGTCAGCCCCACGCGCGACCCGCGCTGCATGTATACCACGGCTCCCACGGCCACCAGGACACAGGCGATCCCGATGACAAATCCAGGTGTTATGGCCGAGCGAATCTGTTTTGCGGCCGAGCGAATAAAGGAAAGCGACGCGGCCAGGAAGCGATTCCTCATGTCCAAGTAGCGATTCTTCATTTCAGATCTCACCTACGATGCGAAAAATCTCGTCCATCGAAGTGTGCGCGCAAGCCACCAGGGTTTTGTCGAAGATATGCGTCTCCAGTCCGATCCGGTATTTGTAATCGTCCTTTTGGAGCGCCGTCATGATGGCCTTCCAGTCTTCCTTCTCGGGACTCGTGGGCATCACGCCCTTGGCCTTGATCTGAAGGTTGAGAATGCGCTTCTTGGGCAGCGCGTCGTAACCATTCGGATAACTGGTCTCCTTGCCGTAGGCGTTGTGCGGATCCCAGTTCATCCCCACCCACTTCGAAGGAATCAGCTTCATGATGTCGGCCAGCTCCTGCGACAGGCCGATGTTCTGGGATCCCTCGTTTTCGATCAGCAGGTAAACTTTTTCCCTCTCCGCCGTCTTGGACATCTCGCCGATGATATCGGCGACCTGCTGGTAAACCGTCTCGGGCTTCTCCACGCGCGTGCCGGTGAAGACGCGCACCTTGTCGCAGCCCATGATCTGCGCGCAGCGGATGGCCTTCTGCAAATCCTCCGCGCGCCGGTCGAAGCGCGCTTTTTCGGTGGCCAGGCGTTTTTCGCGCGCGGCCGCATCTTCCGGCCGTTTCCGGGCCCCCTCCATCCCCGGCCAGGTGAACTTCATCAGGCTGGTGTTGATGAACGAGACCTTCAGCCCCTCGTTCGAGAAACGCAAGGCGTCGGCCTTGATCTCCGGCTCCGTTAGGGTGAAGTACTCCTTGCGGTTGCCCGGGTTTTTGCGGTCGCGGATCTCAACCCACTGCAACCCATACTCGTGGGCGAAGGCCATGGATTCGTCGGTGGATTCGCCAATCTCGTCGGTGATGGCGCTGATGTGGGATTTGTCGATGTGGCTTTTGGCCCAAAGAGTGGTCGCGCAGGCCGCGCCCGCGGCAAGTAACTCACGCCTGGTCATATCAAGATTGTAATCGAACCAGGGCCGGCTAAAGCATGCCCCGAGGGGGCCATGCCTGGCGCCACGCGGCGCCACGCCGGCCATGCCGCCTGGCCGTCCGCTTTCGGACACCCGCCATCCCGCCCGCGGCCATTCCCTGCCCTTCCCTCGCCTGCCTCGCCTTGATAACAAAGCCCTTCCGACTGGCGCGCGGCGTGCCACAAGGGACCCAACCGGAGGCAAAACGTGCCAACCCTTCTCCAGGACATTCGACTTGCCGCGCGCTTGATGCGGCGCAACCCCGGCTTTACCGCAGCCGCCATGCTGGCGCTGGCGCTCGGGATCGGAGCCAACACCGCCGTCTTCACCGTCGTCGATGGCGTGCTGCTGCGGCCCCTGCCCTTTCCCCAGCCGGAGCGCCTCTACTTCCTCACTTCGAACCCCAGGAACAGCCCGTTCGGTCCTCCGCGCCATGCGCTAGGCCGGGGGATAGGCCTGGCGGATCGCAACTACCCGGGGGTCCGCCGGCAGATTCGGGCTTTCGATCCCGTGGCCGTCTTCGACTTGGAACAGCCCGCCGCCCTGGCCGGCTCGAGCGAACCCGTCCGCGTAGGGCGATCCCGAGTGACGCCCGAATTCCTGGCGGTGCTCCGCGTGAATCCCGCCCTCGGCCGCGGCTTGCAGGACGGCGACGACTTGCCGGGACGCGACGGCGTCATGCTCCTCAGCGACCACCTCTGGCGCACCCGCTTCGGCGCCGATCGCGGCGTGCTGGGAAAGAACGTCACCTTGGACGGCCTGGTCCACACCGTCATCGGCGTGATGCCGCCCGGTTTCGCCTTTCCGCCCGGCGCCGACCTGTGGACTCCCAAAGCCATCCAGCTCAACCCCCATAATTCCTTCTTCCTGAACGTCATCGGACGGCTGAAGCCGGGCGTCGACCCGCGGCGCGCCCAGGCGGAATTCCAAAACATCATCGGCCATCTCGCCGAGGAGAACCGGGAGGCCCCCGATTTCGGGGACCCCAGGAACTTCGAGACCGGAATCATCCCTCTCAAGGAGGTCCTGGTCGGCGAATCGCGCAGCTCGCTGCTGATCTTCCTGGGTGCGGTGGCCTTGGTGCTGTCGATCGCCTGCGCCAACGTCGCCAACCTGCTGCTGATGCGGGCCGCGTCCCGACACCAGGAGGTAGCTGTGCGGGTGGCCCTCGGCGCCAGCCGTGGGATACTGGTACGCCAGTTGCTTACCGAGAGCGTGCTGCTCTCGCTCGGCGGCGGCGTTCTCGGAATGCTATTGGCCCTGTGGGCCGTGCCGGCCTTGCTGGCGCTGGCTCCCGAAGGAAAGATTCCCCGCGCGGGCGAGATCCACATCGACGCCACGGCGCTCGCGTTCACCGTGGGACTGGCCCTGCTTACCGGCATCGCTTTCGGCCTCGTGCCGGCGCTCCAATCCACGCACCGGGAGCTGCGGGCCGTCCTGAGCGCGGCCGGCCGCACCTCCACCGGGCGTCACGAAGGGCTGCGTGGCGCGCTGGTAGTGGCGGAGATGGCGCTGGCCCTGGTCCTGCTCAGCGGCGCCGGCTTGTTGCTCAAGAGCTTCCTGCGCATCCGCGCGGTCGACCCCGGCTTTCACCCCGATCGCCTCCTCACCGTGAGCGTCGATCTGCCGCCAGCCACCTATCGCGCGGCGGACGATCTGCGGGCCTTCCACCAACGAACGCTGGCGAAGCTGTCCGCAATACCCGGAGTCACGGCCGCCGCGGCGGTGAACTTCCGGCCACTCGGCGGACCCCTGGCCATCGGCGATTTCCAAATGGAACACGGCCGCCGGCGTCCGCGCGGTTTCCTGGCGGACAAGCCCACCATCAGCCCCGGCTATTTCCGCGCCATGGGAATCCGCCTGATCGGCGGGCGCGAATTCACCGGGCACGACGACGCTTCCGCGCCTGGCGTGATCATCATCAGCCAAAAGGTAGCCAGCACGCTGTGGCCGGGCGCGAATCCCATCGGCCAGCGCCTCTCCATGCAGGATCAACCCAAGGCCACGGACTGGCTCACCATAGTGGGCGTGGTGGACGATATCCACCAGCGGGACCTGAAGAACACCGCCAGCCCCGCCATCTACCAACCCTATTCGCAGGTGAGCCTCATGGGCTTTCTCAGCCACATGACCTTTGTGATCCGCACTCCCGGGAACCCTTCGGTGTTCGCGCCCGCGTTGCGCCGCGCGCTCCGTGAAGTGGACCCCAACATTCCCGGGCAGTCCCTGGCCCCCATGCAGGATCTGATTGCCGAGACCACCGCCGAGCCGCTCTTTCAGACCCGTCTTCTGGCGGTCTTCTCGCTCATGGCGCTGGCGCTGGCGGCCTTCGGCATTTACGCCGTACTGGCCTATTCGGTCGAGCAGCGCACGCGGGAAATCGGCATCCGCATGGCTCTGGGAGCCGCCGCGGGAGACGTGATGCACATGGTATTGCGCCGCGCCATCGCGCTGATTGCAATCGGTTTACTGGCGGGCGCCGCCGGCGCGCTGGCCGTGACTCGGGTGCTGGCCGCGTTGCTCTTCGAAGTGCAGCCTACCGACGGCCCAACCGCGGCCGCCGTGGCGTTGCTGTTAGCGGCAGTGGCTCTCCTGGCCGGCTGGCTCCCCGCGCGCCGCGCCGCACGCTTGGATCCGCAGGTAGCCCTCCGGTACCAGTGACCCAGCTCGCCGCGCACCCCACGTCCCAACCGCTGGCAACCGGCGCGCGCTCCCGCGCCGTGATGACCGCTTTCAGTCCTCCTGTTTCGGGACCGCCGGCATCACACCCGAGGATTCCCCGCGCGCGTAGTGTCAAATTTCGTAAACCCTCTTCCGATGGGGACTGAACGCGCCTCCCTCGGCGACTGCCTGGCACTCGCGCGGATCTCGCGAAGGGGAGCCCGGCCCGTGTCGCGGCGGCGATCCGGCTCGAACCTTTGTTACGCGCTCAGTGGGTTCCCGCCAAGACGGCGCTGGCCGCCGGAGACTGCTCCACACGGGCAGCCTCGGCGTCTCTCATGCGCGCTTTCTCGGCGGGGCTGAGCAGCGCGGCATCCTCAATCTCGCGGAACGCGTTACGAACCAAATCGGAAGCGTGTTCGCCATCCACCTGCAATCGCGCGAGGGCGACGGTGATGAGGCAGCCGGCGGCATCGGGGTGCTGCCACGAGCCGAGAACATCGGCCGCCTGGAGGGCAAGGGACTCGGCTTCGACAATCTCTCCCGCGGCCAGGCACGCTTTTGCCAGAAGCGCTTCCGCGGAGGCGATCTCCGGCCCAGGAGCGCAGGGGTGGGCGCGCCAGAGGCCCACGAGTTCGCGGCAATCGGCGACAGCCGGGCCTGGATGGCCTGTGGCCATCCGGAGTTGGGCACTCTCGGCGAGGAAAGCGCGGCGCAATATGGGCGGGAACTCTTGCTCCGGCGGCAGCGCCAGGTTGGCTTCCTCGAACCGGCCCAATTGCCGCAGGATGGCGGCAAGTTTGATACGGTATTGCGCTCCACCGGCCAAGGCTCCGCCCGATTCGAGGTGGGCGATGCCTTCGCGAAGAAGGCCGATGGGCAGATCGGATTGGCCGGCGCGCCATAGCTCGCAACCCAGATAGGCGACGTTCTCCGAGCCCAGGTTTCGGCGGCCGGGCGGCGCCTCGGCGGAGCGGAAGAGGTCGGCGGCGGTTCGGGCCGCAGCCAGGCCGGCGTCGATTTCGTTCCGGCCTAAGTGGCAGATGGCCTTGATGCGAAACAGGTAGCCACGAAGGCTGGAGTTACGGGGGAGCGATTTGAGTGCCTGCGCCGTTTCCCTGAGCGCGGCTTCGAAATCGCCGCCCCGTTGGTGCGCCTGGGCCAGCATCACAAACGTGACCGCCGGTCCGGTAACGGCGGCGGCGGCGCTTTTCTTCTGCTTCTCGAGTATCGCAACGGTGGAGGAGTAGGCAGGGCCCACCGCGGCCCCCTGATGGCGGCGGAGGCGAGTCAGATGAAGGCCGGACCAAACGTTGCCCGCCAGCCCTGGGTTGGCGGCAAGTTCCCCTTCGAACGAAAGGCATTTGCCGTAGTGGAATTCGGCGGAGGGCCAATCGTCAAGGTCCGCATAGGTGCTGCCCAGCGTCTGGTAACAGAGGGCGATCAGGGTGGCGCAGTCCTGGCCGTATGGGAGCGCGCGCTCCAGCATCGCTTGCTTCAATTCGAGTTCTTTGTCGAATTCGGCCCGGCCGTGGCACTCCTCCGCTTGCGCGCCATTCTGCTGGACGCGCTTGATGTCGAGCAGCAGGCGCCCGGCGCGGGTCTGGAACAGCATATGAAAAACCATGGTGCCATCGCAGTAGCCAAGCGGCATCAGGTTGGTCACGGCCATGACGCCGGCAATGACTGCGTTGAAGGCCGCGATCCACCAGCAGTTCTGCCACTCCGTTCCCGGCAGAGAGAAGAAGACGGCAAGGAAGACCAGGCAGGTAATCGCATTGGTGATGGGTCCGCCAGCCGCGACGGCGATTTCGTACTCCCTCAGATTGCGATCGGATACCGGGACGGCTCCCATGTAGCCGCCTTGCTCGAATAGCCGCGCTGGATTGAAGCGGAACTGGAGACGGGAATGCTCCCGCCAGAAGGTAAAAGGCCCAACGGAAACGATCCGGAGTTTGAATCCGGCGGCCCAGGCTACCACGGCGTGACCGGCTTCATGCAGGACGGTATTGAAGAAGATGAACACGAAATACCAGAGCCAAAATTCCCAACCCCTAACCGTGATAGGCAGACCGGCCTTGTGTGCGTACACAGTAAACCAGCCCAGTGCGCCGAGTGCGGCGATCCAGAAAATACTCGCGACGACCCTCTGCGCTTTAGATTTGCGTTTGCGATCCCAGAAGTCCGTGGCGGCCCTGGTTGGAACCGGGATCGGCGCCGGAACTGGCTGTGACGCGGTAGCCGTCAGCACGTAAAGTCCGAAGCCGCCGGCAATCGTGAGCCAGGGGAACCCGAGAAGCAGAAGGGCGGAGGTCACAACCCCCACCGCGAATGACCAGCGCCTGTTGCGTTTCAAGCCTGCCGAGGTTATCCAGCACAGCAGCGCGGTGGGCACAATGTACAGGTGGAACGCGGCGCTCAGGAACGCGTAGCCGGCGGTGTCTCTTCCGAAGAAGAGCTGGCCCCAGAAATCGGCCTGCAGGACGTACCGGATCACGAAATTGTGGCCGAAGATCAGCAGCCAGCCGAGAGCTTCGAACATCCAGCGGATGAGGATGCGCCGTTCGGGCAGATTACGCATAGAGCTCCGGATGTTAGCAAAGCGGAGATGGCGCACGTAAGGTTGAATAAGGTTAAGCCGCCCCTGTTATCTGAAACCTTATCCCCGCCGGCCTTGGGCGTCGGCGCCAACCCCCATGGCTGCACGGCCCACCGCGCGCCCGCGGCCACCACGCGCCCGCGGCCACCATGGACCGACGGCACGCCACGCGCCGACGGCCCCAACCACCGCCGGCCCACCGCGGCACCGACGGCACGCCGCGCGCCCGCGGCCCGCCACGCGCCCGCGGCCCCAACCACCGCCGGCCCACCGCGGCACCGATGGCACGCCACGCGCCCGCGGCTCGCCACCCCAAGCCCACCGCGCGCCTGCGGCCCCAACCACCCCCGGCCCGCCGCGCACCCGCGATTCGCCGCGCCCCGGTCCGCCGCGCACCCTCGGTCCGCCACCCGCCCGCGGCCCGCCACCCGCCGCGCTTCGGCGGCCCCAACCGCTGGCAGCCCGCCGCGCGCCCGCGATTCGCTCCACCACCTTGGCGTTAGTAACGGTTAATGGTTAGTAAGAGTTAGTGGCAGTTAACAGTATCTTACCTGATGGATTGCAGGTCCTGCGACACGCTATAATTCGATTGTCGGAGGCAGCGTAATGCGGTTCTTGACCATGTTCGGGCTGGTCGGGTTGGGTGGAGGCTTCCTCGTCATCTCGCCGCCGCTACGGGCGAGTTTGGCGGATGCATGCGGGAACGGCCAACACCTGCTGGAAGCCTACCAGCCGTATTCGTATGTGGGCCTCGGCGCGGCCACCCTGGTGGCGCTGGTGGTCTACATGTACCGCTGCGCGCAGCCGCACTAGGGCCCCGGGGCACAGCGCCCGCGCCTTGATCCGGCCCGCAAAACGCACTCCCATGAGGAGGTGTGGACGCTAGCGCGGTGGAGCGCAGGTCTGGTGCTCGCCGCAGCCGCCGGCGCCCAAACCCCGGTCATCCTCATCTCGATCGGCACCCTGCGCGCCGATCATTTGGGGAGTCTACGGCTACCCTGTTCGATTCGGCAGCCCGGGGGGACGCCGGCCCAAACAGCGACTACGATCTGATGGTTATCGTCCCAGAGGATGCCCCACCGGAGCTGCGATCCGAGGATCTGGCCTACAGAACTCTTCGCGGGACCGGAACTGCCGCCGACGTACTGGTTTGGAGCCGGAACAACTTCGACAGGCAGTTGCACCTGAAGGCGTCTCTGCCATCCACGATTGTCCGCGAGGGGAAAATCCTCTATGGAGCAGCCTGACCCCATCCTGTTGCTCAATACCAAGGAATGGATCCTCCGGGCGCAAGAGGATTTAGATGCCGCGGGACTGGTGCTCAATGCTCCATCTCCGCTGGTCAGAACGGCAGTGTTCCATTCCCAACAAGCCGTCGAAAAGGCCATGAAGGCCTTTCTCACCTGGCACGACGCACGCTTCCGGGAAGTTCACAATTTGGAAGAACTGGGCGAATGCTGCATCAGGATCGAGTCCACACTGGCTTCGGCTGTCACGAGCGTCACACCCCTGACCAAGTATGCGGTGCGCTTCCGTTATCCTGGCGCGCCTTACGATCCCAGTGTAGAGGCGGCACGGGAGTCCGTGAGCCTGGTCGCGGGACTTTGTGGATATCGTGCTCGCAGAACTTCCCCAGGGCCTCATGGCAGGGGGCGGGTGATCGCACCGCCGCCTGGACGAGTCCGCCTTATGGCAAACCCCCACGGAATCATGCGATATTAGTGGGTGCCCGGACATTACGCCCCAGCGAGGTGAATTGAAGAAGCTACTGCTTGTTGGCACTATACTTGTGTTCGTTTTTCAGGCCCGCACTTCTCCCTTGGCGCTCATCGTTTTGGATACCGCAAGCTGGAACGCCGGGCGGTTCCGCGCCGATTGGAAAGTGGAAGTGAATCACGGGAAACCGGAGATCTCCGTGTGCGACGGCAACGACGGTTGCTGTCTGCATCTGAAGAGCGTGAAATCGTCCTTCGCGCTGGAGCGCAGCGTGGATGTGGATCCCGGACAGATGCCCGTGCTCGCATGGCGTTGGAAGGTGACCGAGCTTCCGCCGGACGGCGATTTCCGCAGTTCCTCCACCGACGACCAGGCCGCCCAGGTGCTGGTGGCTTTCGCCGACCACCGGGTGCTCAGCTACATCTGGGATTCCAGCGCTCCCAAGGGCGCCGCGCAGAGCACCGGCTTCATCCCGTTTGTGCATGTCTTCGCGGTGGTGTGCGAATCCGGCTCCTCGATGCTGAACCAATGGGTTTCGGAAGCCCAGAACGTGGCGGTCGATTACCAGCGTGCCTATGGCAAGCCCGCTCCGCACGTGAAGGGCCTGCGTATCCAGATCAACTCCCAGCATACGGGCGCCACTGCGGAGAGCTACTTCGGCGCGGTGGCTTTCCGCAGCGCCGCCCAATAAATGTTCCTGGTCACCGGCGGCACCGGTTTCATCGGCGGTCATTTGCTCGGAAAGCTCCGCGCGCGGGGGATTCCGGTGCGCTGTCTGGGGCGCGGCTTGGCGGCTGGCCTGGCGGGTGGCCGTGCGCGCGGCCTGGCGGGTGGCCTGGCGGGCGGCCCCGCGCAGGGCCCCGCCCGCAGCCAAGTCCGCCGCTCCAGCCGGGCAGACGGCATTCCGGCGGGCGTGGAGATGGCGCAGGCGGATTGGGCCACCGGCCAGGGAATCGAGGCGGCGCTCGACGGCGTCGACACGGTGATCCACCTGGCGGGCGTTACCAAGGCGCTGACCCCGGCCGACTACTACACCGGGAATGCACGCGCCACCGAAACGCTGGCCCGCCTGCTGGCCGGCCGGCCCATTCGGTTTGTACACGTCAGCTCGCTGGCCGCCATGGGCCCCAGTCCCGAGGGCGCGCCCCTCACGGAAGACGCCACGCCATGCCCGATCTCGCACTACGGAAAATCCAAGCTGGAAGCCGAGCGGATGGTGGCGCATTGGCGCCCGGATGCCGTCATCGTGCGCCCGCCGGTGGTGTATGGGCCGCGCGATACGGACGTTTTTCAGATCCTCAAGTCGATTGCGGGCGGGGTGGTGCTGGAAATCTCGGGCGGCGAACGCTGGTTCAGCGCCATTTACGTGGAAGACCTGGCGGAGGGCCTGATGGCGGCCGCCGAGGCGCCTCAGGCGGCCGGCCG
This sequence comes from Bryobacteraceae bacterium, assembly GCA_052144935.1. GTDB lineage: Bacteria > Acidobacteriota > Terriglobia > Bryobacterales > Bryobacteraceae > JOPF133. Next base: position 40,117 of record JBKQPR010000065.1, read on the forward strand.
GACCTATTTCCTGGCGCATCCCAAGGTGATTTCGTGGAGCGAGCTGGCGGCCGTGGCCGCGCGCATCATTTTCCGCCAACCAGGCCGCCGGCCGCGCGTGGTGCGCATTCCGCCGGCCGTGGCCCGCGCCGCCGGGTTGTGGGCCGAGTGGTGGTCCCGCATCACGCGCAAGCCGGGGATTTTATCCCGCGACAAGGTGGCCGAAGCCTGCTGCCGCGCCTGGACCTGCGACAGCCGCCGCGCCGCCCGCGAGCTGGGCTTTGAGGCCACCACCCCGCTCGAAACCGGCCTGGCCCGCACCCTCGCCTGGTACAAGGAGGCCGGTTGGATCCGCTACTGAAAGCCTCCCCCGCCGGTTTCTGGGCGGTCGACAAGCTCATCTTCGGTTACACCGCGTTCGCCGGGGTGCTCATCCTGGACGGGTGGAGCCGGCTGCCCGAGGCCGGGTGGCTGCTGGCCGCCCATATCCTGGCCCTGGCGGCGATCGTTGGGGAGGTGAAATTCCCCAACCGCACCACCTGGGTTTTCCGGAACTGGTACCCATTACCCTACGTAGGGTCCTGTTACAAGGAGATGGCCCTGCTCGTACCGGCGGTGCGGCACTCCGATCTCGACCAATGGCTGGCCAACCTGGATTACAGTTTCTGGCACGCCAATCCGACGGTCTGGCTGGAGCGTCTGCAAAGCCCGGTCTTCACCGAATTTTTGCAGGTTGTCTATACCCTGTTTGTACCGGCGGTACTACTGATTCCCTTCCTGGTCTGGAAAAAGGGCCGTTACGCCGAGTTCCAATATCTTGCGTTCCTGATCGCCTTGGGCTTTCTGACCTCTTACGCCGGCTACCTGCTGGTGCCGGCCCGGGGGCCGCGTTTTCTGCTGCGCCATCTACAACACATACCATTGCAAGGACTTTGGCTCTTCCAGGCGATGCAGGCCACGCTCGACCGATTGGAATCGGCGCATTATGACTGTTTCCCGAGCGGCCACACGGAACTCACCGTCCTGGCGTGGTGGGGCAGCCGTATGGTCTCAAATCGGCTATTCCGGGCTTATTTTGCCTACACTCTTTGCATCATTTTTGCTACAGTTTATCTTCGATACCACTATACGGTCGACTTGCTGGCGGGAGCAGCCTTGGCGTTTCTGCTGATCCGGTTCGCCCCCGTCATGTACCGGAGACTTTCCAAAGGGAGCGTGACGTTTGGCGGGAATTGAGATCGCCGCGGTCCATGACAAAAAGGCCCTCCATCAGTTCGTGGAACTGCCTTACGAAATCTACCGCCACGACCCCTACTGGGTGCCGCCGCTGCGGATCGCGGTCAAGGAGCTGCTCGACAAATCCAAGCATCCGTACTACCTCGACGCCGAAACGGAGCTGTTTCTGGCGCAGCAGAACGGGCGGGTGGTGGGCCGCATCGCCGCCATCCTGGACAAAGCCCACAATCGCACGCACGAGGAAAATGCCGGATTCTTCGGCTTCTTCGAGAGCGTCAACGACCCCGCGGTGGCCACGGCACTGCTCACGGCCGCCCGCCACTGGGTGTTCGCCCGCGGGGCCGCCTTCCTGCGCGGCCCCGTGAACCCTTCCACCAATTACGAGAGCGGCACGCTGGTGGAGGGCTTCGATTCCAGCCCCATGGTGATGATGACCTACAATCCGCGCTACTACCCGGCCCTGATGGAGCAGGCCGGGCTGCGCAAGGTCAAAGATCTGCTGGCCTACGTGAGCAACGCCAACACCATCGACATGGGCAAGATCGAGCGGGTCGCCAGCCGCGCCCTGGCGTCCAACGGGGTGACCGTCCGGCAAATCGACATGAAGAATTTCCAGGCCGAAGTGGAACGGGTCTGGGAAGTCTACAACAAGGCGTGGACCCGCAACTGGGGATTCATCCCCATGTCGCGCGAAGAGTTCTTCGTGATGGGCAAGGAAATGAAGCCGATTCTGAAGCCCAGCCTGGTGCTGATCGGCGAGGTGAAGGGCAAGGTGGTAGGCTTCGCCCTGGCTTTGCCCGATATCAATCAGGCGCTGAAACGCGCGGGGGGCAAATTACTTCCCACAGGACTGCTCAAAATCCTGTATTATCAACGTTTGATCAGAAGTGTGCGGGTTGTCGCATTGGGCGTGGTGGAGGAGTACCGCACTTCCGGCGTGGCGGCTGCGTTTTACGCAACTCTGGTCCGCAACGCGCGACAGTTGGGCTACGGGGAAACTGAGATGTCCTGGATACTGGAAGACAATGTACTGATGAACCGCTCCCTGGAGCTGATGGGGGCCAAGCGCTACAAAACCTACCGAATCTACGAATGGAACTGAGGACCATGCGCGTATCGACTGGCGACATGACCGGCAAAAAAAAGGCCCGCGGAACCAACGACATTTTCGAGAAATGCCGCAATTTCACTCGTCCAAGTGATCTGCAATCCGCCGGGCTGTACATGTACTTTGAAGTCTTTGGCGATCGCGATGGCTGCGGGCCCGGCGAAGTCCGCATGGGCAAACGCAAGGTGTTGATGTTTGGGTCCAACGATTACCTGGACCTGATCACCCACCCCAAGGTGAAGGAAGCCGCCCTAAACGCGTTGAAGAAGTACGGCAGCGGCTGCAGCGGCTCCCGGCTGCTGAACGGAACGCTCGACGTGCACGTCAGGCTGGAAAGCGAGCTGGCCTCTTTCGTGCACAAAGAAGCCGCCCTCATTTTCGGCACCGGTTTTCAAGCCAATTACGCCACCCTTTCGGCCCTCACCGAGAAGGGCGACGTGATGATCTGCGACCACAACCTGCACGCCAGCCTGGTGGAAGGCGCGTTGCGCTCGTCCGCGCGCACCATGCGCTTCCGCCACAACGATCTGGAGCACTTCGAACGCTGCCTGGAAAACACCCCTCCCGACGAAAAGATCATGATCGTCTCCGAAGGCGTCTTCAGCATGGAAGGCGATATCGCCGACCTGCGCGGCATCCTCAAGCTGGCCAAGCCCTATGGCGCCCGCGTGTATGTGGACGAGGCGCACGGCATCGGCGTGCTGGGCGCGACCGGCGCCGGCGCGGCCGAGCACCTGGGCGTGCTGGACGACGTGGACATCGTGATGGGCACGTTCAGCAAGTCGCTGGCCTCGGTAGGCGGCTTTATCGCCGGGGAACGCGCGGTGGTGGACTACCTGAAGCACACCGCCCGCCCGTTCGTTTTCTCCGCCAGCCTGCCGGCCGCGTCGGTGGCGGCGGTGGCCGCAGCCCTGGAAATCATGCGCGGCGAGCCGGAGCGCCGCCTGCGCCTGCTCAACGTGGCGAACCTGCTGCGCGACGAGCTGCGCGCCCGCGGCTTCAACGTGCTGCCCGGCGAGACCGCCATTGTCCCGGTGGTGATCGAGGAGGAGATCGACCTCTGCCGCCTGTGCAAAGCGCTGCTGGAAGAGGGCATCTACATCAACCCGGTGCTCCGTCCGGCCGCCGCGCAGAACCTGCTGCGCATCTCCTGCACCGCCGCGCACACCGAGAAGCACGTCGAGCGGCTGGTTTCGACGCTGGTGCGTGTGTCGGGGGAGCTGGGGATCGAGCGGTAGGAGGGGGCGGCGAAGACCCGGCCCGCCGGGAGAGGGAAGCGCCAATCGTTTACCCAAAGTTCAGGGACGGGTCCCTTCCCCCGATCCCGCCGCCCGCTTGCGAGAGGGCGGTGACTTACCGCTAGCGGACACTAACCCCATAAGAACAACCCGTACTGCCCACACTTCACAATCATCCGGGAACGGCCGGTCCGCGACCCTGACGCGCATGTTGCACAATGGTATGAGCGGCGGATGACCGCCGCAAGGACCGGCGCCGTTCTATGCGCGCCGGCGGGGCGGGCGAACGGGCAACAGGCGGATAGTATGACTAGCGGCGGCAGCGATTACCTGGCGGCGGAGAGAACCTTTCTCGCGTGGATCCGCACGAGTCTGGCGCTCATGGGATTCGGCTTTGTGGTGGCCCGCTTTGGCCTGTTTCTGCGAGCGCTCCAGGCCAGCCAGCCAAATCTATCTGTCCAATCCTCCGAGTCTTCGTTCTGGTTCGGTACGTCACTCATTATTCTCGGAGCGATCGTCAACATTGTGTCCGTGAGGCGTCACGTACGTCTGGTTCAAGAGTTGAACCTGGGAGGGTCCACTTTCAATCGCCCGTCCTCGTTCGCCATCGCCATTGCCCTGATTCTGGCAGTGGCCGGATTGGCGTTGGCGATCCACCTGGTGGCGGTTGGTAAACCTGCGCAGGCAAGTCTGGGAGGAAATCGGGAGAAAGCCATGACATCGAATGCAGATAACGGAATCGTCAGCATACCGAGTAACCATACGGTCGATGGGACCGTTGAAAAGCTGGAGGCAATATTGCAAGCCAAAGGCGTCAAACTGTTTGCCTTGGTCGATCACAGTGGCGAAGCGGAAAGAGCCGGAATGCAGATGCGGCCCACGAAGCTCTTGATATTCGGCAGTCCGAAAGCCGGAACTCCGCTCATGATCGCTTCGCCGGGGATCGCGATCGATCTCCCGCTTAAAATCCTGGTTGCGGAAGATGCCGACGGCAAGGTCCGGATCTCCTACAATAGCCCTGCGTACCTCCAGGCCCGGCACGGTTTACCTCGCGAGCTCGTGGGAAACATCGCCATCGTCGAAACGCTGGCGGCAGAAGCGGGGAAGTAGGCGGGTGGGGCGCTGCGCAGGCGCCCGGCGTTCGGCTATCATAAAACCGGATGTCCTACTCTCAATCTCTCCGCCTCGCCTTCTTCGCCCTCGCGGCTGGCGCCGCCTTGTGGGGGCAGCCGATCGGCACGATCCAGAATCCCTCCGGCCGCCAGAGCCTAAGCCTCAACGGCGCCTGGCAGATCCTCATCGACCCCTACGAAGCCGGTTACTACGATTTCCACCTCAACCCCATCCCCGATGGCGGGCTGGGCGCCGGCCGCGAGCCCGCCGGCAAGTCCGACAAATTCGAGCTGGCCTTTCTGCCCAACACCCCAACGCTCCAGGTCCCCGGCGATTGGAATACCCAACGGCCGGACCTGCTGTGGTACGAAGGAACCATCTGGTATCGGCGCACCTTCGACGCTCCGGCCGGTGCTCCCGCCGGCGCTCCCGCGCATCCGGGCGACCGCCAGTTTTTGTGGTTCGGCGCGGCCAATTACCAGGCCATCGTCTTCCTCAACGGCAAGAAACTCGGCCAGCACGAAGGCGGTTTCACCCCCTTCCAGTTCGAAGTCACCGGCCAGTTGCGCGAACACGGCAACGCCCTGACCGTCAAGGTGGACGACCGGCGCTACCCCGACGCGATCCCGCCCACCATGACCGACTGGTGGAACTACGGCGGCCTCACGCGCGATGTCAAGCTGCTGGACGTGCCGGCCACCTTCATCCAGGACTACTTTGTGCAGTTGGAGAAAGGGTCGCGCAACCGCGTGGCCGGATGGGTGCGGCTGGATGGCGCCGGGAAGCGCCAGCAGGTGACCGTGAGCATCCCCGAAGCCGGCGCCTCCGCCACCGTGGCGACGGACGACAACGGTTACGCCACCTTCGCCTTCCCCGCCAATCTCTCGCTCTGGTCGCCCGAGGCCCCCAAGCTGTACCAGGTGTCGCTGGCGGCCGGAACCGACCGCGTGTCCGAGAGCATCGGTTTCCGCACAATCCAGACCGCGGGATCGAAAATCCTGCTCAATGGCAACCCGGTTTTTCTGCGCGGCGTCTCGATGCATGGCGAAGCGCCTTTCCGCGCCGGCCGCGTGTCTTCCGAAGCCGATGCCCGCACGCTGCTCGGCTGGGCCAAGGAACTGGGCTGCAACTTCGTCCGCCTGGCGCACTATCCGCACGACGAGGTGATGACGCGCCTGGCCGACCAGATGGGCCTGCTGGTATGGTCCGAAGTGCCGGTCTACTGGGCGGTCCAGTGGGAGAACCCGGCCACTTATGCCAAGGCCGAACACATGCTTGCCGAGAACATCACGCGCGACAAGAACCGCGCCTCGATCGTTCTGTGGTCGGTGGCCAATGAAACGCCGCTCAGCGAGCCGCGCACGAAGTTCCTCTCGTCGCTGGCCGCCAAGGTGCGCCAGCTCGATCCCACGCGCCTGGTGACCGCGGCCACTCTGCCGCACACTGTCGAGAACACCACCACCATCGACGATCCGCTGGGCCGGTATCTGGACGTGCTGGGCCTGAACGAGTATGTCGGCTGGTACGATGGCGCGCCCGCGAAGGCCGACGCCATGCAGTTCCGCACGACTTACGACAAGCCTCTGGTGATGAGCGAATTCGGCGCCGAAGCGCCCTTCGGCAACCACAGCGACGAAGAGACCGCGTGGACCGAGGAGTATCAGGCCAACGTGTATCGCCACCAGTTGCCAATGCTGCAGCGCATCTCGTTCCTTGCCGGCATGTCGCCCTGGGTCCTGGTGGACTTCCGCTGCCCGCGCCGCTTTCTGACCGGTATTCAGGATTACTACAACCGCAAAGGACTCCTGAGCGACCGCGGCGAGAAGAAAGAAGCCTGGTTCGTGCTGCGGGATTTCTACGGGGCGATGGGGGCGGCGGCGGGGACTGTGGCCAAGCGGTAGCCGCGCATCAGTGCCCGGCCGCGGCGCCGCGCAGGCTGGCGCATGACGATTCGAAATCGCTTCTACTGCCCCACGCGAGCGTGACGGTGGCGTGCTCGTCCGGAACAGCTAAAGCCACGCCCGCCCTAACCCTTCTCACCCTCAGACGTCTGTATAATACGAAGTCTGAGTATGCCTAAACCCGACTCTCTCCAGGGATCGCTCGATTTGCTGGTCTTGAAGATCCTCTCGCGGCGGCCGCGCCTGCACGGCTACGCCATCATGTCCGCCATCAAGGACTGGTCCGGCGACGTGCTGCGCGCCGAGGAAGGCTCGCTCTATCCGGCGCTGCACCGGATGGAGGAGGCCGGCTGGATCCGCGCCCAATGGATCACCAAAGACACCGGACGCCGGGCGCGCATCTATGAATTGACGGCGGCGGGCAGGAAGCGGCTTGACACGGAGGAAACGCGCTGGCAGGCGGTGACAGCGGCGGTGAATCGGGTTCTGAGGACGGTCTGATATGTCGCTTTGGTCGCGCATCGCGAATGCACTTCACGGCGATCGTTTGAGCCGCGAAATCGACGAGGAAATCCGGTCGCACATCGAAGACGCGATCGGGGACGGCCGCGACCTTGCGGAAGCGCGGCGGGCCTTCGGCTCCGTGCTCTCGACGCGCGAGGAGTGTCGCGACGGCCGCATCGTTCAGTGGCTCGAATCGCTGCGCGCGGACACCGTCTTCGGCTGGCGCCAGCTCGTCAAGAGAAAGGTGACCTCCGCCGCGGCGGTGCTGTCCCTGGCCCTGGCGATCGGGGCCTGCACATCGGCATTCCGGTTGATCGATGCCCTCCTGCTGCGGCCCTTGCCGGTGGCCGAGCCGCAGCGGCTGTACTCCCTTTCCCGTCACGGAATGGGTTTCGACGGCAAGCCGCAATCGTTCGACGGCTGGGCGTATCCGGCGTTCCGCCTGATGCGCGCGGCGGTAAAAGGCCAGGCCGAGCTGCTGGCCGTGTCCTACGCCTTGCGCATGGATCTGACCTACCAGTCGGACCAGGAGATGGAGAAGGCCTGCGTACAGTACGTCTCCGGATGGATGTTCGGCAGGTTCGGATTGCGGCCTTCGCTTGGGCGGCTGTTCACCGAAAACGACGATCTGAAGCTCGGAGCACATCCGTACGCCGTGCTCTCTTACGACTACTGGACGCGCCGCTTCGGACAGGATCCCAAAGCGATCGGGCGCACGTTTCGCTTGGACGACACTCTTTTTCAAATCGTGGGAGTCGGCCCGGAAAGCTTCACCGGCACGGAGACCGGCACGGTAACCGACATCTTCCTGCCCACTATGATGAATCCCAGGACCGCCCGCGACGATGCGACCTGGCACCGAACCTTGGCCCGGCTGAATCCGGGTGTCGCCATGGAGCCGGTTCGCGCGCGCCTGCACGCTACCTCGCGGGCCTTCGAAATCGAGCGGGCCAAGGGGTTCACCGGGATGACCAGACGGAGCATTGACAGGTTCATCGACCAGACGCTCGTGCTCGAACCGGCGGCCGCGGGTACGTCGGACTTGCAGCAGGAATACCGCCGTTCGCTGGTGGCGGGCGGGCTGCTGGTAGCCCTGGTGCTGCTGATTGCGTGCGCCAATGTAGCTAACCTGATGGCGGCCCAGGCGGCGGCGCGGGCGCGCGAGATGGCGTTGCGGGTCTCCATCGGCGCCGGGCGATCGCGTCTGGTGCAACTGGTCATGGTTGAAAGCGGAATGCTCGCCATCCTCGCGGCAGCCATCGGTGCGCTGTTCGCCTGGTGGTCCGCCCCGTTCGTCGTTCGCCGCATCAGCTCGCCCGGCAATCCGGTGCGGCTGGCGCTGCCGGCCGACTGGCGGGTGCTGGGATTCGGTCTGGCCCTGACGCTGGTGGTGACGCTGCTGTTCGGCCTGGCGCCGGCCCTGCGCGCTTCGGCGGTCAAGCCGGCGCGCGCGCTCAAAGGAGGAGAAGACCCGCACTCGCGGCGGCGGCTGATGCATGTGCTGATCGCCGTGCAGGTGGCCTTCTGTTTTCTGGTGCTGTTCGGAGCCGGGCTGTTTGCCGCCACGTTCCAGCGGTTGTCCAATCGGCCCATCGGCTTCTCTCCCGATCGGCTTCTCACTCTCACGGTGATCCCTGCGCGCCCACAGCCGCCGGTGGTTTGGGACCAGGTGGCCAACCATCTGCGCGCTGTGCCCGGTGTGGAGAAGGTGGCCTTGGCCGGATGGCCCCTGCTCACCCGGAATTCCATGAACAATTTCATTTCCACTAACGGCGCGCCGCCCGGGCCGGTTCTGGCCTACTTTCTGCCCGTCTCGCCGGGCTGGCTCGACACCATGCGGATTCCCCTCGTCGACGGGCGGGACTTCCGTCCGGAGGACACCACTCCCGGCGCGGCCATCGTCAACCAAACCTTCGTGCGGCAGTTTTTCGACGGCCAGAATCCGGTCGGGAAGACGTTCGCGCGCGGGCGAAATGTTTATCAAGTGGCCGGTGTGGTTCCCGATAGCCCATACCGCAGCCTGCACGAACCGATTCTGCCAGTGGCCTACACCCCGTTTCGCGCCATCGATGCCACCGGCGCTTTCCCGCCCATAAGCCACGCAGCTTTCATCGTGCGCACGGCCAGCCGGAACCCCCTCGCGCTCGCCTCCACGCTGCGCCGCGAAGTGCCGCGCGCACGGAGCGAATTCCGCGTCAGCGACATCGGCACGCAGGCGGAGCTGGTTGCGGCGCAGACCATTCGCGAGCGGCTGCTGGCCATGTTGGCGCTGTTCTTCGCGGTGGTCGCGCTGGTGCTGGCGGGCATCGGCCTGTATGGCGTGCTCGATTACTCGGTGCTGCAGCGGCGGCGCGAAATCGGCATTCGCATGGCTGTCGGCGCGCAGGCCGGCGATATCGCGCGCCGCGTGACGGCGGACGTCTTCCGGATGGTCGCGGCCGGAGCGGTGGCGGGCGTCGCTCTGGGCATGGCCACGGTGCGATACATCGAGGCGCTGCTCTACCAGGTGAAGCCGACCGACCCGGCGATGCTGGCGCCTCCAGCGCTCGCCATTCTGGCGGTGGCGTTGGTGGCCGCGCTGCCCGCGGCAGTGCGCGCGGTGCGCATCGACCCGGCCAGGATCCTTCGCTCGGAATAAGGATGGTGTGAATATGTCGCTTTGGTCGCGCATCGCGAATGCACTTCGCGGCGATCGTTTGAGCCGCGAAATCGACGAGGAGATCCGGTCGCACCTCGAAGAGGCGATTGGGGAAGGCCGCGACCTTGCGGAAGCGCGGCGGGCGTTCGGCTCCGTGCTCGCGGCGCGCGAGGAAAGCCGCGACATCAGACTCGTCGCGTGGCTCGAATCGCTGCGCGCGGACACCATCTTCGGCTGGCGCCAACTCATGAAGAGAAAAGTGACCTCCGCCGCAGCGGTGCTGTCGCTGGCCCTGGCGATCGGGGCCTGCACGGGCGCCTTCCGGTTGATCGATGCGCTGCTGCTGCGGCCCTTGCCGGTGGCCGGGGCGGAGCGGCTGTACCTTCTCGTCCGCCAGGGAACCGATTTCGATGGCCAGGTCCGAACCGGCGACAGTTGGGCGTACCCGTCGTTCCGCCTGATGCGCGCGGCGGTGAAGGGCCAGGCCGAGCTGCTGGCCGTGTCCTACGCATTGCCCATGGATCTGACTTACCAGTCGGACCAGGAGATGGAGAAAGCAGTTGTCCAGTACGTCTCCGGCTGGATGTTCGGCACGTTCGGATTGCGGCCTGCCGTGGGGCGGCTGCTGAGCGAGAACGACGATCGGAAGCCCGGGGCGCATCCGTACGCCGTGCTCTCCTACGACTACTGGACGCGGCGCTTCGCGCGGGATCCCAAGGTAATCGGGCGCAGCTTTCGCATGGGCGAGCGCCTTTTCGAAATCGTCGGAGTCGGCCCGGAGCCGTTCACGGGAACCGAGACCGGCACGGTGACCGATATCTTTGTTCCCACGATGATGCATCCCGGCGCCGTGCGCGACGACTGGCAGTGGCACCGGACCATGGCGCAGGTGAAGCCCGGCGTGGTCCTGGAACCGCTTCGCGCCAGGCTGAACGCCGTCTCGCGAGCCTTCGAGGCGGAGCGCGCCAGCCACTTCTCCGGCATGATGAGAGAGACCGTGGAGAAGATTCTCGGCTTCGCTCTGGTGCTGGTGCCGGCGGCCGCGGGCGCCTCCGGGTTGCAAAAGGATTACCGCGTGGCGCTGCTGGCTATGGCTGTGCTGGTGGCGCTGGTGCTGTTGATTGCGTGCGCCAATGTGGCCAACCTGATGACGGCGCAAGCGGCCTCGCGGGCGCGCGAGATGGCGCTGCGTGTTTCGATCGGCGCCGGGCGCTGGCGGCTGGTGCAACTGGTGCTGGTGGAAGGCGCCATGCTCGCGTTTCTGGCGGCCGCCATCGGCGGGCTGTTCGCGTGGTGGTCGGCGCCGTTCGTGGTGAGCCGGATCAATCCCGCGGACAACCCGGCGCGGCTGGCTCTGCCGGCGGATTGGCGAGTGCTGGGATTCGGTGTCGCGCTGACCCTGGTGGTTACCTTGCTGTTCGCCTTGGCGCCGGCCTTTCGCGCTTCGGCGGTGAAGCCGGCGCGCGCGCTCAAAGGCGGAGAGGACCCGCATTCGCGGCGGCGCCTGATGCATGCGCTGATCGCGGTGCAGGTGGCCTTCGGTTTTCTGGTGCTGTTCGTGGCGGGCCTGTTTGTGGCCACCTTCGACCGGTTAGCGCATCGGCCCATGGGGTTCTCCGCGGAACGGATTCTGACGCTCGACACGGTGGCGCAACACGCCGAGTTGGCAATCTTCTGGGACCAGGTGGCGGACTACCTGCGCACAACGCCCGGCGTGGAGACGGTGGCTCTGGCGGCTTGGCCGCTGCTCGCCGGGCACTCGTGGAACGGCTTCGTCTCGGTCAATGGGGCGCCTCCGGGCCACGTGCAGGCCGACTTTATGAGTGTCTCACCCGGCTGGCTGGAGGCCATGAAGATTCCGTTTATCGAGGGGGCGGACTTCCGCCCGGGCGACACTGCGCCCGGCGTTGCGCTCGTCAATGAAACCTTCGTGAAGCAATACTTCGGCGGAGCCAATCCCCTGGGCCAATCGATCGCCAAAGGGGATCTCGCGTTCAGGGTGGTGGGCGTGGTTCGGGACATTCCCTACCGCGGCATTCGGGAGCCGATCGTGCCGGTAGCCTTCGTGCCGTTTCATTCGGTGGACGCCAAGGGCGTGTCGCAGCCGATACGCGACGCGACCTTCGTGGTGCGCACGGCCAGCGCGAACCCCATGGCGCTGGCGTCGATCCTGCGCCGGGAAGTGCCGCGCGCGCGGAGCGAATTCCGCGTCAGCAACATCCGCACGCAGGCGGAACTGGTTGCCGCGCAGACCGTGCGCGAGCGGCTGGTGGCCATGCTGGCCCTATTCTTCGCGGTGGTCGCGCTGGTGCTTGCGGGCATCGGCCTCTATGGCGTGCTGGATTACTCGGTGCTGCAACGGCGGCGGGAAATCGGCATTCGTATGGCCATCGGCGCGCAGGCCGGCGATATCGCGCGACGGGTGACGGCGGACGTCTTCGGGATGGTCGCGGCGGGCGCGGTGGCGGGCGTCGCTCTGGGCATGGCCACGGTGCGATACATCGAGGCGCTCCTCTACCAGGTGAAGCCGACCGACCCGGCGATGTTGGCGCCTCCAGCGCTCGCCATTCTGGCGGTGGCGTTGGTGGCCGCGCTGCCCGCGGTGTTCCACGCGGTGCGCATCGACCCTGTGGCGATGCTGCGCGCGGATTAGCGGGGCGATTAGGGGCCGATGCCGAGGGGAACCGATTCGCTCGCTCCGGTGTCTAAATGGCGCATGTTTGAGCAAGCCAACTCGGGCGAGCCGCGCAACGTGCTTGGCGACTGGGCCCTGCGCGGGGGGATCGGGATTGTCTCTGTCTTGGTCGGCGTGGACAAGTTCCCCAACGGGACCGAGTGGGTCGGGATTTTTCAGCAGATCGGGCTGGGGCAATGGTTCCGCTACTTCACCGGCGTGGTGGAAATTCTCGGCGGTCTGCTGGTGTTGATCCCTTGGACCGCGACCGCCGGCCTGGCGCTTCTTGCGGCCACCATGGGGGCCGCTGCCCTGATCCACATATTCGTGCTCGGCCACCCCGGCAATTGCGTGATCCCCGGGGCGTTCTTCTTAGGTTTGGCGGGCTTCTGGTGGAGCCGGCGGAGCGGTTGATGGCGGCAAGAGGGGCCGCCTGAAAGGCGGTCGCCGAATTGAAGGACTCGAGTTTGGGCACCTGCTGGAGGGGATTGTCCTCCACGCCTTTGAAGGCAAGGCCCCGTTCTCCCCGCAGACCCTGAAGGAAATCGAGCGGCTTAACGAAATCTATGGGATGACGCTTCGCGCCACCGATAGCCACAAATTGAAGGAGCGCCGATGACAACGCCCGCGCACGTCAGCAACAGTTTTCAGTTCCTGGTTCGCGCGCCGCTCGTCACCGCGGCAAAGCTCTTCGCTCCCGAGGCGGAGCGAGGCTGGGCGGGCGAGCAGTGGAATCCGGAATTTCTATACCCGCAACCCGGCCGGGATATACCAGGCGCCGTGTTCACGGTTCGGCAGGGAGGGCAGAAGACCGTGTGGATCAACACGCGGTTCGATGTGGACGGCGGAAGGATGCAGTATGTGTCCTTTGTTCCCGAGACGCTCGTGTCGACCGTCGATGTGTGTCTGACCTCACTCGATCCATCGACTACAAGCGTGGAAGTGACCTACGCGGACGGCGCTGGACGCAGCCGCGAATGAACAGGTGCAGGCGCTGGGGGAGGGCGACCGGGAGAAAGGCCCGCAATGGCAGCAAGCGATCGAAAGCCACCTCTATCGCTGAGAGAGCATGGCCCGGATATTCGCCTCAACGTCGTCCTTGTCGACTAGCCCTGCATAAGCGGCGGCGATCCGTCCGTGGCGATCGATCAGAAAGGTGTCCGGCATGTTCTCGATGCCGTACTTCTTGGCGGTCGGATCGTCGCCGAGCACGATTCGATAAGGCACGCTGGCCGTCTCGAGAAATGGCTTCACCACCTTCCAGCCGTCCTCATCCAGCGAGACGCCGACCACGGTGAGGCCCTGGGATGCGTATCTGCGCTGGAATTCCGAGAACCAGGGGATCTCCTCTTTGCACCCGTGGCACCAGGTGGCCCAGAAATCGAGCAGAACCACTTTGCCGCGGTATTTCTTCAGGGTCACGGTCTTGCCGGAACGGTCTTTCAGCGCGAACTCCGGCGCAGGCTTGCGTTCGACGGCCGGTTGGAGGACGGCGCGGACGGTCGACGGATCGGCAGCGGCGGCGATACCGGCCAGCGTGAGGAGCAGGGCCGCGGCATGCACGGCCTTCCCGCGCCAGCGTCGGCGGATGGCCCGGGCGGGCAGATACACAATCGGCCAGTAGACAAACACCAGGAGCAGTTGCACCAGCCGTACCGGCCCGTCCCAGAACTCCGGCCGGACGTGCGCGCTGTGAACCAGCCACGGAAACCATGCGAGGCTGGTGATCGAAGCGAAATTGAAGATAGCCGAAGCCCATAGGAGTCGCCGCGGCAGCCGCGGTAACGCGGTCCACCGAAGACCCTGCCGCATCCCCGCTAGGGCCGGCAGAACCACTAGCGCCGCCTGGACCACCACCGGAAACGCCACGCGATAGAACGCCATCGCAAAGACCGCCGAGTTGCCGCGGAAGTCGCGCGCCAGCGACCCCAGGAAGCGTGGCGTTCCAGCCAGCGACGCGAAAAATACCGCCAGGCAGAACAGCGCGCCGTTCAGCGCGATCGCGCGCCGCGAGACAAACGCCATCGTCAGTCCGCCGATCCACGACCAGCAGGGAAGCGTGAGGTACATCAGGAAAATGAGCGCGCCGTAACTCACCATGCCGTTCCGGAACGCGTCGAAGCGAACCACGTTCCAATCCCAGTTGTTGGCGTACATCCAGACATAGATGGCGCTGCTGTCCGCCACACGCCTCGAATACAGATTGAGCAGCACGCCGAGCGGGACCACCAGCGCCGCCAGAGCCAGCCAGGGCCGCCAGTCCTTCCACAAAGCGGCCTGACGGCGGACGACCAGGCCGAGTACGTCGCCGAGGGCTCGCCCGCCGGTCGCGCCGCGCTCGGCCAGATCCCCGCACACGGCGTCGCGTTCGCCGGGCGCCAGCATGTGGGACAAACCCTCCACCAACCGCCAGGAGATTCGCGTCATGGCCGCACCGCCCCTCGGTTAGCCTCCCAGGAAACGCCGCGGCTGACTCGCGTTACCGCGTTGTAGAACTCGCTGGCCGCCCGGACGCCCTTGCCGGTTACGCGCACCATGCGCTTGGGCCGGCCGCCGCGTTGCGGGGTGGGGTCCCCCATGCGCGTCTTGAGGAAGCCCTTCTCCTCCAAACGATCCAGGGTGGTATAAAGCGCGCCCAAGGAGCAGGCGCGCCCGGTGGCGTCCTCGATCTCCTGGCGGATGGCCGCCCCGTAAGCGTCTTCGCCCAAGCGCGCGGCCGCGGTGAGCAGCAGGTATTCGAACTCGCCCAGCATGGTTACTATCACATTGTGATACTAATAGCAGTGGAGGTCAAGACTATACTTGTCTTGTGATTTGTCTTGTGAAGCGCGGCGGCGATCCGGGCACTCGCGCGGTCCAGGAGGCAAAATCGGATGATGCAAATCTGGCGTGTCCGGGAGGGAGTTTTGGGGGAATCCCCCAAATATTTTGTTGAAACTAAAAGACTTATCGGAATATTTGGGGGAATCCCCCAAAATTCGCCTCCTCCTCCCGGCCCTTGTGTGCCTGGCGGCCGCGGTCTCACCGGCGGCCGATAACGGCTGGAGCGTTTACGGGGGCGATGCGGGCGGCACGCGGTATTCCGTCCTCAAGCAGGTCACGCGCGAGAACGTGGCGAAGCTGCGGCCCGCGTGGACGTATCACACCGGGGCGCTCCAGCCCGAAACCTCCCTCAACGAGAAAGCCGCCTTCGAAGCCACGCCGATCCTGGTGGATGGCACGCTGTATCTGAGCACGCCGTTCAACCGGGTGATTGCGCTCGACCCGTCGAGCGGCGCCGAGAAATGGGCCTACGATCCGAAGGTGGACCGCTCGCACGATTATTCCGAAGTAAGCTCTCGCGGCGTGGCGGCGTGGACCGATTCCAAGGCCGCCGGCGGCGCGCCCTGCAAGCTGCGTATCTTTGCGGGGACCATCGACGCGCGGCTCATCGCGCTCGACGGCAAGATCGGCAAGCCGTGCGTGGCATTCGGCTCGGGCGGCACGGTGGATCTGACTCGCGGAGTGGTCTACGGGCCCGAGTTCCGCGGGGATTACCAGGTCACCTCCGCGCCCACGGTTGTCGGCGACGTGGTCATTACCGGTTCTTCGATCGGAGACGACGGTGCGGTGGATATGCCCCGCGGAGTAGTGCGGGCGTACGATGCGCGCAGCGGGGCGTTGCGGTGGACCTGGGACCCGATTCCCTGGGCGGAGAAGCAGCAGGTGCGCACCGGCGCGGCGAATGCATGGTCCACCCTGGCGGCCGATCCGGCGCGAGACATGCTGTTCATCCCGACCGGCAGCGCCAGCCCGGATTACTACGGCGGCGCGCGGCCGGGCGACAACCGGTGGGCAAATTCGGTAGTCGCGCTGAAGGCTTCCACAGGCGCCTTCCTCTGGGGATTCCAAGTGGCGCATCACGATCTTTGGGACTACGATGTGGCTTCCG
Source organism: Bryobacteraceae bacterium (assembly GCA_052144935.1). GTDB lineage: Bacteria > Acidobacteriota > Terriglobia > Bryobacterales > Bryobacteraceae > JOPF133. Next base: position 56,439 of record JBKQPR010000065.1, read on the forward strand.
AACCGGCGCTGATCGAGTTCCGAGGGCGGCCGGCGGTGGCGGTGACCACCAAGATCGGCCACGTGTTTGTGCTCGACCGCATCACCGGCAAGCCGCTCCACACGGTGGAGGAGCGCGCCGTTCCGAAGAGCGACATCCGCGGCGAGGACGCCTCGGCCAGCCAGCCGATTCCCGCGTGGAGCGCCATGGCGCCGCAGAAGTTGACCGCCGCCGACGCCTGGGGCGCTACGGCCAAAGCACGCCAATGGTGCCGCGAGAAAATCGAATCCCTGCGCAACGACGGCCCTTTCACGCCGCCGAGCGTGCGCGGCACGCTGCAGTTTCCGGGCAACATCGGCGGCGTGAACTGGGGCAGCGCGGCGTGGGATCCGGTGCGCAATCTCTTGCTGGCGAACACCAACCGCGTGGCGGCGATCGTCCGGCTGCTGCCGCGCGAAGACCTGCAAACCGCCATGGAGCAGCGCAAGGGTACCGAAACGGCCTGGGGTGGGGAATTCGCCCGCCAGCGGGGCACGCCCTATGGGATGTATCGCGAGTGGCTGGTGGCGCCCAACGGCCAGCCGTGCAACGCTCCACCGTGGGGCGCGCTGGTGGCCTTCGATCTCGCAACTGGCAAGCTGCGCTGGGAGTCGCCGCTGGGTGTGATGGGCGACGGCTGGCCGGCGGGATCGATCGGCTTTGGCGGACCCATGGCGACCGCCGGAGGGTTGATCTTCACGGCCGCGGCGCTGGACCCGCAGCTTCGCGCGTTCGACTCGGACACCGGCCAGGAGCTGTGGAACGTAGAGCTTCCGGCGAGCGCCCAATCGACGCCCATGACTTACGAATGGAATGGCAAGCAGTACATTGTGATCTGCGCCGGAGGCCACGGCAAGATGAAGAGCAAAATGGGCGATGCGGTGGTCGCCTTCGCGCTCTGACAGCGCCTAGGTCCTTGCGGGCCGGCCGGTCATTTGTCATCCAGGTATTCGTTGAATCGAATCCGATTCCCGAACGGGTCGGTCACCTGCAAGGACTTGGCGTTCCACGGCTCCAGTTGGATGCCGGGGCGAAGGTACCGGTAGCCCTTCCGCATGATCTCCTGGTGGTATCCTTCGAGTCCCGTTACTTTCACGAACACCGTCGAGCCGGGACAGGCGTCGCCGTGGTGCTCCGAAAGATGCAGCACGAGATCGCCGAGCGAGACTTGCATATACAGGGGAAGGGTTTCTTCGAAGCGATGCTCCCAATCGACCTGGAAGCCGAGGAATCCGATGTAAAACTCCTTGGCCTTCTCGATACTGAAGATGCGAAGAATCGGAATCACCTGCGTGGTGGTCAATGGCATCGGCGCCCTCCGGCGTAAGGGTTCACGAAATCAGTTTAGCGCCCGAGGTTGCCGAATCGCGCCATTTATACAACCGCTGGGGACCTGGCCCGCTTCGACTCCTTCCCGATGGGCCAAGGGCCTGAGAGCGTGTTGAACAAACGCCAGTCCGGAGCGCTTTCATATGCACTCGGCGGTACCGGTCGACATCGGACGAACCTCCGGTTACGGCCTCGGTTTTCAGGTGGAACGGCGCGAAGGCCAGGTGGTCTTCGGGCACGGTGGAGCGGCGGCCGGGTATACGGCGGCGCTCTACGTCAATCGCCCGAAGGGCATTGGAGTGGTTGCGTTCTCCAACGGAGCGGCGAATCCGGACAGCATCGCGCTACGGGCACTCGACATGCTGTCGAAGTGAGAACCGGTCACGAAAAAAAAAGATCATCTGTGGCGATACTTCTTTCCCACGTTCTGTCGGCGTGCCCTTTGGGCCCGGCTCGGAAGCCCGGAGCCCCGATTCGGTCAGGCGTTCTCCGCGGGCGCACCGGCTGCATCCTCTCCAGCGAATGGCGGGCTGGTGTCCGGCTGAAGCAGCGTTTCCAGAAGCTCCCTGGCTTCGGCTTCGCGGTCGCGCGGCACCTGCACGCGGACGTGCTTTTGGAGAAACGGATCCACGTCGTTCACCAGCGTGGTGATTTGGCCCAAAAGCAAGAAAGGGATTCCGGCGTCCTCAAGCAACCCCTTGGCCATGGCAAACTGCATCGAGTCTTGGGTCTCCAGCACCTCGACCAGGCCGATCTTAGGATCGAACGGGTCGGGTGGCTCGGGCGGCGGTGTTCCGGCCAAAAGGGGAACGTGGCAGTCGGAGCATTCGGTGAACCCTTCGCGGTATTCGACCTGGCATTGGGGGCAATACATGTTGCACCTCCAACCCAAGTGTACCGCCGCGCGCGACCGGACTTTAGTTCTCGGTCGGAGCCTTCTCCATGTGGTCGATCACCAGCATGTCGACCTGGCCTTTCTTCTGCTCCAGTTTGAGACCGAGGGCCTGGACTGCCTGTATCAGCGTCGGAAGGGGTTCGGGCGGGTTGGCTGGTATCCCCGCGTCTGAGGAGGCCGCCGGCGCCGCCATCCCCGATCCTTCCGGCGCCCAGCTCAAAAGGGTATCGTGATTACCCTTCAGCCCAGTCGAGTCCGTGACGGGCCGGCTCAGTTGGCTCGACAGGAACCTGACGAAGCTCTCCATGGTCTCGCCGATTTGCCGCCTGCGCGCGCGCCCATCCATCATGTCCATCATGCTGACGTTGGGGCACTACAGGAAGCCCATCACTGCCGATGGTCCACTTCGGGGGCCTCGTTAGCGGCGTTTCCGGCCCGGCCGATTCCTTCAGCTTCGGACCGTTCTTCCCCACGGTCAGCTCATATACCTGCGACTCCTTTTTTTCGTGGTGAACCGTCAGCTTGAAACGTTCCGCAAGCAGATTTTGCTGCATCAACCGGAATTGCTCCTTGGTGGTTCCCGGCGGGATTTTCGCGGTGATGTCAAATCGGGTATCAACCATCTAATCGGGAGCGGAAAGCTGGTATTGAGGGATGGCATACGCCATCGTCACCAGGTTGGATGAACTCATGTTCGTGCAGGTGAAGAGTCCCGGGTCGCCTCTTCCGGGCCCGCCGTCACAAACCACGCGTCTGCGAACGCCCGCGGCGGGCGGCGTCGACGGCTTTACCGATGCCACCTCAAATGACGGTTGCGCGTCTGCCGGCTGGCTGTAAGCCCCGCGGCAGGAGCCATCAATCCCAGAAGGGCGATGGACTTCATCACGGCGATTGTACAGGAAGCGTCGGGGCGCGTCAGCCCACCCCCTTCCAGGGGCCCCGCGCCTCTTCCAGACGCACGGCCGCATCCAGCAGGCGCTCGTCTTCGTACGGCCGGCCCATCAGTTGCACTCCCAGGGGCAGGCCCTGGCTCGAGATCGTCATCGGGATGGTGACGGCGGGCAGGCCCAACACGTTGGCCACGACAGCCGGCATCATCGCCTGGAACAGACCGATCTGTTGGCCCGCGATCGGCCACTGGCGCTCGCGGTGGCGGAAGGCCGCGATGCCGGCCACCGGCATCAGCAGCGCGTCCAGCGGCTCCAGTTGGCGCACCAGCGCGGCACGCATACGGTCGCGCGCAGCCAGAGTGGTGAGCAGTTGTTCGGCCGTGGGCGGCGCGGGGTGCTCTCTGGGCCCCGTGCCCACCGCTTCCAGGAGGGTCCAGTGCAGCTCTTCCTCGCGGCCCTCCACCAGCTTGCGGAGAGCCACCAAGGGCCACTGGAAGAGCGTCGCCCAGAGATTGGGCGCCCGTTCCAGGCCGCGCGGCTCAAAGGCATCCACGCCCCAACCCAACGCCCGGCCCAGGGTCGCCGCGCGCTCCACGGCCTGGGCGATTTCCGGGTCCACCGGGACACCGTAGAATTGCGGCCACACGCCCAGGCGCGGCTCGCGCGTGGACTTCAAGATAGAGGCCGCCTGCGCCAGCGGGGCCGGCGTGGAAAAGGGATCCTCGGCGTCATAGCCCGCCAGCGCGGAGAACAGCAGGCGCAGGTCTTCGGCCGTGCGCGCCATGGGACCGGCCACCGCTGTGAGGCCGCCGGGATAGCCCAGCGAGGGATAGTGGCCGCGGGTGGAAATGCGGCCGGGCGTAGGCTTCAGGCCGGCGACGCCGCAGAAGTGCGCGGGCACGCGGATCGACCCGCCGCCATCGCTGGCTACGCCGCCCGGCGAGCAGAAGGCCGCGATGGCGGCCGCTTCGCCCCCGCTCGATCCTCCCGGCGTGCGCTCCGGATCCCACGGGTTGTTGGTGCGGCCGGTGACCAGGTTATCGGTCTCGTAGCTGGCCAGCAACTCGGGCGTGTTGGTCTTGCCCAGCAGGATGGCGCCGGCGCTGCGCAGGCGCTCGACCGCCGCGGCATCCTCCGCGGCCCGGTGCCCCACGCGCAGCCGGCTTCCCGATTGCGTGGGGTAGCCCCCCACGTCGAAGCTGTCCTTCACCGTGACCGGGACGCCGCCCAGAAGGCCCATGGGCTCGCCGCGAGAGAGGACCGCCTCGGCGGCGCGCGCCTGCGCCAGGGCCTCATCGCCGAAGATCATGCTGAAGGCGTTCAGCGCGGGGTTGCGCCGGTCGATTTCGCGCAGGTGCGCTTCCACCAATTCGACAGGCGAAACCTCACGGTCCCGCACCAGCTTGACCATCAGGCACAGGGACGCGCGCGCCAGCACGGCTCCAGTGTACAACCGCTTGCTGGGAGCGCGGGCGTCCCTGCCCCCCGGCCTGCGGTCGCGCTATCCTGGGGCCTTATGGAACTCAAGCTCGTGCCGCTCGAAATCCCCGAGGGCGGGAACCTGATCCTCGGCCAGTCGCACTTCATCAAAACGGTGGAAGACATTTACGAAGCCATCGTAAACACCGTGCCGCAAATGAAATTCGGAGTGGCGTTCAACGAAGCCTCCGGACCCTGCCTGACGCGCGTGGATGGCAACGACGAGGAGTTGAAGGCCATGGCGGCGCGCAACGCGACCGCGATAGGCGCCGGCCACACCTTCGTGGTGACCATGCGGGAAGGCTATCCGATCAACGTGCTGGGCCGCATTAAGGACGTCCCCGAGGTGTGCGGCATCTACTGCGCCACAGCCAACCCGGCGCAGGTGGTGGTGGCGGAGAGCGAGCAGGGCCGCGGGGTGCTGGGCGTCATCGACGGCGTTCCGCCCAAAGGCGTGGAGACGGCCGAGGATGCGGAAGGACGGCGCGTGTTCCTGCGGATGATCGGGTATAAGCGGTAGGGGATCGGTGGGTGGGGCCTGCCGCGCCCGCCCTGCATGGTATAACCGGTCATGCGGCAGATTCTGGCTCTCCTGGCTTTGGCTTCGCTCGCTGCGGCGGCCGATTCGAGGCCCAAGGTGCGCGCGGTTACGGCCTTCATCAACATCGATGCGCAGCACTACGAGGCGCAGTACGAAGAGACCATGCGGTTTCTGGACGGCGCCCGCGAGGCCTACCGCGCGGCGGGTTTCGAGGTACAGGGCGTCCGCATTGTCACCCAGCCGTTCCCGCGCTACATCGGCGGGATGAAGCCGGAGGAGGCGTTGTCCTTCTTCCACAAGCTGGATGAACTGGCCACGCGGCTGAAATTCTCACCCAATATCGGCGCCGCTATGTTGGCCGATGACGATTCCACGGCCACGCTGGACACGCTGGCGCACGCCCTGGCCACCACGCGGCTGAACGCCAGCCTGGTGATCGCAGGCGAAGATGGCATCCACTGGCGGGCCCTCCGCGAAGCCGCCAAGCTGATCAAGAACGTCGCCGCGCTCAGCCCGCACGGGCGCGGCAACCTGAATTTCGCCGCCACCGCCATGGTGAAGGCATACGGGCCGTTTTATCCCGGCGCCTGGCACGTGGGCGGCGGCCGCACCTTCGCGGTGGGCCTCGAGGGCGCCAGCGTAGTGGCCGAGGTGTTCGCCCAATACCACGAGCCGCGCGAGGCCGAGAAGCAGCTTACCGCGGCGCTGGCCCGCCAGCTTCGCGATGCCGAGGCGGTGGCCACCAAAGTGGCGGCCGCCAGTGGATGGAACTATGCCGGCATAGACCCCACGCCCGCGCCCCTGGGCGAGGACTCGATTGGCGGCGCCATCGAATCGCTGATCGGCGGCCCGTTTGGATCGAGCGGCACCATGACCGCAGCGCGCATCATTACCGCGGCTGTGCAGGCCGCGCCGGTCAAGCGTACCGGCTATTCCGGCCTGATGGTGCCGATCCTGGAGGATAATGTGCTAGCCCGCCGCTGGGCGGAGGGGACCTTCAATATCGATTCCCTGCTGGCCTATTCGGCGGTGTGCGCCGGCGGCCTGGACACCGTGCCGCTGCCCGGCGACATCAGCGAGGAGCGGCTGGCCCGCATCCTGGGCGACGTAGCCAGCCTGGCCTACAAATGGAACAAGCCCCTGGCGGCGCGGTTGCTGCCGGTGCCTGGCGGGAAGCCCGGCGACCGCACCGATTTCGGCGACGCGCGCATGAGCGACACGGTGATCCGATAACGGGGTCGGGCCCCATTCACCACGGAGACACGGAGAACGCAGAGGAAGCGCGGAGAAGACAAGGAGAGAATTGCGTTTCTCCGCGCTTCCTCCGTGTACTCCGCGCCTCCGTGGTGAATACAGGGCCGCCCCCCGCTAAATCATCAACCCCGTGATCGCAATCGCGCTGCCGGCCACACCGGCGATCAGCCCCATCACCGGGAACATCATCTTCTTGGAGATGAAATACAGCGAGCTGAGCACCAGGCCGATTTCGAGCAAGCCTTCGCCGACGTCATAGCGCAAGCCGCGGTTCTCGTCGGAGTCGGCCAGATCGTCCTGCTTCTGCGCGTCGTCCTGAATCTGCTTGCCCTGCGCGTCGTACTTTGTCTTCTGCGTGGCGTAGTCGGCCAGCGCGGCATCGGCCGAAGCGCCCTTGGCGCCCAAGATCCCGATCAGGCTCTCGCCCAGCTCCAGGTTGTGGTATTTCACTCGCGTGGACTGGTAGTGCGACCACGCGTCGTTGGCGGTGGACTTGTGCATGATGGCGCTGGTGTGGGTGCGGTGGGAGGCGATGGTCACAATCGCCAGCACCACCGCCAGGACGGCAGCCAGCACGCCCACGCGCTGCCCTAGCGGATCGACGTGGTGCCCGGCTTCGGTGTGGATTTCCAATTCGGCCATGAGGGTATTCTCGTATTATAAACGGGTGACCTCCGACGAACGCTTCATGCACGAAGCCCTGCGGCTGGCACGGCAGGGGGCGGCGCAGGGAGAAGTGCCCGCCGGGGCGGTGGTGGCGATCGGCGGCGAGATCGCCGGCCGCGGCTGGAATGCCCCCCTCGCGCGCACCGACCCCACCGCCCACGCCGAGATCCTGGCGCTGCGCGATGCCGCGCTCAAGCTGGGCAATTACCGCCTGGAACACGCCACTCTGTATTGCACCCTGGAACCCTGCGTGATGTGCGCGGGCGCGCTGGTGGCCGCGCGCGTGGAACGGCTGGTTTTCGGCGCGCGCGACCTGCGCTTCGGCGCGGTGCGCAGCAAGTTTCAATTGGCCGATTCCGATCTTCTCAACCATCGCGCCGAGGTGGTGGAAGGCGTGCTGGGAGCCGAATGCGTGGAGTTGCTGAAGGAGTTCTTCGCGGCGCGGCGGTAAGAAAACGATGCGCCGATAAACAGCCCCAACCCTTCGCGCTCCCTGGGGTGCCGCGCCAAACCCCAGCCTCCCGGCGACGCCCGATACCACCCCGCCACCGGGCCGGCGCCGCCCGAGGGGAAGTAACAGCCTCGGCAAACATCGCCCAAACGGAAACGGGCCGGTTGTATTTCGGATGCCGTAGTCGTATATTGAGGGCATGAGTGTCGCCGAACTTGAGGACGCCGTCGCCGTACTGGAGCGTCCCGAGAGCATGCCCGCGCCCGCCGGCATCCGACCGGAGCTGGAACAGGAGGCCGCCGAGTTCATCTGCCGCCAGGTGCTGGAACGCGGCGCTACGTTCTTTGACGGGTAGGAGCGCGGGACCGGGGTCACGGTCTGCGCCTTCCGGACCGGGCCAAGGCTGCGGCGGCCAGTCTGGCAGGTGAGCTGTTGGGCGCCGTGGTGACGGAGTCGGACGATTGCGCGGACGGTTTCGCCGCTGACCGTCGGTTGCTCCTCAGTGCCGGAAATGCCGGATTCCTGTGAAGACCATGGCGGCGCCCAGCCGGTCGGCGGCGGCGATGACTTCCGGGTCGCGCACCGAGCCGCCGGGCTGGATGAAGGCCGTGGCGCCGCTCTTGACGGCCTCCTCGACGCCATCGGAAAAGGGGAAAAAGGCGTCCGACGCCACCACCGTGCCGGCCAGGGGCAGCACGGCTTTCATGGCGCCGATGCGGACCGAATCCACGCGGCTCATCTGGCCCGCCCCCACTCCCACGATCTGGCCGGGCCGGGCGTAGACAATGGCATTGGATTTGACGTGCTTGGCCACCTTCCAGCCGAACTCCAGCGCGCGCCATTCTTCTTCCGTGGGAGCGCGCTGGGTCTTCACCTGGGCGGCCGCGCGGTCGAGGCCGGCGGTGTCGGGGGTCTGCGCCAGGAAGCCGCCGGAAATCGATTTGATGGTCAGGCGATCGGGCGCGGCAGCTACGCGCACCAGGCGCAGGTTCTTTTTGACGGCGAAAACCGCCAGGGCTTCAGGGGAAAAACCGGGCGCGGCGATGGCCTCCACGAAGATCCTGGAAATTTCGTGGGCGGTCTCCTCGTCGACCGGCCGGTTGAGGCCGATCACGCTGCCGTAGGCCGAGACGGGATCGCACTCCAGGGCCTTGCGCCAGGCTTCGGCGAGGCTCTCCTGCTCGGCGCAGCCGCAGGGGTTGGTGTGCTTGATGATGGCGGCGGCGGGCGCGGAAAACTCGCCGGCAAGCTGCCAGGCGGCGTCCAGATCCACCAGGTTGTTGTACGACAGCTCCTTGCCCTGCAACTGCCGGCCGCCGGCGACGCCCATGCCGGCTTGGCCGTAGAGGGCGGCCGACTGGTGGGGATTCTCGCCGTAGCGCAGGTCCATCAATTTGGGAGCGTGGATATCCAGCGCGGCCGGCAGCGCGCCGGGCTGCGCCATAGGCAAAGCGCCGGGCAGCGCGCCGGGCAAGGCGCCAGGCGGGGCGCCAGGCAAGGCCGCGGGCAAGGCGCTGGGCGCGTCCACCTGCTGAAGACGGGCGCTGATGGCGGCGTCGTAGGCCGCGGTAGTGCGGAAGGCGCGCTGGGCCAGGCGCCAGCGAGTGGCCAGGGAGAGCGCACCGCCGCCGCCGTGGAGTTCGTCGAGCAGGGGCGCGTAGTCGTCGGGCGAGACTACCACGGCAACGTCCTGATAATTCTTGGCGGCGGCGCGGATCATGCTGGGGCCGCCGATATCGATGTTCTCGATCAGCTCTTCGAGGGACGCGTTGGGGCGGGCGGCCACGCTGGAAAAGTCGTACAGGTTGACCACCACCATGTCGATGGGCGCGATGGCGTGGCTGGCCAGCGCCTGCATGTGCTCGGGCCGCGCGCGCATGGCCAGAATGCCGCCCGCAATGGTGGGATGCAGAGTCTTGACGCGCCCATCCAGCATTTCGGGGAAGCCGGTGACTTCGGCCACATCGCGGACCGGCACGCCGGACTGGCGCAGCAGGCGGGCGGTGCCGCCGGTGGAGACGATCTCGGCGCCCAGGTCGCTGACAGCGCGGGCGAAATCGACGATGCCGGTTTTATCGGTGACGCTGAGGAGAGCGCGTTGGATTCTGTTCATCTACTCCGCACGATAACAGAAAGCCCACGGCTGGCGCTCGACCGGCCCGGCCTGCCGCGGGACAGGCTGAATGCCATATGGCTGAATGCCTGTCCCGCCAATTGTTGACGCCCTTTGGTGGGCCAGGCGCTTTCGCCTGTCTGCACCGGCCTTTCGCCGCGGGACGCGGAATTTCAGGCGGCGCATTCGCCGCGGCCAAGCTGCAGCGAATAGGCCTGCTCGTCGCCCCAGTCCTGGTAGATCTCCGGGAACAGCTCGGCGGGCTTGGCGAATACGGCGGTCATCTCGCGGAACGTCTCGACGCGCTCGCGCAGGATGTACTGGCGGAAGCTCTCGCCGGGTTGGCGGTGGACCAGGAAATGATCCAGCACGCGCGTGACGGCGGCCGGCGCGAGACGCGCGGGAATCGATTGCACGGCCAGGCCGAAGCGCATGATGCCCTGCTCGTCGAAGCCGCCGCCGAGGAGCATCTGGTAATACGGAATCTCGCGGCCGTCCACCTTGCGGGCATTGCCGTAGAAACCGATATCGGCGATCCAGTGGTGGCCGCAGGCATTCGGGCAGCCGCTGGCCTTGATGGAAAGCCGCTGCACCTGCGGATCGTCGTACCGGCGAACGGCCTGTTGCAGCGCGGCGCCCAGATTCATGGTCTTGGTGAGGCCCAGGTTGCAGGTATAAGCGCCGGGGCAAGTCACCACGTCTTCGATGCGATGCGCGCCGGATTCCGCCAGGCCCAGCTCGCCGAGCGCGGCGTAGACCTGCCGCAGGCGGCGCAAAGGCAGGAATGCCAGCACCAGGTTCTGGTTGACGTCCACGCGTACCAGCCCGTCGCCGCCCGTCGCGGCCAAATGGGCCAGCCCGCGGAACTGCGCGGCGCTAAGATTGCCCTGGTCCACCCGCACGATGGCCGCGGCATATCCCGCCTGCTTCTGCTGGACGACGTTGCTTTCGAGCCACCGCTCGTATTCCGGCGTGTTCGAAGAGTGCCCCGCGCCATTAGCGGACACGACCGGCAGGGTATCGCCCGCGCCCAGCGGATGGGGGTGGGACTGGTAGCCTCCGAAACCTTCGGGCACATGCTCCGGCCAGGCGATGCCGCCGTGTTCAAGAATATCGTCGTACTCCTTCCCGATCCGCTCCTTCATCCACTCGATGCCCCGCTCGCGCAGCACGAACTTCATGCGGGCGGTGTTCTTGTTCTTGCGGTTGCCATACTGGTTGAAGACCCGGATGACGGCCTCGATGCGGTTCAGCAGGCGCTCTTCGGGGACGAACTCCTCTAGCAGTTGGGCCTCCACGGGCAGCGGGCCCAGGCCGCCGCCGATGATCATGCGGAATCCCCGCTTGCCGTCGCGGATCTGGGCGCGCAAGCCGATATCGTTGATGGCGCCCTGGACGCAGTCGTGTCCCGCGCAGCCATCGAAGGCGATCTTGAACTTGCGCGGCAGATTGCCGGTGAGGTCCTTGCGCAGGAGGGCGTAGGCCACCCGCTGGGCGTACGGGCGCACGTCGAATACCTCGTCGCGGGCGATGCCGGACCAGGCGCAGGTGGTGACGTTGCGGACGGTGTTGTAGCAGGCTTCGCGGTTGGTGAGGCCGGCATCGGCCAGCAGGTGCATCAGGTCGGCCACGCGCGCCAGCGGAACGAAGTGATATTGCACATTCTGGCGCGTGGTGATGTGGCCGCGGCCTCCGCCGAACTCTTCGGCGATCCGGCCAAGCTGCTCCATCTGGCCGACGGTCGCGAGGCCGCTGGGGATCTTGCAGCGCACCATTTGGACCCCGGCCTGGCGCTGCCCGTAGATGCCATGCTTCAGGCGGAAGGGGCGGAATTCGTCTTCGGTGATCTCCCCATTCAGAAATGCCTGGGCGCGATGGCGGAAGGTTTCGATCTCCTGGCGAACAGTGTGAGAGTGTTGAATCTCAAGCTCTTCGCGTTCGGTAAGGGGTGCTGGTGCAAGCGTGGCCATAAAAGTACCGATTCCCGATAGGGATTAATCCCTCATACTAAATAGAGATTACCTAGAATGAACGGAAGTTGCAAGTGGGGGCAAACTTTGGAAGGATTTCAGCATGAACCGGTTAAAGGACAAGCGCGCCCTCATCACGGGAGGCACCAGCGGTATCGGCCTCGAAACCGCCCGCCAGTTTCTCAAGGAAGGCGCCCGCGTCGCGATCACCGGCCAAAATCCGGCCACTATCGAAGCGGCACGCACGGAACTGGGTAGCGGCGTGATGGCGATTCGCGCCAACGCGGGCGATGTCGAGGCTCAGCGGGCGGTTGCGGAAGCCGTTCGACAGGCCTTCGGCGGCCTCGATATTCTGTTCGTCAACGCCGGGGTCGCCGATTTGCGGCCCATCGAGCAGTGGGACGAGGCGGGCTTCGACCGTTCCGTCGCCATCAATCTGAAGGGGCCGTTCTTCCTGATTCAGGCATTGCTGCCGATTTTGGCCAATCCCGCGTCAATCGTGCTCAACGCCTCGGTAAACGCGCACATCGGCATGCCGAACACTACTATTTATGGCGCTACCAAGGCGGGCCTCCTGTCGCTGGCCCGCACGCTCTCGGGCGAACTGATCTCGCGCGGCATCCGCGTCAATGCCGTCAGCCCCGGCCCGATTTCGACACCGCTGTATGGCAAGCTCGGCCTGGCGGGCGCGAATCGTAAACTACGCGGACGACTTTGTGATACTCAGTCGCGGCAAAGCGGCAGAGGCATTGGGATGGACGCGTGGGGTGCTGGAGCGGCTGGGACTGACACTGAACGAGAAGAAGACGAGCCTCCGGAATGCGCGGCGGGAGCGATTCGATTTTCTGGGATACACATTCGGGCCGCACTTCAGCGGGCGGACAGGCAGGGAGTACCTCGGATACAGTCCGT
>JBKQPR010000066.1:0-28816 GCA_052144935.1 Bryobacteraceae bacterium
TCGCCGCCAAGGCTCTCGAAACCATGGCCCACTACCTGGGCCGCGGCATGCGCATGATCGTGGCCGGCCTGGCGCCCGAGCGCATCATCGTAGTCGGCGACCTGACCCGTTCCTGGCATCGTTTCGGGGCCATCATCGAAGCCGAAGTGCAGGCGCAAGTGCTCCCCGGCGGTTGCATGCCGCGCCTGGTGCCCGCCTACGAGGACGGCATGGCCCGCCTGCGCGGCACCGTGGCGCTGGTTCTGCGGAAACACTTCGGCGCGGTCAGCGAAACTCAGGCGTAAGGCACAAACTCAGGAAAGGAGACCGCGGCCCGCATGACCGGCGCCCGACTGTATGGATGGTCCGTTGCCGGCAAAACCCGCGGAGGGTGCGCCCCCCGGCGGATGCCCGAGACTTGGACCAGCCTGACAACAGATCCCGGCGGTATGGAAGCGCGCTGAGAGGTGATGTTCCGATGTGGGGGCCCGCACCACTGACCGCGGCGGCCGCTCTCAGGCGCCTGTCGTGGTTCCGTGATTATCGGCCGATTTCCCCGCTCGAACTCTCCGTTTACGGCCCACAACGCCAAGGCCGACAAATCCCAAACCCACGAGAAAGAAACTGGCGGGCTCCGGAACCGGCGGAGCATCTGTGAAGACTATCCCAAACCGCTGGATTGTAGGATCCTGGGGTACCCACATTGGGTAGAGAGCGGAATCTGCGACGCTCCATGAACCGTTGGCCACGGCTTGGGCGGCTTCGACCTCATATGGTTGCGCCGCCGGGTCGCTCGGAAACTGGGCGAGGGAGGTGTCGGAAGACGGATTCATGATTTCCCAGATCGCCGTCGCGATGGCTCCTCTGGTGGCCAAAGGTGCGTTGATCAGGCCCACATAGTACAACTGGTTGATCAGGTAGGTGGCTTCCATGGTGGCGGTGTCGGTCGCCACCTCGAAAGAACCGGGATACGTCGTTCCGACATCGGTTGGGCTGTTAAAGTCGAAACAGAACGAATAGACCAGGAGATCGTTATAGCCGTCGCCATTCAGGTACGTGATATACGGATCGACGGGAATGTTATCCTCCGCCTGACCCGTGGTAGATGTGTAGCTGTAGAAGGCATAGTCGGGTGAAGCGAAGTTGCTATCCAAAGTGAGGTCGACGATGGCGCCCGCGTGAGCGGCCGTAGAAAGCGCTAGGCAGAGCGCCCCGCAGGCCAGTTTAAGCATTGTTTTAACTCTCATCTTTTGTTCACAGGTGTATCGTCATCCAGTATGAACGTTCAGGGAATGTATTGAAAAGTACCACGCGTACGGGCAGAACTGGAACCCGATTCTAGTACGTAAATGAATAGGTTAACCCGGGCGATTTTAAGTATCTACCTTAGAATGAAGCAGATAGTGGGCCAGTTCAGTTTAGCTGCTATGCCCTGGTGCTGGCTTTCGATAATGTACTCAGAGTGACGGTCATTGCACAGTTTCATGACGATGGCGCGTTCAAGTTGTGTCGCACTATGCCGCAAACAACGGCCTAAGGGGAATCATTTGAGAGCGGCTGGACCCCGTGTGAGTCTCCAGTTGTCAAGGTATTTAAATATATTGTAATCATATATTTACAAGATTTTATTGTCACTCTCCACAGGAGTGTGCTAATAATGTTGCGTGGGACCGGGCTTCGGTTCCAAACCATTAGACCAAAATACTCAATACAAATTTGTTGGAGGATGTTTTTCCATGAAGATTCGTCCGCTCTATGACCGGATTGTGGTCAAGAGGATCGAGGAGAAAGAACAGAAGCACGGCGCGCTTTATATCCCGGATTCGGCCAAGGAAAAGCCCCAGGAGGGCGAGGTGGTCGCGGTCGGGAAGGGCAAGCGCCTCGAAGACGGTAAGGTGATCCCGCTGGATGTCCAGGCCGGCGACCGCATCCTGTTCGGGAAGTACTCCGGCAGCGACATCAAGCTGGATAACGAAGAGTATCTGATTATGCGTGAAGACGAGGTCCTCGGGATTCTCGACGCAGCGCCCCAGGTAGCCAAGAAAGCAAGCTAAGGAGTCGAACAAACAATGGCGAAACAGATTGTATATTCCGAAAATTCCCGTCAGGCGATTCTGCGCGGCGTCAACCAGCTCGCGGATTGCGTAAAAGTCACCCTCGGCCCCAAGGGCCGCAACGTGGTTCTCGAGAAGAAATTCGGCGGTCCGAACATCACCAAGGACGGTGTCACGGTTGCCAAGGAAGTCGAATTGAAGGATCCGCTGGAGAACATGGGCGCCCAGATGGTGCGCGAAGTGGCCTCCAAGACCTCCGATGTGGCCGGCGACGGCACCACCACGGCCACCATTCTGGCGCAGTCGATCTTCCGCGAAGGCGTCAAGGCAGTGGCCGCCGGCGCCAACCCGATGGCCCTCAAGCGTGGCGTCGAGAAGGCCGTGGAAGTGGCCATCGAAGAAGTCAAGAAGCTCTCCAAGCCGGTGACCGGCGACATGATCGCGCAGGTCGGCACGATTTCCGCCAACAGCGATCCCACCATCGGCAACATCATTGCCGAGGCGATGAAGAAGGTCGGCAAGGATGGCGTGATCACGGTCGAAGAGTCCAAGACCATGACCACCGAGCTGGACACCGTGGAAGGCATGCAGTTCGACCGCGGCTATCTCTCCCCCTACTTCGTCACCGACACCGAGCGGATGGAAGCCGTGCTCGATGATCCCTACATCCTGATCCACGAAAAGAAGATCAGCAACATGAAGGACCTCCTGCCGGTGCTCGAGCAGATCGCCCGCGCCGGCAAGCCGCTGCTGATCATCGCCGAGGAAGTGGAAGGCGAAGCCCTGGCTACCCTGGTGGTGAACAAGCTGCGCGGCACCCTGAACGCGTGCGCGGTGAAAGCGCCGGGCTTCGGCGACCGCCGCAAGGCCATGCTGGAGGATATCGGCATCCTGACGGGCGGCAAATCCATCATGGAAGAGACCGGCATTAAGCTGGAAGGCGTGCGGCTGGACGACCTCGGCAAGGCCAAGCGCATCACGGTGGACAAGGATAACACCACCATCGTGGATGGCGCCGGTTCGCAGAAGGCCATCGAGGGCCGCATCAAACAGCTCCGCGCGCAGATCGAAGAGACCACCTCGGACTACGACCGCGAGAAGCTCCAAGAGCGCCTGGCGAAGCTGGCCGGCGGCGTCGCGATCATCAGAGTCGGGGCGGCCACCGAGACCGAAATGAAGGAAAAGAAGGCTCGCGTGGAAGACGCTCTGCATGCCACCCGCGCGGCCGTCGAGGAAGGCATTGTTCCCGGCGGCGGGGTGGCCCTGCTGCGCGCCTCCATGGTTCTGAAAGACCTCAAGATTGCCGGCGACGAGCAGATCGGCGTCGACATCGTGAGGCGCGCCTGCGAAGAGCCCCTGCGCCAGATTGTGGCCAACTCCGGCACCGAAGGCGCCATTGTGGTCGGCAAGGTGCGGGAGAGCGACAACCCCAACTTCGGCTTCAACGCCGCCACCGACACCTATGAAGACCTGGTGGTGGCCGGTGTGATCGATCCCACCAAGGTGACCCGTACGGCGCTCCAGAACGCCGCTTCGATCGCTTCCCTGATGTTGACGACCGAAGCGATGATCGCGGAGATCCCCGAGAAGAAACAGGCCCAAATGCCCGGCGGCGGCCATGGGCCCGAGATGGATTACTAAGCAGCACCTTCTCCAATTGCCAAATTCGGCCGCGCTCCGGAATTCCGGGGCGCGGCCTTTTTTTTGGCGCCAGCAGCCAAAGTGAAGCAACGCCCTTGCCCCACCCCCGCGCGCCCTCGGCCCCGGGCACAGCCTCGGCCCGCGAGGTAGACCCCCAGGCCCACGCGGCGGATGCCCCAGGCCCACGCGGCGAATGCCCTCGGTGAAGTGATCCGCCGACCGCCCGGGGCCCACCCGGCGGACGTCCCCGGCCCGCCGGCGTGCGCAATTACTTCACGCCCTCGCCCACATACAATTCCGACCGCATGTAAGTGTAGTTATAGACGTAGGCGCGGCCGTCCGGCGTAATCAACGGATTCGACACCTGGTCCACCGGAATGGCCGGCCGCAGTTCTTTCCATGGCGCGCGCCGGCCGGTTTCCAAATCGATCAGCGAGATCGGCATCATCCGGTTGTCGTTGTGATGGGTCACCACGTACACCGCTTTGCCATCGGCGCGCCAACCCACTGGCGCGTCATGCGGTGTCAGGCCGGGCACCGGCTTGGGGTCGCCGCCCGCCAGCGAATAGACGCACGAGGCCCCCGCCGCGCAGGGCAGCAGAAACGAGCGGCGATCCGGAGATACCAGCGGAAACTGATCCGGCGCGTTTGGCGGAGTGGCCGGCTTGACCGTATGGTTGCGTGCGTTCCAGGCGAAAAACTGGAATCCCTTGCCGTCCGGACTGGCTCCCTCCACCAGGTAGTTCTCCTCGCCCTCCAGCCAGCCCGCTACGATGCCTCCGTGCGGCAGTTGCGGCACATGCACCTCGACCGTTTCGCCCGGCCCGGTCGGCATCAGAATGAACGTGCGGTTGGCGGATTCCCGCGAGGTGTACCCAGTCACCCACTTCCCGTCTGGCGACAGTCTGAAAGCCACGCCGTCCCCCAGCCGCAAGGGTGGCGATCCGTCCGTGCGGCGCAGGTAAATGCTGCCCTTAGCGCCGCCGCTCTCGCCTACCGTTTCGGCCAGAATCACCGATCCATCGTCGGAGAGTCCCCTCAAGTCGGCCGACTCCAGAACCGAAAGATCGCGCTCCTCGGTGGCGCCGGACGCCAGGCCGCGGATGCCCTTGCGCCCGTTGTTCAACGAAAACAAAATCCGCCCATCGGCGGCCCTATCGTAAAGCGCCAGATAACCAGGGAAACGCGCCGCTACCCGCCGTTTGCCGTCCATCCCGATGGCGTAAATCGTATTCCGGTCGTTGGGGTCGAAGGACTGAAACCAGATCTCACGGCCATCGTGGCTCCACGCCAGCGCAGCGCTCTCCATCCCGCTGGTCTGTCCCGAGACCACTCCCCATTTCCGCACCTTTCCCGCCCGATCCACCGTATAGATCGCCATGATGCTGCCACTGCCGCCATAAGTGGTGAAGGCCACCTGTTGCCCGCCCGGTGAGATACGGATGCCAAACGGGCCAAATATGGTTTCGGTGAGCACCTTGCCTACTGGGTACTCGATCCGCCCCTTGCCGTTCACCTCCCGCACCACCGCCAACTCCGAGCCATCCGGCGACCAGTCCGCCAGCCGCACGTGCTCCAGCAGTTCGCGCGGCTGCCCGCCGGAGATGGAACTGCGCGCCAGCGTGCCCGATCCATCGGGGTAGCTCGTGCCCGTCAGAAGGGCCACATCGCCCTTCGACGAGACCGCCAGCAGCCGGCCGCCGGGTAGATTCAGATCGCGTGATTCGGGATTCCCGGCAGTGGAAAGGTAGACGCCCGGCTCGCCGCCCTCCCAGGAGGCCGAATAGATCACGCTCTTCCCATCGGGTCCGAAGCGTGCGTTGGTCACGCGGCCTTCGCGGAAGGTTATGCGGCTGAATTGGAGAGGCCCGCCGGCGCTCAGCCGATCGCGAAGCGAGTATCCGCCCGCGAACACCGCCAGCGCCAGCATGCCGGCGGCGATCGCGTGCGATGGCTTCCGGCGCCGCTTGGGCGAGGCGGCCGGAGCCGCGGGCGCTATCTCCGGATGGCTGCCGGTTGGGGCGACCAGGGACCGCAGCGCAAAGGCCAGGTCGGCAGCCGATTGAAATCGCTGCGCGGGATTCTTTTCCAGGCAGCGGTGTACGATCGCCGCCAGCGCCGGAGGCATTGCCCCGGCCGCCCCGGGTGGCGCGTCGCTCGAAACTTCGCGCGGCTCATCCCGCAAGACGGCGAGCATCACGTCGGCCGCGGAGCTTCCCTCGAAAGCGCGCTTGCCGGTGGCCATCTCGTAGATCACGCAGCCGAAGCTGAAAATGTCGGAGCGCGGGTCCACGTTTTCTCCGCGCACCTGCTCAGGCGACATATACCCCACCGTGCCCAGCACCATTCCCGGCTGCGAAACCAGCATGGTGACGGTGTCGCTATCGGGACCAGGGGGCGCGCCGGGCGGGCCCGACCGCGGAGCGCTGTATTTGGCCAGCCCGAAATCCAGCACCTTCACCCGGCCGGGAGCGCCTGCCTGCGGGCCCGAGATCATGATGTTCTCGGGTTTCAGATCGCGGTGCACGATGCCCAGCGCGTGGGCCGCCGCGATGGCCTCGGCCGTCTGGGTGGCTATCTCGATCAGCCTGCGGCCGGTGATGGGGCCGCGCTCCATGGCGCTGCGCAGCGATTCGCCCTCCACCAGCTCGGAGACGATATAGGCGCGGCCGTCGCTCTGCCCGATGTCGTACACCGAAACGATGTTGGGGTGGTTGAGCGCGCCCAGGGCCCGCGCCTCCTGCTCGAAGCGCTGGCGCCGCACCGGATCGCCCGCCAGGTCCGCGGATAGAATCTTGATGGCCACGGAGCGGTTCAATCGGGCATCCCGCGCGCGCCACACCTGCCCCATGCCGCCCTCGCCGATCTTGTCGAGGATGTCGTAATGGCCCAGTTTTTGCCCTGTCATACTACTCCCGCAATTTTACAATGGATGCCGGTCGCCTTCAGGGCCTGTACCGCCTGCACCGAGGATACCCAGCCGCATGCCGCTCTCGGCCACGACCTCGCAGTCTGGAAGCCGCGCGGAAATGGGAGGCAAGCTCGACCTGCAGGCGACCTACCTGAACGGCACGCCATGCATGTTTCAGAACAATCTGCCGGTGGCGGGCGGCTACTCAACCGGCACCTCTCCGACTCCCTCCCCATGACACTGCAAGCGAAGGCTGCGGGTAGGCGCCGCGCAGTTCGTGGCCGGCCGGTCGTGACGCCGGAGTTCTTGCAGACGCCGTGGTCGAGCGCAGCATCCGGAACGGACGGCTCCGAAACTCCGCCATCGTACAGCTGCCGGGGTTGCCGGTTGCGTAACCGCCAATCCGGGTTCCCGTCGATACGATGGCGCTGGCCAGTCACTCGAACAACTCGGCGTGGCTCCCGGTGCGCACAAGGATTAACTCGGTCTCTGTCACTTTGTAGAGGAGGAACCAGTCGGGCTTGACATGACAGTCCCAGTGCCCAGACCAGTTTCCTCGCAACGCATGTGGCCGGCAGCGGGGAGGCAAGGGTTGCTCCGCCTGGAGAAGATTCACGACCTCCTCCAACTTGTCCAGATCTTTGCCTTGCTTCTCAACCCGCCGCAGGTCCTTTTCAAACGCGGTTGTGGTGAGAAGGGCGAGGGCCATTAGATCTTTTCGCGCAACTCACGGAAAGAACGATAGCGCTTCAATGCCCCGGGATCGTTTGCCTGCAGCATCGCAGCGACCGTTTGTGCATTGGGAATTGCGATTGGAAACGGAAGGCCCCTATGCAATTCGACTTGTTTCAGGAAGAGCCGGATCGCCTCCGTCGTCGAGACGCCGATTTTGGAGAAGACGCGCTCGGCCGACTCCTTCAACTTGGGGTCGATCCGGGCGTGAATCATCCGGGTTTTCCCGGTTTGCCGTCGCATAATGTGTTCCTTGCCTAGTGTATCTCAATTGAGATCAGCGCGGACAATAAAGGGGTCTTGCGATCGTTCACGACAAGGATATTCCGCACTTCAAGCCACCAGAGACCCGGCACGAGGGCCTGATCCGTGCGCAGGCGCGCGAACGCGAAATCTGCTCTGGGGTCGCCCTCATCCTCAAGATCCCAGCACGACACGATGGAGGCATCGAGAAGGAAGGACATTAGTGCTTGCGCCCCTCATCACGTGCCGGCAATATCTCCTCCACCGCGATCCTTCCCAAACCTCTGCGAAGCTCCTGGATACCTGCGAGGGCTTCGTCGATTTCTTTCTGTCGCCGGTCCGTCTCCGGCACAATCCGGGCAATTGGGCGCCCGTGCCGGGTGATGATCGGCGTTTCACCGCGCCACTTCGCCCAGGAGTTCCGGAAGGTGTGCTTTGGCCTCAGACGCCTGAATGGTTCTCATAATCGACTACTCCCGCAACTCTACAATGG
This sequence comes from Bryobacteraceae bacterium, assembly GCA_052144935.1. Taxonomy (GTDB): domain Bacteria; phylum Acidobacteriota; class Terriglobia; order Bryobacterales; family Bryobacteraceae; genus JOPF133. The sequence continues at coordinate 8,054 of JBKQPR010000066.1, forward strand.
TAGCGCCCGCGCCTTCACGCGGCCGGGAGCGCCTGCCTGCGGGCCCGAGAGCATGATGTTCTCGGGTTTTCAGGTCGCGGTGCACGATGCCCAGCGCGTGGGCCGCCGCGATGGCCTCGGCCGTCTGGGTGGCTATCTCGATCAGCCTGCGGCCGGTGATGGGGCCGCGCTCCATCGCGCTGCGCAGCGATTCGCCCTCCACCAGCTCGGAGACGATATAGGCGCGGCCGTCGCTCTGCCCGACGTCGTACACCGAAACGATGTTGGGGTGGTTGAGCGCGCCCAGCGCGCGCGCCTCCTGCTCGAAGCGCTGGCGCCGCGCCGGATCGCCCGCCACGTCCGCGGATAGAATCTTGATGGCTACGGAGCGGTTCAAGCGGGCATCCCGCGCGCGCCACACCTGCCCCATGCCGCCCTCGCCGATCTTGTCGAGGATGTCGTAATGGCCCAGTTTTTGCCCTGTCATACTACTCCCGCAATTCTACAATGGGGGGCGGCCACCACTCCCGCTTCAGCCTTCACCCCTCGATGTCGGGCTTGTTGGCGGCGATCAGCTTACGGGCTTCTTTCAACCGCTCTTGCAACATTTGTGGTAGGTGCCCCTCCACTGCCACGGTAATAAGGCCCACTTCATCCAAGGTTTCGATGTGGATGAGATCCTTGGGGCGCAGGGAGTTCAGCTTCATGTGCAGGAGGTCGGTTAGGGGAGCAACTGGAATGCTGATGTCGAACAGACGTTTTTCTTCGGGATCCAGGTCGGGGTGCGGTAATGGCTGCGTTGACTTCGACTTCTCACCGGCGAACAACAAATGCACTGCCTCACCCAAATCTTGCCCTGGCCGCACCAACGCATAGCCGCCCATCATTTTCTTGGCCACGTAACCGAGAGCTTCCCCAGCCTTCGCCGCATCAGGCAATTCACTGCGGTTCAAAAGAATATCGATATCGCGGGTGACGAATGAGCGGGTGCGGCTGACCGTCAGAATATGCGCGTTTACGGCGGCGCCGCCAACCACTTCAAAATGCACACCGGCATCCCGAAGCGCCGTGACGATTTGTTGCAGGTCGTTCACCAGAGAGTACATGCCAGCCTCAAAGATCGGATTCACGCTACCGCGCTCAGCACCGGACTGGAATACGAATTCGTCAAAGCTCTTCATGCTACTCCCGTAATTCTACGATAGTCGCGCCCGCGCCTCCTTCCTGTTGCGTGGCCGGGTAGAATTTGGCCACGTGCGGATGACGGCTGAGCAGCTCCGCGATGACCTTCTTCAAAATGCCCATGCCGTGGCCGTGCACGATGCGCACCCGGCTGGCGGTGGCCATCACGGCGCGGTCGAGGAACTCGTCCACGTGGTCGCGCGCCTCTTCGGCGCGTTGGCCGATCACGTTGATCTCCTGATACACCGGCGCCAGTTCCGGCGCTGGCCGGTAACTCACGCCCTGGGGCAGCTTGCCGGCCGCGGAGCCGCTCTCCGGCAGCACCTCGAGCACGTCGTCCACCCACACCTGCATTTTCAGGAAGCCGGCCTCCACTTCGATGCGGTCGTTGCCGATCAGACGCCGCACGCGCGCCGGCTCGCGCAGATCCTTCAGCCGCACGCGCGCGCCCTCGGCGATGGGCGGCGGCTGGATCTGCCCCCGGCGCGCATCGTCCTGGGTGGAGAGCACGGTGGTTTGGAAATCTTCCTTCAACTCCCGTTTGGCCTTGGCCACGCGGCGGCGGGCCTCTTCCTCGGCCTTGCGCCGCTCTGCGGTTTGGGCCATCTTCCCGATGGCCTCCTGGGACTGCTCTTCGAAGCGCGCCAGGGCGGCGTCGGTGCGCCGCTCCAGCTCTTTCAGCTTGGCCCCTTCGCGCTTCTCCCACTCGCGCGCCAGTTCCTTTTCGCGGCGTTCCAGGTCCCCCAGTTTGCCGCGCAGGCTTTCCTCCAAAGCCTGGGCCTGCTCGATGCGGTGATGCAGCTCGGCCAGGAAGCGGGTGACGTCGCGCTCGCGGTCGCTCATCGACTCCCGCGCGCGCCGCATGATATCCTCGGGCATGCCCAGCCGCGTGGCGATCTCCAGGCCCGCCGATTTGCCGGGCAGGCCGAGCCGCAACAGGTAGGTCGGCTCGAAGGTCCGCTCATCGAACCCCATCGAGCCGTTGACCACGCCCTCGGTGGAGGCGCCGTAGATTTTGAGCGCCATCAGGTGCGTGGAAACCAGCGTGAAGGCGCCGGCCGCGCGGAAATGCTCCACCACGGCCACGCCCAGCGCGCCGCCCTCTTCGGGGTCGGTGGCCGCGCCCAGCTCATCCAGCAGCACCAGCGAGGCCGGCGTCACATCCAGAGCCATCTCGCGCAGGTTGGAAACGTGCGCGGAGAAGGTGCTGAGGTTGGCCTCGATGGACTGGTAGTCGCCGATATCCGCCAGCACCTGCTCAAACAGCGGGAACTCAGCCTCCGCCGCGGGCACCGGCAGCCCCGATTGCGCCATCAGGCTGAGCAGCCCCACGGTTTTCAGCGTCACCGTTTTGCCGCCGGTATTGGGGCCGCTGATCAGCAGCGTGCGCCGCTCCCTGTTCAGCTCCAGGCTCACCGGCACAGCCGACTTCCGGCGCCGGCGCAAGACATCCTCCAGGAGCGGATGGCGCGCGTCACGCAGCAGCAAGCGTTCGCCGAAGCGCGGGATCACGCAATCGAATTCGGCGGCGAAGCGGCCCTTGGCGAAGACCAGCTCCAGTTCCGCCATGGTGGCCAGGGTCTGGCGGATGGAGTCCGAGTAGCCGCGCAGGCGATCGGTCATTTCCAGCAGGATGCGGTGGATCTCGCGGGCTTCTTCCTCGGAGAGGCGCACGAGCTCGTTGTTCAGGTCGATGGTTTCCAGCGGCTCGACAAACAGCGTGTGGCCGCTGGAGCTGGCCCCGTGAATCACGCCATCCAGTTTGCGGCGCTGGCCGGCGATCACCGGCACCACGAAACGCTCGTTGCGGATGGTGACGAACTCCTCCTGCAGCACGCCCTCCTCGCGGTGAGCGCGCAGGAAGCGCTCGAGCGAGTCCTGAATGGACTTCTTCTGGCGCTCGATATCGCGGCGCAAGCGGGCCAGCGCGACGCTGGCATTGTCCGCAATGCTGCCGTCGGGCAGGATCTTGCCCTCCAGATCGTTCAGCAGCGCGCGGAAATCTCCGATCGCGAGCGCGCGGCGGCCCAGGCGCGGGAAGCGCTCGGAGGCGGCGCTGAGCACGGACTTGGCATCGGCCGCGCGGTCGAGCAGGGCGAAGACCTCCACAATCTCGCGCGGCTCCAGGCTGGCGCCTTCGATGCGCAATTTATGGACGGCGGCCTCGACATCGGTCAGCCCATTGAAATCCACGCGGATGGCGGCACCACGCGCGGCGGGCTGCGGCCGCGCGGCCAGCCTCAGATACTCCACCGCTTCACCAGCTTCGGCCAGGTCCGCGGCCAGGCGCTCCGGGTCGGAGTGCGGAGACACCTTCTCCAATTCCCGCCGCCCCAGAGGGCTGGAAACAAAGCGGCCCAATAGTTGCCGCAGCGATTCGAATTCGAGGACGTCAGAGGAGGTTTTCACGGATTGACCATGCCCGTCGCGGAGCGAGCCAGGAGCCTCCTCGACGCTGTACGCAACACGGATTGGGTCGGCCTGGCCTCGACTGGCAAGCGGGATGGAGTAACGATCATTGCGCGGGCTCGCCGGGAGCGGACCATTCGCTTCCCCGCCAACCCTTACCCGGCGCGGCGGATCTCTTCGCGGACCACGCGGCGAAGAGTTTCTTCCAAAGGCTCGCTGGCGCGAGGCTCGCTTGCGCGTATCATATACTGGCGGAGAGCATCATTCATAAGATCCTGGTAATCGCCGCCTCCCGCCTTCTCCACCTCGCCCCGGAACCACTCCACAACTTCTTCATCCAACTGGATTGCCAGGGTTGTCTTTCCCTTCGTGACCGGGATCACCGGTCCGCGCTTCGCCTTCGAGAAATCGTACTCACGCTTCATCGCTTTCCTCATACCGTCGTCTCTCACGGGGAGTAGCTCTGCGCACCGAGATCAATCGCACCCGTTCGCCGCGCCATGTGTAGACGACCACAAGCACCCGGCCAAACGCATCCAGACCGAGCGTTACCCAGCGTTCCTCGTCATCGGATAACGCATCCCGCATTGTCAGCGCCTCCACGTCCTTGAGGGCAGCAACGGCATCGGCAAACGCGACCCCGTGTTTCCGGGCATTCAGTCGCGCCTTGGCGGGGTCCCATTCGACCTCCATCCGGTACAATTGTATACCGCGTGGAGACTACCACGCCAACGCCCTTCACCGGAACCTCCGCCGCTGCCGAAAGGCTTTCTCAATCACCCCCAGCGTGCCTTCGGTAATCTGCAGTTTGGGCAGATCGCGGCGGCGCACCCATTCCACCCGGCACACGTCGTCGCCCGCGGCGAGTTGGCCCCCAGTGATGCGGCACACGTAGTCGATCAGCACATAGTGATATTCCGCCGCGCCGTCCGCATCCCGCATGATGCGCTCGAAGATTTCCACGACGCCCAGCGGCTCGATCTCCAGCCCGGTCTCTTCGCGCACCTCGCGCCGCACCGCGTCGGCCAGCGCTTCGCCGGTTTCGAGCGCCCCTCCCGGCAGCGACCACCACCCCTTCAGAGGCTCCTTGCCGCGCTGCGCCATCAGGATGCGCTCGCCATCCAGCAGGATCGCTCCCACGCCTACCAGCGGCCTGCGCGGGTAGCGCCGATCGTCGGCCATCGAGTCCGCGGGCGTCAATTGGCGCCCTTCACATCCAGCCGCAAGCGGTAGACAAACGCGCCCGACGTCACGATCAGGGTCTTGCCATCCTGCTCGCCGAAGGTGCAATTGGAGACCCGGCCCTTCATCGGGATGGTGTGCAGAGGCTGGCCCTCCGGCGTGTACACAGCGATGTTGGTTCCCGCCACGTAAAGATTGCCCTTTTCATCCACCGCCAACCCGCCCGGCACGCCGGGGATTCCGGAGATCAGCACGCGCTCGTTGGAGGTTTCGCCCGCGCGGTCCACGTCGTAGGCCCTGACGTTACGCTCATCCGAATTCACCACGTAGAGCAGCCGCCCATTCGGAGAAAGCCCGATGCCGTTGGGCCGCCCCGCCGGCCGCGCCACCAGCTTCAGGGGACCCTTCGGCGGGATGTGGTACACACCGTAGAACTCCAGCTCGCGGTGGTCCTGCTGGCTTCCGAAGGCCGGATCGGTGAAATACACGTGTCCGTTGCGGCTCACCGTAAGATCGTTGGGCGCGTTCAGGCGCTTGCCTTCCCACTTCTCCGCCAGCACTTCCACGGCGCCCTTCTTGTCCGTGCGGGTGACGCGGCGCGCGTGCGTTTCGCAAGTGTACAGGCGGCCTTCGCTGTCGAACGCGTTGCCGCTGGGGCCGTGACCATCCTCGCGGAAGATTTCGGTGGGACGGCCGGGCAACCATTTCCAGAGATGCCCCGTAGGCGTGTCGCTGAAAATCAGGTATCCGTCCTTCGACCAGGCCGGCCCTTCCGTAAAGGTAAGTCCCTGGGCCAGGCGCTCGATTTTGACGTTCCCAAAATCCTGCGCCCACACTGGCAGGATGCAAACCGCGGCGAGCCAGTAGCGGGTCATGGGCCCGCTATTTCACCCTGAGCGTGAGGTTGTTGATCACGTCTTTGACGCCCTTCACTTTCTTGGTGAGTTTGGTGGCCTTGCCTTTGGCCGCCTCCGTATCCACGGTCCCCGCCAGAGTCACCACGCCCTGCTTGCAGTCCACCTTGAGGGCGCCGCCTTTGACTTCCTGGTCGCCCGACAGTTTGATGCGCACCTCGTCGACGATGACATCGTCGCTGACCGGCTTGTTGTCGGCCAGGCAGATGCTGGCGATGAAGCACATAGCCAGGATGACAGAGCAGATTCTAGTGATCATCTTCACCGCTCATTGTACGCCAGTCCAGCGCGTCGAGGAAGGTAGCCTTTTCGCGCCATGCCGGTTGCACCCGAACGTGTAAGTCCAAATACACCCGGATGCCGAACAGCCGTTCGATTTCCTGCCGCGCCGCGGTGCCGATCTTTTTCAGCACGGCCCCCTGCGCGCCAATCAGGATGCGCTTCTGCCCCTCCCGCTCGACGCGGATGGTGGCGAAGATGCGCGTGAGCCGCGGCGTCTCCTCCCAGCGATCCACCAGCACCGCTACCGCATGCGGCACCTCCTGGCGGGTCGCCGCGAGCGCTTTCTCGCGGATCAGCTCCGCGGCCAGGAAACGTTCCGGCTGGTCGCTGACGTAATCTTCGGGGAAGTAGGCCGGCCCCTCGGGCAGGCGCTCGATCACCGCGCTGCGCAAGTCGTCGAGCCCCTCGCCCTTGGTCGCCGATACCGGCAGGAAATCGGCGAAGTCGTGGTTCGCCTTGTACTGCTCGATAAGCGGTAGCAGGCGGGCTTTGTCCTTCAGCAGGTCGATCTTGTTCAGCACCAGCACCACTGGCGTACCGGTCTTTCCGGCCAGTTGGACGGCGCGGCGATCCTCCTCGCCGAAGGGACGCGCCGAGTCCGCCACGAACAGCAGCAGGTCGCGTTCCTCCAGCGCCGCCCGCACGGTGTGCATGAGCCGTTTGTTGAGCGGCGAATCGGCCTGGTGAATCCCCGGCGTGTCCACGAAGACAATTTGTGCGCCGGGCACGGTCAGCACCCCTTGGATGGTGGTCCGGGTGGTCTGCGGCTTGTCCGCCACAATCGCCACCTTCTGCCCCACCAGCGCGTTCAACAGCGTGGATTTGCCGGCGTTGGGCCGCCCGATCAGGGATACGAATCCGGATTTCAAAGTTTTACTCATGCGCCACGGTTTGCGATTTGGTCAGCCGCACCTGCTCCACCCGCCGGTCGTCGCTGGCCAGCACTTCGATGCGGACGCCGTCGCGGTCCACCACCTCGCCCGGCAGGGGCACCCGGCCGAGCCACTCGCCCACCAGGCCGCCGACGGTAGTGGATTCGATATCCTCCTCGCGGTGGAAGGTGTCGCAGAGATCGGTCACGCGGTCCAGGTCGAAGCTGCCCGAGACGATGTATCCGCCCTGCCCGTCCTCCTTGACGTCGCTGTCGGGCTCGTGCTCGTCGCGGATTTCGCCGATGATCACCTCCAGCAGGTCCTCCATGGTGGCCAGGCCGGCGGTGTTGCCGTACTCGTCCACCACGATCACCATGTGGGTGTTCTCCTGCTGCATCTGGCGCATCAGGTCGTGCACCGGCTTGGTCTCGGGCACGAAGCTGACGGGGCGGACCAGCTCGCGCACCGTGCGGCCCTCGCGCTCGGATTCCTCCTGCTCGAACATGTCCCTCACGTGCACGAAGCCGACGATCTGGTCGATATTCTGCTCATATACCGGGATGCGCGAATACTGCTCGTTGATGACGAGCTGCCGCAACTGTTCGAGGGTCGCATCCCCCGTGATGGCCACGATATCGGGCCGCGCGGTCATGACCTCCCGAACCACCTTATCGCCGAACTCCACCACCGATTGGATCAGCTCGCGGTCCTGCTCCTCGATCAGCCCTTCTTCGGTGCCGGCCGAAATCAGGGCTTCGATATTTTCGGCGGGCGTGGCCTTCTCGTCAGCCGCCGTTTCATCGGCCAGTTCCACCAGAGATTGGAAGAATTCCAGCGCCACCACCCACGGCCGCGCCAGAAATGCCAGCCCGCGCAGCAGCGGCGCCAGCGGCAGCAGCCAGCGTCCCGTGGTGCGGCGGTAGAGGAACTGCGGCAGCGCATAGGAAAACACCGCCATGGTAAGCCACACCGCCAGCACGGTCTGCCAGAAAACCGCCGCGTGCCACGGCTGGCTGTCGGTAATCCAGGCGAAATAGAGCACGCCCAGCAGCACCAGGAGCGTATGTTTGATCAACGAGAACGATTCGTTGCCGTGCTCCGTCTTCAACCCGATGCGGTCTTCCAGGGTGGCCTTGAAGAACCGCAGCGAAGCGCGGTCGCGCGTCCGCAGCCGCATGCTTTCCAGGTACAGCAGTTGCACAAAGGTCACGATGGCCAGCAGCAAGACCGCGATCGCGGTGGCCAGATCGATTGCCCACCTCACGGCCGCACCCGTTCGATCAGCCCGCAGGCCAGGCCCAGCCGCGTGCGCCAGAGCTTCTCGCTGCGGCCCATCCGGCCATCGCCGTTTTCATGATCCATGCCCAGCAGATGCAGCAGCCCGTGCAGCATCAGGATGCGGATTTCCTGCTCGGCGCCGTGGCCGAACTGGCGCCCTTGCGCGCGCGCCCGCTGGATTGAAATGGCCAGATCGCCAAGATGCGTTAGCCGAGCCGCGCGCGGAGGGGAGGCGCTGGCCGCCACCGGAAACGACAGCACATCGGTCGAGTAGTCCTTGCCGCGAAAGTCGCGATTCAGCCGGCGCATCTCCGCATCGCCCGTGATCAGGCAATCGAAAGCCCGGCCGCGAGCTACCTCACGTTGCATCTTGCGCGCGAAAAGCTGGAGAGCCCGCGGGCGAACGTCTTTCGGGGGACGGCGGAAGGTGACGCTACTGCCTTCGGGAGATGACATGGCGCGCTCAGGACAGCGGAGCGGCCGCTGGCGAGGGGGCGGCAGGTTCGGTCACCTTAGAGTCGCACTGGGTCACCCTCGCTACCGGTTCGGTCAGCTTGGCTTCCTGCCCGGTCAGTTTCGCGTCCTGCCCAGCCAGCCTGGGTTTCGGTTCGGTCAGCTTCGCGACGGCTTCGGCCAGCTTCGCTTCCGGTTCGCTCACCTTCGCGCTCGGCTCGGCCGGTTTGGTTTCCGGTTCGCTCAGTTTCAGGGTAAGCTGCCGTCCCGCCCCGGTGGTTTCGTTGTACCGCTCGTAGGCCTTGACGATGCGCTGCACCAGGGTGTGGCGCACCACGTCCTTTTCGTCGAACTGTACGAAGCTGATGCCTTCCACGCCCCTGAGCACCTCGGTGGCCTCTATGAGGCCGCTGCGCCGCGCGTTGGGCAGATCGATCTGGGTGATGTCGCCGTTCACCACCATCTTGGAATTGAAGCCCTGCCGCGTCAGCACCATCTTCATCTGCTCGGGCGTGCTGTTCTGGGCTTCGTCCAGGATGATGAAGCTGTCGTTCAAAGTGCGTCCGCGCATAAAGGCGATCGGCGCCACTTCGATGGCGTTGCGCTCCAGCAGTTTATCCACGCGGTCGCTCTCCAGCATGTCGTAGAGCGCGTCGTAGAGCGGCCGCAGGTACGGGTCCACTTTTTCCTGCAAAGTACCCGGCAGGAAGCCCAGGCGCTCGCCCGCCTCCACCGCCGGGCGCGTGAGAATGATGCGCGCCACCTGCTTGTTGTTCAGCGCCGAGATGGCCATGGCCACCGCCAGGTAGGTCTTGCCGGTGCCCGCCGGGCCGATGCCGAAGACCAGGTCGTTGCGTTCGATGGCTTCCAGGTAGCGGCGCTGGTTCACCGATTTCGGCGCCAGCATCTTCTTGCCGAAGTTGCGCTGCTTGCCGCTGCGCACCAGCGCGCGCAGGGACACTTCCCGGTCGAGCGTCACCACGCGCAGGTAGCTGTTCAGATCGCCGTTGGTGAAGGCGTGGCCCTCGCGGAGCAGCGTGTTGTAGTCCTCGAGGATGGTCTCCGCGCGGGAGACGTTCTCCGCCTCGCCTTCGATTTCCAGGTTGTTGTCGACCAATTGGGTGTGGACCGAGAGTCCCGACTCGATCAGCCGGATGTTCTCGTCACGGGTGCCAAAGAGGCTCTCCACGCCTCGGATAATGCGCACGCTAGCTTTCATTGATGGGGTGCTGGGTACCTCCAGGCTCGGCTGCTTCGGGACAAAGGGGGACGCTCGGACGGGGGCGCTTCAGAAATTCGATAACCCGCAAGGGCGGGCAGATGAAAATCATCTGGCCTCATTATAGCAGCGGAGCGGCGACAAATTAATGACCCTCCGGGCGGACGGGGCGGACGGCCACGCCCGATCTTCCCAGCGGCCCCCTGGGTCCGAGATTGCGGACCAGCGCCGCCAGCAGGTCGTCATCGTCCCCGAACTCCTCGCCGGGATCGAAATGCGCCAGTAACGCCCGGATTTCCCGAATCCGTTTCGCGCGTTGCCCAGGCGCCATAGCCTCGCCAGCTATGAGCGCCTCTAATTCCATCGTCAGTTCCACGATTTCCAGGCTGTCGAGATCGGCGAAGGGTTCGTGGGGAGTCATCGGCAAGACGCTCCGGCGCGCTTCACTCGTGGCCGTTGCGGCCCTTGTTGAGACTGTCGATGAAGGCTTGCAGTTTCAATTCGGTGACTTTCTGGACCTCGGTGAGGCGGTCAATGTTCGCCTCCAGACGGTCGACGTTCGCCTCCAGACGGTCGACGTTCGCCTCCAGACGCTGGTAAGAGTCGATCAGGGCCCCCTGCGATTGCACCACTTCCTGTTGGGATTCCGCGATGCGCTGCTGGGACTCCACGATCCGCTGGTGGGATTCCACGATCCGCTGCTGCGAAGCCATTAGTTCCCGCTGGGACTCGACCATCCACTGCTGGGACTCCGCGATCCGCCGTTGGGACTCTACCACGTTTTGTTGGGAATCCGTCATGCGCAGATGCGAGTCGAGGAGGGCGTTGAACCGGCGATCCGTATCGCTGTTGAGGCGCGTCACCCGCTCGTCCGTGGCCGCCATGTGAGCCTCAGCTTTGGCCTGAGACTGCAGGATGAACTGTATCGTCCCTTCGATGTCCACGTTCTTAGCCTATCACGCCTTCACTGCAGCAACTGCAGCCCGTTCGGCCCCGGAATCGAGCGCACCCAGGAGTTCATATCCTTCTCATTTTGCAGCAGATCGCGCAGGGTTGCCTTGCTCAATACCTGGTCCACCGCCACCTGCACGGCGCGCCACAGCGACCGCACCGAGCAATCCACCGAGCGCGTGCAGATGGCCGCCTGGCCGGCATGGCTGTCGCAAAAATCGCTCTCGAACAAACGGCCGCCCAGCGCGTCGATCACGTCGCCGATGCCGATCGCCTCGGCCGGCCGCGCCAGCGTGTAGCCGCCCTCCTTGCCCCGCGCCGCCTTCACGAATCCGCCCTTGCGCAGCACCCGCAACAGCTTGGCCGCGTAGGACGCCGAGACGCCTTCCGCCTGGCTGATCTCCGGGATGGTCAGCCCCTGTCCCTCCGCATAGGCCAACCGCACCAGGCAGCGAAGACCGTATTCTTCGTTCGAGCTCAACTTCATCTTCGCAGCCTCGCAATCGGAATGATGTCCTCGATTCCCAGCGCCAGCTTGGCCGCTTCCGACATCAGGGCCTTGCTCCACGGCGGATCGAAGGTCAATTCCAGTTTCACGTCCGTCACCCCCGGCACGGCCCGCACGGCGCGCTCCACATCCGCCGGCAGCGTTCCCGCCACCGGACAATTCGGCGCCGTCAGGGTCATGCGGACCGCGACCCGCCCCTCCGCGTCCACCGTGACATCGTAAATCAGCCCCAGCTCGTAGATGTTGACGGGCATCTCCGGGTCGTAAACCTTGCGCATCGCCGCGACTACTTGGTCCCGCAGATTCATTCGGTCGTGACGGGCTCCGCCGTTTCGTTGTGGAGCGCCGATTTCAGCGTGTGCCACGCCAGCGTGGCGCACTTCACACGCGCCGGGTAATCGCGCACCCCGCAAAACACCACCAGCTTGCCCAGCTCTTTACTGGCCGGCGTATCGGTGGTGAGCAACTCGTGGAAGCGCTCCAGCAGGGCCAGCGCTTCCTCGCGCGATTTGCCCTTCATGGTCTCGGTCATTAGCGAGGCCGAGGCCGTAGAGATGGCGCAGCCCGAGCCCACAAAACTGGCGTCCTCCACCACGTCGTCCTTCATCTTCAAGTACAGCCGCAGCTTGTCCCCGCAGAGAGGATTGTAGCCCTCCACCTTGCTGGTGGCGTCTTCCATCGGATGGCAGTTCCGCGGACGCCGGCTGTGATCCAGAATCGTTTCCTGATACAGATCGTCGACCATCAGGAGAAAACCTCTTTGACTTTCTTGAGACCGGCCGCCAGCGCGTCGATCTCCGCCGCCGTGTTGTAGAACGCCAGCGACGCTCTGGTAGTGGCCGGCACGTGGAACCAATCCATCACCGGCTGTGCGCAATGATGGCCCGTGCGCACCGCGATTCCCTGGCGGTCCAGCAGCGTGCCGATATCGTGCGGATGGATGCCCTCGATTACAAACGAGAGCACCGCCGCCTTCTCCCGCGCCGTTCCGATCAGCCGCAGCCCGGGGATCTGCAACAGCACCTCGGTCCCGTACTGCAATAAATCATGTTCGTAAGCCGCAATCTTGTCCAGACCGATCTGGCTCACGTAATCCAGCGCCGCTCCCATGCCGATGCCGCCCGCGATATTGGGCGTGCCGGCTTCGAACTTGTAAGGCAGGTCGTTGTAGGTGGTCTTCTCGAAAGTGACCACGCGAATCATGTCGCCGCCGCCCTGATAGGGAGGCATGGCGTTCAGCAGTTTGGTCTTGCCGTACAAAATCCCGATCCCCGTGGGTCCGAATACCTTGTGGCCCGAGAAGGTGTAAAAGTCGGCATCGAGAGCCTGCACGTCGACCTTCATGTGCGGCGCCGCCTGCGCGCCGTCGACCAGCGCCAGCGCTCCCGCGCGATGCGCCATCTCGATGATTTGGGCCGCCGGGTTGATGGTGCCCAGCGCGTTCGAGACGTGCGCGAAAGCCACCATCCTGGTGCGCGGCGTGAGCAGCTTCTCGTATTCCTCGAGCAGCAGCTCGCCGCGGTCGTTCATCGGAATCACCCGCAGCCGGGAGCCTTTCTCCTCGCATAGCATCTGCCAGGGCACGATGTTGGAGTGGTGCTCCATGGCCGAGATGACGATCTCGTCGCCCTCCCGCACATTCTTGCGGCCCCAACTGCTGGCCACCAGGTTGATGCCCTCGGTGGCGCCTCGCACGAAGATCAGCTCGGCCTTGCTGCGCGCGTTCAGGAAGCGCTTGGCCTTGAGGCGCGTCTCCTCGTAGGCCGCCGTGGAGCGCTGGCTCAACTCGTGTACGCCGCGGTGAATATTGGCGCAATCCACTTCATGGAAGCGGCGGATGGCGTCGATCACCGCGAAGGGCTTCTGCGCCGTGGCGGCGCTGTCCAGATAGATCAGCGGCTTGCCATGGACCTTCTGCTTGAGGACCGGAAAGTCCGCCCGCACCTTCTCCACATCGAAACCGGCTTCGACCACGCTAGTGAGAGTGCTCATGGAATTTGCCTCGGCACGCGGCGCCATAAATCTCTGCGCGTCCGCTCCCTGACGGGGTGCCCTCTGGGCCCGGCTCGGTACGGCCTTCAGAGCCGCGACCTTCAGAGCCGCGACCGTCAGGGAGCGGTCTGTCGGCACAAACCGTACCGACGCCATGATTAGTGAGAGTGCTCATGGAATTTCTCGAATAGAATCCGTTCCAGCGAATTGTGCAGCGCCTCCACCTTGATCCGATCGGCGATGTCCTGCGCAAATGCGTAAATCAACAGATTGCGCGCATCCTCCCGGCCGATGCCTCGCGATTGCAGGTAGAACATCGACTCGGCGTCCAACTGGCCTATGGTCGCGCCGTGCGTGCAGCGCACATCGTCGGCCAGGATCTGCAGCTCGGGCTTGGTGTCGATCACCGCCTCGTCGGACAGCACCAGGTTCTTGTTGGTCTGCTTGGAGTCGGTCTTCTGCGCGTCCTTGCGGACGATGATGCGCCCGTTGAACACCGCGCCGGCCCGGCCGTCCAGAATCCCCTTGTACAGCTCGTGGCTGGTGCCGTGCGGCTTGGCGTGGTCGATCACGGTGTGATTGTCCACGTGCTGCGTGCCGTTGGCGATGTACAGCCCGTTGAGGGCGGCCTCGGTGCCCTCCGAGAGCACCACTCCCACATCGTTCCGCACCAGCGCCCCGCCCAGCGAAATCGAGAGCGAGGAGAAGTTGGCGCTGCGCCCCAGCGCAGCCTGCATGCTGGCCACGTGATACGCGCGCGCGTCTTCCAACTGCACCTTATAGTGATCCACCACCGAGCCGGCCCCGACTGAGATTTCGGTCACCGCATTGGTGAAATAGAAACCCTCGCCTTTGTAAGTCTCAATGATGCTGCACTGGGCATTGGCGCCCACCAGAATGAGCGTGCGCGGATGGACAGCCACCGGATCGGCCTGCTCCGCAACCTCATATGTAATTTCGATGGGTTTGGCGACGACCGCGCCGCTCGGGACGCGCAGCACGGTCACGGGGACCTGGCTGTTCACGAAAGCCGTGTTGAGAGCCACGAACGCGTTGCGGTCGAACGCGGCGTAACGCGCCAGGTGGGCTTGCGCCTCTTCGAGGTCCAGCTCTTCCACGGCCTCCGGCGCGCAGATAAGCGTATCCGCGGAACCCACCCGAAACGCGGTCCGCGCGATGGGCGCGACATTGGTGAAGCGCCACTCTTCGTCGTGCGTGGTGGGAAAGCCGGCATCCGAAAACCGCTGGAAGGCCGCCTCGCGCAAATCCTGCACCCACGGCCCAGCGGGCGCCTGGTCGGTGAACTCGCGCAGCCAATTGCCGATCTGTTCCGCTACCGCCGTCATACCTTGCCGACCGCCTCTTCTTCGTCCTCGATCCCCAGCGCGGCGTATCCGCTTTCTTCCAGCTCCAGCGCCAGTTCCTTGCCGCCCGACTTCACAATCCGCCCCTCGGAAAGCACGTGTACAAAATCCGGCACGATGTAGTTCAAGAGGCGCTGGTAGTGGGTCACCACGATCATCGATCGCTCCGGGCCGCGCAGGGCGTTCACGCCGGCAGCCACCGTGCGCAGCGCGTCGATGTCGAGGCCCGAATCGGTCTCATCGAGAATCGCCAGCCGCGGCTCCAGCACGGCCATCTGGAAAATCTCGTTGCGCTTCTTTTCGCCGCCTGAAAAGCCGGTATTCACGGCGCGGTTCAGCAGCGTCTGGTCCATCTCCATCAGCTTCATTTTTTCGCGGACCAGGGTCAGAAAATCGAAGGCGTCCAGCTCCGGCAAGTCGCGGCGCTTGCGGATGGTGTTCAGCGCGGCCTTCAGAAAATACATGTTGCTCACGCCCGGTATCTCCACGGGGTACTGGAAAGCCAGGAAAATGCCCTTCTGGGCGCGCTCTTCGGGAGCCAGCGCCAGGAGGTCTTCGCCTTCGTAAAGCACCTGGCCGCCGGTGACGTGGTATAGCTCCCGCCCCGCCAGCACCTGCGCCAGCGTGCTCTTCCCGGAGCCGTTCGGCCCCATGATGGCATGCACCTCGCCCGAGTCGACGGTGAGGTCGATGCCCTTCAGAATTTCGCGTTCGCCAACCGTGGCGTGTAGATCTTTGATTTCAAGTAGTGCCATGTTCTCCGTGCTTCCTCTGCCAACTGCCTCGCACTCACCGCGAAGGCGCAGAGAACATAGAGGCTACGTAGAGGAAATTCACTCCGCTTTTCTCCGCGCTTCCTCTGCGGCCTCCGCGTCTCCGCGGTGAATGACGATCCCGCCCTACCCCACACTTCCTTCCAAACTCACTCCCAGCAGCTTCTGCGCTTCCACCGCAAACTCCATGGGTAGCTCGCGGAAGACTTCCTTGCAGAACCCATGTACGATCATCGACACGGCGTCCTCGGTGGAGATGCCGCGCTGCCGGCAGTAGAAAATCTGGTCCTCGCCGATCTTCGACGTGGAGGCTTCGTGCTCCACCTGCGAAGAGGTATTCTTCACTTCCAGGTACGGGAAGGTGTGCGCCCCGCACTGGTCGCCCAGCAGCATGGAATCGCACTGCGAATAGTTGCGCGCGCCGTGCGCCGATTTCAGAATCTTCACCCCGCCGCGATACGTGTTCTGTCCGTGCCCGGCGGAAATGCCCTTCGAGACGATGGTCGAGGTGGTGTTCTTCCCGATGTGGATCATCTTGGTGCCGGTGTCCGCCTGCTGGTAGTTATTGGTGAGCGCCACCGAGTAGAACTCGCCCACCGAGTGGTCGCCGATCAGCAGGCAGCTCGGATATTTCCAGGTGATGGCCGATCCCGTCTCCACCTGGGTCCACGAAATCTTGGAGTTCACGCCCCGGCAGGCGCCCCGCTTGGTGACGAAGTTGTAAATGCCGCCCTTGCCCTCTTTATCGCCCGGATACCAGTTCTGCACCGTGGAATACTTGATCTGCGCGTTGTCCAGCGCCACCAGCTCCACCACCGCGGCATGAAGTTGATTGGTGTCGCGCATGGGCGCCGTGCAGCCTTCCAGGTAGCTCACGTACGCGCCTTCATCGGCCACGATCAGGGTGCGCTCGAACTGCCCGGTGTCCTTGGCGTTGATGCGGAAGTAGGTGGAAAGCTCCATCGGGCAGCGCACCCCCTTGGGCACGTAGCAGAAGGAGCCGTCGCTGAACACCGCCGAGTTCAGCGCCGCGAAGAAATTGTCCGACGACGGCACCACCGAGCCGAGGTACTGACGCACCAGCTCGGGATGCTCCTGCACGGCTTCCGAGAAGGACCCGAAGATGATCCCCATGTCCTTCAGCTTGGCTTTGAAGGTGGTGGCCACGGAGACCGAATCGAACACCGCGTCGACCGCCACTCCGGCCAGGATCTCCCGCTCTCTCAAAGGGATACCGAGCTTGTCGTAGGTCTTCAGCAGCTCCGGATCGACCTCATCGAGGCTCTTCGGGCCATCCTTTTTCGACCTCGGTGCGGCGTAATAAATAATGTCCTGGTAGTCGATGGTGGGATAATGCACGTTAGCCCAGGTGGGTTCCCGCATGGTCAGCCAGTGCCGATACGCCTTCAGGCGCCATTCGAGCAGCCATTCGGGTTCATGTTTCTTAGCCGAAATGAGCCGGATGACGTCCTCGCTCAGCCCGCGAGGGATGGAATCCGAATCGATCTCGGTGACGAACCCCCATTTATATTCCTGATTCGCAAAGGTCTCGATGGTGTTGCTCGACTCGCTCACCGGCATGCACTCCTAAGCTGTTGGGCTACAACCAATTTAGCCAATCTGTACTTATTAGTCAAGATTGCCTGCTTAATGGATGCAGGCGGGGGTTGAGAGGGTGCATAGAAGGGCCGAATGGCGCTGAACGCCGACCGCCTAAAGCCAGACGCGCGCAAGATTTCAACGATTCTGAAACTCCTGGTAAGCGAGCGGCCGATTTGACGTATGATAAAGGAGGGTTGCGGGCCGCGATTCGGCCCGCAACGCTTGTCCGCTACTTGGAACGACGACGGCGCCGCTCAACGCGGACCGTTATCGTGACCGTGATTACTAGCACGGTCATAACGGTGACTCCTATGATAATCATAGGGGCCTCCTTTCCGCCTAAACGTGAGAGTGCCGGCCCCGGTAGTAAACCGGGGCCGGTTCGTTTAGGACGCCGAAAAACGTCCCTTGCGATCCGCACGCCGGCGAAGCCGCAGGCTAACACAATGCATGAGCAAATGGCCGGACCCGCAGTTTTTGGTAATGCGCTAAAAAATAGCGGGCACCGCAATTTTCCCTTGCCTCCCTTCGCCATTTCTACGACACTGATGGATTAAGGAGAACTGCCCAAGTTGGAGAGAAACGGCCGCAAGGGCTCGCTGGTGGTGGAGCCGACCGAACGATGGACGCCCCAGGTGGCCAGCGACTTCTACGACGTCCCCAGTTGGGGCAAGGGCTACTTTTCGGTGGGCGATAACGGCCACGTCCGCGTCCACCCGGAAAAGGATCCCGCCCGCTCCATCGACCTCAAACAACTGGTCGATACCCTGGTCCTGCGGGGCATCGACCTCCCCATCCTGATCCGTTTCGCCGATATCCTCAAGCACCGGCTCGGCGAGATCTACAGCGCCTTCCAGACCGCCATCGCCGAACACAAATACCAGGGCAGCTACTGCTGCGTTTACCCCATCAAGGTCAACCAGCAGCGCCAGGTGGTGGAGGAAGTCCTGGAATTCGGCAAGCCCTACCACTTCGGTCTGGAAGCCGGTTCCAAACCGGAGTTGATGGCCGTGATGGCCATGGCCGATAACGATACGCCGATCGTCTGCAACGGCTTCAAGGACGACGAGTACATCGAGATGGCCATGCTGGCCCAGAAGGTCGGCAGGCACATCATCCCGGTGGTGGAAAAGTATACCGAGCTGCACCTGATCCTCAAGTACAGCGCGCGGGTGGGCGTGCGCCCGATGATTGGCCTGCGAGTCAAACTGGCCAGCCGCGGCTCCGGGCGCTGGAAATCGTCGGGCGGCTACCGCTCCAAGTTCGGCCTCTCGGCCACCGAGGCCATGCGCGCCCTCCAGGAGCTGAAGGACCTCGGCATGGCCGATTGCATCAACCTGCTGCACTTCCACCTCGGCAGCCAGATCACCAACATCCGCCAGATCAAGGGCGCCGTCAACGAGGCGGTGCGGGTGTATGTCGATTTGGCGCGCGCCGGCGCCGGCCTCCGCTTTCTGGATGTCGGCGGCGGCCTGGGCGTGGATTACGACGGCTCGCAGACCGATTTCGAATCCAGCGTCAACTACACCTTGCAGGAATACGCCAACGACGTCATCTACCACGTGCAGAACGTCTGCGACGAAGTCAACGTTCCGCATCCCACCATCGTCACCGAGAGCGGACGCGCCATCGCGGCCTACCACAGCGTGCTGGTGTTCAATGTCCTGGGCGTGGCCGGCATGGGCGAGGCCGACGTTCCGCCCGAGCCGCCCGCCGACGCCGAGCAGCCCATCATCGACTTGCAGGAAACCTACCGCTCGCTGACCGCCAAGAACCTGCTGGAGAGCTATCACGACGCGCAGCAGGCGCTCGACCAGGCGCTCAACCTTTTCAGCCTCGGCTACCTGTCGCTGGAGCAGCGCTGCATCGCCGAGAACCTTTACTGGGCCATCTCTCGCCGGATTCAGAGGCAGGCGCGCGAGCTGGAATTCTTCCCCGAGGAGCTGGAGGGCATCGACGCCATGCTCTCCGACACCTACTTCTGCAACTTCTCGCTGTTCCAGAGCATGCCCGATAGCTGGGCCATCAAACAGCTTTTCCCGGTGATGCCCATCCACCGGCTGGAGGAGCAGCCTACGCGCCCCGCCGTGCTGGGCGACATCACCTGCGACTCCGACGGCAAAGTGGATGCCTTCATAGACCGCCGCGACGTAAAGCGCACGCTTTCCCTGCACCCGTTCGATGGCGGCGACTACTACCTGGGCGCGTTCCTGCTGGGCGCTTACCAGGAGATCCTGGGCGATCTGCACAACCTCTTCGGCGACACCAACGCGGTGCATGTCCGGCTCAGCCCCACGGGCGAGACCCTCCTCGATTCGGTGATCAAGGGCGACACCGTGCGCGAGGTCCTAAACTACGTGCAGTTCTCCTCCGATTCGTTAATCAGCCGCCTGCGCCGCGACGTGGAAACCGCGCTTCGCGAAGGCCGTCTGAGCTACGAGGAAAGCGGCTCGCTGCTGCGGTTCTATGAAGAGGGCCTGCACGGGTATACCTACCTGGAAGACGTACACGAGAGGTAGCGGGCAGCCCGGGTCAGTCATGATGGTCGTATGAATCTCAAGCCACCGTTCGAGCGGATCACCATCGAGCCGGCCAAGATGGGCGGGAGGCCCTGCATTCGCGGGATGCGGATCACCGTCAGGCGCGTACTGGAAATCCTGGCAACTTATCCGGAACGGCGCGATCTCTTCAACGATTACCCGGATCTTCAGGAAGAAGACATTCGACAAGCGCTAGAGTTGCAGCGGCCACTCTTGACGGCACAATCGATGTTCACTTCGATGCCGCATGAAGCGCGTCGTTCTCGATCGGGGGCTGCCGGCGACCGCGGCTGCGATAATGCTACGAGGCGCACGCCCGACTCCTGCTGGTGTCCGTGCCAAGCGGAGAGATCAACTTGGTCCGGGGTGTCTTGAGGGATCGAAAGTAGTCGACCACCAGAATTCACTAGAATGGCTTATCGGAACGACACATGATCGACGCTGCGCTCAGTCTCGCTGTCTCCATGTATAGCAACGCTGGTGTGTACGCCCTTTTGCTCGGCTCTGGCGTATCGCGCTCGTCCGGCGTGCCCACTGGGTGGAAAATTGTCGAACGCCTGATCCGCGACTTGGCGCTGCTCAAGGGATCAGCGTGCGACCCCGACCCGCAGACGTGGTACCGAGACGTGTTCGGTAGAGAGGCTACCTACTCGGAAATTCTGGATGAGGTCGCCAAGAGGCCCGCGGAGCGGATGCAGCTACTCCGTGGCTATTTCGAACCGACTGAGGAAGAGCGTCTTGAAGGAACGAAACTGCCGTCGCTGGCTCACCGGTCCATCGCAGGGCTTGTCGCAAAGAAATATATTAGGGTTCTGGTTACAACCAATTTCGATAGACTACTTGAGTTGGCACTTGCAGACGTAGGCATACCGCCAGCCATTATCAGCACGGGGGACCTAGCTCAGGGAGCCTTGCCCCTCGCCCATGCCCCGTGCACTATTATCAAGGTCAACGGCGATTATCTCGACACGCGACTGAGGAACACCTCCGGCGAGCTTTCATCGTATGATGGTGCAACTGACCGGCTCCTAGATAAAGTGTTTGACGAGTATGGCTTAATCGTGTGTGGGTGGTCTGGCGAATGGGACGTTGCCCTCAGGGCTGCTCTGGAACGGTGTTCAACTCGACGCTTTACTAACTTGGATCCGGCGTGAAAACGCGGTTTCACGGCTGAAGGGGCTTCAATCTGGCAGCCCTGGCGAGTATCGTTTCGGCGAGGCTTTCTATCATCGGTGAAGGTCGGAGTCTGAGCACCGGACGATT
>JBKQPR010000067.1:0-61937 GCA_052144935.1 Bryobacteraceae bacterium
CCGAGGGGACCTGCCGGCCCCGAGGGGACCTGCCGGCCCCGAGGGGACCTGCCGGCCCCGAGGGGACCTGCCGGCCCTGTCGGCCCCGAGGACCCTGTCGGCCCCGAGGGGACCTGCCGGCCCCGGGGGCCCTGTCGGCCCTGGGGGCCCTGTCGGCCCCGAGGGGACCTGTCGGCCTCGGGGGCCCCTGCCGGCCCCGGGAGGAACCTGTCGGCCCCGGGGGCCCTGTCGGCCCTGGGGGCCCTGGCGGCCCCGAGGGGACCTGTCGGCCTCGGGGGCCCCTGCCGGCCCCGGGAGGAACCCGAAGGGCGCCCCGGCCGGGCACGGCGCATCCTCGGGCGCACGGCGTCTGTCCGAGGGGCGCCCGATTACCGCAATCCGCCGGCCGTCGGGATCACCTGGCCTGTGAGCCAACCGGCTTCCGGAGACACCAGGAACGAGACCACCGTCGCGATGTCGCGCGGTTGTCCGACGCGGCCCAGCGGCGTCTGCGGCACAATCTGCGCGGCAAACTCGTCGAAGTGGCCCATTGCCTGCGTGCCTTCGGTCTCCACCGGACCGGGCAGCACCGAATTCACCCGGACCTTCCGCGGACCCAGTTCCGCGGCCAGCGTTCGGGTGAAGGAGTCCACCGCGGCCTTAGTGGCGCTGTACACGGCCGTGTTCGGAAGAGACCCCAGCGACGCCATGGAGCTGATGTTGACCACCGACCCGCCCTCGTCGCCAAACGCCTTCGCCGCGGCTTGCGTGGCGAACAGCAGCCCTTTGACATTCAGGTCGAACATGCGGTTGAAATGCCGCTCGCCGACTTGCTCGAGCGGAAGAAACTCGTAAACTCCCGCGTTGTTCACCAGGATATCGAGCCGTCCGAATTCGGAGACCGCCGCATCGACGAGTTGCTTCGCCTCAGCCGGCTTGCTGACGTCCGCGTGTACCGCTTTGGCCGCGCCGCCTTTGGACCGGATCCGCGCCACCACCTCCGCCGCCTGCCCGGCGCTCGATGCGTAATTGACCACCACCGCCGCTCCGCTGCCGGCGAGTTCCTCCGCGATGGCCGCCCCGATGCCCTTCGATGCGCCGGTGACGACTGCGACTTTACCCGTAAGATTTGCCATAGTTCCTCTCCTTCAGTTGTTGCAACCGCTCCCTAACGGTCGCGGCTCCGACGCGCATCCGAGCCGGGCCCAGAGGGCGCCCCGTCAGGGAGCGGTTGCCGGCCCGACGCGCATCCGAGCCGCGACCGTAAGGGAGCGGTTGCTGGCCTTGTATCGACCAATAGACAACTGTCTATACGATGAAGGGTGGCGCGGGCGGGATTCAGGCCTTTCGCCGCACGGGAATCCGCCGCCGCATTTCCGCCAGGTACTCCGCCCACACCTTCCGGTCGAGGCGGTAGAAGCAGAACTTGGCCTCCCTGCGCGGACGGATCAGTCCGGCGACGTGCAGCTCTTTCAGATGGTGGGAAATAGTGGGCTGCGATACGTCCGACTGACAGGCCAGCGCCGCGCAGGCCATCTCCTTCTCGGCGGCGATGCGTTCAAGAATCTCCACCCGCGTCGGGTCGGCCAGCGCGCGGCTGATGCGGTTGAATTGCTCTGGCTCCATCACCTCTCAATGTTAACCGGCCCGCGCCTCACCGGAAGTTTTCGATCATCATGAGATTGGCGCCGGACTTCACGGTTTTGGCGAATAGAATGGCCGTTCTATCCGGAGAAACGCTCAGGCCTAGACCGATCCAACCATCGATGTTGGTAAGTATCTGGCTTGTCCGGCTGCTGAATCGAAAGAACCGCAGAGGGTATTGTCCGTTGCTACGCCTGCCGATGTAGTAGACGCCGTCATCCACCGGAAGGAACGCTCTCTGCGAAACCCAATCCAGCAACTGGCGCTCGGCGCCGCCGGACAGCGGCTTCGCGAACAGCGGGGAAGAACCGGCCTTGATGTAGAAAAGGGTTGTCCCGTCGGCGGATTCATGACCCACGAAGCCCCCCTCTTGGGTAACCTGTTCCGCTACACCGCCGGCAGAGGGCACCCGCCAGATCTCGTACCTGCCCGTGCGATCCGAGCGGAAATAGATCCATTTCCCGTCGCGCGACCAGGATGGCACATGCCCATCCGAGGGCCCCTGGGTAATGCGTCGCGGTCTGCCCCCGCTCGCATCCACCACATAGATGTCCGCGTGGCTATCCTGGTCCCACGACTCAAACGCGATCCAGCGGCCATCGGGCGACCAGCGCGGGCTTCCCTCGAAAAGCCCGACGTTGTTCGTCATCTGAACCGGTTTCGATCCGTCGGCTTGCGCCACCCAGATCCTCAACGATTCTGCGGAGCGGGAGTCAAAGGCAATCTTGCTTCCGTCCGGCGAAAACTGAGCGTTGTCCTCGTTGGCCGATGAGACGATCAGCGGTTCGGCGGACCCGCCTATGCGGTGCGCCAGATGTCATCGTCTTGCAGATTCCTTGAAAATACCAACCGATTGCCTACCGGAGAAACTGAGGGGCCCCAAGCGTTCGGTCCGGCAATTTCCAGCCGTTGCGGCAGCCGCCGTCCGTCAATTTCCGCGCGCCACAGATGGTTGGACGCGGCGGAACTGCCCCAGCCGCCGTAGACCACCGACTTTCCGTCACGGCTCCATGCCAGCCCGTATATGGCGAGATTTTGGTTGGTGATGCGCCGGGCGCTATCCTGCGGCACATAAGCAGGGCTCAGATCCTGGACGTACACGTCGCACTTATAAATGTGCGTGCAGCCTGCGTATGCCAACTGTCGCCCATCGGGCGAAAAGCTCGCAGACTGGTCGTGCCCGGGAGCCTTTGGGTTCGAGATCCGCCGCGGCTCGCCACCCTCGACTGGCACCAGAAAAATGGCGCTTGTTGGGTCGTTCGAAGAGACTGCCAGCCACTCCCCGTCCGGCGACCAGGACATTTGCCAGCTCGCGGCAAAATCCGACAGCTTTTGCTCCGCTCCTCCCAGAGCCGAGACCGTGTAGATGCCACTGTGGGGTCCCTCACGATAAAACGCAATGCGCTTTCCATCCGGCGCCCATGCCGGAAGATAATCGCCAGCCGGATCGGTGGTGAGCCGTAGAGCATTCGTCTCGCCGATCATTTTCACGTAGATATCGTAGTTATCTCCCTTCTCGCCGTTCCAACCGAAGGCGATCTGCCGGCCGTCGGGAGAGAAGCTCGGACTTCCCTGCGAGCCGGGGTAGCTGGTCACGGAGACCAGCCTCTCCGGCGGGCCGGATACGGGTCCTCGGAAGAGCCAGGCTCCCGTCAGCGCCAGCGCCACCATGGCGCCGGCCGCAGCCCATAGCCATGTGCGCTTCCGAGCGGGCGCGGTTGGCGCCGGGCCGGCCTGCGCATCGCCCGAGGCAATCCACAGCAGTTCATCGCGGAGGTCGCTGGCCGTCTGCCACCGGTCGTCCGGCTCCTTCGCCAGGCACTTACGAACCAGCCGTGCGAAGGCTCCCGAGGCCAGCGGAGCCGTCAAAGGAGGCGGCTCCTCTTTCAGGATCGCCGCCGTGATACTGGCCGAGTCGGAGCCACCGAAAGCACGCCGCCCCGTGAGCAGCTCATAGAGCACCGAGCCCAACGAGAAGATATCGCTGCGGGCATCGGTTTCTCTGCCCTGCAATTGTTCCGGCGCCATGTATTGCATGGTGCCGAGAATGGCGCCGTCCCGCGTCTCGCTGGGAGGGAGCGTGCTGCCGGAAGCCGACGCGGCGGCCTTGTCCATCTTGGCGAGACCGAAATCGAGTAGCTTGACGCCGCGGCGCCCTTTGGGCCCGGTGACCAGTATATTGGCGGGCTTCAAATCGCGGTGGACGATGCCTTTACGATGCGCGGCGCTCAAGGCGTCGGCGATCTGAGCCCCCAGTTTCAGCACCTGGTCCAGGGTGAGGGGACCTTGGATCGGCTTGCCTTCGATGTACTCCATCACCAGGCAATCGGCGCCCACATCGAACAGCGTGCAGATGTGCGGGTGTGATTCAGCGCCGCAATGGCGCGCGCCTCGCGCTTGAAGCGGTCGGAAAACCGGCTGGCGCACACTTTGATCGCGACCTCGCGCCCCAATCGCGTGTCCCGCGCTTTCCAGACCTCGCCCATGCCGCCGGCGCCGATGCGCGAGACGATCCGATACGGGCCGATGCGCTCTCCCGGCGAAAGCCGGCGCTCCCAGGCCGGAGAGTCGAGCACCGTGCCGTCCGGTCGATCGGACGCCAGCAGCGATTCCACCTCGCGGCGGAGGTCATCGTCCGCGCACACCTCCTTGAGGAACGTGGCGCGTTGGCCGGCAGGGTGGCCCAGGGCGGCATGGTAAAGCTCTTCCACCCGCTGCCACTGTTCGCTGTTCATAGGGCCCGAAGCCCGCTGCGATTATAGCATTACGGCGCGTCCACCGAGGCGCCCAAAGGCGAGCCCGAACCGGAGCCGGAACCGGCAGCGGCGCGGGCCCGCATGCCGGCGTGGATCAGTTCGATATCTTCCGCAGCGAACGGCAGTGGGACGCGCTGCATTTGCCGGTAGCCGTGCGGGTCCCAATGCGCTTTCATGACGCCCGATGCGGAGTGGCGCGAGGTGCCTTCGATCACGTGCGTCAATTCATGGACCATCACGTGGGCCAGAAGTGGGGGTACCTCGCTTCCCGCAAACCCCCCGAATACGGTCATACATCACCTCAATGTGGATCCCTTCGTAAGGCAAGGCATAGGCTAGGGCGCCGCGATGCTCCTCCGGCGGCGTATGCATGGAGAAATGCATGACGATGGCTCCGCCCTCCTGTGGAACCTGCCCGGCATGAGGCTTTCTGGGCCGCCATTCGACCGCCACGCCGGCGGTTGC
Organism: Bryobacteraceae bacterium; assembly: GCA_052144935.1. Classification (GTDB taxonomy): domain Bacteria; phylum Acidobacteriota; class Terriglobia; order Bryobacterales; family Bryobacteraceae; genus JOPF133. The sequence continues at coordinate 4,845 of JBKQPR010000067.1, forward strand.
GAACATACGTCCGGCTATGTCCTCGGCGGGGACCAGGACGAACGAGGGCACTTGGACGCCGCTCACGTAAACCAGGATCTTTTCGCCGGCCTGCGCGCACGCTGCCATCGCCAACGTCATCGCCACTGCCGCTGTCATCTTCATGCTCGCCTCCCGTGACACCGGGTAAGCGACAGCGCGCGGCGGGAACTATAACGTCAGCGGGAGGTTTTTTGCCAAATCGACCCAACTTGGGTCACTCAAAAGACAACTGATTTGTTTTCAATTGTTTGTAAGTACGACTTGACCCAGGTTGGGTCGTTCTCAGAAACGCCATGCCCTGAGAGAGTCCCTGGCTCGGCCCGCCGCCGCAAAGCGCGCCGCCCACCGCGCCGCAGCGGCAGCCTCCAGACCCCGCGGGAACCTCCGTTCGGGTAGGCGGCGCACCCTTGTCTGGTCAGGGTCGATAAATCCAGGCGCCCAACAGAACGGCCGGAATGCTGTCGAGCAGGCCGACGGCGATCACTGTGAACAAAAGTGAGTTGGGGAACAGCTTCAGCGGCTGAAGAGCCATTTCGGGGATTACCCAGAACACTACCCACACCGCCAGCGCCGTACGAACCGCCGTCTTGGGACCTGGGCCATAGCTTGGACGCATGCGCGTGTAAACCCAGATCGCGATTACGCCGAGGAGAAAGTTTTCCGGGATGAAGGTGGTCCAGCCGGTAGGAGTTTTCCCAAGAGCGGCGAAGGCGGCGGTCCATTGCGCATCGAGAAACATCCCATGGACCAGGTATTCGATCGCATTGATCGCCAGGCCTGCAGCGACCCCACCAAACAACAAGCGTGGGAGGTTCGGCCGTGCGGTCGTCGTCATATGGTTGTCTCAGCGATATTATATGCCGGGAGGAGTGCGGCAACGTGGGACAGGCGGGCCCAGAGGCACCCCGCCTGTCAACCCGGCGATCAGCCCCTTCCGCCACAGCCCGCCCGCCGTCGGGATATACTTCCGTTCGGGGCACTATGCCAGGCGACGAATCCGTGGATATCACCCGCCTGCTGCGGGAGTGGGGCGCGGGCAATCGCGCCGCGTTGGAGCAACTGACGCCCGTGATTTACGCCGAGCTCCGCCGCCGCGCGCACAACTACATGAAGAACGAGCGCCCCGGCCACACCCTGCAGACCACCGCGCTGGCCCACGAGGCCTGGCTGCGCCTCGCGGACGTGTCCATCGCCGATTGGAAGGATCGCGCCCACCTCTTTGCGATCGCCGCTCAGATGATGCGGCGGATCCTGGTGGATGGGGCCCGCGCCCGCCACAGGGAGAAGCGCGGAGGCCACGCCGAGCGGGTGGATTTCGGCCAGATCCCGGATGTCTCCTCGGGGCGGGATAGCGAAATGGTGGCCATCGACGACGCTTTGCAGGCCCTCGCCCAATTCGATCCGCGCAAGGCGCAAGTCGTCGAGCTGCGTTTCTTCGGCGGCCTGTCGGTGAAGGAGACGGCCGAGGTTCTCAAGACCTCCGAGCAGACCGTGCATCGCGACTGGCGGCTGGCGCGCACCTGGTTGCTGCGGGAAATCGGCGGCTGAAAGTGGGGCAGGCGCTTTCGCCTGCCAACGCGGCTCACTGGAAGTTTTCGATCATCATGAGATCGGCGCCGAAGGCCACAGTTTTGGTGAACAGAATGGTCCTTCGATCCGGAGAAACGCTCAGACCTTGGTTGATCATGCCATTGAGGTTGGCGAGTACCTGGCTGGACTGGCTGGAGAATCGAAAGAACTCAAGGGGGTATTGTCCATTGCTGCGCCCGCCGATGTAGTAGATGCCGTCATCCACCGGAAGGAAGGCTCTGCGCTCCACCCAAGCCAGCAACTGGCGCTCGGCGCCTCCGGATAGCGGCCTCGCGAACAGCGGGGAATTAAAAGCCTTGGTATAGAACAAGGTTGTCCCATCGGCGGATTCATGAGCCACGTGGCCGCCCTCGGTGGTGACCTGTTGCGCCACGCCGCCCGCAAAGGGCATGCGCCAGATCTCGTCACGGCCGGAGCGATTCGAGCGGAAGTAAATCCATTTCCCGTCGCGCGACCAGGACGGCACGTGCTTATCCGAGGGTTCCGGGGTAATGCGTCGCGGTCTGCCCCCGTTCGCATCCATCACAAAGATGTCCCGGCCGCCATCCTCGCTTTGGGAGTCGAACGCGATCCAACGGCCATCGGGCGACCAGCGCGGGGTTCCCTGGTGACGTCCGAGGTTGCGGGTCATCTGAACCGGTTTCGATCCGTCGGCCTGCGCTACCCAGATCTCCTCCGCTTCGCCGGAGCGATCGGACTCGAAGGCAATTCTGTTTCCGTCCGGCGAAAACTGAGGGTTGTTTTCGGAGAGCGATGAGACGATGAGCGGTTCGGCAGCCCCGCCTACGCGGTAGCGCCAGATGTCATAGTTCTGCAGATCCCTTTCGAATACCAAACGATTGCCAACGGGAGATACGGAGGGGAAACCGGCGTGCGGTCCGGCAATTTCCAACCTTTGCGGGGGCCGCCGCTGGTCGATTTCCGCGCGCCACAGATAGGGAAGGATGGCAGAATCGCGCGAACCGCTGTAGACCACGGACTTTCCGTCGCGGCTCCACGTTAGGGCGTTTATGGTGAGATTCTGGTTGGTGATGCGCCGGGGGCCATCCCGCAGGACACCGGCCGCGCTCAAATCCTCGACATACACGTCGCACGAAAACGGGCCCGCGCAGCCCGCGTATGCCAACTGTCGCCCATCGGGCGAAAAGCTCGCAGCCCGGTCGAACCTGGGAGCCTTGGGGTTCGAGACCCGCCGGGCTTCGCCGCCCTCGACGGGCAGCAGAAAAATGGCGCTCGGCTGGTCGCTGGAAGAGACCGCCAGCCACTTTCCATCCGGCGACCAGGACATTTGGTAGGTCGTGGCAAAGTCCGACAGCTTCTGCTCCGCTCCTCCGAGAGGCGAGACCGTGTAGATGGGGCCCGAGGGTAGCCCGGCGGCCGCGCCAGCAAGGCCTCCACGGCGAAACGCAATCCGCTTTCCATCCGGCGCCCATACCGGATAAGCGTCGGCAGCCGGATCGGTGGTGAGCCGCAGTGCATTCGTCTCGCCGACCAATTTCACGTAGATATCGAGGTTATCGCCCTTCTCGCCATCCCAACTGAAGGCGATCTGCCGGCCGTCGGGCGAGAAGTTGGGAAACAACTCGGAGCCGGGGTAGCTGGTCACAGACACCAGCGTCTCGGGCGGCCCGGATGCGGGTCTTCGCAAGAGCCACGCTCCGGCCAACGCCAGCACCATGACGGCGCCGGCCACGGCCCAGAGCCACGTGCGTCTTCGAGCGGGCACGGGCACGGGCGCGCCGGCCGTGAGGCGCCCGGACTCCGATTCCTCCTTCAGCTCCTCCAGCGCAACCTTCAAATCCGCCATGGTCTGGAACCGCCGCGCCGGATCTTTGCGCAGACATCGCGCCAAGACGCGATCCAGCTCCGGAGGCAACCCATCCACCAGTTGCCGGGCGGGCCGCGGCTCCTGGTTCACAATGGCGGCCAGCGTGGAGAGCTTGGTGTCTCCTGTGAAGGGCCGCCGGCCCGTCAGCATTTCATAAAGCATCACGCCGAAGGAGAAGATGTCGGAACGCGCGTCGATCTCCTTCCCTTCCGCCTGCTCCGGCGACATGTAGGCGACGGTGCCCAGAATCGACCCGTCCTCGGTCTGCCTGGCGGTGACCGTAACGGTGGCGTCGGCTTCCCCTGCCGTGGCGCTCGACGGCTTCTCCCGGCTGGTCAGCTTGGCCAAGCCGAAATCGAGCACCTTCACCAAGCCCTTCGTGCTGACCATGATGTTCGAGGGTTTGACATCGCGGTGTACGATGCCGATGGCGTGCGCCCCCGCCAGCGCGTCGGCGGCCGGAACCGCGTACCGTAGCGCGTCGGCGAAGCGCAGGCCCCTCTGTGGGATCAGTTGCTCCAGCGTCCGCCCCTCGATATATTCCATGGCGATGAACAAAAGGTCGCCGGCCACGTCGATCTCGTGGATCGTGACGATGTTGGGGTGGTTGAGAGCGGATGCGGTCTTGGCCTCCTGGATGAGACGGGCCTGCCGCTCCGGAGCGGCCGCGGCCTTCCCGGAAAGCACCTTTATGGCGACCAGGCGGTCCAGGCGGTGGTCGCGGGCTTTGTAGACCGCGCCCATGCCCCCCTCGCCGAGTTTCTCGAGGATATCGAAATGCGAAATCCTGGTCCCGAGTGGAATCTCCGGCACGTTGTATCAAGGATACAGCAGTTGGCAATCGGCCACGGTGGTGGGCAGGCGGGTGTTCAGGCGGGTGCTCTCTGGCACTTCTACGGGTAGGGGCTCGGCACGGCCTGCCACCTGGAAGGCGGATCGCCGGACCCAAGCCGGGTCCAGGGGAGTGATCCGTCCGTGGCTCGGCTGTACGAAAGCGATCTGCCTGCAAGCGAAGGAATTCCTCGCCGGCCACGCTCCGTGGGGCCGCCGGCGGCGACCGCCCAATCGATTTCCGGATGCCGGTCGAGCAGCGGATCAGGGAGGCGCCGCGACGCTTCCGAGATGATCTCCCGTGCGTGAACTACCGCGTAAACCGTCTTTCGGTCCGCGCGAAAGGCATGAATCGCGTCGTGGAGGGTTGGCCCGCTGTACGCCCAGGCAGGCGCGGTGGCAAAAAGCAGCGGCTTGATTTCTCCCGCAGGATAACCGGCAAGCCCGTCGCCGTTGTGGCGCGCCGCGCGCGCCTCCCGCCCTCCGCGTCAAAAAGCGAGTGGCCCGATATTCGCTGGCCCCCAACCATAGAAAATTTCGACTATAAAAAATTCCGATTTCGCCCATAGAAACTTCAGTTTGGAAACCCATAAAGCGCCGAGAGACACTATTTGGATAGACTTCCTCTGAGGTCCCCGAAAAATGAGTCTTCCTGTCAAGCCCTGTATGCTTGTCCTATGCTTGATCCCCGCGGCCATGTTGGCGCAGACGAGCCCGGATGTTTCTTCGCGATTGGCGGCCGTCGAAGCCGCCGCAAAGTCCGCCCAGAGCGCGGGCGATAATGCCTGGATGCTGGTCAGCGCAGCCCTCGTGCTGATGATGACCGGCCCCGGACTGGCCCTTTTCTACGGCGGCCTGGTGCGCCGCAAGAACGTACTCGGAACCATGATGCAGAGCTTCATCCTCATGGCGGTGGTGACGGTAATCTGGGCCGTGGTGGGTTACAGCCTGGCTTTCGGCGGGTCCGGGCCTTTCCTCGGCGATCTGCGCTTCGCATTGCTGGACAACGTGGGCAGCGCGCCCAACCCGGATTACGCCTCCACCATTCCACAGCAGACCTTCATGGTCTATCAGTTGATGTTCGCCATCATCACCCCGGCACTGATCTCGGGGGCCTTCGCCGAGCGCATGAAGTTCAGCGCCATGCTGCTCTTCATGACGCTGTGGAGCCTGGTGGTGTACTTCCCCATGGCCCACATGGTGTGGGGCAAGGGAGGGCTGCTGAACGCCGCGCTGGGCGGCCGGATTCCGTGCTTCGATTTCGCCGGCGGCACGGTGGTCCACATCACCTCGGGCGTTTCGGCGCTGGTCTGCGCCCTATACCTGGGCCGGCGGCTGGGCTATCCCGCCACGCCGAAGCCGCACAACCTGGTGATCAGTTTTATCGGCGCCTGCCTGCTGTGGGTGGGCTGGTTCGGCTTCAACGCGGGCAGCGCGCTGGCCGCCTCGAGCCTGGCCACCAGCGCCTTCGTGGCCACGCATTTCGCGGCGGCCTCCGCCACCCTGGGGTGGGTCGCCGCCGAGTGGCTGACCACCGGCAAGCCCAGCGTGCTGGGCGCCATCTCGGGATGCGTGGCGGGCCTGGTGGCCATCACGCCCGCCTCGGGCTTCGTCAAACCCTTCCCGGCGCTGCTTATCGGCCTGTGCGCGGGGGTGGTCTGCTACGGGATGGTCACCCAGGTCAAGAAGCGGTTCGGCTACGATGACGCGCTCGACGCGTTCGGCGTCCACGGCGCGGGCGGCACGCTGGGCGCGCTCGCCACCGGGGTCTTCGCCACCAGCGCGGTGAACGATAATTTCAAGGATTCCGCCGGCCGGACGCTGCCGCTGGGGCTGGTGGATGGGCACGCCTCCCAGGTGCTCAATCAACTGGCCGGGTGCGCGATTGCATGGATTCTGGCGATTGTGGGAACCCTGGCGATTCTCTGGCTTTGCGACCGGCTGATCGGGCTGCGGGTGCGGAAGGAGGACGAAATCGAAGGTCTCGATTACAGCATGCACGGGGAGGAAGGGTATATCTTCGAGCAGTAGCGCTAGGATAAGCCTATATGAAGAAAATCGAGGCCATTATCCAGCCCTTCAAGCTGGACGAGGTGAAAGAAGCGCTGAAAGCCATCGGCATCGACGGCATGACTATCAGCGACGTCCGCGGTCACGGACGGCAGAAAGGCCACAAGGAAGTCTACCGCGGCCAGGAATACAACGTGGATCTGCTCCCCAAGATCAAGCTGGAGATGGTGGTGCCCGCCGACCGCTACGAAGAGGTGCTGCGCGCGCTCACGGCCGCCGCGCGCACCGGCAAAATCGGCGATGGCAAAATCTTCGTATATGACGTGGCGGAAGCCATTCGCATCCGGAACGACGATCGTGGCGACTCAGCCCTCTAACGCGCGGAACGTTTTTCTGGCCACCGGAGACGCCATGACGGTGCTGGCGGAGCGCACCGCCCAGGTGGACCGCACCGTCATGGAGGCCGCCCGAGACCTTCTGTTTCCCGCATTTCCCTCCGGACTGGCCCTGTTGGCGGTGGGCGGATACGGGCGGCGCCACCTGTTCCCGCATTCCGATATCGATCTGCTATTGCTGTTCCAGGAGGAGCGCGTGGCCCAGGCCAACAAGGAAGCCATCTCCGCCTTCCTGCAGCGGCTGTGGGATACCGGCCTGCGCATGAGCCACTCGGTACGCACGCCCGAGGAGTGCGCCGAGGTCCACAACACCAACGCCGAGCTGAACGTCAGCCTGCTGGACCAGCGCTTCCTGGCGGGCGACCGTGCGCTGTACGCCGACCTGGCCCGCCGGATGCCGCGGTTTGTGGCGAGCAACCGCGAGGCGCTGGCCCGCAACCTGGCGCAACTGGCGCGCGACCGCCACGCGAAGTACGCCAACACCATCTACCACCTGGAACCGAACGTCAAGGAAACGCCCGGCGGCCTGCGCGACTATCAACTGGTGTGCTGGCTGGAAGCGATCAACGCCGCCGGCGGCACCGCGGGCGGCCCACGCCTGGCGGCGGCCGAACCCGCGCCGGAACTGCAGGAGGCCATGCGTTTCCTGGCGCGCCTGCGCTGCTACCTGCACGTGCAATCAGGCCGCGACAACAACATGCTGTCGTTCGAGGCCCAGGACGCCCTCGCCGACCAGTGGCGGGAAAGCGACCCGGCGCAGTGGATGCGCCAATACTATCGCCATTCCCGCACCATCTTCCGCGCCGCCCTGCGGCAATTGGAGGCCCATGAAGCGCAATCGAGTTCCCTGCTCGCCCAGTTCCGCGATTGGCGGTCGCGCCTGGCGAATGCCGATTTCAGTGTGCACCGCGATCGCGCGCATTTCCGATCCCCCCAGCATCTGGAGGTGGAGCCCGAGCTGGTGTTGCGGATGTTCGAATTCGTGGCCCGCCACGGCGTGGCGCTCTCCGCGGAAGCCGAGCAGCAGATCGAAGCGCGCCTGGCGGGGCTACGCGCACACTTCCGCTTTCCGCAGCCGGTCTGGCCCGTTCTGAACCGGGTCTTCTCTTTGCCGCACGCTCCCCTGGCCGCGCGCCTGATGCACGAAACCGGGGTGCTCTCGGCGGTCTTTCCCGAGATGGAGTCGATCGAGTGCCTGGTGGTGCGCGACTTCTTCCATCGCTACACGGTGGACGAGCATTCGCTGGTGGCCATCGAGACGCTCTGGCGGGTGGAGGCGCCGCAGTATCGCGACCTGCTGGCCGAGGTGCGCGAACCCGGCGTGCTGCTGTTGGCGCTGCTCTTTCACGACGCCGGCAAGGGATTGCCGCACGAAAGGCACGTGGATGGCTCGCTGCGCCTGGCCAGCGCCGCCATGGAGCGCATCCGCATGCCGCAACAGGAACGCGACACGGTGCGCTTCCTGATTTGGCGGCACCTGGACCTTTCCGCGGCCATGCACTCGCGCGATGTCTTCGACCCGCCGACCATCCGCGAGGTGGCTCGCCAGGTGGAGACCGTCGAGAGGCTCAAGGCCCTCACGCTGATCACCTACGCCGATATCAGCGCGGTGAACCCCACGGTGATGACTCCCTGGCGCGCGCAGCAACTCTGGCAGCTCTACCTGATGGTCTACAACGAGCTGACGCGCGAGCTGGAAAGCGACCGCATTGGCGTGCCGGCGGCAGTGGTGGCCAACGGAGGGCCCTTTGGGCCTGAGCGCGTGGCGTTTCTGGAAGGCTTCCCCACGCGCTATTTGCGCACCCATACGGACGCCGAAATCGAAGCCCACATGGCGCTGCGCGAGAAGAGCCGGGCCCGCGGCGTGGCGGTGGATGTGGAGCGCGTGGATTCCGCCTGGCGGCTCACCCTGGTGGCCACCGACCGGCCGGGCCTGTTCGCATCGGTGGCCGGCACGCTTTCCAGTTTCGGCATGAACATTTTGAAAGCCGAGGCCTTTTCGAATCGCCGCGGCCTGGTGCTGGACACCTTCACCTTTGAAGACCCCCATCGCACGCTGGAGCTGAACCCCAGCGAAGTGGAACGCCTGCGCACGACCGCCGAGCGGGTGATCCTGCATAAGACCGATGTCCGCGAACTTTTGCGCAACCGTCCGAAGCCCAAGCTGCCGAGCCGCAAGGCGCACATTGAAACGCGGGTGGCCTTCGATTCGGAAGCGGGCGCCACCGCGACGCTGGTGGAGATTGTGGCCCAGGACCGCCCCGGCCTGTTGTACGATCTGGCCTCCGCGATGTCGTTGAACGGCTGCAACATCGAGGTGGTGCTGATCGACACGCAGGCGCACAAGGCTATCGACGTTTTTTATGTGACGGCCGAGGGGAAGAAACTGGCGGAGGGGAAGCAGGGGATTCTGAAGGAAGCGCTGGAGCGAGCCTGCCAGGCGGTGTAAGCCCAGACGCCCCCTTTTGACGCAGAGACGCGGAGACGCGGAGAAAACCCGGAGAGAGGGCAACGGTGTTTGTTTTCTCCGCGCCTCGGCGTTGAGTCCGAGGTTTCAACGACCCCGGACTCCCGCCCTTCCTGTGCCATAATCGTTACAACTTTACAACTCACCGGAGGGAAACATTCGTGGCTGCAACAGGACAACAGGCCGTAACGCCGGAACGCATTTCGGCGCTGGCATGGGGCTACACCGCGCCCCTGATCGTCGAGACGGCGGTGCGACAGAACATCTTCGATCTGCTGGATGACGGCCCGAAGAGCATCGCGGAGCTGGCGGCGCTCACCGGCGCTTCCACGCGCGGGCTGCGCGCCGTTCTTCACGCGCTGGCCGGATTGAATCTGCTGGCCAAAGATGCCGAGGGCCGCTTCTCGCTCACCGCGGAAAGCGCGGCGTTCCTGGTCAGCACGCGGCCGGGGTATCTGGGCGGCCTCATCCGCCACACCAGCACGCAGCTCATCCCGCTGTGGCTCAAGCTGAACGAGATCGTGGTGGCGGGGAAGCCGGCGGCCGGAGTAAACCAGGAAGGCCCCGGAGCGGAGTTCTTCCACGAGTTCGTGATGGATATTTTTCCGATGAGCTATCCTTCGGCGCGGGCGTTGGCCGCCCATCTGGCCGAGGCGGAGTCCGCCGGGCCCCGAGGGCACCCCAAAGGGCAGCCCTCGAGCGCGCTCGATCTGGCGGCCGGCTCGGGAGTATGGGGCATCGCGCTCGCCCAGGCGTTTCCCGATCTGCGGGTCACCGCCGTGGATTGGCCGCGCGTGCTCGACGTGACGCGCCAGAGCGTGCAGCGTTGCGGATTGGCGGAGCGCTTTTCGCTGGTTCCGGGCGATCTGCTGGAAGCCGATTTCGGCTCCGGGCACAGCGTCGCAACCCTGGGCCACATCCTGCACAGCGAGGGCCAGCGCCGCGGCCGCGCGCTGCTGCGCAAGACCTTCCAGGCCCTGGCGCCCGGTGGAACCATCGCCATCGCCGAGTTCCTGGTGAGCGAGGACCGCAGCGGTCCGCCCAACGGCCTGATCTTCGCGGTGAACATGCTGGTGGCCACCGACGAAGGCGACACCTGGTCGTTCCCCGAGATCGCCCGGTGGCTGGAAGAGGCCGGCTTCGAGAACCCACGAACCTTGCCGGCGCCCGGCCCTTCGCCGCTGATCCTGGCCAACCGCCCGGCCTGAGCACGCCGCGTTTCGCCGCCGTGGACCCGACGGGCCGGCCCCTGCTAGAGTGTGTAGGAAGCGGTTCAATCCGACGGCAGAGGTGTCGAGGGGTCTTGCGCTACTTTCTTGCGGTTACACTCTGGCTTGGCTGCTGGGCGGCGAATCTGCGCGCCCAGGGCAATTACGAAGTGCAGGTCTACGGCTACGATCTGGTGACGCCCGGCGTCACCATGGTCGAGCTGCACAGCAATTTCACGGCGAGCGGCTCCAAGACCGCGGATGGCGTGCTGGGGACCAATCACGCCGAACACGAAACCGTGGAGATCACCCACGGCTTCAACGACTGGTTCGAGTGCGGCTTTTACATTTTCACCAGCATTCAGCCGGGCGGCCCGTGGGTCTATGTGGGGTCGCACATCCGCCCGCGCTTCGCCATTCCGGAAAAGTACCATCTGCCGGTGGGGGTGAGCATCTCGAACGAGATCGGCTGGCAGCGGCCCGAGATCTCGCCGGACACCTGGACCTGGGAGATCCGGCCCATCGTAGACAAGAAGATCGAGAAGTGGTACCTGGCATTCAACCCGGCGATGGACTTGACGATCCACGGGCCCGACAGGCCGAAGGGGCTGATCTTTTCGCCCAACTTCAAGTGGAGCTACGACATCACTAAGAGAATCGCGGCCGGTGTGGAATACTACGGCTCGCTCGGCCCCATCACGGGCTTCTATGCCGTGCGCGACCAGGAGCAGCAAATCGTCCCCGCCGTGGATATCGACTTCGGCAAAAATTGGGAATTCAATTTCGGAGTGGGCGTCGGGGTCACCCAGGCGACCGACCATTTCCTGATCAAAGCCATCCTGGGCTACCGCTTAAATAACAAGAAGAGTTGACCCAAAACACCGCCCCTGAGACCGAGCTGAGAGACTGAAAAAGAATTATCGGCCACAGATGAACACGGATAAACACAGATAAAACAGAAGAAGTTGTTTTTGTTCTTATCCGTGTCCGTGTTCATCTGTGGCTAATCGTTCCTTCCCGCGTTCTCAGCCAGCGACTACACTTCCAACCACGGCAGATAGGCCGCGCCGAAAAGCCCGGCCTGGTTGCCTAAGGTGGCCTGGGCGATGCGGGTCTCCGCTTTCGTGGCGCGGTAGGTGAACGAGCGCTCCTCGACCACTCGCAGCATGTGAGGCGCGAAGAACTCCCAGGCCGGCAGCATCCCGCCGCTGAGCAGGTACAGCGGGAAGTTGAAGGTGTTGACCAGCGTAGCGAGCGCCGCGCCGAGCGATTCCCCGACTACTTGCCAAATGGTGCGGGCTTTCTGCCCAGCCGCGTCTTGCTGCGCAGCCAGCGCGCAAACCTCCTTCGAAGTGAGATCTTCACCGAGTTGCATGAGCCGCGCCATGGCGGAGACGGCGGTGGCGGAGGCGTGCTTTTCCAGGCAGCCGCGGTTGCCGCAGCCGCACGGATTGCCGCCCGGAACGACGGTGATGTGGCCCAGCTCGCCGGCCATCCCGACGTAGCCGCGCAGCACCCGTCCGCCGGAGACGATGCCGCCGCCGACGCCGGTGCCGAGGGTGAGCAGCACCAGGTCGTCCACCTCGCGTCCTGCGCCCATCCATTTTTCGCCCAGCGCCGCCGCGTTGGCGTCGTTCTCCAGAATCACGGGCGATCCCAGGCGTTGCGAGATGGCGTCGCGCACCGGGAAGTTCTCCAGATAGGGCAGATTGTTGGAGCCGGTGATGAAGCCTTCCTTGATGCGGATGAAGCCGGGCACGCCCACGCCGATGCCGGCCAGTCCTGCGCCGTGGGTTTTGCGCATGGCTTCGATCTCCTTGACGATGTCGGCCAGCACGGCTTCGCGGCCCTCGGTGAAGTTGGTGATGCCGGAAACCTTGTCCAGCAGCTTTCCCTCGCGGCTGATCGCCGCCGCGCGCAGGTTGGTGCCGCCCAGATCCACTCCGATGGAATATTCGGCCATATCGACCGGCATGATAGCACGGCGGGGGTGAGCGTTACCGGCCGGGCCATTTAAGGTACCGTAAGGAAGCGGTGAAAGAAATGCTTCCCCGAATCCAATGAATCCCCCGCGATGCGCGCGGCTGTTGCGGGGTTTCGGAAAGCACATAATGGAAGCAGTGCGAGTGGTATTAGTCTCGACCTATGAGCTGGGGCGGCAGCCGTTCGGGCTGGCGTCGCCGGCGGCCTGGCTGCGCGCCGAGGGCCATGAAGTCACTATGGCCGACCTTTCCTGCAGCCGGCCTCCGGGGCGCCTTCTGGGCCCAGCCTTCGAGCAAGCCGGTCTGATCGCATTTTATCTGCCCATGCACACGGCCACGCGGCTGTTCCTGAAGCTGGTGGAGCGGGTGCGGGCCGTGAATCCGCGGGCCTGCCTCTGCACCTACGGGCTCTATGCGCCGCTGAACGAGGCTTTGCTGCGGCGCGTGGGCGTGCACGCGGTGCTGGGCGGAGAGTTCGAAGCGGGACTGGCAGCCCTGGCGCGTGCGCTGGCGGCGGGGCGTGCGGTGGAAAGCGCCGGGCTGCCCCTGATTTCGCTCGAAAAGCTGCGGTTTCTGCCGCCCGACCGCTCTGGGTTGCCTTCGCTGGGCGCTTATGCGCACCTGGTGATGGACGGCGCCACGCGGCGCGCGGGCTATACCGAGGCCAGCCGCGGGTGCAAACACTTGTGCCGGCATTGTCCCGTTGTGCCGGTGTACGGCGGCCAGTTTCGGATTGTGCAGCGCGACGTGGTGCTGGAGGATATCCGGCGCCAGGTGGCCGCGGGGGCCGAGCACATCACCTTTGGCGATCCGGATTTCTTCAACGGTCCGGGCCATGCGATGGCTCTGGTGGAGGCGCTGGCGCGCGAATGGCCCAGCCTGACTTACGATGTGACCATCAAGATCGAGCACCTGCTGCGCCACCGCGAGTTGCTGCCGCGCCTCGCGCGCACGGGATGTCTGTTCGCGATCAGCGCCGTGGAGTCGCTGGACGACGCGGTCCTGGAGAAACTGGCCAAGGGACACACGCGCGCCGATTTTGTCGAAGCGCTGGGGCTGATGCGGGCAGCCGGCCTGGCGATGGCGCCTACCTTCATCCCGTTCACGCCGTGGACCACGCGCGAGAGCTACCGCCACTTTCTGCGGGATCTGGCGGAACTGCATGTGGTGGAGCAGGTGGCGCCCATTCAGCTTGCCATCCGGCTGCTGATTCCGGAGGGGTCTCTGCTGATGGAGTTGCCCGAGGTGCGGGCGTTGGTAGAGCCGTTCGATCCGCGGGCGCTGGTGTACCCGTGGCGCAACCAGGACGCGGAGCTGGACCGCCTGGCGGCGGCGATTCAGGAGACCATCAAGCGGGAGGAGCGGCGCCAGGCGGGCCGCGGCGAGATATTCCGGCGGATCTGGGACCTGGCGCAGGCGGGCGACTTTCCCCAGACGCCCCTCCCCGCGCGGGCGACGATTCCTTACTTGACGGAACCCTGGTACTGTTGAGCGGAACCCACCGAAGAGCAGTTGGCTCTTGTATAAACAAGATAGGAACCGCAGCGGAAGCTTTTCAGCGATTCGGTGATGCCGAAGGCCTGTTCTGTGTCACAGCCGTCCTGCTAGAACAGGGGAAACTGCCGAAGCGACTAGATAGCGCGAGCCTGTTCCCGCCACCATAGCATTTGACGCTTGTTCGCAAATCTGAGAACATATGGCTGGAGACCGTTGCGTGCCGGCGACCGAGGTAATTCTGTATCGGGACGATGATGAGGAACGAACGGTCCCGCTCATCCAATGGCTCGAAGCGCGATCGAACAGGGTCCAGGTGAAGTGTCGGGCATACCTGAAGCAACTCGAAGATTTCGGTCACGAATTGCGTCGGCCCGTGGCTGATTATCTCCGGGACGGCATCTACGAACTGCGGCCCTCATATCAAGGCGTCCAATATCGGATACGGTACTTTTTCCCAAGGCCAGACAAGCGCAAGCCGGGGAAGCCGCCCAAGATCGTGCTTGTCTCGCATGGACTGGTGAAAGCAGGGGCTGTGCCGGGTGTGTAAATCGACCGGGCTGTCGAACGGAAAAATAAGTTCGAGGGGAATCCAAAGCGGCATACATTCAGGCCGCCACGGAGGGCGTAATGGCGATGAAGAAGAAACTTCGATCCGCAGCACTTCAATATACGTATGACAAATTCGTTGGCGATGACGCCGAACAGAATGCTTCATACGAACACGAACTCCTCAACATCGAGATCGCAAAGCGACTTTACGATCTACGGACGAAAGCCGGATTGAGTCAGAGGGAATTGGCGAGGAAGGTGGGCACCACGGCGTCTGCAATCTGCCGCCTTGAGGATGCCGACTACGAAGGGCATTCGCTTTCCATGTTGAGACGGATTGCGGCTGCGCTGGATAAACGGATTGAGATCCGGTTCGTGGAGGTCAGGAAGGAAGCTGCCCACCTCACAGGCGCAAGGAGTGCTCGGCGAAAACGGAAAGAAGTGCTGCAAGGTACCGCCCACTGCTCCAGCGTGAAACTTGATGAACGGAAACCGAAGCGAGCGCGGCAAGGTGCTCTACGAAGGACTGCCCACCGTACCGGCGTGAAGACTGCTCAACAAAAACGCAAACGAGTGCGGAAGGCCGCATTACGCAGGTTGTCGTGAATGTTCAAAAATGCGGAGACGCCCATTGACAGAGTCGGCGTTTGGAACAGATTCTGACTGCCGCAATTCCGGGAACGGAATCCCATAACGACAAATTGGATGTCCATCGCTCCCCGTGCGCGCCGGCGCCCGTCCGCGATCCCTCCAATCCCTCCCCGCCCGCCGGCCGACTCGGCCCCGCCGGCCGACTCGGCCCCGCCGGCCGCCTCGGCCCCGCCAGCCCCCGCCGGAGCCGGCAAGCCCGACGCCCATAGCCAGTACAATGGAATCACGTGCCCTACACTTGCTACCTGGACGCATTTTCGGGAATTAGCGGCGACATGCTGGTTGGAGCACTCGCCGACGCCGGCGCCGCCCAGCAGGCCATCGTCGATGCCATCGACTCGCTCGACACCGGAGCGGTGGTCTCTTTCGAGAAGGTCAAACGCAACGGCATCGGCGCCACCAAGTATCATGTGCGCGTCGAGGAAACCCACGCGCACCGCCATCTGCCGCACATCGTGCGCATGATCGAGAAGGCCGCCATCGCGGACTCCGCCCGGCACAACGCCATCGCCGTGTTCCGCCGCCTCGGGCAGGCCGAAGCCGAGGTCCACCAGGTCCCCATCGAGAAGGTGCATTTCCACGAGGTCGGCGCGGCCGATTCCATCGCCGATATCGTGGGCGCGTGCGTGGCCTTCGACCAGCTCGAGGTAGCCAACATCGTCTGCTCGCCGCTGAATCTCGGCAGCGGCACGGTCCAAACCGAGCACGGCGTCCTGCCGGTTCCGGCGCCCGCCACGGCGCTGCTGCTCAAGAACGCGCCGGTCTATTCGCGCGGCCCCGCCCTGGAGCTGACCACTCCCACCGGCGCGGCCCTCGCCGCCACCCTGGCGCAATCCTTCGGCGTGCTGCCGCCTATGAAAGTGGCGCGCATCGGCTACGGCGCGGGCGGTTACGATTTCACCGATCAGGCCAACGTGCTGCGCGTCCTGGTGGGCGAACCCACCGGCGCCGATGAGGCCCTGGCCGTGGCCGTGATCGAGGCCAATATCGACGACCTCAACCCGCAGGTGCTGGCCTACACCACCGAGCGCCTGCTCGAATTCGGAGCCCTGGATGTGACCCTGAATCCCCTGGTCATGAAGAAAGGCCGCCCCGGACACCTGCTGCGCGTGATCGCCAAGCCCGAGGACCGCGAGGCCCTGGCCCAGTTGGTCTTCGCCGAAACCTCCACCCTCGGCCTGCGCATCTACCCCGCCGAGCGCCGCGTGCAATCGCGCTCCTGGACCGAAGTGGAAACCCAGTACGGGCGCGTGCGCGTGAAAGTGTCCAGCGAGGGCTGCTACGCGCCGGAGTACGAAGACTGCCGCAAGCTGGCCCGCGAATCCGGCGTGGCTTTGAAAACCATTATCGCCGAGGCCAATTACGCTTACCTGAATCGAACCAGATGAACAAATACTATCTCACCACTCCCATTTACTATGTCAACGCCGCTCCCCATATCGGGCACGCTTACACCACCATTGTGGCCGACTTGATCAAGCGCTTCAAGCGCATGCAAGGTTATGAGGCGTTTCTTACCACGGGTTCGGACGAGCACGGCGTCAACGTGGAACGCGCCGCCGGGCGCGCCGGCAAAACCCCCAAGGAGTTTTGCGACGTCATCGCCGGCGAATTCCAGCGGCAATGGGAGCTGCTGGGCTTGGAGGTCGACTTTTTCCAGCGCACCACCAGCCCGCAGCACGCGCGCGTGGTTCAGGACTTATTCGAGCGCTGCCGCGCGAACGGCTACATTTATAAAGGCTCGTACACCGGCCAGTACTGCATCTTCGATAACTTATACGTCAACGACGCCAAGCCGGGCGACCCCTGCCCCGATTGCGGGCGGCCCACCGAGACCATCACCGAGGAGAACTTCTTCTTCAAGCTCTCGGCCTTCCAGGAAAAGCTGCTCGATCTCTACCGCGACCAGCCAGAGTTTATCCAGCCGGAGACGCGCCGCAACGAGGTGCTCGCCTTCGTAAACGCCGGCCTCAAGGATCTATCCATCACCCGCACCAATATCAAGTGGGGTATTCCCGTGGTGGGCGAAGCGCCGCATGTCTTCTACGTATGGTTCGATGCGCTCACCGCTTACAAGACCGCCGTGGAGGACAAAGGACTCTGGCCCGCCGACTTACATCTGATCGGCAAGGAAATTGTGCGCTTCCACGCGGTCTTCTGGCCCGCCTTCCTGATGGCCGCAGGTCTGCCGCTGCCAAAGAGCATCTTCGCCCACGGCTGGCTGCTGTTTGAAAACGACAAGATGAGTAAGTCGCGCGGTAACATCGTGCGCGCCACGCCCATTCGCGATGTCATGGGCGCCGATGCGCTGCGTTACTTCCTGCTGCGGGAAGTGGTCTTCGGACAGGACGGCAGTTTCAGTTACGACGCCCTCATCGGCCGTTACAATTCCGATCTCGCCAACGGCCTGGGCAACCTGGCCAGCCGCACGCTGACCATGATCCACCAGTACCGCCAGGGTCAGATTCCGGAAGGCTCGCAACCGGAGATTGCCGCGCTGGCCGGCCAGACGATTCAGACCGTCCAGGATGCTTTCGATCGCTTTGAATTCTCCAAAGGCCTGGAGGCCGTGTGGGAGCTGATCTCCGCCGTCGATAAGTTCATCGTGCGGATGGCTCCGTGGAAGCTGGCTCGCCAGCAGGATGAAGCTTCGCAGAAGCAATTGAACGATACGCTCTACACCGCTGCGGAGGCGCTGCGCATCATCACCGCCCTGGTCTCCCCGGTCCTGCCCGAGTCCGCCAAAAAGATCTGGGCGCAGCTCGGCATGAAGGACCCGCTGGATTGGGTGCGCTTCGAAACCCTCGCGTGGGGCGGGCTTCCGCCAGGCCAGAAGATCGGAGAGGTGTCGGGCGTCTTTCCGCGCATCGAGCTGAAGGATGCCGTCGCCAAAATGCGCGCGCTCGAAGAAATCGTCACTGCCGAGCAGCAGGCCATGCTCGGCACGAAGCCGGAAGCGCCGGCAGCAGAACGCGCAGCCCAGGGCCCCGCCAAAATCCCCATCGACGATTTCCTGAAAGTCGACCTGCGCGTGGGCCTTGTCCTCACCGCCGAGCGTGTCAAAGGCTCCGACAAGCTCATGCACATGACCGTCGATATCGGCGAACTGGAGCCGCGCACCATTGTGGCCGGCATCGCCGAAGCCTACGCGCCCGCCGATCTGCTCAACCGCAAAGTCGTCATCGTCGCCAACCTGCAGCCGCGCAAGTTGAAGGGCATCCAATCCAATGGCATGATTGTGGCCGCATCGGTGAATGACGGCAAACCCGTGCTGGCCGGATTCCATGAGGACATTCCGCCGGGAGCGCGCCTGAAGTGAAGCTGGTCGATTCGCACTGCCACCTGGACGATTCCAAGTTCGACCAGGACCGCGAGGAGACCATCGGCCGCGCGCTCGCCGCGGGCGTCGAAACCATGCTGGCGATCGGGACCGGCCAGGGACCTCCCGACCTGGAGGCCGGTATTCGCCTGGCCGAACGCTATCCTTTTATGTATGCCACCGTGGGGGTGCATCCCCACGATGCCTCCAAGGCCACGCCCGAAACCTTCGAGCGCCTGGACCAGCTCGCGGATCATTCCAAGGTGCTCGCCATCGGCGAAATCGGCCTCGACTACCACTACGATTTTTCGCCGCGCGACGTGCAGCGGTCGGTCTTTGCGCGCCAATTGGAAATCGCCGCCGAGCGAGCCAAACCGATCGTCATCCATACCCGTGAGGCCTGGGAAGACACCCTGGCGGTGCTGCGTGAGCGCTGGCGCGGGAGCGGCATCATGCACTGTTTCACGGGCGATGAACGCCAGGCGGCCGAAGCGCTGGAGCTGGGCTTTCACTTGAGTTTCGGCGGCGTGCTGACGTTTCCGAAAGCCGATAACGTCCGGCAGGCCGCGCGCATCACGCCGAAGGACCGGCTGCTGGTGGAGACCGATTGCCCGTACCTGGCGCCCGCGCCCTATCGCGGAAAACGCAACGAGCCGGCCTTTCTGACGGAAACTGTGCGGCGGTTGGCGGAGGTCCGCGGCCAGTCCCCCGAGGACCTCGCCGCCTTGACCACCGCGAATTTCCGGAGCCTGTGTTTGCCGTGCGGGGCGCGGAACGAGTAAACTGGTTAACTTACATGAATTTAGGCAAGTTGGGGCAGGCTCTCACCGCGCGCGAGTTGTTCGACCTGATCCAGCCCGAACTGGAGCAGGTGGAACATAAGATCACCGCCGAGTCGGTGGCGTCGGTGGACGCCGTCACCGCCATTGGGCAGTATCTGCAATCCAGCGGCGGCAAGCGCCTGCGCCCCGCTCTGCTGCTGCTTTCCGCCAAACTGGCGGGCCGCGCCGGCGAAACCGCTATTCAGCTTGGCGCGGTGGTGGAACTCATCCACGCCGCCACGCTGGTACACGACGACGTCATCGACACCGCGCAAACCCGCCGCGGCCGGCCTTCCAGCAACGTCAAGTGGGGCAATCACACCTGCGTGCTGGCGGGCGACTGGCTGTACATGCAGGCCTTTCAAATCGCCCTGCGCGAGCGCAATTTCCGGATTCTCGACCTGCTGATCGGGCTGACCCAGATGATGGTGGAAGGCGAGCTGCTGCAGCTCGAGCGCATCGGCGAGATCGGCATCAGCGAAGCCGATTGCATGGAGCTGGTGGACCGCAAGACGGCCTGCCTGTTTTCCGTGTGCGCCCGCCTGGGAGCGATCAGCGCGGGCGGCGGCGCGCAAGTGGAAGAGAAGCTCGGCGAGTACGCCTGGAATCTGGGAATGGCGTTTCAGCTCGTCGATGACGTGCTGGATTTCACGGCCCGCGAGAAAACGCTGGGCAAGCCGGTGGGCGGCGACCTGCGCGAGGGCAAGGTGACGCTTCCGCTGGTCTACGCGCTGGAGCGCTCCGCGCCGGCCGAGCGCCTGCTGGTGGAAACCATTCTCCGGGAGCGCAATTACGACGGCGTGCCCTTCGCCCGCATCCTGGCGTTGCTCGAAAAATACCGCGGCATCGAACGGGTCAAAGAGAAGGCCCAGGCCTTCACGGATAAAGCGCGGCAAATCATCGGTGG
Source organism: Bryobacteraceae bacterium (assembly GCA_052144935.1). Taxonomy (GTDB): domain Bacteria; phylum Acidobacteriota; class Terriglobia; order Bryobacterales; family Bryobacteraceae; genus JOPF133. Next base: position 24,921 of record JBKQPR010000067.1, read on the forward strand.
ATTCGCGGAATCGCCCTATCAGCGCGCGCTCCTGGCAGTCACCGAACTGGTCACCGAACGGGATCACTAGCGGGCTTGGCCTCGGGCCGGCGGGAACATATTCACCGCGGAGACGCGGAGAAAACGGAGGAAGCGCGGAGAAAGGCAAGAAGGAAATTGCGTTCTCCGCGCTTCCTCCGTTTTCTCGGCGCCTCCGCGGTGCAATGCGGGGCTCCAGTTGCCGCGCTGTGGCCCTGCCGGGGCGGCTATGCTAGACGGAAACCGGAACAGCGTGGAGCTCAACAGCTTCGATACAGCGTATCCGGAAGGCTTGTCCGCCGGCGATCCGGCGGTGGAACGGTATTTCGCTCAGTATTTCCGCTAGCTCCTGCCGATCGTTTTACGCTCGCGGCAATTCCGCAGGGACACCATCAACGACCTCCGCCAGGAAACGCTGCTGCGCGTGCTGAAGGGCGGGCCAAGGAGATTCGCGATCCGCGCTCCTTCGCGGCTACGTCCACTCCGTCTGCAAGAATGCGATTCGCGAATTTGGCCGCTCCGATTGGCGGACCAACGCTCGCGCCGAGGACTGTCCCAAGCCGGCCGGCGAGCCCGCCGATTCCGAGCGCGAGCTGGTTACCAGGGAAAGGCAGACGCTGGTCCGCGCCGTAATTGCCGGGATGCCCGTCAAGGACCGCAGGCTGCTCTCGGCGGTGCTGGAAGAGAAGAGCAGCGAGGAGATTTGCCGTGAGTTCGGGGTGGGCGCCGAGCGCAGGATGCGGGGATAGTGGGGCGCGCAATCCTGCCCCATGTGGCTGCTTGACAACTTGGGCAGGGAGGCCGGCACGCTCCCGGCCTCCGCCGCCAGCCACCCGCGGGAGAGCAGCCTCCGCCCGCTACCCGCGGCAATGGGGGACGGTGTCTGTGCGCGGGATGACGCTCCCGCGCGGAGCCCATGGCATCCGCCCAATACTCCCATAGTGACTGTGAGAGGGCGAGCGTTACACGGGAATGGCGCCTGCCTTAGAACAACACGTCGAAATCGCCGGTGAAGCGGCGGCCGCGGTGGCCGAAGAAGAGGCCGTAGGCCGGGTCGGCGGTGTTGTCGTGGAAGGCTTCGGGGTTGAAGTGGTTGCTGAGGTTGTAGCCCGACACCGAGAGGCGCACGGTGTACTTGGGATTCACCTTGATGTCCTTGGAGAAGCGCGAATCCAGCGCGAAGAAGGCCGGATAGCGGTGGACGTAAGGCTCGCCCGCGTAGTCCTGGGCGGCGTCGTAGGTGGCGTAAGGGAAACCGTCGCGAAGCTCTAAGATGGGAGCGACGCGAAAACCCAGCGGAAGCGGCACCTGACCCCACGCCAGGAAGCGGTTCGGCAGGTCTCCGGGGAGACGGCTGTAAACGTTGTCGCGAATGATGGGCGAGGGGAAACTGCCCAGGTAACCGGCGAATTCGTTGAGGTCGCCTTCGGCCATGCTGCGCACGTAAGAGAGGAACAGCAGCCGGCCGGCGGTCAGGCGCAGGCGCGCGGTGAATTCCAACTGGTGGTAGCGGGAATCTCCGCCGCCCGACAGCTCATAAGCGCCCAGGAGCGTCACCGGGTCCGGGGCAATGCGGTTGACGATGACCAGGCCGGCCGACTCGTTGCGCGTGTAACCGGCGCGCAATTTCAGAAACGAGGTGAGGGTCTGCTCCACCTGTACGGTACCGTTGGCGCTGCGCGGCGAAAAATTTCCAGGGGTCTGTTCGTGCATGATCCAAGGCGAATGCACGTCCACCGTACCCAGCACGTTTTCGAAATAGTAAGGGCCGGCAGTGAGGGCGCCGGTGTCGTCGAACAGGCTGATGTTCTGCCTGGGATAGTGGTTGAACGAATAGACGTTGAGCGGCACGCGGTCGAAGAACAGTCCAAAGCCGGCGCGCACCACCGTTTTGGCGTTGGCGAAGGGCAGCCAGGCGATACCCGCGCGCGGCGCCACGCGAAAACTCTCGGAGATTTCCTGCGACTCGGTGCGGATTCCCAGATCGGCGGCCAGCCGGGAGGAGATGCTCCAGTGGTCCTGCCCGAAGAAGGCGTACTCGGTGTCGCTCATCTGGAACGGCTTTCCGCCGGAAAACGCGATCTGTTCCAGCAGGCGGTTTTGCCCGTCCACGATGTTCACGGGCTGATCGTTCACCTGGCCCTGCTCGGAGCTGTTGGTCACCCCGGCGCCCATCTTGAACGTGTGCGCACCGAGCAGATTGAAGGAGTGGAAGGAATACACCGGTGACCAGCCATAGCGCACGGCGATGCGGCTTTGCTGCGCAAAGTAATTCCCGCTATTGCCCCACGGAGCGATGGTCAGATCCTGGTTACCCTGCCGCCATACGCTGGCGTCGAAACGGGTAGCGGAAAAGATGTTTTCGAGCAGCCCGCCCCAGAGCGTGAGGCGGTCGGCGATGGTGGCGGTGTAATTGTGCGTGGCGGCGTCGGGGACGGTGGGCTGCGGATCGAAATAATCGAGGTTGACGTAACTGAGGCGCTGGGGAGCGATGTGCGCGGTGGCGGTGACAAGCTGCTTGCCGGAGACAACCCAATCCAATTGGGCGAAGGAGTTGACGCCTTCGGTGACCTTCTGGTTGCGCGGGAACGGAAGAGTGTAGACCTCGATTTTGCGGGCTTCGTATTCGAGGCCCTCGGAAAAATACAGCTTGCCGGGAATCAGAGGTCCCTCGACATTCAGGCGCGGAGTGGCATCGCGGATACCGCGGAGGTGGTAGCTGCGAATGCGGAAATCGGGGAAGGGATCGTTGATCTCCCACTTCCATTTGTCTCCGCCGCGACGCGTTTCGACCGACACCAAGCCCGCGGTGAACCGGCCGAACTCGGCCAGAAAGGGCGTCTGATACACATTCACACTTTCCACGCTGTCGATGGGCACGGTGAGACCGAACTGGCCGGTGGCGGGATCGGTGACATCGGCCGAGTTGACGATGAGCGCGCTGCGGTGCTCGCCGGAAGCGGAGATCCGCAGGTCGCCGGCGGGCGAGCGAACCACCCCGGGAACCAGCGGCAGGACGTCGGAAACCGTGGCCGGACGGCTGGGCAGATCGCGGACGGCGGACGAGGCGATCTGGGTAGGGGTGGAGGAACTCTGTTCGGCGGCGCCGGCGGTGTCCTGGACGTCGATGTGCTCATGGCGCGCGGCAGCCTGCAGGGTCAATTCGATAAGGCCCGGGGGGACCCCCGATTCGGACAACTCCAGGTCGCGCATGACGAGCGGGTGGAAGCCTTCGTGGGTGGCGGTCAGTTCGTAACGGCCGGGCGGCAGTTGGTCGAGGTGGGCGCGGCCTTCCGGATCGGTTTCGGCTTTGGCGACGACGGTGGGGCCGGATTTGATCCGGATCTCGACGGCCGGAACGGGAAGGTGCTGCTCATCGACGACCACCAGATCAACGGCCAAACCGGCGGGCATGGCGGTTGCGAAAGCAGCCGCAAAGAGACACACGAGCGCGGGCAAGACTTTCCCCCCGACACTGGCCACAGATCTCACCTTCAGATTATGATAGCTCGATTGCACTATGAGCGCCTACCCGCAAATGAGGGTATTTATTTGGACGGCACGCAATCGGACTTTGACCGCGATCTGGGCGTGTATGGAACTGGCTCGGAGCTACCAAAGGCGGCGGGGACGGGGTGGTTCGGGCCGCGGCATTCCGCGCGGTGAGAGAATAGAGCGACGCAACATTATGATCAGGGAAGACGAACTGAGCAGGCTGCTGGCCGAGGCCGAGGCTGATCGCATTGAGCGCACGACTTCAACCAAGGACACCGACAAGTTCTCTGAGGCGGTGACGGCGTTCGCCAATGACATGCCCAATCACCGTTTGCCCGGTTATCTGGTCATCGGCGTGGACGATAACGGGAAGCCCAGTGGATTAGAAGTCACCGACCGATTGCTGCAGACCCTGGGAAGCCTCAAATCCGACGGCAACATACAGCCCCTGCCGTCGCTGAACGTGGCGAAGTTCAGCCTGCCTGGCGGGGATATCGCGGTCGTGGAAGTGCTTCCTTCCGACCTGCCTCCGGTGCGCTATAAGGGCCGGGTATGCATTCGGGTCGGTCCACGAAAAGCCATTGCCAACCAACAAGAAGAACGGATCCTCACGGAGAAGCGGATCGCCCACGCGCGGACTTTCGACGCGTTGCCATGTTTCGGCAGTTCCATGGATGCGCTCGCCACCGACATCTTCCAAAACACCTATTTGAGCCAGGCTGTGGCGCCTGAGGTCATCGCGGAAAACGATCGCGACTTGGCTACGCAACTCGCGTCGCTACGATTCTACGATCTGGGCAGGCAGTGTCCGACCAACGCAGGTATCCTCCTGTTTGGGAAGAACCCTCTGCACTGGTTGCCGGGAGCGTATGTTCAGTTCCTTCGTCTGGAAGGAAACTCCCTAACGGGCGAGGTCTTAGTGGAGAAGAGTCTCTCCGGCGACCTGCTCACGGTTCTCCGCGAACTGGAATCGCTCGTCGAGTTGCACATCGAATCGCGTCCTGTAGCGGTATCGGCACTGCGCGAGCGCCAGGCAGTGAACTATCCGCGCGTGGCTTTGCGGGAGTTGTTGATGAACGCCGTCCTGCACCGGTCATACGAGTCCACCGCACCGACCCGCTTTTATTGGTTCTCAGACAGGGTTGAGATCCAGAGTCCCGGTGGACTGTATGGCGAGGCGTCTCCGGAAAACTTCCCTAACCAGAACAGCTACCGCAACCCTGTGCTGGCCGAGGCCATGAAGGCGCTGGGTTTTGTCAACCGGTTCGGCCGCGGAGTGCTGCGCGCGCAGGCAGCTCTGGAGCAAAACGGTAACGGGCCGGCTGAATTCCAATTCGATGCAAACTATGTGTTGGCTCTGATTCGAGCGCCCAGATGAAGACGATCGCATTCTTCAACAATAAGGGAGGAGTCGGCAAAACGACTCTCGTCTACCACCTTGCATGGATGTTGGCCGACATGGGACATGACGTGCTCGCGGCCGATCTGGACCCGCAATCCAACCTGACCAGCATGTTCCTGGACGAAGACCGTCTTGAGGAATTGTGGCCCGATGGCAAACACCCGAACACAATCTACGGCGTGGTCGAGCCGATCGTGCGTGGCATCGGCGACATTCAGACGCCCCACGTGGAGGCTATTGCTACTCGGGCGGGCATCCCGTCCCGCCATGCGAAGTACCTGGGTGATCTGGGGCTCATCGCTGGCGATCTCGCCCTGTCCGGTTTCGAGGACAAACTGTCTGCCGCATGGCCCCTATGTCACAACCGCGACGAAGCCGCTTTTCGCACCATGACGGCATTTTATCGGGCGATTCTCATGGCAGCGGAACAGAGAGGCGCCCAGCTAGTATTGATCGACGTCGGCCCCAATCTAGGGGCAATTAACCGTGCCGCGCTGATCGCGTCCCAACACGTGGTGATTCCCCTGGCGCCCGACCTCTACTCCTTGCAGGGATTGCGAAACCTCGGCCCACAGCTCAGGCGATGGCGTGAGGCGTGGGGAGAATTACGCGGGAAGAGTCCGGATCCGGAGCTGCCCTTGCCTTCAGGCGATATGTGTCCTGCTGGCTATGTGGTGATGCAGCATGGCACCCGGGGAGAACGTCCCGTGAAGGCGTACCTCCGATGGATGGACAGGATTCCCAACGAATACCGGCAATCTGTCACAAACGAGCCATCCGATGTCAACGTGCATGTGGAGAACGATCCGTACTGCCTGGCGGCTCTCAAACACTATCGCAGCCTGATGCCCCTGGCCATGGAAGCGCACAAGCCGATGTTTTGGCTGAAACCGGCCGATGGGGCAATCGGCGCTCACGCGCAAGCTGTCCGCGATTGCTACACCGATTTTCACGCGCTGGCAGGCAAGATCCTTTTCACGATTGGCGCATAGAGGTCAACTTCAAAACCGGCCAATGAGGCCGCAGTCGGGAAATGGCCTGTTTTACGTTGAGCTACCTTACCTCAGAACTGAGCTCGTTGGGGTTTGGACACAACGAACGCCCTAGGCGGCACTTTCGGCCCTGCGCAAGTCTTCGCGTCCGCCACGCGCCGGTCGGAAGCCGGACCGGTCCCAGAGGACGTCCCAGGGGACGCCCAGGATTGGCTGCCCCACAATTGCGCCGAATGGTCTATGATGAGCTAAACAATGCATTACCGCTTTGGTCTCGCGTTTTTAACGGCAGGCCTGGCAGTTGCGGCTGCGCAGTCGGGGGGCGCCACGGTTGCTCCGGTAGGCGGCTACACGGCGGCGCCGGCGCAGAAGGCCCCGGAGACCAAGGCCGTCGAGGAACCCGCCACCTTCCACGCGCGCGTCAACCTGGTAATGGTCCCGGTGGTGGTGCGCGATAAGTACGACAAGGTCATCGGCACGCTCAAGCAGGAGGATTTCCGCTTGGCGGACCGTGGTAAGCCTCAGGAAATCATCAAGTTCTCGGTGGAAACGCCGGCCCGGCCGTCGGTCTATCGGACCTCCAGCGAGGAAAAATCCGGCGGCGCAGCGGGGGCGCCCGCTGAGCTCGGCGAGGCTTCCCCGGCGCCTCTGCCCGACCGTTTCGTCGGCTACCTGTTCGACGATGTCCACACCAGCTTCGCCGACATAGCCCGAGTGCGCGACGCCGCCATCCGACATCTGGACAACATGGGACCCAAGGAACGCGCCGCCGTCTACACCATTTCCGGGACGATCACGCAAGAATTTACAGACGATCGCGAGCTGTTGGGCGCCGCCATCAAGCGCATCATTCCACACCCCATCGCCCGTCCCTCCATGCCGGAATGCCCGGACATCAGCTACTACCAGGCCGACCTGATCGTGAATAAGAACGACTCGATGGCGTTGCAGGCCGCGGTGGCGGATACGATGGCCTGTCAATCGATGGATCCCACCATGGCCAGCGCCGCGCAGAGCCAGGCGCAAGGTGCGGCGCAGCGCAGGTTGACCGAGGGAGAGCAGGAGACCCGCGTGGCCCTGTACACCCTGACCGCACTGGTGCGGCGCATGGGGACGATGCCCGGCCAGCGCCTCATCCTGCTGGCCTCGGCCGGTTTCATCACGCCGTTCGATGAGTTGCAGCAGATGACCGACGTCCTGGACGCCGCCATCAAGGCCAATGTGGTGATCGGCACGCTGGATGCGCGCGGGCTGTACACCGATATGCCGGATGCCAGCCGTCCAAGCTCAAGCTACACGGGGCAGAGCTTGCAGTTGAAGCTGCAGTACGACCGGGAGGCGGCGCGCGCGCAGGCCGACATACTGGCCGAGTTGGCGGCCGGCACCGGCGGCACGTTCTTCCAAAACAACAACGACCTCTACGCCGGCTTCGAACGCGTGGCGGCGGCGCCCGATTACGTCTACATGCTGGGATTTTCGCCGCAGAATCTGAGGCTGGACGGCAGCTTTCACAGCTTGAAGGTCACTCTGAAGAGCGGCGTGACCCTGAGCATACAAGCGCGCAAGGGCTACTACGCGCCGCGCCACCTGACCGACCCGAAGGAGACCGCCAGAGAGGAGATTTCGGAGGCCTTGTTCTCGCGCGAGGAAATGACCGATTTGCCGGTGGCCCTGATGACCCAGTATTTTAAATCCAGCGAGAGCAATGCGCGCGTGACGGTGCTGATGCGGGTGGACGCCAAAAAGTTGAAGTTCCGCAAAGAGGACGACCGGAACTGCAACGAGCTGACCATTGTGACGGCACTGTTCGACCGCAACGGCAATTACGTGATGGGAAATCAGAAACGGCTGGACATGAAATTGAGAGACGAGACGTTGGCGAAGCGGCTGGATAACGGTCTCACGGTGCGCAGCAGCTTCGACGTGAAGCCGGGCGCCTATATGGTCCGCCTGGTGGTGCGGGATGCCGAAGGACAGTTGATGTCGGCGTCCAACGGCTCCTTGGATATTCGGTAAAGGGGAGGATCGAGATGCAGTTTCGCGGCATGGTTTTTCTTACGGGGGTTTGCTGGATGGCGGGGTTGCCGGCCTTGGCGCAGCAGCAAAGCACGCCACCGGCGCAACCGGCCCAAACGGCGCAGCCGGCGCAGGGCGCCTCGGAGCCGGCGGCCACCTTCCACACCGAGACGCGCCTGGTTCCGGTGGACGTGGTGGTGAAAGACAAGAAAGACAATTACGTCCGCGATCTGACCAAGAAAGATTTCAAAGTCTCCGAGGACGGCAAGGAGCAGGAGATCACCACCTTTTCGTTCGGCGCCGACCCCAACGCCCCGGGCAGCGCGCAACAACGATACCTGGTTCTGTTTTTCGACAACTCCACCATGAACATGGGCGACCAGATTCGAGCGCGGACGGAGGCGGCCAAATTCATCGACGCTAACGCCAGCCCCGAGCGGCTTATGGCCGTAGTCAATTTCGGCGGTTCCCTGGTGATCAGCCAGAATTTTACGGACAATGCCGAGCGGTTGAAGGCCGCGGTGACCGGCGCCAGAACGTCGGCGGTGTCTCCGAACATGGGGTCCGGGCGCGGCATGGGCGGCGGGGGCGGCGGGGGAGGCATGGGTGGGCGCACTATGGGCTCGATGGGCGCTTATGGGGCCCGCGACGTAATTCTGGCGGTGCGCAGCATGGCCGAGAATCTGATGGATATTCCTGGCCGCAAGATCCTGATCCTCTTCAGCGCGGGATTCCCGCTGCGTAACAACCCCGAATTGATTTCCGAGATCACTGCCGCGATCGATAGCTGCAACCACTCGAACGTGGCGATTTACCCGATCGACGTGCGCGGTCTGGTGTCCGGGCCGCTGCGTTTGGGAGGCGCGGTGATGAATCCGCCGGCGGGCCCAGAGGGCGCCCCCGTACCGTTCTTCACGCGGTCTCTGGGAATCGCGCTGGCCCTGAACCCGGTGCTGCGCATCGCGGCGTTTCAAGCCAGGGGAGGCGGCGGCGGAACCACCGGCGGCGGTACCACCGGCGGCGGCACAGGGGGCAGCACCGGTGGTGCGGGCGGCGGCCGCTCCGGTTCCACGGGCGGCACTACGGGATCTTCCGGCACCGGAACCACCGGCGGGACGCGCAGCGCGCCCGGATCGACCAGCGGATCGACTAGCGGATCGGCTAGCAAAGGCGGCGGAGGCGGAGGCGGCACGACGGCCCCCGTGGTCACGGGGTCCCCGCGCACCATCATGCCGAGGATTCCAGAGGGCGTATCGGCCAACCAGGACGTGCTCTACATGCTGGCGGGCGGCACGGGCGGCTTCGTGATTGCCAACACCAACGATTTGCTGAAGGGCATGGAATCCATCGGCAAGGAACAGAACGAATATTACTTCCTGGGCTATGCACCGCCGGAATCGAAAGAGGGCAGTTGCCATACTATTCATGTGAAGGTAGACCGCGGCGGGACCAGCGTGCGAGCGCGCTCCGGTTACTGCAACGTGAAGTCCAAAGACGCGCTGGCAGGTAAACCGATCGAGACCCAACTGGAAACCCGCATCACCGGTTCGCAGGCGCCCACCGTGGCCGCGCCCCTGCAGGCGGCCTATTTCTACAGTGGCGCCAACACCGCGCGCGTCACCGTGGCGCTGGCGATTCCCGCCTCGGCCGTGAAGTTCGAGAAGGTGAAGGGCAAGTTCCACGGGGAGATCAACGTGCTGGGTCTTGCCTACCGGTCGGCCAGCGAAGTGGGGGCCCGCTTCAGCGACACCGTCAAGCTGGATTACGAAAAGAAGGACGAGGTGGAGGAGTTCGCCGCCAAGCCCTACCTTTACGAAAACCAGTTCGAGGTGACCCCCGGAAAATATAACCTGAAGGTGGTTTTCAATTCGGGGGGCCAAAACTTCGGCAAGCAGGAAATTCCGCTGTCCATCGACACCTATGATGGAACCGAGTACAGCATGAGCGCCCTGGCTCCGACCAAGAATTTCCGCAAAATGGACGCCAACGACCCGCTGGCCAACTCGCACATCGACGCGGAACTGATCGAAGGCAAGACGCCCATGATTGTGGGGAGTCTGGAATTCACCCCCGCGGCGGCGTATAGCTTTAAGGCGGCCGACCAGGTGGCGGTTTATTTCGAGGTTTACGATTCGCTGCTAGCCGCCGAGGAGACGCCTGCCGCACCCCCCGCTCCGGCCGCGGCCCCCGCTCAGCCAGCCGACCCGTTGGGTCTGCACGGTCAGCAGGCCGATGCAGCGCCGGCGGGACCGGCGAAGAAGGTGCTGGCGGAGCTTCGCATCTTGGACCGTCAGACCGGTGAAACCAAGTTGGATTCGGGCGGTGTGGACATATCGAATTTCATCCGCAAGGGGAACCCGGTGATGGCGATCGCGCTGGCCGTGCCGGTAAAGGACCTGAAGCCCGGCGGGTATCGCCTGGAGATCCGCAGCTCCGATTGGGAAAAACGCAGCATCGGCAGGACGGTGGATTTCGATATCGAGTAGGCGGGCTGACGCAATATTCACCGCGGAGACACGGAGAACACGGAGGAAGCACGGAGAACGGCAATAAGAGAATTGACTTCTCCGCGCTTCCTCCGTGTTCTCCGTGTCTCAATGGTGAAACTTGACGGCAGCCCGGATTACAATTGCGTGCCGCTCGGACGCACCGGAGCGCGAGTGGAAGCGATCTTCTTGCGCAGCGCCTGGCTACGTTCCCGGCGGGCAAGCTTGGCTTTTCGTTCGCGGTGGAAGCGCGCTTTATCTCCATTGAGTGCTGACATAGTGGTGCCTTAGAGTAGCAGAGTTTGAGCGCCGCCGTATTCGGATCAGATCGCCCGGCCCACAACCTCCGCCAGTTCCTCTTCCGTCAACTGGATCGGATTGCCCTTCATGCTGCTGGCCTTGGCCGCTTGCGCCACCACCCGCGGGATGGCCGCCCGATCCACCCCATAGCGGGCCAGCGGCGGAATGCGCAGCTTGCGGCAGAGGGCGGCCACCCATTCCACGCCATCCTCCGCGGCCGCGTTCGGACGGCCCGTCAGCCAGCCAGCCACCTGTTCATAGCGGCGTAACGCCGGGCTTCGGGCGGCGCGCGCCCGCAGGGCTCGCACATTCGTCTCCATGGCGTGCGGCAGCAGGGCGGCGCAGACGGCTCCGTGCGGCGCGGGAAACATGCCGCCCAGAGGGGCCGCGAATCCGTGGACCGCGCCCAACGCGGCATTGGCCAGCGCCATCCCGCCCAGCAGGCTGGCCCAAGCCATATCGCAGCGGGCGCGGCGGTCGGACGGGTCGTCCCAGACTCGCGGCAGGGCCCCGGCGGCGCGCGGAATGCCATCCGCGCAAAACAGGTCCGTCATGGGGTTGGCGCGCACCGAAACGTACGGCTCGATCAACTGCGTGAGCGCGTCCAGGCCGCTCGCCGCGGTGATCTCGGGCGGCAGGCCCATCGTCAGCTCGGGATCCACCACCGCCAGGCGCGGCAGCATGAAAGCGCTGCGCAGGCTGGCTTTCACATGGTGCTCCTGCGAAGCCAGCACGGCGTTGCGCGTCACTTCGGAGCCCGTTCCGGCGGTGGTCGGAACCGCAATCAGCGGGGCCGAAGGGCGCTCGAGTGGCTGGCCGCGCCCGATCACCTCGAGGTAATCCAGAGGATCGCCGGGGTTGGTCAACAGCGCCGCCAGAGCCTTGCCGGCGTCGATCACGCTGCCGCCGCCCACCGCCACCACCACGTCGCAGCGCTCGTCACGGGCGTACTCGGCCGAAGCGCGGATCTGGGCGATTTCCGGCTCGCCCGCCACGCGGACGCACGCCGCCTCCGCCAGCGCACCGCGCAGGAATTGGGTTCGCTCCGCGGAAGCGCCGGTCACCAGCAGGACGCGCCGGCCCAGCGACTGGGCGGCAGCCGGCACCGCGCCGGCCGTGCCTTCGCCGAAAACAATGCGGGTGGCAGTGGCAAATTCGAAGCGCATAGCGGCTAGTGTCCTGTGCCGCCGTGGCGCAGGCTCTCAGCCTGGCTCTCAGCCTGCCGCGTCGGCACTCGTGCCGACGCTCTTTGCTCCAGGCCGCAAGAGCGTCGAGTAGAGACTCGACGGGCCCGGAGGGCACCCCGGCTGAGAGCCTGCGCCACGGCGGCACAGTGTGAAGTTATTCTTGCGCGGAGCCTTAGGCGCGGCGCCACGTCAAAAACCCTCGTCGCCGGGATCGATGTTGCTGTACCATTGCCGCGTGCGCGGCTCGGCCAGCATGGGGGTGGCCTTCTCCACCCAGGCGGCGTAATGCGCGGTTTCTTTGTGTTTGGCGGGCGCCTCGGCGTCGCGGTAGACCTCGATCAGCAGGAAGCGCGTCGGGTCGTCCGACTGCTGAAGCATATCGAAGCGTGCGATTCCCGGCTCCCGCCGGCTATTGCGGGCATTCTCGATGGTGGCCACTTTGAAGGCTTCCAGGTGCTCCGCCAGCACGTGGATGTGAACTTGAAGGATCAGCATAGGGATGGCTCTCTTCCATTATGCGCGCTACACTGTTGGCCATGGAGTTGACTATGGAATCAGACCGCAGGAACTTCCTCGCATCGGCGCTCGCAGCCGCGCCGCTGTTTGTACCGCGCCGCGCCTGGGGCGCCAACGACCGCCTGGCTTACGGCCTTGTGGGAGCCGGAGGACGCGGCGGCTACCTGAACCAGAATTTCCAAAAGCTGGGCGCCGAGTGCGTGGCCGTGGCAGAGGTCTACGAACCGCGCCTCCAACAGGCGCTCAAGGCCTCGCCCAACGCTAAGACCTACGTGGATTACCACGAGTTGCTGGCGCAGACGGGCCTGGACGCCGTGGTGGTGGCCACCCCCGATCACCAGCACTTCCCGGTGTTACAGGCCGCGCTCGACGCAAAGAAGGACGTCTACCTGGAAAAACCCATGTCGCACTCGCTCGAACAAAGCCGGCAAATGATCCGGGCCGTGCGGCAGACCCAGCAGATCGTGCAGATCGGCATGCAGCGCCGCAGCGCGCCTTCGGTGATTGCGGCCAAGCAGTTGCTGGACAGCGGCATTCTGGGCCGTATCACGCTGGTAAAGCCCATGTGGAACTGGAACGTCTCCAAGGCTCTGGATAATTCCCCGCTACCCGGCAAGCTGGATTGGAAACGCTTCCTGGGCGCCGCGCCCGACCGCGACCTGGAGCCGATGCGTTTCCGCTCCTGGCGCTATTTCTGGGATTATTCCGGCGGCAACATGACCGACCAGGGCACCCATCTGATGGACGTGGTGCAATGGTTCACCAATTCCGGCCCGGTGCGCTCGGCGGTGTGCTACGGGCAGAAGGCCAAGAACACCGGCTCGGAAGTGCCCGACGTTTTCTGCGCGGTCTTCGACTATCCCAACCTGATGGCCACCTGGACGCTGAACTATTGCAACTCCTACGACAACGACTGGTCGATCCAATTCCAGGGCGATGAAGGCACCATGATCCTGAACGACAAAGGCTACCGCATCTGGAAGGAGCCGGTGCCCAAGAATCCGGAGCCGGTGCAGTCGATGGCCGCGCCCATTCCGATCGAGACGCACATCCAGAATTTTTTGGACTGCGTGCGCTCGCGCAAAGAGCCGAACGCGCCGGTGGAAGTGGGGGCCAGCGCGGTCTCGGCGCCGCATTTGGCGAACCTGGCGTTCCATGGGGAACGGCAGGTGAAGCTGAGCGATTACTGAGGGGAAATAACCGGCTCAATCGCCGCTGACCGCTAACCAAATCCTCCGTAACACCGTCTATCCCGTGCAGCCGCATTTTGGGTAGAATGTCTTCCAGCGGCATCCGGCCCCATATGCGCTGGTGGCGGAGAACAGAACGTGAGCAAGACCTGGAGCGTGAGCTGCGCACCGGCCTGGAATTGGAAGCCCAGGAACAGATGGAGAATGGCCTGTCGCCGGAAGAGGCCCGCTATGCCGCCCGGCGCGCCTTCGGGAACGCAACTCTTATCAAGGAGGAGACACGCGCAATGTGGGGATTCATGTGGTTCGACCGGCTGGCCAACGATCTGCGTTATGGCTGCCGGGCGTTAAGGAACAATCCGGGATTCGCGGCCGTGGCCATCCTGACAGCCGCGCTGGGAATCGGCGCCAACACGTCCATCTTCAGCGTCGTCAATGCCGTGCTGCTGCATCCGCTCCCTTATCCGGACGCCGGGCGCCTGATGGTTGCCGCCAACGTCTCGAAGGACGCCTTCTTCGGATGGGGCGTCGGAGATTTCCAGTACGCGGCCTGGCGCGATCAGGCCCCAATTTTCGATGGAATCGCCGCCTATTCCGGTCAGCGGTTAACCATCACCGGGAATGGGGAGCCGGAGCAATTGAAAGCCCAGGTCGTCACGCCCGGTTTTCTGCGTGTGTTGGGAGTCGCTCCGGCCATCGGCCGCGATTTCACCGGCGCCGACGCTGCCGTGCGCGGTGGCCAGGTGGCACTGGTCAGCTACTCGTTCTGGATGCGGCGATTCTCCGGCGATCCGTCGATCCTCGCGAAATCGATGACGCTGGATGGGAAACCGTACTCCATTGCCGGCGTCCTGCCGCGCGATTTCGAGTTCCCGGACAACTCGGATGTCAGCCTCCTGCGCGCCATGCCCGAGCCCGCCGCGCAGCCGGGCAATGGAACCTATTTCTACAACGTGATCGCGCGTCTGAAGCGCGGAATCGCCACGGAGCGCGCTGAGCGGGACCTGACGATCGTCAGCCAACGCCTGCAATCCGCCTACCCGCAGAAGTTCGGACGGCGGGTGACCGCGCAAGCGCGTATCGCCGGCCTCCATGACCGGCTGGTGGGGAATGTCCGCCCCGCCCTGCTGGTGCTCTCGGGAGCGGTCGCGCTAGTCTTGCTGATCGTCTGCGTGAATATTTCCAACCTGCTCCTGGCGCGCGCCATGGCGAGACAGAAGGAGATCGCCGTGCGAATCGCGTTGGGCGCGGGCCGCGGACGCGTCTTCGGTCAACTGCTCACCGAAGGAATGCTGCTGGCTTCTTTGGGCGGCTTGGTAGGCCTCGCGGTGGCATTTGGAGGCGTGAAATTGCTGCGCGCCATCGCGCCGCCCGGCGTGCCCCACATCGAAGCAGCGCACATCGGCGGCGCAGTCCTGGCCTTCAATCTCGCCATTGCCGCGCTATGCGGCATCCTGTTCGGACTTGCCCCGCTGCGCAGCGCTTCCGCCATCGATCCCGAAGCCGCCCTGAAGCAAACCGCCCGCTTCGCCACCGGCACGCGCCGGCACCGCCGCCTGGAAAACCTGCTGATCGTCTCCGAGGCGGCCTTGGCGTTGATCCTGCTGGCCGGAGCGGGCCTCCTGGTCCGCACATTCGCCGGCCTCACCGCCATCGCGCCGGGCTTCCATCCCGACAACGTTGTGACCGCACACCTCTCCTTGCCCTATTGGAAGTACCGGACCGCCGAGCGCCAGCGCGCATTCCTCGATGCGCTGCTGGAGAAGGCGCGCTCCGCGCCGGGTGTCGATGCGGCGGGCGCCGTCGCTTGTCTGCCCTACGGCGGCTTTCTGATGACTGGCGCGCTTCAGATCGAAGGTAAATCTGCGCCGGACCCGCACGCCTACATGAACCAGGATGAAAGCGTCGCCGTGAATTACGCTGCCGGCGATTACCTCAAGGCCATGGGCGTACCCATCCTGGAAGGCCGCCCTCTGGATAGTTCCGATGCCGCCGGCCGCCCTGCCGTGGCGGTGGTGAACGAAGCGTTGGCGCATCGCTATTTCCCGGATGGAAAGGCCGTTGGATCCCGCATCAAGGTTGGCGGCGTCACCGATTGGCTGCAGATCGCCGGCGTAGCCGGAAACCTGAAGCAGGGCGGTCTGGCCAGCGAGACTCGCGCCGAACTGTTCCAGTCTGCTGTCCAAACAGAAAGTCCCGGAAGCGCAGGAACCCTGGCCATCCGCTCCACCGCCGATCCGCGGATCCTGGCCCCGTGGTTGCATTCGCAAATCGCGGCCTTGGACAAAGACGTGCCGCCACCGGAAATCGAAACCATGCGCCAGCAAATGGCCTGGCTGGCCGCCTCGCAGGAGTTCGTCATGCGGCTGCTGGCGCTGTTTGCCGGAATCGCCATTACTCTCGCGGGCATCGGAATCTACAGCGTCCTGGTCTACTCGGTGGAGCGCCGCGCCCACGAAATCGGCATTCGCCTGGCGCTCGGCGCGAGGCGGGCACAGATTATCGGCATGGTCCTCGGGCGCGGGTTGCGCGTCTCGATCCTCGGAGCGGCGATCGGCGTGGCCGGCGGCCTGGCGCTTACACGATACCTGAAGAGCCTCCTATACGGCGTAACGCCACACGATCCAGTAACCCTGGCAGTCGGCTGCGCACTGGTGGTCCTGGTCGCTTTTATCGCTTCCTATTTTCCTGCGCGGCGGGCGGTCAATCGGGATGCGATTGCGACCTTGCGGGAGGAATAGGAGACTTGGCGGGCTTACCGGGCGGGCGTCTCACTCGCGGCGGGAGGGGGCGGTTTGGACCGCGTGCGCTCGCGCAAGGATCCCAACGCGCCGGTGGAAGTAGGGGCCAGCGCGGACTCCGCGCCGCATTTGACGAACCTGGCGTTCCATGGGGAACGGCAGGTGAAGCTGAGCGATTACTGAGCGGCGGAGGGCGGGGCGCGGAAGGCGAGTCCCCGCGGCGAGCACCAACATGAGTGCGGCGGGCCCAATGCTTTTGACATCGCCCAACCGCACGCGGCCGGCAGCGGGCCAAGCGGACGCCTGAATACCGGCAGGGGTGGAGACCGGACGTTTCGCGCGTTCGCCAAAGACACTGGCAAGCCCTTGTGGGAACGACCACGGGTGAATTCGGGAACGGCTACGCGGGCCACGAACCCAAGTGGACCGCGTAGGGCTGAGCGCATGTTGTTGAAATGATTCCCTGGCGCGCGCGTAGGGGTGTTCGCTTTTGCAAAGGTGCCGAAACCGCTGGCCCGGGCCGCCGGCCCTTGACAGAACCAGCGCCTGACGGCGATCCTATCTCTACGGGAAGCTGCACGTGCACTCCAAATCGGAGGCTGTGGCCAAGGCGTTGCGCCGGCGGCCGGTCCACCAGGCGCCGCTCACGAGACTAGTAATGTTGAGGGGCCTCTCAGATCCCCTTGCCTTTACAATCTGCGTGGGTAGCAAGAGTCAGATTTTTTGGGGGGATCAAATATGCAGATGTTTCGAGAGTGCAATCGCGTAACGCAGCCGGGGACAATGACTGCCATTCAGAAGTGACCGGGAGTATTTTCATGCGCATGCGAACGCGATATCTGGTGTTTGTTCTGTTTGCTCTGGCCTTCGGCGGGATCGTCGGCAAGCGTCTCCTTTACCCCAATCGCTCCCTTCATGCGGCCACGCTTTCGTCCACGCCGTCGCAGTCCTACCTGGTCATCCTGGGCGTCGGCGACACGGCGCCAACTACCTGGGATGGCTCGATCACGGCAACGGGGGCGACCATTCTCAGCTTGCAGGGCTGGCGATTCTCGGATACCGACGCGATCACCGGAACGACGGGCTGGACGATGTCCACTCGGGAAGCTCCCCCGCCTCCCATGGCCACCGATGGGCCCCTGCAGGAAAACGGCGTCATCGTCACCATTGCCGCTCCCAGCGGTCCCGTCACCTTCACTGTCAAGACGCCGCAGGGCACCTTCAGCTTCCTCTCGACGAACCTCCCCTTTGGCGTCACCAAGTCGTTTCTGAGCGGCAGCGCCCGGGTCTTGCAGACCGGCGCGGGGCTCCAGTTGACCTCCGACGACGAGGAGGAGGAGGACTTCCCGTCGATGGCGCAGTCCGGTGACGACGTCTATCTGGCCTACACCGAGTTCGTTCACGGCAACCGGTCCGAGGCGGTGGGCCTGACCACCAAGACGACCATCACCAATTTCGCCCCCTACGCCCGCACGGCCGGCGGCGATCAAGTGCTCTTTCTTCACTATTCGAAATCGCAACAGGTCTGGACCGGGCCGTTCCCTGTAACCAGCACCGGCCAGGACCTGATGCGCGTCGCGGTGGCGATTGACGGCCAGGGACGCGCCTGGATCTTTTATTCGGCGCAGCGCAACGGGAACTTCGATATCTATGCTGCCGACCGCGGATGTATCGTGCGAACTCGCGCCCCGTTATTAAACGTCTACCGTGGCACCTGGAAGGCGCGTTGTCCCAACAATGCAGGCCAACGGCGTCTCTATTATAGACGGACGCGTGGCTGCGCATATAATACTTGATAGAAGAAGGGAGCCAGGGATGAAATTCCCGTCTTACAAGTTGCCAGGCTTGGTGGTCGCTTTTTCCCTCCTGTCGCCGGTTCCACCGGCCTTCGCGCAGCAGACGCCGAGCCTTCAAATCAAGTCATTCTCCGTCGGGCCGGACCAGACGCTCACCTACCCCAACAGCTCGAGTGGCGCCAACCAGCTCCAGGGTTTCTCCGACCTGCATCCGACCTTCTTTCCACAGGCGGGCAGCGGGGCTCCTTACCTGGTCTTTGGATCCGCTTTGACATCGCTTTCGTCAGGCAATTTCTGGGGCGCGGTGGTTCTCCAGACGACGGACCTGAAGACTTTCACGTTCGCGACCTCTCTAGGGTACAACCTTCCGGTCCTGACCTCGCCGGTGCCTTACGCCATATGCAATCCCACTTACGACACCACATGGGACGAGAACTACGCGGGCCCGGGCGCCGTTTTGCAGGATCCGACCTTGCCCGCGGGAAACCTGATCATGCTCATTGACGCGGAGCAGCATTGCCCAGGGGGAGTGTGGCAATCTCCTTTTTACATTACCGTCGGCATTGCCCGGTCATCGGACAATGGGAAAACCTGGCCCGCACCGGAAAGCGGCGCGCCCAGCCGTTATGCGGTTCTCCAGTCCCCAGAACCGCAACCGACCGTTCCACACGACGACTTGGGCAACGGCATCCCCGCCGGCTTCATCGACAAGAGCGCGAGTGGCGACTACTACCTCTACGTCGCTTACACCTCTTTCCCTGGCAGCGGCACCTCGCGCGTCGCGCGCGCCCAGCTCGGCGCCGACCCGCTTACATTCATGAAGTGGTACAACGGTTCGTTCAGCCAGCCCGGAATCGGCGGACTGGATAGCGCCGTCACGCCTTCTGCTCCAGGATGCGCCAGCGAATATCCGGAAAATCCAGAGATCAGCTACAACGACGATCTTGGTCTGTACCTGATGATCTTCAAGTGCCTCAGCGGTACGGCAGACGCTGGTGTTGGCGGCTTGTATTACTCCACCGCGACCAGCCTCGATCTTGAGGATTGGACCACGCCGCAGTTGATCCAGAACTCTCAATACCCGTGGGCGTCCTGCACGCCGCCCCCGGGCCAGGAATTTGACGGCCATCTTCCTTCGACGCTCTCGCCCGGCGCTGCCCCGGGACACACTAAATTGACCGGGTACATTTTTCTCACTAATAAGACCTGTGACCTGGCATCGCGGCAATTTTTGTCGCGAACCTTTACGATCGTCGCCGAGCCGGCGTCGCCCGTGATTTCTCTGGTCGCGAATGCAGAAGGCGAAAGCCCCACCATCGCGCCGAACACATGGGTCGAGGTTAAGGGATCGAACCTGGCGCCCGGCGGCGACGCGCGCATCTGGCAAGGCTCGGATTTTGTGAACAACCAGATGCCGACCCAACTGGATGGTGTCAGCGCCACAGTGAATGGCAAGCCCGCCTACGTGTACTACATCAGCCCCACGCAGGTGAATGTTCTCACCCCGCCCGATGCTCTCCCAAGGTCGGTCCAGGTGCAAGTCTCCAATAACGCAATCGCCGGCGCGGCGTATACAGCGGCGGCGCAAACGGTCTCGCCGTCCTTCTTCGTCTTCAATGGCGGGCCTTACGTCGCGGCGGTGCATGCCAACGGGAGCTTGATCGGGCCAACCAGTTTGTACCCGGGTTCGACCATGCCTGCCAAACCCGGCGAGACCGTTGTGCTCTACGCCAACGGCTTCGGAGCGACCTCGACGCCCGTAACCGGCGGATCGCTCACGCAATCGGGGACCCTGTCGCCGCTGCCGGCCATCACTATCGGCGGTGTCGCGGCTACGGTGATGTTTGCAGGCCTGGTGGCTCCGGGCGAGTTTCAGTTCAACGTGGTGGTTCCGTCGCCGCTCGCGAACGGAGACCAGCCCATTACCGCAACTTACAACGGCTTGACCACGCAGCCGGGGACAAGGATTACCATTCAGAACTGACTTGGTGCTTTATGAATATGCGAATCCGGTATCTGGTGTTTGCACTTATCGCGCTTGCCGTCGCCGCCCTGGTCGGCAAGCGCCTGCTTTATCCTAATCGCTCGCTTCACGCCGCCACGCTTTCGTCCACGCCGTCGCAGTCGTATCTGGTCATCCTGGGGGTTGGCGACACGGCGCCAACTACCTGGGATGGCTCGATCACGGCCGCCGGAGGCACGATTCTCAGCTTGCAGGGCTGGCGGTTCTCGGGTACCGACGCGATCACTGGAACCACGAGCTGGACGATGTCCACGCGGGAGGCTCCGCCTCCGCCCTCGGCCACTAGCGGGCCGATGCAGGAGAACGGCGTCATCGTCACCATTGCCGCCCCCACCGGCGCCGTCACCTTTACCGTCAAGACGGCGCAGGGCAACTTCAGCTTCCTCTCGACGAACCTCACCTTTGGGGTCACCAAGTCGTATCTGAGCGGCAGCGCGCGGGTCCAGCAGACCGCCACGGGGCTCCAGTTGACCTCCGACGACGAGGAGGAGGACTTCCCGTCGATGGCGCAGTCCGGCGACGACGTCTATCTGGCCTATACCGAGTTCGTTCACGGCGACCGCTCCGAGGCGGTGGGCCAGACAACCAAGGCGACCATCACCAATTTCGCCCCCTACGCGCGCCCGGCCGGCGGCGATCAGGTGCTCTTTCTCCACTATTCGAAATCGCAACAGGTCTGGACGGGGCCGTTCCCTGTAACCGGCACCGGCCAGGACCTGATGCGCGTTGCAGTGGCGATTGACGGCCAGGGCCGCACCTGGATCTTTTATTCGGCGCAGCGCAACGGGAACTTCGACATCTATGCCTGTAGCGTGCAAGCCAATGGCACGGTGTCCCCGGAAATCCAGCTCACCACGGATCCCGGCACGGACATCTTTCCGGTGGCCGCCACCGATGCCACCGGCAAGGTCTGGGTGGCGTGGCAAGCGTTTCGCAACAACCATCTGGAGATCCTCGCCTCGGTTCAAAACGGCAACACGTTCTGGCCGGAGACCATGGTTTCCACTTCGCCCGCCAGCAACTGGGAACCCGCCATCGCCACCTCCGCCGATGGCGAAGTCGCCATTGCCTGGGACACCTACGACAAAGGCGATTACGACGTCTACGTGCGCCGCTTGAGCTTCAGCAACCAGGTGACCCTGCAACCGCCCATCCCCATCGCCGCAACCCTGGACTTCGAAGGGCGCAGCACGATCGTCTTCGATCCGCAGAACCGCTTATGGATCGCCTACGAGGTCTCCGGCCCCGATTGGGGCAAGGATTACGGCTCCTACGACACCACCGGGATTTCTCTGTATTTCAACCACACAATTCAGGTGCGGTGCCTGGTGGGAAACAACCTCTACTCGACCACCAACGATGTCTCCACGGTGCTGCCGGGCGGGCCCAACACGGAACTCTTCCTGCCGTCGATACAGCCGCCTTTCGGCCCTCAGCCCAACCTCAGTCTGGCTGAGAACCGGGCGCCAAATGCGGACGTGGGCCTTACGGCCAAGCAGGATGGGCCCAAGAACACCATCCCGCGCCTGGCGACGGATTCCGATGGCACCGTGTATCTTCTGTTCCGCGAGCCGGCCGGCGACGGGCTGTCGACCAGCGAGGCCACCGGCCCCACGGTCGGCTCCATTTGGGTCTCGGCGATGGTCTACTTCGATGGAACCCAGTGGTACGGGCCGGGCGTGCTCGCGGATACCGACGCAGTCAGCGACAGTCGTCCGTCGATCCTGCCGCTGGGGCCGGGACACCTGTTGCTGGCGCACTCCATGGACCACCGGCTCACGCCCCTGCCCAACGGAACGCCCCAGATCGACGGAGTGAACGAGGACCTTTACGCGCTCGACCTCAACGTCACCAGGACCCAGCAAACCCCCCAGTTGACGCTACTGCCCCCGGTGACGCCCGCCACGCCGGCTGCTTCCGTGGCAGCCGAGGCCGCGGCGGTGGCGCGCGATCAGAGTTACCGCCCCACGGTCGGCGGGCAGCCGTACCAGCTCGTCCGCGGCGATTTTCACCGGCACACCGAGATCTCGTTCGACGGAGCGCGCGATGGTCCGCTGATCGATAGCTATCGCTACTTCATCGACGCCGCAGGGCTCAGTTGGGTGGGCTGCTGCGATCACGATGACGGCTCCTCCCGCGAATACACCTGGTGGATCATGCAGAAGTTCACGGATGCCTACACGCTTGGCTCCAAGTTCGTGCCGATGTACTACTATGAGCGCAGCGTGGACTATCCCGAAGGGCACCGCAACATCATGTTCGCCGTGCGCGGCATCCGTCCGCTGCCCCGCCTTCCCCTCTCGGCCGTTTCGTCCTCCCCGCCGGGTCCGCCCGCGCCCGACACCAACATGCTGTACGCTTATCTGCATTTCTTCAACGGCCTTTCCGCCCCGCATACCAGCGCTACCGATCAAGGCACGGACTGGCGCAACAACGATCCTGTGGTGGAACCTTTTGTCGAGATCTATCAGGGCTGCCGTCAGGATTACGAGATGCCCGGCGCGCCCCGGGCCAACAGCGCCACAGACTCCATCGCCGGCTTTGAAGCGCCCGGCTACGTTGGGAACGCTCTGGGGCTGGGCTATCAGCTCGGGTTTGAGGCTTCCAGCGACCACGTCTCCACGCATATCTCCTACACCAATATCTGGGTGACCGCCCCCACCCGCACCGCCATTATGGCCGCCCTGCACCAACGCCACATGTACGGCTCCACCGACGACATCCTGGCTGACTTCCGGAGCGGCACCCACTTCATGGGCGATTCCTTCACCTCCAGCACTCCACCCGTGTTCACCGTGCGTCTGTACGGCACCAACACCTTCGACAGCGTGGTGGTGGTCAAGAACGGAACTGTGGTTTATTCGACCAAGGGCGATCGGGTGGTCTCCTTCACCTGGCAGGACACTGCCGCGGTGTCGGGCAAGACCAGTTACTACTATGTGCGCGGCCTGCAAACGCCGCTGGCGGGGCAGGTCACGGGGCAGATTGTGTGGGTAAGTCCAATGTGGGTGACGATGCAATGAAAGGGGGCGCGTCCCTTAGTCACTTCATGGCGCACCTTGGCAAGCCGGCCGCGACCCCCTTTCAGAGCCGCGACCGTGAGGGAGCGATTGGTGGGGCAAGCGATTCGCCTAACCGCTCGATCGGGGGCAGGCGAATCGCCTGCCCTACCTTCGCGCTGGCGATTCTCTGCGCGGCGTCCCTTCACGCGCAGACCGCCACGTTTAATCCGCTGCAGGTCGCAGCGGACGGCAGCATTCTCGATAGCACCGGCAAGCCCGTCTTACTCCGCGGACTCAACCGGAGCGGCACCGGATCGGGGAATGCCGATGCCATTTCCACCGACCAGGACTACGCCGCACAAAATCAACTGCTTTCCATGAACCTGGTCCGGATCTTCGTCAATGCCACCTGGTGGACCACCAATGTGCAGGTGCCTATCGCCAGCATGCCCTATCAGACCTATATCGACACGCTGATTCAGCGGGCCAAGAAGTACGGCAACTACGTGCTGATACTGAAGGCCGGCCAGTTTCCGGAGCCTCCCTGCGGCGCTAGCGGGACGAACTGCCCGGCGCCCAACCAGGGCGATCTGGATTGCGCGGCGACTCCCTCGCTCTGCCCGGCCGAGAGCACCAGCGGCGCCGACATCGATGTGGCTCTCGCTTTTTGGGACGCCTTCGCGCAGAAGTACGCGGCCGATCCGGCGGTGCTCTACGACACCTGGGAGAATATGAGCGGCCTCGATCCGGGCACGTGGAGCGACGACCAGGACCAGTTGATCGCCACCATCCGCACTTACAATCCACAGGCGCTCATCTTCGTCGAAGATACCGGCACGGCGTTCGAGTCGATAACTGCTGGTACCACTCCCGACCTGGCCTGGTCTAACATCGTTTGGAACTTCCACATCTATAACGCCTCAAGCGGGACGTGCACCGAGCCGGCCTCGCCGCGGTACGCGAACTGGTCGCAAAACTTCGATGCCCTGGTGAGCTATGCGCAGCAGAACGGCCACGGCGTCGCCATCACCGAATGGGGCGGCTGCAACGATAGCGAACCGTACAACACCAACATCACCTCCTACGCTAAGACTCACTCGATCGCACTCTGTTACTTCGACAACACCAATCTGATCGCGCTTTCCGGTTCCACCGATCAACTTACCGCGACGGGCACCAAAGTCGCGCAGGCCTACACCGCTATAGCGGCGGGTACGTCCACGGCGGCGCCGGCGATTACTTTGGTGGCCAATGCGGAAGGCGACGTTCCGGCGATTGCGCCCAACACGTGGGTCGAGATCAAGGGGACCAACCTGGCGCCCGCGGGAGACACGCGCATCTGGCTGGGCTCGGACTTTTTCGGCAATCAGATGCCGGAGCAATTGGACGGCGTCAGCGCGACCGTAAACGGAAAGGGCGCCTACGTCTACTACATCAGCCCGACCCAGGTGAACATCCTCACGCCGCCCGAGGCCATGCTGGGCCCGGTCACCGTGCAATTGACCGTGGCCGGAGTTGCCGGCGCTCCGGCAACCGTCAAGGCGCAGGCCGTAGCCCCGTCGTTCTTCGTCTTCAACGGCGGGCCGTACGTGGTCGCCGAGCACACCAACGGAAGCCTTCTCGGGCCCACCACTCTGTATCCCGGCTCCAGCACGCCCGCCAAACCGGGCGAAACCGTAGTGCTGTTCGCCAACGGCTTCGGACCGACCTCCACGCCTGTGGTCGATGGATCGGTCACGCAGGGCGGAACTCTGTCGCCGCTGCCAGTCGTCACCATCGGCGGCGCCACGGCGAATGTGGTGTTTGCCGGACTGGTTGCAGTGGGCGAGTTTCAGTTCAACGTGGTGGTCCCGGCTTCTCTCGCCAACGGCGACCAGCCGATTACGGCGACGTACAATGGATTGACCACGCAACCGGGGACCCTGATCACCGTTCATAACTAGCCGGATGCTGGAACATGCCCGACGCCCGTCTGGCCCGCTCGCGTTCGAGTCGCTGGACCCAGCCCAGGCACAGCGGACGACTGCGAGCACGCGTAGCCGAATCTCAGAGACTTGACCAGGGAGCCGTTACCAGGAACTCGCCCATCAAGGGCGCTGCGCTGATATCATCGATCTGAGTGCGGATGGGCGGCCGGATATTGAATCTATCGGCTCCGCTACGGCCAAACTTCAGTGGTACGGGAAGGCGGGGCCGCATCCCCAGAGAGCGGAGGCCGCTGGATGAGCGATGCGGGGAACCGAATGAGCCACGGGCGCAAGACACAGATCCTCACGCTGGCCGCACTCGCGGTTGCGCTGGCCCTCGCGGTGGGACGCAAAGAGATACCGCGTTTCTTCGGCACGCCGCAGCCCCCGCCGGCCGCGCAAGATGTCATTTATGCGATGGTCGACGCCTCGCGTGCGGGGGACGTGCAGGCATATCTGGCAAGTTTTGGCGGCCAGATGCGCTCCTCGCTGAATCAATCCCTCCGCGAAACCGGGGAGGCGGCGTTCAGCCGTTACTTGAAGGAATCCAACTCGGCCATCAAAGGGATCGCCGTTTCCGAGCCGCAGCCGGTCAGCGAACGCGAGATGACCGTGCGGGTGGAGTACGTCTACCAGGACCGCAACGAGGCGCAGACGATGTATCTGGAGAAGGCCGGCGGCAACTGGAAGATAACCCGGGTGGATGGAAGCGAACGGGTGAAGACGCTGGTTCCGTATGGCACTCCCGTGCAGTAGTTCCGGCCGCGAAGTTCGATCCGCGACGCGGTGTGATATTCTTCCGGGAGCGGACACAAGAAGGGCTGGATATGTTTAAGCTTCGGCTGGCGGTTCTGTTGGGCATCGGGGTTTCTGCGAGTGCGCAGACGCCGGTCGGCATTCGCGTGCTGCTGGGCGCCACCGATACCGCAACCAGGTCATGGGACGGCGGTGTGCGCGCCCAGGGCGCAAGCATCGTTTCCATCGAGCCGTGGCGCTTCGAAGGAACCGATGCGCTGGATGGAAATCGCTGGCGCATCTCGACTCATGCGGCGCGGCGTTTCGGCGCTGCCAACCAGCCCGCGGCCCCGCCGGTGGTGGCTAACGGGGTCGTCATTACGTTGTCGGGTGCGGATGCGACCGTGCTCGAATTCGAGACGGCCCAAGGCAGCTTTCAGATCCGGACCGACGAAATCGCGTACGGCCGTTTCGTTTCGAAGCTGAACGGGCGGGTCCTGGCGGACCGCATTCCGGCCACCAACCGGATCGCGGAGACACCCGAAGAAGAAGACTACCCTTCGGCGGCGGCCGATCGCGAGGGTGATGTATGGATGGCTTATGTGGCATTCCGCCACCATCCGCGTCACAACCAAATGCGTGTGGCGCTGCAGACACCGCTCGAAGATTTTTCGCCCCTGAAGGAGCCGCCCGGCGGGGACGAGGTTCTGCTTCGCAAGTACTCGGGCGGGTCCTGGGGGCCGGCGCTGCCTATCACGGACTCCGGCCTGGACCTGTACCGCACCGCCGTCGCCATCGACGGCCAACAACGCGCTTGGGTTTTCTGGTCGCAGAACAACCGCGGCAATTTCGATATTTTCGCGCGCAGTGTGGCCGGCGGCCGTCCTGGCGCGGTGATCCAGATTTCGAAGGATCCGGGATCGGATATCGATCCGGTCGCCGCGACCGACTCGAAAGGCAATGTCTGGGTGGCGTGGCAGGGGTGGCGCAACGGGCGCGCGCGGATCTTTGCCGCTTCGCTCGATGGCGACCATTTCACCGCTCCGGCCGTGGTTTCGCAATCGGCCGGAAACGAATGGAACCCGGCGATGGCGGCCTCAAAGGACGGCCGCATCACCGTGGCGTGGGATTCCTACCGCAACGGCAACTACGACATCTTCCTGCGCACGGCGTCCGGCCGCGGTTCGTGGGGAGCGGAAACGGTGGTGGCCGCCACCGCACGCTACGAAGCCTATCCGTCTCTGGCGTACGATGCCTCGGGCCGCCTGTGGGTCGCCTACGAAGAAGGCGGCCGCGGTTGGGGCAAGGATTTCGGTGCCTACGACACAACTGGTATAGCTCTCTACCAAGGCCGGAGTATCCGGCTGTGCGGCATCGAACCCGGCGGAGCGCGCGTGGAAACGCAGGCCGATCTCGGCGCCGTGCTGCCAGGTGTACCCAACGTCCATGTGGATGCGCCCGGCGCGCAGAGCCAATCCGCGAGCCTCGATCCAGACCGTGAGAACGCGCGGAGCCGGCAACCCTCCGCGGGGGCGCAGAACCGGCGCGCCGCGCACAACAGCTATCCGCGCTTGGCCATAGACGCCTCCGGGCGGCTGTGGCTGGCATTCCGCAGCGCCTACCCGGTATGGTGGACGCAGATCGGAACGGTGTGGACCGAGCACCTGGTGTCCTTCGACGGCGCTGCCTGGACCCGGCCGATTTACTTGCACCATTCGGACAACCTGCTCGACAACCGCCCGGCGCTGGTGTCCCGGGCGGCGGGATCGGTGATGATAATCGGGTCGTCCGATGGCCGGCGGCAGTTTCGAGAAATGCCGACGATGAACCTGGGGCCGAATGCCGCGCCCGCCCGGCGGGCGATTCAGGCAAGGCCCGATCCATATAAGAACGATTTGTATGCGACGGAGATCTCCCTGGGGCCCGCTTCACGCGTGGCCGAGGTGAAGGCGCTCGCCCAGCCGCCCGGCGCCGCCGCTCCCGAGCAGCGGCCGGAGACGGCCGCGGTGACGCGAATCCGCGAATTCCGCTCCGGTGCGTACCGGATCGTGCGCGGCGAATTTCACCGGCATAGCGAGAATTCGGCCGATGGCGGCAACGATGGCTCGCTGCTCGACCAGTGGCGCTACGTGCTGGACGCCGGAGCGCTCGATTGGGTGGGTTGCTGCGACCACGATAACGGCACCGGCAGGGAGTACTCGTGGTGGATCACGCAGAAGCTTACGGACATCTTCTACACGCCCGGTGTTTTCGCGCCCATGTTCGCCTACGAGCGAAGCGTGTCTTACCCGGAAGGACACAGGAACGTCATCTTTGCGCAGCGCGGCATCCGGCCGTTGCCGCGGCTGCCAATCACCGCGGCGGACGCTCCCGGGCATGCGCCCGATACCAGGATGCTGTACGCCTATCTGAAGCAGTTCGACGGCATCGTGGCATCGCACACCAGCGGGACCAACATGGGCACGGACTGGCGCGACAACGATCCGGGCGTCGAGCCGGTGGTGGAGATCTACCAGGGCGACCGCCAGAATTACGAAATGCCGGACGCGCCGCGCTCCAATTCGGAAGCCGACTCGATCGGCGGCTGGAGGCCCAAAGGGTTTGTGAACCTGGCCCTGGAGAAAGGCTACATGCTGGGCTTCGAAGCCAGCTCCGACCACATCTCCACCCACATCAGCTACTGCAATATCTACGTGAAAGAAATCACTCGCGAATCCGTGCTCGACGCGTTCAAGAAGCGCCACCTTTATGCCGCCACGGATAATATCCTGGCGGACGTGCGCAGCGGCGAGCACATGATGGGCGATGCTTTTACGACGGCATCGCTGCCCTCTGTGCAGGTGAAGCTGACCGGCACGGCGAAATTCGCCAAGGTGTACATAGTCAAGGACAATGCGTACGTCTATTCCACGGAACCGGGTTCCGCCGATGTGCAATTCTCCTGGGCGGACAATGCGGCGGGTGCGGGGAAGACGAGCTATTACTACGTAAGGGGCGAACAGGAGGATGGGCAGATCGTCTGGGTGTCCCCCATGTGGATCACCTACAGTCCCAAACGCTAAGCAAGGAGAAAGAAGTCAGGAGAAAGAAGTCAGGAGCCAGAAGTCAGAAGCAAACCCGCGCCAGTGCGGGGACGGTGCGCAACGATTTCCGGCGCTGTGTTTAACTCATGGACGAAGACCGCCAGGAACGGATTCGCTATTACGCCTTCGCCGCGTTTGTCGGCGTGCTGCTGCTGCTGAACTGGCTGGGGATTTTCAGGACTATCTTCGGGCTGGACACGGCCATCGCGATCACGCTGCTGGCCGGATATAAGACCTTCTACAACTCGATCTCGGCGCTGCTCGAGCGCCGCATCTCGGCGGACATCGCGTTGTGCATCGCGGTGATCGCGGCGCTTTCGGTGGGCCAGTACCTGGCCGCGGCGGAGGCTATGTTCATCGTGCTGGTGGGCGAGGGACTGGAGTCGTACGCCGCGGGCCGGACGGCCGCCGCGATCGGGCGCTTCGTGGAGCAGATGCCGCGCCGCGCCCGCCGGCTGCGCGATGGAAGAGAAGAAGACGTGGATGCCGCCGCGCTGGTGGAAGGCGATTTCATCCTGGTGCGCGCCGGCGAGCGACTGCCGGCCGACGGCGTGATCGTGGAGGGGAGTTCGGCGGTCGACGAAAGCTCCATCACGGGCGAACCGCTGCCCAGCGAGAAGTCTCCGGGAGCGGAGGTCTATTCGGGATCGCTGAATGGCGCTGGGCTGCTGCGGATTGGCGTGACGCGCGCGGGCCAGGAGACCACCCTGGCGCGAGTGGTGCAATTGGTGCGCGAGGCCCAGGAGAAGCGCGCGCCCGTGGAGCGGCTGGCCGATCGCTGGGCCCGTTATTTTCTGCCGGCACTGCTGCTGGCGGCCGCGCTCACCTTGTATTTCACGCGCGACTGGATGCGCACGGTGTCGGTGCTGATTGTGGCGTGTCCGTGCGCCTTGATTCTGGCGACGCCCACCGCTATGGTGGCGGCCATCGGCGGGCTGGCGCGGCGCGGCATCCTGGTGCGCGGCGCCTCCGTGCTGCAACTAGCGGCCAAGGTCGACACGGTGGTGTTCGACAAGACCGGCACCATCACCGAAGGCCGGTTCGAAATCGTTCGGCTACTGGCGATCGACCGGACGGAAGAGGAACTGCTGGCTCTTGCGGCGGGAGTGGAACGCTCTTCGAGCCATCCGCTGGCTCGCGTGGTGGTGCAGGAGGCCATGCGGCGAGACGTCGCGGAGCCGGCGGCCGAGAATGCGTTGGCGGTGTCCGGACGCGGTGTGGAAGGCACGGTTCGGGGACGAAAGGTTCGCGCCGGCAGCGCGGAGTTCGTGGCCGAAGGCGGCGCGGTGGTGCCCGCAGCGTTGACCGAGCAGTGCGATGCGATGGGAGCTACAGCCATCTGGGTGGCCGAGGAAAACCGGCTGGCCGGGGCGATCCTGTTGCGCGACCGGATCCGCCAAGGCGTGCCGGCGTGCGTCCGGGGCTTGGGCGAGATCGGAATCGGCCGCTTGCTGATGCTCACCGGCGATCGCCGCCGGGCTGCCGAGGCCATCGCGCGGGAAGCCGGAATCGCCGAAGTGGAGGCCGGCCTGCTGCCGGAACAGAAGCTGGCCCGTGTCCGGCAGCTCTTGGCGGAAGGGCGCTCGGTGGGAATGGCGGGCGACGGAATCAACGATGCTCCCGCGCTGGCGGCCGCCACGGTGGGGATCGCGGTGGCGGGGGCCAGCGACATCACCGCCGAAGCCGCCGACGTCGTCTACCTCCCGCATTCGCTGGAGAAACTGCCGCAACTGTTCTCCACCAGCCGCCGCGCGGTGGCGACTGCCTGGCAGAACATGATCCTGTTTGCGGGCGCCGTGAACCTGGCCGCCGTGATTCTCGCCGCGACCGGCAGGTTGGGACCGATTGGCGCGGCGCTCACGCACCAGCTTTCCTCGTTCTTCGTGATGCTGAACTCGCTGCGGCTGCTGCGCGTGGAAGGCGCGTGGCGGCGGCGGTGGGCGCCGGCAGAGGCGCGGATTCGCGGCAGGGTGGCGGCGATCGACCCGGTGGGCTATGTGCGCAGCCGATGGCGGGAACTGCGAAGGCCGGCGCTCATCGCGGCCGGCGCGCTCATCCTGCTGAGCGGAGTGTACGTGATTCCCCCGGAAGAAATCGGAATCGTGCAGAGGCTAGGGCGGAAGCTGCAGCCTTATGACCAGCCGGGCTTGCACTACAAACTGCCCTGGCCGGTCGACCGGCTCACGCGCGTGCAAGCGCGGCGGGTGCGCGTGGTGGAAATCGGGTTTCGCTCGGATGCGTCGGCGGCTGCCGAGCCGGCCGCCTACGAATGGAACGTGCAGCACCGCTCCGGCCGTTTCCAGCGGAAGCCGGAGGAGTCGCTCATGCTCACCGGCGACCAGAACATGATCGAGCTGAATGCCACCGTGCATTACGATCTGGCGCGACCCGACGAGTTTGTATTCAGCCAGCTCGATGGCGATACGACGGTTCGCGCTGCGGCCGAAGGGGCCATTCAATTGGTGGTGACCAACGCGGCGCTCGATGACGTTCTCACCACCGGCCGGCTGGATATCGAACGCCGGGTGAAGCGGGAATTGCAGGCGCGGCTCGACCGTTACCGCTGCGGCATCCGCGTGCTGAGCGTTCGCCTGGAGGATGTGCATCCGTCATTGGAAGTGGTGGATGCTTTCCGCGAAGTATCCGGGGCATTCGAGGAAAAGAACCGGATGGTGAACGAGGCTGAGGGGTATCGCAACGAACAGGTGGCGCTGGCACGCGGCAATGGACGCGCGGGCCTCCAAAACGCGGCCGCCTACACGCTGGACCGCATCGGCCGCGCGCAAGGCGATGCCGGCCGTTTCGAACAGCGCGAGGCCGCCTTTCAACTGGCGCCCGGCCCTACCGAGACGCGGCTCTACTGGGAAACCATCGAGCAGGTGCTGCCCGGCAAGAGGAAATTGATTGTGGATTCGACCAAGGCGCGCAGGCAATTGTTCCTGCTGGAAGACGGTGTGGAGATCGGCGGACCGGCGCTGAATCCCGTGTTTTCCGAGACGCCGCCGCGAAAGCCCCCGGAGAATTGACCCATGCACATGGAAACAAAGTATCGTTACGCCTTCATATCGCTGGCAGCCCTGATCCTGGGATACCGCACGTTCTTCACCGTCAGCGAAACCGAGTTCGTGCTGGTGACGCAGTTCGGGCGTCCGCTATACACTGCCGCCGGCGCAGGACTGAACTTCAAGTGGGCGTTCCAAAGCGCCACGTATTTCGACCGGCGGCTGCGGATCTATAATCCCCGTCCCTCGGAGTTCCTGACGCGCGACAAAAAGAACATCGTGGTGGACAGTTACGTGGCATGGAAGATCCGGGATCCCGACCGGTTCCTCGAGACCGTGGGCGATCCGATGGCGGCCGAAATGAGGCTGCACGATATCGTGTGGTCCGGACTCTCGGCGGTGCTGGGCAGCCACGATCTGGATTCGCTGGTTTCCGCGGCCGGCAAGGTGGAGAGCTCCGATTTGATGGATAGCCTGGCCGGCCTCACCGATCGGGCCGCGCTAGAGCAATACGGGATCAACGTAGTCGATGTGCGCATCAAGCGCCTGAATCTGCCCGAGCAGAATAAGCAGAGCGTGTACGCGCGAATGCGCGCCGAGCGGGAGCGGATCGCGCGCCAGTACCGCGCGGAAGGGGAGGAGCAGGCCTTGAGCATTCGGGCCGATGCGGATCGCCAGAAGGCCGAGATTCTGTCGGTGGCGTATAAGGAGGCGGAAACCATTCGCGGCCAGGGGGACGCCGAATCCACCCGCATTTATGGGCAGGCCTATTCGAAGAATCCGCGATTTTATAAATTGCTGCGTACGCTAGAGGCCTATAAGAAGGTGCTCGACGATAAGACTACCGCCATACTCAGCTCGGATTCGGAATTGCTGAGAGTTTTGACCCACGGGGAGGCAGGCGCGAAATGATCCCGGTATTGAGCCAACCCGAGGCGCCCGCGATGGAAGCGGCGCCGCCTCCGCCGCCATGGTGGCGCGACCGCCGCCTGCCATGGGCCGCGCTGGCGCTGTGGGCACTTTCCGGAACGATCCTGGTGCCGACGGACCAGCAGGCGGTGGTCACCCGCTTCGGAGCGGTGGTAGAGCCGCGGCTTCTTCCCGGCGTGCATTACGCGCTGCCGTGGCCCGTGGATCGGGTCACCAGGTTGAAGGTGAACCAACTGCAACGGTTGGTGATTGGCGGCGAGCCGGCGGACCTGGTGCTCGGCACCACGCGGCCGCTGGCCGCCCAGTTCCTGACCGGCGACCAGAACATCATCCAGATGCGCGTGGTGGTGCAGTATTCGGTGAGCGTGCCGGCGGACTACCTGTTCCGCGCGGTGGACCCGGCCCAGACCGCCGCTGCGGCAGTGGAAGCCGAACTGGCCCGCCGGGTTGCGCGCAGCGCGGTGGATGCGGTGCTCACTACGGAAAAGCTCGCCATCCAGGATGAAGTGCTCGCGGTGGCGCAGAAACGCTTGGACGACTACCGCGCCGGCGTCCGGCTTTCGACTGTCAACATCGAAACGGTGACTGCTCCACCGGAAGCGGCGGACGCGTTTCGCGACGTGGCGAGCGCGCGGGCCGACACGGCTCGCATTGTGAGCGAAGCGCAGAGTTACGCCAACGACCTGCTGCCCCGCGCAAGGGGAGAGGCCCGCCAGATGGTCGAGTCGGCCGAGGGGTATCGCACCTCGCGCAGCAACGAGGCCACCGGCGACGCCGCCCGCTTCACGGCAGTCGCCGCCGAGTATGCCAAGGCGCCGGAGGTGACCGGCAGCCGCTTGTACATCGAAGCGCTCGAGCAGATTCTTCCCAAGATCCGCAAACTGATCGTCGATCCAAACGGAAACCTGGACCTCTCCATTATTCGCAAAGGAGAGCCGCGCAATCCATGAGGAGGCATTTGTGAAATCGCGAATCTGGTTCGCCGCGTTGCTGCTGCTGGGCGGTGTCTGGTATTTCGCCATCCAGCGCCAGAGCGGTTACGCCTGGCAGGAACTGCCGCCCCAGCCGGAGGGCCAACAGTTCCGCATCGTCGTGGGGATCAAGGAAACCCAGGTGCAGCGCTGGCAGGGTAAGGTGTCGGTTACGGGCGGCGAGATCCTGGCCCTCTCCGGTTGGCGGTTCTCGGGACAGGACCGCGCGACCGCCGACGGCGCCTTCAATTTCCTGACCAAGATGGGACCGCTCGAAGACCAGCTTCGGCCGGGAAGCTATTTCGGCCAGACGGAGATGAGCGGACAGCCTCCCCAGCGCGCCGTGCCCGAGGGGCTGCTGTTGAAGCTGCGCGGCAGCGAATCGGCGCGAGTGTCCCTGGAAAGCGGCTCGGCCAAGCTGGAGTTCAATACTGCGGATGTTGCCTATGGCGCGCCCGTGATGCTGCTGGACGGCAACGCTTCGGTCGAGAAGCTGCCGATGGAGCGGAGGGTTTCCGATCCCGGTTCGGCGAACGATCAGCCAGCCGCCGCGGTCACGCCGGATGGCGCGGTCTGGACGGCGTGGGTGGCCTACCGCGATAAGTCGGATGTGATGATGGCGAGCGATGGCCACCGCGCGTTCACCATCGGCGAGCGCGGGGACCTGCACGCTCCCGCCATCGCAGCCGGCCGCGATCTGGTGTACGTCGTGTGGCCGCGGAACGACAGCGGCACCTTCCATCTGTTCGGCGCGGTCTTTAGCAAGGGAAAGTGGTCGAGCCCCGAGCGCCTGACCAACGAAAAGGGCAATGATGTCTGGCCCCGCATGGCGGGCGACGGAAAGGGCGACCTCGCGCTGGTGTGGCAGGGATTCCGGGGCGGGCGCTCCGCGATCCTGCTGAAGCTGTGGAATGGGAAGAGCTGGAGCAAAGAGGAGACGGTGAGCGAGGGCGAAGGCAACTGCTGGATGCCGGCGGTGGCCTATGGCGGGAGCCAGCTCTGGCTGGCCTGGGATTCGTATGCCACCGGCGCCTACCAGATCTATGCGCGCCGGTGGCAGCAGCCGGTGCAGCGGGTGACGCGCGGCGACCAGTTCTCCGTGAGGCCTTCGGTGGCGGTCACGGCCACCGGACAGCCGGTGGTGGGGTGGGAGGAATCCGACCCGCTTTGGGGTAAGGACTTCGCCTATCAGACAGACCAGCGCGGGACCGTGGAGTATAAGAACCGCCGCGTGCGGGTGGCGTACCTGGAGGGCGGCGAATGGAAAGAGATCGCGGCTCCGGTGGAGGAGGCCATCCCGCCGGGGATGCGGCGCTACATCCAGCAGCCGCAGCTTGCCATCGATTCGAGCGGACATCTTTACATGACCGTCCGCTGCCGCACCTCGACGCGCCTTTCCCGGGTGGATTTCTTCTCGGCCCAAGGACGGTGGGAGACGTTCGTCACGCACCTGGATGGCGACCGCTGGGCCCATGGCGTGCTTCTGCCGGCGAGCGTCGGCCGCAATGGCATGAGGGACGCAATCGCACTGGCGGGCGGGGTGGCGGAAATTGTGTGGGCGACCGACAACCGCGCGTGGCCGGGCGTAGCATACCGGGAGCTGGAGATCTACACGGCCTCGCTGGGCGTGACCGGCGCCGCCGCACGGTTGGCCGCCGGGAGGCCCATCTCCGCGGGACCACCGGCAGCCAATCCGAATCCCAACGAGAGCGAGGATGTGCGGCGGGTGCGCGCCTACCGCTACTCCATCGGCGGAAAGCAGTACCGCATCCTGCGCGGCGATTTTCACCGCCACACGGAACTCTCGGGCGACGGCGCGGGCGATGGCATGCTGGAGGACAACTACCGCTACACACTGGACGCCGCCCAAATGGATATCGGCTACGTGAGCGATCACCAGATGGGGCAGGACGAGGAATACAACTGGTGGATCACCCAGAAATCCAACGACCTTTATTACATGCCGGAGCGGTTTGTGCCGATGTACGGCTACGAGCGCAGCGTGCCTTATCCCAACGGGCACCGCAACCTCATCTGGGCCGAGCGCGGCAAGCCGGTGCTGAAGATCTCTCCCCAAGAGAATCGCGGCGAAGTGAACAGCGGCCCGGTGGTCTACCCATACGCGCGCGAGACCGGCGCGGTGGTGACCTCTCACACCTCGGCCACGCAGCAGGGCACGGACTGGCGCGACAACGACCCGGCGCTCGAACCGGTGGTGGAGATTTACCAGGGCTACGACGCCAATTACGAAGAGCCGAACGCGCCGCGGGCATGGAAGCCGGGCCACACGCAATCGCACGAAGCGCAACAGCCCGCCGGATTCGTGTGGAACGCGTGGGCTAAGGGGTACAAGCTGGGCGTGCAATCCAGCTCCGATCACATCTCGACGCACACTTCCTACGCCTGTGTGCTGGCCGAGCAGTTCACCCGCCAGGGGATCCTGGATGCCATCCGCAAGCGGCACACTTATGCGGCGACCGACAATATCATCGTCGATTTCCGGATCGGATCGGCGCTGATGGGCGACATTATCGAAGCTTCCGCGCCGCCCAAACTCGTGGTGCACATCGTCGGGACCGCTCCGATCGCCCAGATCGACGTGATCAAGAACAACCAATACGTGCACCAGCTCAAGCCGCAGAAGAACGATGTGCCGTTCGAGTATCTGGACAACGCCATCGAGACGGGCGAGAGCTACTATTATGTGAGGGTCGAGCAGAGCGACGGACAGCTTGCCTGGAGTTCGCCAATCTGGGTGCGGTACCGGCCGCGATGAGGCACTTAGCCGGACGGTGAGCAGCCCGGCGCCCTAGTTCCCGGACCGTCCGATTCGGTGTGATTCGAAAACCGCTCTCTTAGTGCGCGCGGCTCTGAAAGCCATTCGTTTCTTGTCTCTCTCCTCGTCTCTCTCTCTTCGTTCGAGGCGTTCGAAGCGCCCCGACATTTGGAACCGGTTCCGTACTCCCCGTAAGGGGAGCGCTCCCCGCAGGGAGCGTGCCATCAGGCCAGGTTTTACGCCCCTGGAGGCCGGGCTTAGGAAGCGTTGCAATGTCTGTGCTCCGGATTTAAGGCCCCCATGGTTGGGCTCCGGCAGACATCCCCGCGAGGACCGCAATCTCGCCCAACAAGCGGTTCCGTCTTCAGTTTCAAGCTAGCACGCGGGTT
>JBKQPR010000068.1:0-15049 GCA_052144935.1 Bryobacteraceae bacterium
TCGTGAGTCTGCGACGAAACCAGTCGGAAAGCCGGATGCCGGAAATCGGCACGTCCGGTTTGATGAGCGGGGTTGGGAAACAGGGCGGCGCTCGGCGTCAGTACCTGCGCCCAACCTCGACTCTACCCGCCAACCGATTTTTCACTGCTTGTCAGCCTCAGTCTCAGGGAGTGGTTTCGGCTATGGACCGCGCCGCGGGCGGCGGCGCTGATCCTGGCAACCCTGGCGGGAATGTCCGTGGCGCTGTATGCCACGCGCCATCGCGAGGTGATGGCATGAGTGCGCCATCGGTTGGCAGGCGAAAGCGCCTGCCCCACATAGCCCGCCAGTGCTTCGGCAGCAATGTGGGACAGACGCTTTCGTCTGCCAGGCTGGCGGGCCGCCCAATTGTCTCACAGCTTTTGACTCCGCCGCGACATCACGAGGTGACCGCATGAACGTGGCGCTGGCCGGCTGCGGCGGGATGGCCGCGCACTATCTGAGCGTCTACCGCGATCTCGAACTGAGCGCCCAGCGCGATCTGAATTCGGTGCGCGTGGTCTGTTGCGTGGACGCCAACCTCGAGGCGGCCCGCCAGGCCGCGCAACAGTTCGGACAAGCCCAGGCGTCCGGCGATTTCGCCGCGGCCCTGGCCCCCGATATCGACGCCGTCGTCATCGGCACACCCAATCACCTGCACCGCCCGCAGGCCATCGCCGCTATCGACGCGGGCAAGCACGTGCTGCTGCAGAAGCCGGTGGCCGCCAAACTGATCGACGCCGAAGCCATCGCCGCGGCGGCGGCCCGCTCCACACGCACGGTCGGGCTTTACATGAGCTACTTCGACCAGCCGCTGATCCACGATCTGCGCGACATGTTGGCTGCGGGCTGGCTGGGCGAGATGGTGCAGGGCCACGCGCGGCTGATGCACCAGGGCGGCATGATGTGGTCGGACCAGGCGCTGGCGGGCCAGCGCACGTGGCGCGGATCGATCGAGCAGACCGGCGGCGGCTGCTTCATCCAGCTCGCCGTACACTACATCCACATTTTCGAGTGGGTGACGGGCGCGTCGGTAGTGCGCGCCACAGGCTTCACGCGCAATCTGCACTGTCCGGGACTGGAAGGCGAGGACCTGGCCTGCGCCGTGCTAGAGCTGGAATCCGGCGCCATGGTGACGCTGGACACCGCCTGGTGCGCCAACGGGGAAGCGCTGGCGGTGTATGGCACGCGCGGGCGCTTCGAGTACCGCAACAGCCGCTGGCTCTCGCTGGCGTCGGGCGCCGGACCGTTTCGCGGCCGCGTGGCGCGCTACTCGGGCGGGTTAGTGGAGGCCTTCGGCAGGCCCATGGGCGAGGAGCAGCAACTGGAGGTGCGGCCGCCCGCCTTCGGGGACGTCGCCAATCCGCTGAACCAGCACCGCGTGTTTCTGGAGGATGCCCGCGCCGGGCGTCCGGCGTCGGTTTCGATCGCCTCGGGCGTGCGCGACATGCGGGTGGTGGCGGCGGTGTACGAATCGG
Organism: Bryobacteraceae bacterium; assembly: GCA_052144935.1. Lineage (GTDB taxonomy): Bacteria > Acidobacteriota > Terriglobia > Bryobacterales > Bryobacteraceae > JOPF133. Next base: position 1,497 of record JBKQPR010000068.1, read on the forward strand.
CGGCCAGTGGGCGCGCGGTGGCGGTAGCATGAAACCGAAGCTGGCGCGCGCCGGGCGGCCAGCGGCGGTTTCGATTGCCTCGGGCGTGCGCGACATGCGGGTGGTGGCGGCGGTGTACGAATCGGCGGCCAGTGGCCGCGCGGTGGCGGTAGCATGAAACTGAAACTGGGGATTGTGGCCGACGAGATCGCGCGCGACTTCGAGAAGGCCGTGGCGGTGGGCAAGGCGCTGGGGATCGCGCGATACGAAGTGCGCAACCTGATCAGCGGGCGGATTCCGATGTGCCTGGCCGAAGAGTTGCGCCACGTGGAAGAGACCGTGCGGCGCGAAGAGGTCGCGATCACGGCCATTTCGCCGGGATTGTTCAAATACACCGAAGATGCCGCGGTCTTCGCGCGCGAGATGCGGGAGGTCTATCCGCGCGCGGCGGAAATCGCGCATCGCTGGCGATTGCCGGGCCTGATTGTCTTTGGCTTCCACAAACCCGGCGCTACGGAGGCCAATGCCGCGGAGATTGCGAGCGCCGATCCGCCGGCGTGGATTGTGGAGTGGCTGGCCGCGGCGGGCGAGCGTGCGACGGCCGACGGCTTGCTACTGATGATCGAGCCGGAGCCGATCTGCTGGGCCGATTCGGCGCGCGCCGCGGCGGAGCTAATCCGCCAGGCCGGGTCGAGCGCACTGCGCATCAATTACGATCCGGGCAATGTGGCATGGCTGGAAAACCGCGATCCGCTGGCTGAGTTCGACGCCGCAGCGGCGCTCATCGCCAACGTACACGTGAAGGATTTGCGTCCACTGGAGCGCGGGGCAGGGAACCCCGAATGGGTTCCGGCGGGCGAAGGCATGATCGATTACCGGGCCCATTTTCGCGCGCTGCGGAACGCCGGGTACGAGGGACCGGTGTCGCTAGAGCCGCACATGGATGGCAGCGCGGAGACGGTGCGGCGGTGTAGAGATGCTTGTGAGAGGGAGTGGGGGGAATCATGAAAGACAAGGCGGACAGTACGCCAGGCCCGGCCGCTTATCGGACTACCTCTACGCGCAGACCAGGAACCCCGCCTATGCGCAGAAGGCCTGGGCCGGAATCAGGGGCGGGCGTTACAAATGTCACCGCGCTGAAAGGACCGGAGGTGGTGACGCCGATCGAAGAAGCCACCGACGATCGAGGTGCCGGAGATGTGCGGGGACCGGATGCCGGGGTAAGATATGCCAATGATCAGCCGTAGAGAGTTCGGTGGCCTGGCGGCCGTTCTTGGCGCGCAGGCCGGGCGACTCGGTGGCGCCACCATTGGCGCCGCCAAGATCGACGACACGTTGCGCTCGGGGATCGCGCGGCGAAAGATTCCCGCTGCCGTGGCTATGGTTGCCGGCGAGCGCGGCATCCTCTATTTGGGGGCGTTCGGCACACGGGATTCATCGGGCGTTCCGGTGGCCGCCGATTCGATCTTTGCCATCGCCTCGATGACCAAGGCCATCACCACCGTCGCCGCTCTGCAACTGGTGGAACAGGGAAAGGTGAAGCTCAACGCGCCGGTTTCGCAATACCTGCCGGAGCTTGGCAAGCTGGAGGTTCTTGAAGGCTTCGATCCGGAGACCGGCAAACCGAAGCTGCGTCCCGCCGGAACTCGGGTGACCCTGAAGCATCTGCTCACGCACACATCGGGAATCTGTTACGACATCTGGGACCCGGACATGTTCCGGTACACGACGCAAATGAAGGGTGTGGTTCCGCGGGTCCCGCCGCTGATGTTCGAACCGGGCACGCGCTGGCAGTACGGCATGGGAATCGATTGGGCCGGGCGGTTGGTGGAAGCGGTGAGCGGCATGAACCTGGAAGAGTACTTTCAGGCCAGGATTCTGCGGCCGCTCGAAATGCAGGACACGAGTTACCTGGTGCCGGCGTCGAAATTCGACCGGCTTGTAACCGGTTATTCGAGGCAGGCGGATGGATCGCTCATGCAGAATCCGCGCGTTCCGCCGGCGGCGCCTAAAGAATTCAACGGAGGCGGTGGATTGTATTCCACCACCGGCGACTATGTGACGTTCATGCAGATGATTCTCGGCAAGGGGCTCGGCAACAATGGGGCCAGGATTCTCGACCCGAAGACGGTGGCGAGCATGAAGATCAACCAGATTGGCGCTGCCACGGCCGGCAAAATGAAGAGCTACCGCCCGGATCGATCGAGCGATGTGGACATGCAGCCGGGAGCGGCGGAGAAGTGGGGGCTGGGATTCCTGATCAATACCACCCCATACGACGGCGGCCGCTCGGCTGGAAGCCTGGCTTGGGCAGGGCTCTTCAATACGTTCTACTGGATCGATCTTAAGCGATCCATGTGCGCGGTGTTGATGATGCAGTTCTTACCGTTTGTGGATAAGGAGGCGGTCGGCCTGCTTAGCGATTTCGAGCAGGCGGTGTATGGTGGTTTGCGGGGGAGAGGGTGACGTACGGCCGCTCCCAAGGACTCGCCGCGGAGCCTTCGCATGGACTGAGGTCCATATTCTTGGAGCGGGGAAACTTCCGACGCGGAGGTCGCGGAGCAAGCAGGCTAGGCGGGCCGGCAGGCTGTGCTTGCAGAAAGCTGAAACGTGTCCGCCTTCCCTGTGGTAAGAACCGCTCCGGGAGAAGGTGGGAAAGAATGATTGGCCGCGGGCCCTGAGGGCACCCCCACGATGAACGCAAATAAACAGTGACAAATGACTCAGGGCCGCGGAATCGCGCGCAGATCGGCCGAGGAGGCTTCGCCCGCACGGACCGTGACTTTGCCGGCCTGGTTGAGGAGGCCGTCCTCCAGCTCCGGCAACGGCCCGTTCCCTGCGAACGCCAGCACGTGATACTCACCCGGCCGCACGGCCGTAATCTCGTAGCGATCGTTGGAATCGCACTGCGCGGAGCGGAGAAATCCGAGCCACTGCCTGGCGGTGTCTTGCGGAACCAACAGCACCGGGCCCGAGGCGCACTTCTCCACTGTGCCGCGCACGGAGCCGCCGTTGGTCTTGTACACAACCGCGATCGGGACTGCGCCGGAGGAAAAGTCCACTTCCGCCGCGGCTCCATCGGTTTCGCCCACACGGACCGCATCCAGGTAGTAGGGCGGCGGTGGCGGCGGCATTGGAACGATCCGGTAGCCGCCAGGGTAGACATTCTGCAAAGTGAAATTGCCGTCCGCGCCGGGGCGGGCGGAAATGGCTCCGGCGAACAGGAAGCTGTCTTGTATTTCTGCGCGCATTTGATTTGCGGCGGCGCCGCCCGGCGCGTTCGCTGGGATCGGCTCAACAAAGTGCATCTCCGGCCAAAGCATCCAATTCGTCATCCAGGCCGCCTCCCTGCCGGTGCGGACGTGAGGGACGAGGGACACCGAGGGCAAGTTCGGCGCCGGCTTGCCTTGGGGCGTTTCCATCACCAGCTTGCCGCGCACCGTGAACGGCGGGGTGAGGCGAAGCTTCACGCCCTCCAGTTCGCGCCCCGCCATTTCGATCCACTGCGCAGCCCGCAGCTTCACACCGCTGGGCCCAGAGGGCACCCCAGGGGGCATCTCCACTTCGGCCGAAAGGCGCCATTCGCCATCCACCACCGCGGGGAATTCGAAGGCGCCATCGGACTTCGATTCCGCGCGTTGCGCCGGCTGGGATAGCGCGTCCTCACTCAGGGCGAGCGCCACTTTCGGCGCGGGAGTGCCGTCGGGGTTGAGCAGCACTCCGCGCACAGCGTGCACGGGGACGGCCAGCAGCTTCAGCTCGAGATCCGAAACCTCGCCGCCGGGCCACGCCACGAGTTTGGAGGCCGCCTGCGGAAGCGCTACTCCGGGATAAAAGGTCCGGGTCCAGACCAGTGGGCGGTGGCTGTCCGGCTCGGGATTGGGCGGCTTCAAGCCAAGCGGTGGAACTACCGACAAGATGTAGCCGCCGGGGCGCGGGCGCAGCTCGAACTTTCCCGTGGCATCGGTGCTCTCACCCGACCAGCCCGGCCCGATCAGCTCCACTTGCGCATGGGCCACGCCCTCGCCCCTGCCATCCACCACGCGGCCGGAGATTCTGGGCAGCGGCACCATGCGCACTTCCAGCTTCACGGGGTTTCCCGCCGCAGTCACTTGAAACAGGCTGGGATACCCGTTCAGCAAATAGTCGGGCGAGGAGGCGCCGGCCGCGTAAGTGCCTCGCTTGACACCTTCGACGAGGAAGCGGCCCTGCGCGTCGGTGGTGGTGGAATAGGACGCCTCCCCGGAAGCCGGTCTGATTTCCACCCGCACGGCGGCGATGCCATTGCCCGTGAGGGAGTTGATCACGCTGCCCTCCACGGTCTGCGCCGCGGCGGTCCCAAGGGGCACCCCGGCCAAGAGCATCAGGAGGCAGAAGAGCTTCGGCATGAGCAAAGGGACGAGTTTGCGGGGGGCCGAGTTACAAGGAACGGAGCGCCGCCTGCAAGCCGTTCACCGCCGGGGCGCCCTCTGGGCCCGGAGGAAGACGCGGAGAGAGGCGTAACAGAGTTGTTTTCTCCGCGGTGCGGAGGTTGCATCGCGCGACGCGCGGGCTTTTCCCGAAAATGATAGACTCGGGCCATGGTGCGGAATGTTCTTCTCTTGACCTTGGCACCCGCCGTAATGCTGGCGGGCGATTTCAATGGGAATTGGGACGCGGCCGTGGTGACCAACGCCGCGCGCATTCCCTTCCGAATGGAAGTGTCCGAATCTCCGGCGCGGGTTTGCTTCTTCGAGGATTCGGAACCGGTCTGTTCCAGCTCCGCCCGCATCGAAGGCGGCAAGCTGGCCGCGAAGTGGGACTACATGAACTCCCAACTGACGCTGGCCGCGGCGGATGGCGGCCTTTCGGGCAGCTATATCAACCTGCGGACGCAGCGCGAGACGCGGATCGAAGCCAAGCCGCACCAGGCCGCGGCGGCGCCGTCGCAGGCTCCCGCCCAGTTCGCCGGGGAGTGGGAAGTACACTCGGCGCAGCGGCCCGGTCCGGGCAACCAGTTGATCTTGCGGCAATCGGGCACCGAGTTGAAGGGCACGATCCTGCGCATCGATGGCGACGACGGGACCCTGGTGGGCCAGGTGGACGGCAATCATTTCGCCATCTCGCACTTCTCGGGGGACCGCCCGATGCTGCTCAAGGGAACGCTCGAAGCGGATGGCACGCTGGAACTCGAATCGGGAGCGCAGAAGCTTGTGGCGCTGCGTCCGGCGGAAGCGCGCGCGCGCAATCTGGCGCCGCCGCTCGATCCCATGACCTACGCCCACGTCAAGAATCCCGACGAGCGATTCCATTTCAGCTTCAAGGACGTGGACGGCAAGCCGTATACCGAGGATTCCTTTGCCGGCAAGCCCTACGTGGTCAGCATTACCGGTAGCTGGTGCCCGAATTGCCGCGACGAAGCGCCATTTCTGGTGGAGCTGTACCAGGGCTATCACTCCAAAGGCTTGGAAATGGCGGCCTTCTGCTTCGAGAGCGCAGGCGACCCGACGTGGGCGCCGTTGCGCGCTTTCGTGCGCAGGTTCAACATTCAGTACCCGGCATTGCTGGCCGGCGAGCCCACTGCCGGAGTGCTCAAGACCGCGGTGCCGCAGATTGAAAACCTGTCGGCCTATCCCACCAGCATTTACGTGGGCAAAGACGGCAAGGTGCGCGCGGTCCACACCGGCTTCCCCAGCGGCGGCAGCGGCGAGGAACTGGCGCGAGTCAAGGAAGAGATCCGCGCCACCATCGAGCAGATGATTGCCGAGAAGCCGGGGCGTTAGGGTGGCGGCGATGGGATCGAGCGGCAACCGCCTCCTGACGGGGTGCCTTCGGGGCCCGGCTCCATTGGTGGTGGCTCTGGCCGCCTTCGCGCAAACTCCCTGCGAGCGGCTGAAGTCGCTGGCGCTTCCGCACACGACTATCACGGCGGCCGATTCGATGCCCGCGCAATCCGCGACTCCCGCCCACTGCCGCGTGGAGGCGACGTTGCAGCCTTCGAACGATTCCGATATCAAGATCGAAGTCCGGCTCCCGGCCGCGGGCTGGAACGGAAATTATCAGGCCGTGGGAAATGGAGGTTGGGCGGGAACCATCAACCAAGCCGAGATGACCGTGGCGCTGGCGCGCGGTTACGCGACCAGTTCCACGGATACGGGCCACCACAGCCCGGGAGCGAGCTTCGCGCTGGGACATCCGGAAAAGCTGATCGACTTCGGGTATCGGTCCGAGCATGAGATGACCGTGACCGCGAAGGCGATCATCGCCGCCTTCTACGCAGTGGGGCCGAAGTTCTCGTACTTCGTGGGATGCTCCTCGGGCGGCCGGCAGGCTCTGATGGAGGCCCAGAGATATCCGAACGATTACGACGGCATCGCCGCCGGAGCGCCCACTAACAATTGGAACAATATGATGTTCGGCCGGATGTGGGTGGCGCAGGCGACGCTCAAGGATCCGGCAAGCTACATTCCTCCGGCCAAGTATCCTGCGATTCACAAGGCCGTGATGGAGGCGTGCGATGCGCTGGATGGCGTGAAGGATGGCGTTCTGGAAGATCCGACGCGATGCCATTTCGACCCGGGCGCGATCGAGTGCAAGGGCGCCGACGGCCCGGACTGCTTGACCGGCCCGCAGGTGGAGGCTGCCCGGAAGATCTACACTCCGGCCGGGAATTCCCGCACCGGAGATCCGATCTTTCCCGCCATGGAGCGGGGGAGTGAATTGGTTTGGGCGATCCTCGCGGGCGGCCCGAAACCGATCGCACTGGCGGACGACTATTTTAAGTACGTGGTGTTCGAGAACCCGAACTGGGACTTCAAAACGCTGAATTTCGACAGCGATTTCGCGAAGGCGGCGAAACGCGACGGAGGCATCCTCAGCGCGACCAACCCGGACTTGAGGCCGTTTTTCTCGCACGGCGGAAAGTTGATCCAGTATCACGGGTGGACCGATCAGCAGGTGATGCCCCGGAACAGCATCGACTATTACAACAGTGTCGTGAAAGAGATCGGGGATGCGGCCAAGACCGCGGATTCGTACCGGCTGTTTATGGCGCCCGGAATGGGTCACTGCGGGGGCGGCGAGGGGCCTAACAAGTTCGATGTGGTGGGCGCCCTGGCGCAGTGGGTGGAAAAGGGCAAGGCTCCGGACTCGATCCTGGCATCGCGCACTGAGGGGAACGCTTCCCGGACGCGGCCGCTGTGCCCTTACCCGCAGGTCGCCGTGTACAGTGGCACGGGCAGCACGGACGACGCTGCCAATTTCGCCTGCAAAATGCCGTAGGATGAGTCTGAAAGAAAGCGCCCGCAAGCGGGCGTTGGCAGGCTGAAGCCCGCCCCACCTCACCGCAGCCAGCGGGTGCGGTTGCGGGCTACGAACTCGTCGTCGTTCAGGTGAGGGTAGGCGGCACAGACGCGGTCGATCTCGCGGAGTTGTCCCGGCGAGAGGGCCTCATCCGGATCGAGACACCAGATCCCGTCGAGCAGTCCCTGGCGGCGGAGGATTTCATGAATTCCGGCAATCGAGCCGCGGAATTCGTGAGCGGCATCGAAGATGGCGGCGTTGGCATCGGTCAGCTCGCCCGCAACCTGCCGCCACTGGTCGGCGCCGGGATCGCGGTGAATGCCCTCCAGCATCTCCACCGCCCGGCGCGTCCACACGGCCCATTGGCCGAGCAAGCCGCCCACGATGCGCAGACCCCGAAAGCCGGCGATCAGGTCAAGCACGATGTGATCGTCGTTGCCGGTATAGAGCGCGACCCGATCGGCGCGGCCCGATTCGGCCACACCGCGCAGGACGTCGAGGGTGCGATACCGGTTGAAGGGCGCGATCTTGATCGCCACCACGCAATCCAGCGCGGCGAAGCGCCGCCAGAATTCCGTGGGCAGGATGCGGCCGCCCACCGCCGGCTGGAGATAGAACCCGACGATCGGCATGATCTCGCCGACGGCTTGGGCGTGGCCGATCAGTTCCTCGATGCCGGCCTCCGGCAGAGCGGCGAGGCTCAGCAGAGCCGCATGGAAACCCAGGCGCGCGGCGCATTGGGCCTCCGCGAGCGCCTGCCGCCGCGCTCCGCAAACGCCCGCGATTCGGATGGCGTTTCGCCCGCGTGCCTCCTCGGCAGCGAGCGAGAGCACAGGCTCGTACAGGCCATGCCCCCGGATGGCGAATTGGGTGGTGTGGACGCCCACGGCGACGCCTCCCGCGCCGGCATCCAGATAATAGCGCGTGAGCGCGCGCTGGCGGCGCTCATCGAGCTTCCGCTCGGGCGTCAGCGCCAGCGGGTGCGCTGGAATCACGGTGCCCGCACGCAACCGCGCGCGCCAGTCAAAACCGGCCATCGCGCACCTCGAAATGCGTGGGCTTGTTCCAAGTGCGTTGCGCCGCGCGAATCCATGCGGCGGTCATGGCGATCATGGCTTCGGGGCTGACTTCCGGGCGGCCAAGCAGGCGGCAGGCCAGCGAGGAATCGCTCAGCAGGGCGGTTTCCGCTTCCGCCCCTTCGAAAATCGGCTCGATCCCGAAATGCCCGGCGAATTGTTCGGCGATCCAGCGCACCCGCAGCGTGTCGGGCCCGGTCACGTTGAGGATGCGAGGCGGCGAGGCCGCCAGTTCCAGCGCGCGGAGACACATCGAATTGGCGTCACCCTGCCAGATGACGTTGACCGATCCGGTCGCCAGAGGCACCGGCCGCCGTTGCCACACGCGCCGGCCGATATCGAGCAGCACTCCGTAGCGCAGATCGATCGCATAGTTCAGCCGCACCAGGACGACGGGCGTTCCATGGAGGCTCGAAAAGAATTGAAACACGCGCTCGCGCCCGAGCACGGTTTGCGCGTACTCGCCTACCGGCGCCGGCTCCGTTTCCTCGGTGGCCGGAATCGTGGTTAGCGGATAGACATTGCCGCTCGAGAGCGCCACGATGCGCGCGTGCGGGTACCGCTCGGCGACCAGCCCTGGAACGAGCACATTGGTGGCCCAGGTGAGCGGCTGATTGTCCGTGGAGCCGAACTTTCGCCCGGCCAAAAACACCACGTTGGGGCTGTCGGGGAGCCGCGCGATCTGCCGCCGGTCGAGCAGATCGCACGACGCGACTTCGATGCCCCAACCGCGGAGCTGCTCTGCCGCCTCCGGGGAGGTGAATCGCGAAACCGCGACGATCCGGCGGCGGCTGCCCGCCGCATTGTCCGCGGCATCGGCCGCGCGGCGGGCGCGCCGGGCCAGCGACGGCCCCATCTTGCCTCCCGCGCCCAGGATCAGGATATCGCCCTCGATACGCCCCATGAAGGCGATGTCGGCCTCACTCGGCCGGGAGAGTTCGTCTTCCAGGGATTCCAATGCCATCGCCGCCGGGTTCTCAGCCAAACTCAGGCCCTCCGATTGCAAACTGCCGATCCGGCAAGCCGATGCCGGTGTGGTCTCCGCGGCACATGCGCAGGAATGGCCGCTCGATGGCGAAGCCGGCGGATTCCATCCAGCAGATCCAATCCGGCGAATGCTTGGGGACATCGATGGCAAATGGCTTTGCCGGCGGCCCGGGAGGATGCTGTGTGGGTGGATGCTGCATGGGAAGATGCTGCGCGGACAGACAGTGGGACACCAGGCTGGCGGCGGTCTCGGCGTCCTCGGCGACGATCGGGCCGAGTTGGCTGTACAGGTAACCGGGGCGTCCGAAGCAATAGCCATCCTTACTCTCCCTGGCGACCCAGGCCAACTCCGGCGCGCGGCGGTAGAAGGAAGCCAGCAAGGCGCTGCGATCGGCGCCGAAGACCGCGCGGTCGCGGGCGAAAACCTGGGGCAGGTCGGCAGGCTCCATCCGGCGGACAAGGCGGCTCGATGGCAGGGACGGGACGAACGCGGCGAATGCGGCGAGTGCGGCGCTTGGCTCCTCGGCGGCGGCGGCGACCTTCATCCGCACCAGCGGGTACTCCTCGCGGAAGCCGTACCGCCGATACAGCGGCTCGCCCGCCGGCGTGGCATCGAGACGGATGGAGGATTCTTCCCGCAGGCTTTCGAGCGCCCATTCCATCAGCCGCGAGGCGATTCCGGCGCGCCGCGCCTGGGGATCGACCAGCATCATGGCGATCCAACTGAAGGACCGGCCGAACCGCAGGAAAGCCACCGTTCCGAGCACGGCGTCATCGCGCAAGGCCAGACGGCAGGCGGCGCCATCGAAATCCAGGAAGCATCGCCAGTCGTCTTCCACCTGGTTCCATTGGCAGGCCCGGCAAAGGTGCAGGCCGGCGGCGATATCCGAATACCGCATGGCGCAGAGGGAGATACTCATCACACTCATCGCGCGCGCCGCTCATTCACCGGCAAGTGCGCCAGCGGCTCATGGGGTGCGATGCCGCCCACCAACGGCGCGGCATAATCGGCAAATGCGGGCGAAATATCCGCGCCCGCCGAAGTCCTCCATTCAGCGGGAAACTTCTTTTCGGCGAAAGCCACTTTCTCCAGAGGAGCGCAGGAGGTGGTGGCCGAGTAGGCGGGTTCCGGCCCGCGGTGCCCTCGCTCCCGAACCAGGGTGACCATCACGCCCGACGTTCCGTCTTCCGCCGCATCCACGGCCGCCTGCCCGCAGAGCCGGGCCTCCTCCCAATCGACCGGCGACGGGTAAGCCAGGCTCGCGCGGCCCAGCAGGCCGGGCTTCTCGCTGCGGGTCTTCAGCTTCAGCTTCTCGGCCGTCAACATCGCTAGCCGGTGCCCCAGGTTCATGGCCAGTTGGCCGCGCGAACCGGCTCTGACATCCGCTCCGAAAGGCTGGCCGCGTTCGTCGAGCTGACCCTCGCAGACGGCCACCACGCACCGCCCCAAACGCTGGTACACGGAGTTCACATCTTCGAGCAGTTGGTCCAGCGGGAGCGGAACTTCTGGAAAATAAACCAGGTGCGGCGCGTCGCCGGGATGGTGGCGGGCGAGCGCGGTAGCGGCCACGATCCATCCCGCATCCCGGCCGAGCACTTCCACGAATTCCACTTGTCCGGGAAGCGCGCGGTTGTCGGCGCCGATGTCTCGGACGGCGCACGCGAAGAAGCGCGCCGCCGACGGGTAGCCGGGGGAATGATCGGTTTCGGCCAGATCGTTGTCGATCGTCTTGGGGATGCCGATTACCTGCAGCTCATACCCGGTCTGACGGGCAATCTGGGCGATCTCCCACGCGGTTCGCATGGAGCCGTTTCCGCCGGTGTAGAAGAAGTAACGGACGTTGTGCGCCCCGAAGACCCCCAAGACCCGTTCGCGATCTTCCGCGGTGACTTCGCGGCGAGACGTTCCCAGCGCCGACGCCGGGGCGCGCGACACGCCGGCCAGCGTCCGGTCGCTTTGGGCGAAGAGGTCGAGGAAGTCCTCTTCGAGGATGCCGTCGATGCCGAATCGCGCGCCATAGAGACTGGCGATGCCGCGGTACCGGCGGGCCTGTTCGACGACTCCCAAGAGGCTCGCGTTGATCACCGGCGTCGGTCCTCCGCTGTGCGCGACGATTGCGACGGCTCCTGGCATGGTCACTTCCCGGTCATGAGGGCGGCGAACCTCCGATGCGCGGGAGGCAACCGGATCCGGCGGCCATCCCGTGCGGGCGCATCCAATTTCTTCGTTCGGAGAGAAGATGCCAGTGTAACGCAGAGTCCCGGGAAGATTCGATCCCTATCGTTCCAGCGGATCGGAGTTGGAGTCCGGCGAGGCGGCCGGACCAGATCGCCGGGCCTGCGAAACAATCCGGCAGCGCCTGCGCCGGCGCCTGGGCGGCAGGTGCCGTTGAAGTACAACGAACGCAATGGGATTGTGCCGCAATCGATCGTACGGCCGATCGATATGAGCCTGGTAGCGGCGGCCGGGCGATTACATGACCGTTCCGCGGAGAGCGACGAAGACCTTTCGGTCGCGCGGCCCGGCCGAATCATTCGGTTCGGCTCCGTGGCCACGGGGCGACACGATCAAACTAGTCGAATCCGATGGTTGGAAGCTCATGCGTACGCGCGGGAGTCCCGGCACCATCGTCGTCAATCGAAACCCGGAATCGTGACGATTGCGGGCCATGCGTCAGAGGACCTCGGCCCCGCGACGCAGGCATCTATACTAACCCACATTTCCATTTTGACGTTGACTTGCGAATCCTCGGATAGGCTTCATCATCAATATCCATAGCTCCATCGATGTTTGCAGATCGCGCAACGCTGCGAGGGAGTTACCAGCTTCGAGTCCTATTCAGCGGCCCGGTGGACCGCGAGGTTACGTTGATCCTGGTGGAACTCAAAGCGTTAACCTGCCACCCGGACAGTATAAGGTAAGGTACTTGGTCGCGTTGCCGCGTCCAACGTTTTGCCATTCCTTGGGTCGCAGGCATACACCCGCGGGGAGATCTACACTAGCGAATTCGTCGTTCAGTAGTTCGGCATAAAAGCCAAGCAAACCGGGTCAAGGCTCTCCCGGCCGTGGCGGTGTGAAGGAGGTGAGAGGGAACCCCGAATTATGATGGTGGGATCGCGGGCTGGTGCCTGCTTGCAATCGCGTATCATAGGACCGGATAGGCGTGGCATAGTCACGATGAAGGTCAGGGACGCGATCAAACTGGTGGAATCCGACGGTTGGAAGCTCGTGCGTACGCGCGGAAGCCACCGCCACTATCACCATCAATCGAAACCCGGAATCGTGACGATTGCAGGCCATGCGTCGGAAGACCTTGACCCCAAGACGCAGGCGTCTATACTAAAACAAGCGGGACTACCGAAATGAAGTACGCCGTACTCTACGAACCGACCGCGACCGGCTACAGTGCGCATGTTCCGGATCTCCCCGGATGTGTCGGCGCGGCCGCCACGTTGGATGAAGCGCGCGAGCTGATGAAGGAAGCCATTGAGGGACACCTGGACTGTATGCGGGAGTTCGGATACCCGATTCCGGAGCCGACCACGGTCGCCGAAGAGCTGGAAGTTTCCGCGTGACCGTCCCTTCAGCGCTCGCGAGCCGGGCCCAGAGGACGCCGGTACCGGGCTTCCGCCCTGGTTTTCTCCGCGCTTCCTCAGTGGCCTCCGCGCCTCGGCGGTGAAAAGCGCTGCCGCCCACGAAACTAATGCCAGTTGCGCACACCCGTCTTCTCTTTGTAAACTGGTAGTTCCCCTGCAATCGGAATCTCGCTTTGGTGGAGGTGGATTGTGGGTGCACGCCCGGACGGGTGGCCGAGCGGCTAATGGCAACAGACTGTAAATCTGTCGCTCCTTGCGAGCTACGGAGGTTCGAATCCTCCCCCGTCCACCAGAAGTTTCGTACACTGTTGTAAAGGGGGCCGCGCGGTTTGGGCGGTTCCGGGGAAGCCGTTGTAGCTCAGTTGGTAGAGCGCGTCCTTGGTAAGGACGAGGTCACCAGTTCAATCCTGGTCAACGGCTCCAGTTTTTTGTCCGGCGCAATTCCAGCCCGGGGCCTGAGCGTTTTTCCTCCTGTAGCGAATTCCGTACAGAGAAGGTTGAGAGTAATGGCAAAGGAAAAATTCGACCGCAGCAAGCCGCACGTCAACATCGGGACGATCGGTCACATCGATCACGGCAAGACCACCCTGACGGCGGCCATCACCAGGGTGCTGGGCAAGAACAACCCGAAGG
>JBKQPR010000069.1:0-42484 GCA_052144935.1 Bryobacteraceae bacterium
GCGGGGGGCGCGGGGCGCGGGGCGCGGGGGCGGGCGCGGGGGCGGACGCGGGGCACTGGCGCGGGGGCGGCTGCCTGGCTCGAAGCTCCTGGCGAAGCGAACAGGAACGGCCGCCAGGGCCCGGAGAAATTCACCGTGGGCGAAATCCAGCGCCAGTCCCGCCCGGCCGATCCGATCCGCGTCGAGCTGCAGGTCGAACAGGGTGATCGCCTGGAAGATCTCCGCCGGAGTCCCGCACAAATACCACCGGTTATTCGCGTCCGCCATGTACCCGTTCTCCGGGTGCACATAGATGGCGATCTTCCGCGGCAACTGCCGGTCCCGGCAGAGGAGGTTAAACGAGGTGCGACCTGTCCGTGGGGTTGAGCCGGTATTCCAGCGTGTTGGTTCCCACCCGCGTCCGGATGGCCCCGCCGATATCGATCACCTCGCACGTGAGCGACCTCACCGACGACGACCCGTCGATAATGTCGATCGACTGACTCGCTCCCTTGGGCGTCCTCAGCCAGGGCTTGTAAGCCGGCAGCTTCCCTGCGATCCCCCACCGCACCAGGTCAGTCGTGATAGACGATAGACTGCCTTTCGATCCGGAGCGCATAGACCGGCATCTTCGCCGCCGCCGCGTGGCTGAGGAAGAACATGGGGCGGTGGCGGCTTGGGCTTGCCCACCAGCCTCTTCCATAGCCACCCCCGCCAGGCGGTCTCACCGGCCCCCGAAACTCTTCCGTTCTCATGGCCTTCTCCGCGCTTTTTCCGTTCCCTCCGCGCCGGGGCGCCCGTCCTGGGCCCGGTGAATTCGGGCGGCCTGAGTGTACGCACGTTCCACCTGCGAATCGTATCCATGGTCTCTAGCCACAATATGTTTCGATCCGTCAGGGTGCTCGAAGACCCCCAGGTTCCTTTTTTGCCGGTAATCGTATGTCGGACGCCCCGTGCTTCCGTGGAAGTCCCGGAATTTCCGGACTAACGGATGCTCATCCACACGATCCAGCCGCTCGTCTCTATTGCGGGAACCCGCATACTTACCGTTTGCCCGCTCATAGAAGCGATCCAGCGCCCTCGAAAACTCCCGGTGCGAAATCCCTTTTGGATGGGCCTCATTCTTCGTGAGCCGCCGGAACTCGCCCGATTTCAGATCTCTGGCGTGGCCCACCTGGGTCCACTCGTGGTGTTCCCGATCGTGGCCGATGAGTGGAGGGAAAATTCCGTGTGCGCAATTTGACGTATACGCATTAGAACGATCGGGATCGGGATGCTTGGTCAAAATCCGATACCGCCCATTCACCCCAGGATCGCCGCCCTCGGCGCGATTCTGCAGCGCTCCCAAACTCATCCCGTCGTATTGACGTTTGTCATGCCGCTTATCGAGCCAACAGCGAACCGCCACCTTTGTCCCGGTATCGATCTGCGCCGCCTGGCCATCGAGCGTGATTCCGTGCGACCCATCCCGCTTATACGCTCTGGAGTGCGCGGGAGTGGTCGCCAAACTCCATACGAGATCGGCCACATTAACCAAGTCTTGAATTTTCACGGCGTCACCTCATAGAACCTTCGCAGCAGGATATCCGGCCCACCCGGCACCGGCTTGTTTTTGGGGGCCAGTTTCGGCATGGGGCGCGAGGGGGGAGCCGTTGGGGGAGGGGAGGGGTTCGGGGGATCGAGGCGCGCGGGCAGGCTTTGAGGAGATTCAGGAACGAACCCGATTTCGGGGTTAGCCTTTTGAAATGAAGTGGTTGGAGGGGTCTCTGCGGTGGGATCCGGGACGAGTTTGGGAGCTTCCGGAGGGTCGAGCCAGACCTGGAGCCAGACCTGGAGCCAGACCTGGAGCCAGACCTGGAGCCAGACCTGGGGCCAGACCTGGAGCCAGACCTGGATCTCGCGCAGGTCGTGGAGGGTGCGGTGGCAGGCGAGCTGGAGGATGTCGCGGCGGCTTCGGCCTTGCGGAGGGGGCGGAGGGTCCACTCGGAATCGATGAGGGTGTCGACGAGGGCGGGCCCAGAGGGCACCCCGGCGGCGGACAGGGGTTGGTGGTCGAGGAGATATTGAGCGGCGAGGGCGTCGAGCGCCGCGGGGTCTTCGCCACGGATGATCTGGGATGGCGCGCCGGGACCAGAGGGCACCCCGGATTTCAGGGCATTTTGGGAAGAGGCGGCCTTGCCCTCAGCGGAGCGCGGGCCGGTGGATCGTGGCGCATCGATGCGGTTGGCCGGGATTGGTTTTATCGTCGCCATAAACAAAAAGAGCGGGCCGCGAGGGTCCGCTCTCGATTTGAGGGTAGCACGGGGGTGGAAGGGATCTCGGGAGTTTGGGAGGTAAGTGTATGAAAGGGCTGGAGAGATAGTTGGCGATAGTTGGTGACTCAACCGCAAGGCCCCTGCGGGGCCGTCGCCGGGACGGATGAAAATGGGCGCTACTTGACACGCTTGGCAACATGGAGGCAGATCTCCAGCGAATCAGAGGCCGGGTAGTGGGCCGGTTTCGACTTTTGCGCATTGCGCATTCCGACGGACGGGGTGCCCTCCGGGCCCGTCTGTTTCAACTTGGAGTGCAATGGCCTGAGCGCTTGGTGGGACGGGCCCTGTCGCCCGATGCCACTTACCTTGCCCATGGCAAGCGGCATTGATCTTGGGGGGGCCCTGGGTCGCCTCTGGGGACGCCTTTCAGGCGGCTCTTTCGGGGCCACGCGCGAATCTGCGCACGCGGCAAGCGCCGGCTGAAAGCCGGCTGCTGCCAAGATTGGCTGCCCCACGACGGGGGGGCGGACGTCGCCGGCCGCCCCTAGCCGTCAGAGCGATTAGAACGTAAATTTGAGCGGCACTTGCTGATCGCGATTGCCCGATTTGGTAGCGATCTTGCCAAACGCCGCCGAGGTCGGAGTGGTGTTCGGTCCGCTCCAGTTGGGATGGTTGAGAGTGTCGTATTGCTCCCAGCGGAGCGTGAATTTCAATCTTTCATTGATCCGGAGGTCCTTGAAAAGCGCCGAGTTGTTATACCACTCGCCGGGGCCGTAGAACATGTCGCGGACGCGCTGCGGATTGATGGTTCCGGCGTTCGGAGGGGTGAATTCGACCGTCCCGCCCGAAGTCGTGGGTTGGAAGTAGAAGTTGGGATCGGCTGCGGTGCCGCCTTGCGAGTATTGGTCCGTGACCCGCAGAGGACCGTTGACCACCCAGTACTGCGTACCGCCGCCAGGGCCGACTCCGGCGTAATCCGTGCCGGTCGAGATAGAGAAATCCGATCCGCTCGTGTAGGTGTAGACTCCGTCGAGCGACCAGCCGCCGAGGATTTTGTGGGCCAGCCCGTTGCCGGTCTTGAAGATCGGCAACGGTCGAGTCGTCAACCACAGGCCACAGACTTTTGTGGCGGAGTGCGAACAATGCGCGTGCTTTCTTCCAACGGCCGTCAACGGAAGGGGGCTGCTGCCTGCCCGGCCCGCAGTCTGTCCAGCATTTGCCGCACCACGGGATCGGGCCGGATACGCAGGGCGGCCTCATACTCGGTAATCGCCTGCCTAAGCCCGCCGGGAGTCTGCGCTAGGGCGGTTCCGAGGTTGACGTGCGCTTCCACGAAATCAGGTTCGCTTCGCAGGGCCGCCTCAAATTCAGCGACGGCCTCCGGCAACCGGCCAGGTATGCGTGCCAGTGCCGTCCCCAAGTCATAGTGGGCGTCTGCGTCATCGGGCCGAATCCGCACCGCCTCCTGATATTCGGCAACCGCCTCGGGTAGCCCGCCGGGGATGGCCGATAGTGCGTTTGCCAGGCCAATTCGAGCGGCCACGGAATCGGGTTTAAGGCGCAGCGCGGCCCTGTACTCGGCAATCGCCTCCGGCAGCCGGCCAGGCAAGCGCGCCAGTGCGTTGGCGAGATGGAGGTGCGCATCTGCATGATCGGGGTCGATCCGCAGAGCCGCGTGGTATTCGTCAATCGCTTCCGATAGTCCGCCGGGCAGGCGGAGCAGCGCGTTCGCCAGGTTATGGTGAACTTCCGCGCTAGCGGGTCGAATCCGGAGCGCCGCTCGATACTCGGCGATCGCCTCCGGCAGCCGGCCAGGCAAGCGCGCCAATGCGTTTGCCAGGTTATTGTGCGGTTCGACGCGATCCGGTTCAACCCGCAGTGCCGCCTGGTATTCGGCGATCGCCTCCGGCAGCCGGCCAGGAATGGCCGAGAGCGCGTTTGCCAGATTATAGTGCACATCCGCATGATTGGGGTCAATCCCCAGCGCGGCCCGGTACTCGGCAATCGCTTCCGGCAACCGGCCGGGCAAAATCCCTAATGTGTTGGCCAGGTTGTAGTGTGCCTTGGCGCTGCCGGGAGAGACAGTCGCGGCACTGGTCCAGAGGCTCAGTTCATCCTTCCAATCCTGGTTGCGTACGTAGGTTCGCGCGGCGAGAGCCAGGCACACCAGCGACAGTGCGGCGCCGACAGCTCGCGCGGTTTGCGGCCGGAGCGGCGTCCGCTGGCCAAGCGCATAGATGGCTGCGACCACGCATCCAGCCAGGCCCACCGAAGGCAAGTAGAGAAACCGCTCTGCCATGGTGCTACCGACTAAGACGATCAGGTTCGATGTGGGCGAAATAGCAACGAAAAAGAAACCCAGGAAGAAGAGCATCGGCTTCTCCGTACGGCGGCCGCGCACAGCCAGAATCGCCGCCACAAGCGCGGCGCCCAGACAAACCGCCAGGCCAATGAGCGCTTTGGCATCTTCCCAGGTCCAGGCCCGCCAACCGAACAAGGGCACCGCGTTATAGGAATAATCCGCCGATAGCCGGGCCGGCCAGAGAAACAGCCATAGGAATTTGCCAATCACTTTGAAGGCCGTGAGCCTCGCTGTCCAGAAGCCGGCATCGGCCAGCGGATTGTCGGTGAAGGGGACGGCCATATGCAGGTGCGCTTGGGCGCGCAGATAGAAAAACGCCGCGAACGGCAGTGCCAGCGCGGCGTAGGCCGGAGCGAGGCGGCGCCACGTCGTGCGGTCAAACCAGGTCAGGTCGTATACCAGCATGATGCCCGGCAAGACCACCGCGCTCTCCTTCGAAAACAGCCCGATCGCCTGGGCGGCCGCCATGCCCGCCAGCCATGCCAACCTCCGCCGGCCCGCTGCCGAAGCGGATCTCACATAGCACAACAAGCCTGCCAAAACCCCGAAGGCGGCCAGCAGGTCGGCCCGCCCCACAACGTTCGTAACGGATTCGGTTAGCAGCGGATGCAATCCCCAGATTGCTGCCAATGCCCATGCTGGCGCAGTCTCTCCGAGAACCATGAGGCCGAGCGCGTATACGAGTGCAACGTTGACGGCGTGCAGCGCAAGATTGCCCCAATGATAACCCGGCGCATGCGGACCATTGCCGAACACGGCGTAATTCAGCAAGTAGGAGAGAGTGGTTAACGGCCGATACAGCCCCGCGATGGTGCTGCCGTAGAGATACCCTCCGGTCAGAATGGTGGCGACGTTGGCGGGCGTCGCCTGGCGGATACGGGGATCCTGCCCGATGACCGAGGCACTGTCGAACACCAGGCCGGCCTGGAAAGAATTGGAATAGGCGATCAAAAGGAGGCTCCAAATAACCAGCAGCCGCCACCCATGCCGCCGCCAGGCGCGGTGCTTCCCTCCGGCCGCCACGGGCAGCTTTGCGGCTTGCCGTATCTCCCGCGATCTCGGTTGCGTACCGGTCTTCCTCACTGTCCCGCCAGTATAACTCCGGTAGGACTGCCCACTTCCAGGCGGCTCCAGTGCCTGCATGTGGCGGTGCCCAGGCGACCGTGTATGCGATCCTCGCGGGCCGAGGATAGAACCGCCGGTAATGATTCTGGGGGCCGAATATGATGGGTTTCCGATTCACGACGGTTGGGCGCCATATTACCGGTTCCTATTGGCGTTTCACCAAAGTTGTTTGCCCGTCTGCCGAAGCGCCGCCGCGAGATGGCGCAGCACCCAGGGGGTACCCGCTCGCCTGGGGCGAAACCTCTTCGCAAGCGGTAGAGCATTTGCCGCAGAGGAGCCTGGAGTTGCGCGATTCGCTAAGATCTCCGAGCGCGGCCTGCGCATCGCCACTTGGAAGGCTGGAAGCCAGCCTGGACCGGATCCTGGAAACTGCGCCGCAACCCGGCAAATCAGGATTGTTTCCGATAAGCAATTGGTTGTCTGGCTTGCCGGACAAGTAGGACAGCCCGTTTGGACCGGACTGCGCGTGAACCCAGAACTGCCTGCCGTGGCGCCCGTTCACGGCGAAATCGTCACGGACGGGAAACTGAACCACTACCGGATTTTGTATTTATAGCAAGCGGGAAGTACTTCCCGGTATATACGCGGAAGATCTCATCCACCTGTTGCGCAAGCGGCGCGCCCTTGATGGTTCGCGAAGCCCCGCCCGTATAGACGCCCCCAAGCTTGCCCGCAAGCTCGATCATCTGCATGGCGTACTGATTCTGCGTCTCGCGCTTGCCGGGTCGGGGTCGATATGATTCCCGCCCAGGTCGAGCGACGAAACAAAAATCCCCGCGTTCCAGACCCTCTGCCGGATCGATTCGATCGCGGCGTCATCCAGCCGTCGCGGATCGAGGCGCAGTTCCCTCGTGAAGGCCTCGGCCTTCACTAATTCCAGATTCGCGTACGAGAACTGCCCGAGCACCCGAGTCGCGGCTTCTAGTTGGGAAAGGTCCTGGGTTGCGCTTGTGCGGCCGCGGCTGCCTAAACCGCAGCCACCAATGCTCTTCGCGAGATCTCCCTAAAAAGGAAAAGGGGCGGACATGATGTCCGCCCCTGCTGCTTTGTTAACGGGTTTAGAAGATAAACTTCAGTGCGATCTGCTGGTCGCGATTGCCCGACTTGGTCGTGATCTTCCCGAACGCCGCCGAGGTCGGCGTGGTGTTCGGGCCGCTCCAGTTGGGGTGGTTGAGGGTGTTGTATTGCTCCCAGCGGAGCGTGAACTTCATCCTCTCGTTCACCCGGAAATCCTTGAAAAGCGCCGAGTTGAGAAACCAGTAGGCAGGCCCGACGTAAGCGTCGCGGACGCGCTGGGAGTTGATAGTCCCGGCGGGTGGAGCAGTGAACTCCGCCGTCCCGGAAGCGTTCGTGGGCTTGAAGAAGAAGTTCGGATCGGCCGCGGTGCCGCCCTGCGAATATTGATCGGTGTATTGGACAGGCCCGTTCTGCACCCAATACTGAGCGCCGCCGCCTACACCGACGCCGGCATAATCCGTGCCGGTCGAGATGGAGAAATCCGATCCGGTCGTATAGGTATAGACTCCGTCGATCGTCCAGCCGCCGAGGAGTTTGTGGGCCATACCGTTGCCGGTCTTGAAGATCGGCAACGCATACACCGCCGTCCCCACTAACAAGTTGGGGTGGTCGAAGCTCGAGGGACCCCACATGTAGGAGTTATCCCACGCGTTCGGCAGCACGCCTTCGTAGTTGATGGCGTTATCGAGGGATTTGCTGCGGGTGTACGAGAAGTTGAAGTTCAGTCCGTTCATGAACCGGTGCGTAACCTGGACCTGCATACTGTTAAACAGCGATTCCGCCAGGTCGACATTCTCGATAATTTGGCTATACCCCTTGAAGGGCACCAGGTAATTCTCGTTCTCCGCGACGCCGTTCAACTGGGGGCACACTGCCAGAGGGCATGTGCCCACGTTAAGCTGGTTGAGGTTCCTTTCCTCGGTGAGATGTACGCCGCGCTTTCCTACGTATGCGACCGAAAGCAGCGTGTTAAAGCCGATATCACGCTGCACCGTCGCGTTCCACTGCATGGAGTACGGAGTGGGGTTTTTCCGGTCGGCGGTGAAAGCGTAAATCGGGAACTCCGTGATGGAGGTGCCGCCGGGGTTGTCCACGTTTCCGTTGGATACCGACTCCTGAATCTGTATGGGAGCCGTTCCGCCGGGGAAGTTGCCATCGCTGACGCCGACATGGTCGTAGAAGCGGCCGAACCCGCCCCGGAAGACCGTCTTCGGGTTGAAGGCATATGCCAAACCAAGGCGCGGCGCAATGTCTTTATAGTGCCACTGGGTGTACTTGTTGCTCCCTCCGTCGAAGAGGGAGTTGTATAAGCCGGCGTTCTCGGCCCCAACGCGCCCCCCCGCGACCGAGGGCCATCCGGTTCCGGGAATGATCATGCCGTTATACTGCTGCGCGATAGTGGGAGTCCCAACCAGGTCACCCGTCACCGGGCTGATCTGCACCGCATTGGCCGGGTTGTAAGCCGCCGGGTTGAAGTAGGCCATGTTTCCCCACAGGCTGTAATACGGCGACACGATGTTCCAGCGTGCGCCAATATCCAGATGCAGCTTGGAGGTTACCTTCCAGGAATCCTGACCGTAGAATTCGTTGGAGTAGGTCCGGTAGGGAGTGAAGGAGCGCTCCCCCACCTCGGCGTAAGTGCCGAACTTGCCGATGGCCTCATTGGCGAAGTCGAGTCCGGTTCCGCCGGGAGTGGTATTGTTGAATGTGAACAGGCCGTTCTGATTGCTGGTGCCGCCCGGGGTGCTGCCGATCACGATCTGGTCGTCATCGTTCTCACCCGATTTTTCATAGTAGTAACCCATTTTGAAGGTGTGGTTCTTGTAAACGTGGGTCAAGTTGTCCGAAGCCACCCAGACGGGACCGGCGGAGTGCGAGGGATACGGAGTGCCGTTCAAGGTCAGCCAGTTGCTGGAGTTCGCGTAACCCGTGGAGGGAATTTTGTCCGGGTCGTCCTTACCCACGGGGAGCAGGAAGGGGTAGGTGATTCCGAACCTGGCCCGGCTGGGGGCGCCCTGCGGGCCAGTTTCGATTGAGGTGAAGACGTGATCTCCGCTGGCGCTCAGGAGAACCTCGTTCACCCAGGTGGGCGAGATCGTATAGACATAATTGATCGATCCACGCTTGTTGGGATTATTCTGGGGCTGGACCACATAGGTATCCTGCCAGCTCACGACGTGGTCGCTATAGACCTGCCCGCGGAAACGAAACTGCATTTTTTCGTTGATGTTCCAATCGCCCCCGTAGGTGTCCTTGCGCTGGTTCGTGGGAGTGCTCGGGTAGTCGAGGAATTGGTTCTGGTTGCTGGAGTTGAGGAAACCAGGGGTCGGTTGCGGCAAGGCGTTAATCAGAGCCATGCCGTTGGGGCTCAGGACGTTGGTCGGGATAATGTTGCCGGGGTAAGGGTTCCCATTGGGATCCGTGAGAATGTGGGCGGTATTGTAGTAGATGCTAGGCTGCAGGAACTCGCTGAAATTGCCCGTCCGCATGAGCGCATCGGGAACCTGCGCGGTATACAGGCTGTCGGTGCGCTGCCGCACCGCTTCGTCGCCAAAGGTGAAGAACAGGTGAGTCCGGCTCTTATTGAACCGGCTGCCGGGGAAGATGATCGGGCCGCCGATGTACCCGCCGAACTGGTTGTAACGGAGGGGTGAAGGCGCCGTGAAGTTGGTGTCGTTACGGGTCCAAGAGTCGGCCTCCAGCCTTGCGTTGCGGAAGTATTCGTAAAGGTCGCCGTGGAACTGGTTGGTGCCGCTCTTGCTGATGATGCGGACCTCGCCGCCGGATTCCCGTCCGTTTTCGGCGCTGAAATTGGAGGTGAGCACCTGGACTTCCTGCGTGCTATCCAGGTCGGCTACTCCAATGCTCCTGGAGTTGTTGGCGCGGGTACGGATGCCGACGGCTCCGTCGAAATAGGTAATCGTGTTGTAGCTCTGGCTGCCATTGACATTGAACGAGCCGGTAGTCATGCCGAAACTATTGCCCGACAGGTTGTTGGCGACAACCCCAGGCATCAGTTGCGCCAGGAGGGCGGGATTGCGCCCGTCCAATTCGGTCAGGTCGACCGTCTGGTGTTCCACCAGAGCGCCCATCGTAGAGCTGTCCGTCTGAACGGCCGCGGTAGATGCGGTGACCGTCACGGATTGCGTGGACTGACCCACTGCCAGGACCACATCCACCGTACCGGGAATACTGGGATCGAGTTTCTTGTGCAGCAATTCATACGATGTGAAACCGGCGTGCTCCGCCGTTATCTTATACAACCCCGGCGGCAGGGCTGCTACGAAATAATACCCTTCGTTGTTGGTTATGAGGGTTCGTTCGAACTCCACACCCTCGTTCTTGATCACGACTTTAGCTCCGGGCACAACCGCGCCGGAGGCGTCTCTGACAAAACCCGAAATTGAAGCGACATCCGATTGCGCGAACGCGCTGAACGACAGCAAGAAGAGCAGGCACACGGTGCCCACCCCTACGAACTTCCACATTTTCATTGCACCTCTCCCTAGCAAACTTGGCTACTCCCTTGTTCAGCACGAATTTTACTCCGTCTCTACACACGTTGTCAACGAAAAAAACAATGTGTATACTGAGTGAATACATGGTGACGGACGAGCCTATTCAGCCCATGCCTGAGAAGGCCTATTTCCACCTGTTACGGCGGATGCTCTCGGGAGAGTTGCCGGCCGGAACTCCCCTGTTGGAGGCCTCCCTGGCCAAAGAGTTGGGGATCAGCCGCACCCCGCTGCGGGAAGCCATCCGCCGATTGGCCGCCGAAGGTTTTCTTCGTCAGATCCACAATCGCGGCAGCGTGGTTGTGGAGTTCTCGAAGAGGGATATTGCCGAACTGTACGAATTGCGCGAGGCGCTGGAAGTTTATGCCGTGGGCAAAGCCGCCGAACACACTCTGCGGCCCCACGATCGGGAACTTCTCGATCGGCTGGTCGCGGATGTCTTGACCCTCCGCGATGAATTGCTGGCTTCCGGGGAACCCGGCTTGACTGCCGGGCAGATGCAGCGATTCGTGCAGATCGACCTGAACTTTCACACCACCCTGGTGCGAGCCGCCGCCAACCGGCGCATCCTCAAGGCGTTCGCGGACACGCGCGTCCTGCTCAATATTTTCGCCATGCGGCGCAAGGGACATACCCCCGAGCTGCTCGCCGAGATTCACCACTACCACGGCGAAATACTCGCGGCGGTTGTCCGAAAGGACCCCGCGGCAGCCATGCGGCTCATGGGGGAGCATATCCGCCTCAGTCAACGGGAGCGGTTGCGAGACTACGACGAATGGGAGCGCGAAACCGCCATTAACCACACCACCCACTTCGCGGAAGTGGTCCGGTGAAGCCGGACGACACGAAAATATGAGGCCCCTCCGGGCCGTTGAACCCAGCACTGGAAATCGTTGCGCACCCTCTCCGCGCTGGCGCGGGCTTGCTCGTGGCTTCTGCCTCCGGACCTGTGGCTCGGCAGTAACCCTCCACGTCCGCTCCCTCACGGTCGCGGCTCTGGTTGCAGCTTCCCACGGAGCCGCGACCGTGAGGGAGCGGAGTCCCGCATGCCACGTCACAGCCCTGTTTTGTCCGCCGCCGCCGGTGGCCCCACTGACTTCTGTCTCCTTGCTTATGTGCATTCTCGCTTCCATCTGGCCTGCATTGCATGCCGCGGACCGGCCCACGGTCATCGAGCACGTCACGGTCTATAAAGAGGACGGCCGTTACGGGGGCTGGCCCGCCAACCACGGCATCTGGTCGTGGGGCGACGAGATCGTGGTTGGGTTCAGCGCGGCTTATTATCAGAAGAAGTCTCCCGATCGGCACCAGTACAACTCGGATAAGCCCGAGGAACCGCGTCTGGCGCGAAGCCTGGACGGCGGACACACGTGGACTGTGGAAGCCCCGCCCTCCCTGCTGCCACCCGAACAGGGAGGGAAGGCCGTAACGCCGCTCGGCGAAGCCATGGATTTCCGGAATCCCGGCTTCGCCATGACCCTGCGCTTGACGGACACGAATCAGGGCCCCTCGCGGCTGTTCTATTCCTACGACCGCGGAAAGACCTGGAAGGGGCCCTACGATTTCCCGATGCTGGGGCAAACCGGCATTGCCGCCCGCACCGACTACATTGTCAATGGAAAGCGCGACGCGTTCGTTTTTCTGACCGCCGCCAAGAAAAACGGCCGCGAGGGACGGCCGCTGTGCGCCCGCACGACCGATGGCGGATTGACCTGGACGCCTCTCTCCTGGATCGGGGACGAGCCGGCCGGCTTCGCCATCATGCCTTCCAGCGTCCGCCTGTCGCCGCAGCGCCTGCTGAGCGCCTTCCGCGTTCACCAGGACGCGGAACACGACTGGATCGACCTTTACCGGAGCGAGGACAACGGCGGGCATTGGGAGTATCTGGCACGCCCCGTCCCTTCAACCGGAGGTCACGGCGGGAATCCGCCCAGCATGATCCGGCTCAGGGATGGCCGCCTCTGCCTGACTTACGGATTCCGCGCGGAGCCGCATGAGATCCGCGCCAAGCTGAGTGACGACGGCAAGGTCTGGAGCGACGATATCGTCCTGCGCCAGGGCGCCACCTGGGAGATCGGTTACACGCGTACGGTCGAGCGGCCCGACGGCAAAATCGTGACCGTGTACTACTATCCCGAGCGACCCGAAACGGGGAGGATCATCGAAGCTACGATTTGGGACCCTGGAACGCGCGCAACCAGCGACCGCTAATACTCCGGCGAGACCAGCAAGTCCAGGCTCGGCGATCAAAAGCTCAGCCGGCTTACACAGCCCGATAATCAACTTCTCTGCCCGCTGAGTCTCCGGTGCCGCGGCCACCACGTGGTGGACGATTTCGCGAGGAATCGCTTCCTCCGGATCCCTCACCAGCCCGCCACGCCCCCACCGCCCCCACCGCCTGCCATACCCCACCGCCCCCACCGCCCGCCATGCCCCACCGCCCCCCCCGCCCGCTTTTCCTCTTGACTTGTCTCAATGAAATAGTACACTATGATTCTAGTCAGGAGGGACACATGCTCCACGATCTCCGCTTCGGGTTCCGCATGATCCGCTGCAATCCGTCCTTTGCGCTTGCGGCCATCTTCACGCTGGCGCTGGGAATCGGCGCCGCCACGCTGATCTTTTCGGTGGGCGCTTCGCTGTTGCTGGATCCCTTTCCCTATCGCGACGCCGGCCGCCTGGTCCGCTTCTACTACCATTCGCTGCGGCCCAACGGCTACAGCGGCGCGGCCGAATTCCCGCTGAACGAGTATCGCGACTTCCGCGCCGCGGCGCGCGGCTTCGAAACCATCGGCTTCCGGACCGCCAACCTGCAGTATGTCCACGGCGAGGGCGCGCAGCAGGTTCCGGCTGCCTGGGTGACGACCAACACCTTCGCGTTTTTGGGCGTCGCCCCGCTACTGGGCCGGCCCATCCTGCGGGACGACGAGAATCCCGCGGCCCCGGCCGTGTGCGTGGTGAGCTACCGCTTCTGGCAAGAGCAGCTTCAGGGTGCCCCGGCCGCCATCGGCACGACCCTTACCTTCGACGGCCAACCGCGCATCCTGGCCGGCGTGATGCCGCTACGCTTTGCGTTTCTCGGCGTGCCCGTCTGGCTGCCCTTCCGCGAGCGCGGCGGCCCCGGGCAATCGAGCGACCCGCACATCGCGCTGCAGCCCCTGGCACGGCTGAAGCCGGGCGTCACCCTGGCCGCGGCCACCGCCGAACTCGACGCCATCGAACACCAGCTTGCGCGGAGCTATCCCCAGGATTACCCGGACCCGCGCTTCACGGTTTCCCTGCGTACCCTGGCGGATGCGGCGGTGGGCGGCCTGCGTCCGCTGCTCTACAGCCTGTTCGCGGCGGTCGCCACGCTGCTGCTGATTGCGTCGAGCAACGCCGCCAATCTGCTGCTGGCGCGGGCCAGCGCGCGCGAGCGGGAGATCGCCATCCGGGCCGCCGCCGGCGCCACGCGCGGACGCCTGGTCCGCCAGCTTCTGGTGGAGAGCGGGATTTTGGCGGCCGCCGCCGGAGCGCTGGGTTGCGGGCTGGCGTCGTTCGCGCTCGTCGGCCTGCCGAAGCTGCTGCCTGCGGGCGCCGTCCCCGATGAAGCGGTCTTCGGACTGAATCGGACCGCCCTTTGGTTCGCCCTGGGCGTCACCGCCGCCACCACGCTGCTGTGCGGCCTGGCCCCCGCGCTGCACGCGGCCCGCGCCCCAATTCGTGCCGCGCGCCAACTCCCGGCCGCGATCGGGCAGGCTGCGCGGCGCGCTGGTGATCGTGGAGGCCGCGCTTTCGGTGGTGCTGCTGACCGGCGCCGGATTGATGATGCGCACCTTCTTCGCCCTCACCCATGTGGACCTGGGCTTCGATCCGGCTAACGTGCTGCACGCCCGGCTGGCCCTGCCGCGCGGCGGCTATGACGACGCACAGCGCCAGGCGTTCGCGCGCCAACTGCTCGACGCGATTGGCAAGCTGCCGGGCGTCACCTCGTCCGCGACGACCCTGGAGAATCCCGGCCTTTCGGGCGGTCCCGCGGTGGATCTGGAAGTGGCCGGCACGGTGCATTCGGGCCGCTGGAGTGCCTTGCTGAGCATGTGCAACGAGACCTATTTTCAGACTATGGGCCGGCCCGTGCGGCAGGGCCGTGGCTTCTCGGCCAGTGACGTGGACACCAGCCGGCAGGTCGCCATCGTGAACCAGGCGTTCGCTCGGGCATACCTGGCTGGGCGCGATGCCATCGGACGCCGCATCCGGTTTCATTTAAGGGGCATGGATCTCCAGCATCCCGATCGGCCCACGTTCAGCGGCGCGCCGCATGCGGAACCTCTGGACGAACCGAGCTTCGAGGTAATCGGGGTGGTCGTGGATGCCCGCAATGCCGGGGTGCGCGAACCGGTGTCGCCGCAAGTCTACCTGCCCTTCGGAGGTCCGGTAGGCGGGATCGTGGTGAAGACTGCCGTGCCCCCGCTGGCGCTCGTCGAGAGCATCCGCCGCCGTGTGTGGGCCCTCGACCCCGCGGTGACGCTCACCGGCGTGGGCACGGTGGAGCAGGCCCTTGAGGACAGCACCTATGCGCAGCCGCGTTTCGCCCTGTTCTCGATCGGCGGCTTTGCCGGCATCGGGCTGCTGCTGGTAGCCACGGGCGTGTTCGGAGTGATGGCGTACCAGACCTCTCTGCGCACGCGGGAAATCGGCATCCGCATGGCGCTGGGCGCCGAGGCCGCGGGCGTGTTCGCGATGGTGCTGAAGAGCGGACTGCGGCTGATCGCGGCCGGCGTGGCGATTGGCGCACTCGCCAGCCTGGCGCTGACGCGCCTTCTGGCCAGCCAGTTATGGGGAGTCTCGGCCGTGGACCCGGCCAGTTTCGCAGCCGCCGCGATGGTGCTGCTCGCCAGCGGCCTGGCGGCCTGCTATTTTCCCGCCCGCCGTGCCGCGCGGCTGGACCCGTTGGAGGCGCTGCGGTGCGAGTAGGAGGCTGCCCACGGCAGGCTATGGTTGGCAACGGCCGACGGCATCGCGGTCGTCGATCCCCGCCGGCTGCCAATGAACGCCGTGCCGCCTCCCGTCTCGCCCGCCGTGCCGCGCGGCTGGACCCGTTGGAGGCGCTGCGGTGCGAGTAGCGATGCGGCCTGCCTCCGGAATCGCCCTGGCGTTGCTGGCGGCGTGTGCTCTCGCGCCGAACCACTCCCTCACGGTCGTGGCTCTGAACGGGGCCGGGCCCCAGGGGGAAAAGGCCTGGTGTCGCACATCGAATCCATTGACAGGCTCTTCGCGACTGTTTGCGCCGCGGTCCTGACCGCTTGAACACGCCGGTGGATCCGAGCTGCCGCCGATCCGCCGCTGCCGCCGATCCGGCTCTGCCACCGATCGGGCGCTGCCGCTGATCCGTTGATGCCGCCGATCCGGCGATGCCGCTGGTCCGCCGGCAGTCCTTTTTACTCTTGCCGAAGGGTGACGGCGGGGTCCACCGCCGTCGACCGGCGGGCGGGCACGTAGCAGGCGCCCAGCGCCAGGATTGCCAGCAGCAGAGGGGCGCCGATCAGCAGCGTGGGATCGTTGGTGGTGTTGCCGGCGGTGCGGGCGATCATATTGAGCGCCGAGGAGAGCGCGCGGATGCCGGCGCGCGCCAGCAGCAGGCCGATAGCGGAGCCGATTACGATCAACACCAGGCCTTCCTTCATCACCAGGCGCAGCACGTCGGCGGTGCGGGCGCCCAGGGCCAGGCGGATGCCGATCTCGCGGCGCCGCTGGGTGACGGAGTAGGCCGTGACGCCCGCCAGCCCCACCGAGGCCAGGATCAGCCCGCAGATCCCAATCACGCCGTAAGTGTACAGGGCCACGCTCACGGGGAAGAGAAGCGTATCGATCTGCCCGGTCATGCTACGCGGGTTGAACGGCTTGATGGTGTTGTCCATGGTCTCGATTTCGCGGCGCGCGGCGGCGATCACGTCCACCCCGGGGTTGGCCCGCATCAGCAGGGCGATGCCTTGCAGCGTGGGCCGGGCGTAATCGGCGGGGCGCAGAGGCACATAGATTTCGGGCGGCGCGTCGGTGGCCACCATGCTCAGGCCGTCGCGAACATTGCGGGCCACTCCCACCACCTGGAAAACCTGGGTTCGGCCGGTGAGTTGGGGGCCTTGGCCGCCGCCTCCGGGAGCGCCCGGTCCAAAGAGGAAGCCTTGCACCATGTCCTCAGCCCCAATCACGATGCGGCGGCCCAGAGGATCCTGGCCCGGCCAGCACACGCGCGCGGTTTTTTCGCTTACTACTGCCGCCGTGACACCCTCTTTCTCGTCTTCCTGCCGCAAGCCGCGGCCGCGCAGAATGGCGATGCCTATGGTATCGTAGAAATCGCGTCCTACCCCGAATCGGCTGCCTTGAAAAACGGCTTTGGGGCCTCCGGGTGTATCCACCGCGAACGTCACGCGGGGCTTGGCGATCATCGCCATGGGCACGGAATCGGCCAGTGCCGCGGCGGTGACCGAGGGAAGGCGTTTCACGCGGTCGAGCATTTTGGGGAGGAAGTCGGCCGTGCGCGCGGGCGTGTAGCCGTCGCGCACCGGATCGAGCGAGAGCAGGTACAGGCGCGCGGGATCGAATCCGATTTCCCCGCCCATCATCCGCTGATGGCCGATCACCAGGAATCCCGTGATGAGCAGCAGCGCCAGAGACCCGGCCACTTGCGAAACCACCAGCCCGTTGCGCAGGCTCAAACGGCGAAAGCGGCGGAGTTGAATGTTGCCGCCTTCTTTGAGAGCCGTGGTCAGATCGGGGCGGGTGGTCTGCAGGGCGGGGATCAGGCCGCAAGCCAGAGCCGTGAAGGCCGTCAGCACGAAGGTGAACAGCATCACCCGCCCATCGGGTTCCAGGTTGATGGTGGGAGGCACGGGGTACGGTATGGTCTCCTGCGAAGCCAGGCGCATCAGGGCCCAGGCGAAGGCGTAGCCCATCGCGCCGGCGGCGGCCGCCAGCACCAGACTTTCGGTCAGCAACTGGCGGATGAGGCGCGCACGGCCGGCGCCCAGGGCGAGGCGGATGGAGATCTCCTTGCGCCGGTCGGCCGCGCGCGCCATCATCATATTGGCGACGTTGGAGCTGGCGATCAGCAGGATCACCCCGCCCAGCACCGCGAAGAAGCCCGCAATCGCCGGCAGATCCTCTTTCTTCATCGGCACCAGCTTGCCGCCCGGGTGCAACTGCACGCGGCGTCCGGGCCGGTCCCGATTGGGGTCGCTTTGTTCGCGCTCGATCTGGCGCGCCATGGCATCCAGGGCGGCCTCGGCCTGCCCCTCCGGGACGCCAGGCTTCAGCCGGCCCAGCAACATGAAGGCGGCCCGATCGTGGCGCTCCAGTACATCGCCGGCAAGCTCGGGCGCGACGCCCGCACCCGCCCCGACCGGGAGCCAGAGATCGGCCACATACGCCATCGGCGAGGCGCCCTGGAACTCCTCCGGTCCCACCGCGGTAATAGTGCAGGGCTGGCCGTTGACCCGCAGGACCTTGCCGATGATGGCGGGGTCGAAACCCAGATAATTCCGCCAGAAACGATAGCTCACGGCCACGTTGGGCGCGTGGCCAGGTTGCTCCTCAGCGGCAGCGAACCAGTGGCCCAGCGCGGGCTCGACACCCAGCGTGGAGAAATACGAAGCGGTCACCAGGTGTCCCCAGACGCGCTCGGTGCGTCCGCCCAGCGAGACACCCAACGGGACCGCCGCCATGTAGGCCATGGTGGTCGAGAAGAGATCGGTCCGATCGCGGTAGCGTTTGTAATCGGGGTAAGCGACCGGCGACTTGAACAGCACCAGCCCGCCGGGATCGCGCACGGCCGGCACATCCCGCATGACGAAGCCGTTCATCTCGCTGAACGCCGCGGTGGCGATGCCGATTCCCAAGGTGAGAGAGATCAGCGCCACGGCCGTGAAGCCCGGCGCGCCGGCCAGCATGCGCAGGCCGTAGCGGAGATCCTGCCCGAACTCGGCGAGGTGCTCGGCGGGAATGCGGATCGCCAGATCCAGCAGGAGCCGCGCCAGCCCCAACAGGCCGTAGCGCCGCCAGATGCCTTCGATGGCTTCTTCAGTTACGTGTGTCAACTGGTCGCCATAGGCGTTCTTGAAGTCGTAGGGAAACGCGCGTGCCAGGGTGCGATAGAGACGCAGACTGATGCTGGTCATGATTCGGCCTCCCGTTTTTTCATGCCGCCGCGCTTGGCGTGGATCACGCGGACCAGATCCTCCAGGCGCTCGCTTTCGGCCGCCAGGACACGCCGGCCCAGGCGGGTAAGGCGGTAATAGCGCCGCCGGGCGTCGTCCTCATCGGGCGCGGGCCGGACGGCGGATTCATCGATCAGGCCGGCATCCAGCAGCCGTTTGAGCGTGCCATAGAGCGTGGCCGGCCAAAGACGCACTTTGCCGCCAGTGCGCTCCAGGACCTCCTGCATGATGCCGTAGCCGTGCTGCTCACGATCGGCGAGCGAGAGGAGCACGTGGAACCAGTGGGGCTTGAGCGGGAGGAAGTCTTGGGGAGTGGGATCTCGCTTCATATGTATACGAAATAGTATATATATCCGGCGAAAGCCGATGTCAAGGGGGTGGCGCGGGAATTCCGAGGCGACTGGGAATGGGTGGGCGTCCGTCCGGAAGTTATCCACTTGGACGTAACGTCTTATCGGAGAAGTGCCGACGGTCCGGAAACGCCGGCCCGGCTGTGCACTTTGTGCCACGAGAGCAGCGCGGTTAGCAGGCGGAAGCGCCTGCCCCACTTTGGCCGCCCCGGACGCGGTAGAATCGGGACAGGAGCGCTCGCGCGCCTTTCTGTGTGATCCTGCCGCCGGTTGACCCCAATCTCGAACAGAAAATATCGGATAAGCCGCCCCTGCGCGACGATACCCACTTCGCCGCCAGCAAGATCGCGGTTTTCCAGTATGTCTCCGTGGCCATTTTCCTGTTCCTGATCTCCGGTTTCTGGCAGCTCCAGGTGCAGAATCCGGAATTCTACGATCACCAGGCCCAGGCCAACAGCATCAAGAGCGTCCCGATTCTGGCGCCGCGCGGCCGGATCCTCGACCGCGATGGGCGCGTGATCGTCGACAACCATTCCTCCTTCAGCTTAATTCTGGCCCGTGAATCTTTGAAAGACGAACACCTGCGCCCCATCGCACAGGGCCTCGACCTGGACTACACGGATCTCGTGACGCGCGTGCAACGGTTCAAAACCGAGCCCAAGTATGTGCCCATCAAAATCAAGGACGAGCTGTCGCCCGCGGATCTGGCTTTCGTCGATTCGCACAGCGATTTTTTCCCCGAACTGGTGAAGATCGAAGCCCAGGAACGGCTCTACCCGCAGAACGGCATGATGGCCCACGTGATCGGCTACACCGGTGAAATCAGCGAGGCGGAGCTGGACTCCCCGGAATTCGGCAAGTATGAGCGCGGCTCGATCATCGGCAAGTTCGGCATCGAGCGCCAGTACAACGACTGGCTGACGGGTGTCGACGGCCAGCGCCAGGTAATCGTGGATAACCGCGGGACGGTCAAGCATGTCTTGAAATTGAAGCCGGCGGTGCCGGGCAAAGACCTCCGGTTAACGATCGATTTGGACCTGCAAGTGGTGGCGGAGCTGGCTTTAGAAGGCCGCAATGGGGCGGTGGTGGCGATCGATCCGCGGAATGGCGAGGTGCTCGCAATGGCCAGCCGGCCCACCTTCGACCCCAACAAATTCGCCGGCCATATCAGCCGCCGGGATTTCAGGACGTATTGGAAGGAGATCAACGATAATCCCGACAAGCCCATGATCAACCGGGCCATCCAGGCGCAGTTTGCGCCCGGCTCCACGTTCAAGCCGATTGTCGCCCTGGCGGGGCTCGAAAGCGGCTCAATCGACGATACCACCACCGTGCATTGTGCCGGCGGGGTAACGCTTTACGGACATTATTACAAGTGTCACGAGACCCACGGCACGGTGGCCCTGCATGCCGCCATCGTGCATTCCTGCGACTCCTATTTCTACACCGTGGGCAGCCGCATGGGCATCGACAACATGGCCTATTACGGTAATTTGGTTGGCTACGGGCACTTGACCGGGATCGATCTGCCGCAGGAAAAAGAGGGGATCATGCCGTCGCCCCAGTGGAAGATGCAGAATTACCGCCAAAAGTGGTGGGCCGGTGAGACTCCGTCGGTGGCTATCGGGCAGGGGGCCCTGACGGTAACGCCTTTGCAAATGGTCCGCGCCATCAGCGGCCTGGCCATGGGCGGTGTGTGGCATCAACCGCACCTGGTCCAATCGTCGCACCAGAACTTCAAAACCGTCGAGTGGACCCTCGACCCCGACAACCTCAAGGACGTGATCGACGGCATGTACGGGGTGGTGAACGAGTACGGAACCGGCATTCGAGCCCGGATTCCTGGAATCGAGGTCTGCGGCAAGACCGGGACGGCGCAATTGGCCTCCTACGATTTCATGAGAGCCAACCATTCCGGCAAAGAGATGAAGGAGAACGGCTGGTTCGTGGGATTTGCACCGCGACCGGCGCCGGAAATCGCCGTGGTGGCGCTTTGGGAGCACGGCGGCGAAGGCCCTCTGGCCGCGCCAATCGTGCGGGACGTGATCAAAGCATACTTCGACAAAAAGGCGAGGTTCGCCGCGTTACAGCAAGAAAAAGCGAGGCTTAACGCTATGGGAGGACTGGGGCTGCCGCGCCCTGGGCAGGGACTTGCGACGGGGGTCCCGGCGCCTGCCGTAAACCTGGCGCCCGCCCCGTTCGAGGCCGCGGTAGCCGAAACGGCGGTCCCGGCCGCCGGGCGGAAATAGCCATGCGCCACCTTTCCCTCCGCGATATCGATTGGACCATGCTGGCCATCGTGCTGTTGATCTGCGCCGTGGGGGTGCTGCAAATTTACAGCGCCACCATGGACACCAATTTCCACAGCGCCTGGTGGAAACAGATCGGCTACGTGGGTGGCGGGCTGTTGCTGATGTGGCTGATCCTGGCCAGCGATTACCATACCTTGTTGCATTATGTGCCCATACTGTATGCGGGAAGCGTGGTGGCGCTGCTGGGAACCTACACGCTGGGGGAGTCCGCATTCGGTTCGCGCCGCTGGATTCCGCTGGGCGGCGGTTTTCACTTACAGGTATCGGAATTTGTCAAGCTGGTGATAATATTGTTGGTAGCACGCTACTTGACGGAACTTAAGACGGACGATCTGGAAATCTGGGACATGTTGAAGTTAGCGTGCCTGGTGTTGGTCCCGGGCGGTCTGGTGCTGATCCAGCCCGATCTGGGGACCGCGCTCACTTATATCGCGGTGCTGGTTTTGGGAGCCTTCATCGCCGGGCTGCGGTGGAAGTATGTGGCCGCCATTGCGGTGGTGGCGGTGCTGGTGCTTCCGGTGAGCTATCATTTCATGAAGGATTATCAGAAGGCGCGGCTGACTGGTTTCCTGGACCCGGACAGAGACCCGCAAGGCACTGGTTATCAACTGATTCAATCGGAGATCGCGGTTGGATCGGGCGGGATGTT
Source organism: Bryobacteraceae bacterium (assembly GCA_052144935.1). Taxonomy (GTDB): domain Bacteria; phylum Acidobacteriota; class Terriglobia; order Bryobacterales; family Bryobacteraceae; genus JOPF133. The sequence continues at coordinate 21,757 of JBKQPR010000069.1, forward strand.
CGGCAAGGGCGTGACCAAGGGGACCCAGACGCAGCTTCGCTTTTTGCCGGTGCCGCATAAGGACTTCATTTTCTCGGCCTTTGCCGAGGAACATGGGTTCGTGGGAGTAGCGATTGTTCTGGCGTTGTATTTCGTGATGATTATGCGCATCGTGCAAAATGCGCAGACGGCGCCCGACCGGGTGGGCATGTACATTTGTATGGGAGTGGCGGGTCTGCTGCTGTTCCACATTCTGGTGAATGTGGGGATGGTGGCGGGGAAGATGCCGGTCACCGGCATTCCCCTTCCTTTTATGAGCGCCGGCGGTTCCAGTGTCTGGTCCATGTTTATGGCGGTCGGGCTGGTGAACAACGTCCGCCTCAGAAGATTTGTGAATTAGAGCAGGCCGGGCGGCCAGGGCACGCTCTGGGCGGGACCAGAGGGCACCCGGCCGGCTCCGGGCAGTGAACAAGATTATTGGGGAGCCTGTAGAGACCCCCGGGGCGGCGGCGACGTGCTGTCCCCCGGCGAAAGAGGGCCGGTTCCCGGCCGGGTGGTGTTTGAGGGTTGCGTCTCCACCTCCGGCCAGCGTGAGTTCTTCAAGCCGTCAGTCCGGTTTTCTCCCCGGTTCGGAGAGATCGAGAGCCACGCAGGGGACTACCTTCCGTCACATCTCGCCACGCTCCCTTGGAGGTGTCGATGTCCAAGGAGTTAGTGATCTCGTCGAACCGCCACGAAACCCGCGTGGCGATGATGGAAGACGATCAGTTGGTGGAGGTTTACCATCAACGCGAAAACGAATATTCCCTAGCGGGCAGCATTCACAAGGGCCGCGTGACCCGGGTATTGCCGGGCATGCAATCGGCATTCGTCGACATCGGCCTGGAGCGGGATGCCTTCCTGTATGTGTCGGACTTCTTTGAAGACAACGAGGAGTACGACAAGATTGTGACCAGCGTGGAGGACAAGGTCCTCAAGCTGGACCGCACTCCACCGCCGCAGGTGACGCCGCCATTCCTGGTGGTCACGCCGGCGAGCGTACCCGCGGACGCCCCGGAAGCCTCCGAGACGGCGGCCGGCGGGGTGCCTGCCGCTGGTGGGGTTCCCGCCGCAGGTGGGCCCGCAAGCGGCGGGCCCGAGGCGATCCCGTTGGCGGAGAGCGCGCCCGCAGCCGCCGGGCCGACAGCCGCGCCGGAAGAGACCGCTGCGGCGGCGGCTCCTGCGCCGGCGCCCGTGGCCGCGCCCTCGCACCACCACGGTTCGGCCCCAGGTCCGTTCGGCGACCAGCAGCGGCGCGACGACCGCGACCGGCGCGGCGACCAGCGCGGCGGGCGGCGATCCAGGCGGCGGCGCGGCGGCCAGAGAGGCGGCGGCGGACGCAGCTTGCCGGATTCCAAGTTCTACTCGCCCGGCGGCGGCCGTCCCCCCATGGGAGGGCGCCCGGACGAAATCGCCTCCCCGGCGATTCCGGAAGTTGTGGATCAAGCGGAGCCGCCCAGTGCGCCACCCCCGCGCGCATTGCCGCCTGAAGACTTCTTCGTTCTGCCGGGCGAATCGCTGGCCAAGTATACCCGCCCCGGAATGGAGGACGAAGAAACCACAGCGGCGGCACTGAGCGAAGAGGAAATCGAGGAGGTGTCCGAAGCCGTCGAAAGGCTGGAGGCCGAGAGGGCCCTCGAAGCCATTGAGGCGGCGGAAGAACTGGAAGCGGAGGAGGCTCTGGCGGTGGAAGCGCACGTGGAAGCCGCGGAAGCACTCGCCGAAGCACTCGCGGCTCAGCCGGAAGCGGAGTTGGAGTTGGCCCCGCCGGCTTGGCCGGATATCGTGTCCGGGGCGGAGGCGGAGGCGGAAGGGGGGCCTGACCCGGAGCCGGACCCGGCGGAACCGCGATCGGAACTGGCCGAGGCGGTCACCGAGGCCGTGGAAGAGGCCGCGCAGGAGGCGGCTGAGGAGGCGGCCGAGGAGGCGGCCGCGGAGGCTGAGGCTGCGGCGGAAAAGGCCTCCGAAACCGCGGAGACCGCCGAGGACGTGGACCTGACCACCAGCGATGCCGCCGAACCGCTGGATGCCTCCGAGGGGGAAGCGGCCGGCCAAACGGAGCTCGCAGAAGGCGCCGAGCCTGAAGAAGGCGCCGGGTCCGAAGGTGTCGCGGAAGCCGCGGAGACCGCCGCCGGGGGCGAACCGGTGGACGAGGGTCCCGAACCGGCCCGCATCCCCACCAGCCTGACGGCCACCTTGCGGGAACAGGGTCCACGCTATCTGGAACACCGCGTTTCCCGCCGCATGCGCCGCAAGGGCGGCCGTCCGGATGGGCGCCCCGACGGTCGTCCGGATGGGCGGCAACCGCAGGGTGGGCCAGGTGGGCGTCCCGACGCCCGCCCGCCGGAAGGGCCGCGCGGCGTCGAGCAGCGCACCGTTTCCGGACCGCGTAGCGCGCCCGAAGGCCGTCCCGAAAAAGCCGCGCCTTCCATCAGCGATCTGCTGCGCGAAGGCCAGGAGATCATCGTCCAGATCGCCAAAGAACCGCTGGGCGCGAAGGGCGCGCGCATCACTTCGCACATCGCGCTGCCCGGCCGCTTCCTGGTCTACATGCCGACGGTGGACCATATCGGCGTCTCGCGTAAGATTCCGAGCGACGACGAGCGCCTGCGGCTGAAGCGCGTGCTGCAGAGCAACCGCACTGGAATCCCGGGCGGATATATCGTGAGGACCGCCGGCGAGGGCCGCTCCGAAGAGGAGCTCCGCGCCGACATGATGTTCCTCTACAACATGTGGCTGGACATGCGCCAGAAGGCCGAGCGCCGGCCCGCCCCCATGCTGATCCATCACGATCTGAACGTGGTGGAGCGCGTGCTGCGCGACCAGCTCACGTCGGCTTTCAAGAGCATCTGGGTGGACAACGAAGAGACTTACGAGAACGTGCTGCGCTTCGTGCAGCGGTTCCAGCCGGCGCTGGTGAGCCGAGTGAAGCTGTACACGCGCTCGAACCCCATCTTCGACGAGTTCAACATTACCTCCGAGCTGGAGAAGGCCCTGCGCCCCAAGGTGTGGCTGAAATCCGGCGGCCACATCGTGATCAACCAGACCGAGGCGCTGGTGGCCATCGACATCAACACCGGCAAGTACGTGGGCAAGTCGAACCGGCTGGAAGACACCATCGTCAAGACCAACACGGACGCGGTGAAGGAGATCGTGCGGCAGATCCGGCTGCGCGACCTGGGCGGCATCATCGTGGTGGACTTCATCGACATGGACGAGCGCAAGAATCGCCAGAAGGTGATGCAGGCGCTCGAAGAGGCCATGCGGGCCGACCGCGCGCCGTACAAGATTTTGCAGTTCAACGATTTCGGCCTGGTGGCGATTACCCGCAAGCGCGTGAAGCAGAGCCTGGAGCGGACCCTATGCATGCCCTGTCCTTATTGTGAGGGCGCCGGGTACGTGAAGAGCCCGCAAACCCTGGTGGGCGAGATCCTGCAGGAAGCCCAGAAGATCGCCCGGGCGGTGGAGGGCAAGGACGTCCTGCTGCGCGTGAACCCGGAAGTGGCCAAGCTGTTGAAGTCCAGCCAGAACTCGTACCTGCAGGAGCTGGAGGAGATCCTGGGCCGCACGGTGATTGTGAAGAGCGATCCGCTGTTGCACCAGGAAAAGTTCGACCTGGCGTAAGGGGCGCGGGGGGCCTCACGCTACACTGATGGAGTAGGGTGAAAGGGCATGGAACTCACGGTCCAAATTCCCGATGAGCTGGCCAGCCGCATGGGCGCAGCCGCTGGCGACCTCTCGCGCCGCGCCCTCGAAGCGCTGGCGCTCGAAGAATTCAAGAGTGGCCGGATTACTAAGCCTGAGCTGCGGCGGTTGCTTGGTTTTGGAACCAGGTACCGGCTCGATGGGTTCCTAAAATCCCATGACCTGTATGAAGACTACACCATGGAAGATTTTGAGCGGGATCGTGACGCTCTGAAACAGTTGGGATTCTAACCGGTGCGGCCCATCATTGCCGACACCGGACCGGTCAACTACCTGATACCGATCGGAAACATCGATCTTCTTCCGGCTCTATTTGACAAAGTGATTCTGCCATCCGCCGTGCAAGCGGAGTTGGCTGACCCGGACGCTCCCCCTTCGGTCCGGAACTGGATCGCCTATCCTCCGGCCTGGCTTCACGTCCACGAAACGCCGGGCAGCGAATCCGAACAGGCTTCTCTGGAAGGACTCGATGAAGGGGAGAAAGCCGCAATCGCCTTGGCCATTTCGCTCAACGCGGACCTGCTGCTCATGGACGATCGGAGGGGCGTGATTGTAGCTCGCGGCAAGGGACTCCGTGTGACCGGCACGCTTGGAGTTCTCGATCTTGCCGCCCAGCGCGGCTTGGTTAACTTCGCTCAGGCGATCGATCGTCTTCGGAGGACAACTTTCAGAATCCCGGAGGCGCTTCTCGATTCGCTGGTGAAAAGCGCACGCGCAGCAAGGCGGCGATGCCTAAAACCGCTCTCGCGCTCGCAGCCGCCGCCACGACAAGCCACCGGAGGCAGTTGGCAGGGGGGGCCAGATGTTTGGCTCTCAGCGATCCGGCGGACAGCTTCACGCGGCGCCGGACAGCGCGCGTTCCACGGTCTCCGGGAAACGATCGATGACCATCAGGTAAGCACGGACTGCGCTGGGTGGCTGCACGCGTCCGCACTCCCAGTCCTGGAGGGTCCGGAGGTTGAACCCGTACCGCTCCGCAAACTCCGATTGAGACAGGCCCGACTTCGAACGGATCGCCTTGGCATCCACGCGGCCCGGATAGCGGTAGGTGGGGAGGCTGATTTCCCCGCGCGCATGGGCGATGGCTTCCTTCAGTCCAGCGATGACGCCCTTTCCCACAGGCGTCAGCTTCTCGGTCTTGGAAACCGGCTTACCGGCGCTTATTTTCTTCTTTGGCATGTTTTAGTTCCCTCACAAATGCCTTGGCTGCTTTTGCGATCGGCAGCGTCCATGTCGGCTTGCTCGTTTTTGGAGTAGATGTACAAAAGGTACACCTCATCGTCCGAAGTCCAGTAATAGTAAATCACACGGACGCCACCGCTCTTGCCCTTCCCCTGCCGGCCCCAGCGAGCCTTCCGCACGCCACCCGTTCCCGGAATGACTGGATAGAGTTCCGGATTTGAGGCAATCGCATCGCGTAGTGCCGCCCTCTCGTCTTCGGCCAATAACCGCCGTGCTCCCCGCTGGTAACGGCTGGTCGCGATTACGGTTGCCATCCGCTCTTACTATACGGAACATCCGTACGGTTAGCAAGACCAGGCGGGCGAACAGGGCGAACATCCTTATGGGTGCGATGCCTTCAGCTTACGAAGCGGGAAAGGGTTAGGGCGAATAGCGTGCGAGCACTCTCCTTACTTTATCCTCTTCATCACATTTCATCATTCGCCTACCGTAAAATAGGACAGTAGTCTGAACATGCAATGCCCACCTTGCCATGGCACAGGCCATTCGTCATTCTATCCTGGTCATTGTCGTCTCTGCAGAGGCCTAGGGACCTTGCCCGACACTCGCGTGGGCAATCCTAGTTGCGTTGCCTGTCATGGAACGGGCGTATCCGTCTATTCTTTAGGATTCTGTGAGATTTGCGGCGGATGGGGAAAGCTGCCTGGGCGGCCGGCGCCAGCGATAAACATTTCAGCCCTAATACCAGAGGTTCTACGTGCCCTGGAGCCCAAGGCGCTACCTCCGCCAGTGAAAACTCTTGAGGTCGAACAGATCGAGTGTAAACCGATGAGGATTTTCATCAGCCACGCCTACGCCGATAAGGCGCTAGCCAGCAAATTCGTCGATTTCCTCCGGCTCGGCGCCGGCATCTCGCACAAGAACATCTTTTATAGTTCAGCCAAAGGCACCATACGGAACGGCGACTTCTTTGTCGAGAACATCATCAACGAGCTTAATGGTGCTGACATCGTGATTGCGCTTCTCTCACGGTCGTATTTTGCCAGCCACTTTTGCCTTGCAGAGGCGGGGGCAGCCTTGGCCCGGAAGAAAGCCGGGACCTGCGATTTCTTCTCTTTCGTAATCCCCCCAGCGAGCTTCTCAGATCTTGATGGCATGTTGCTCGGTGTCCAATCTGGCTCCATACTCGACCTCCCGATCCATGGCGACATGAAAGATCGCATCCAGTCAGATATTCCTAAAGCGGATCTGCCCGGATCGGCTGTATGGGATGAGAAGCGCGAAGAGTTCTTGGTCGTGGCCGCAAATGCCGCATCCTTGTATGAGGCTCAACAAGATTTGGGCAAAATCAGGGTCGAGGAATACAAGTGGTGCTGGGAGCCCGGTAGTGAAACCGACAAGGTATATATAAAATCGAAGATCCGCGTCACATTCCGAAACGGGTTGAAAACCGCGTTGCAGATCGAAAGCGGCGTTTGGGAATCCGGGAGTGACGGTATTGCGCCCTATGATCCTCACCAGCTCTTGAAGTGGCAACTGAAGCCGGGCGATGCCGAGGTGCTAGCCGTGTCTGTCCCCGCCGGCTCGACCTTCAGAACCTGGATTGGCCTCGCCGAAAACGTGAACGGCGAGGAGTGCCTAAACCGCAGTGGCTCAAGAACTACGGGAACCATGCAATCATGCAACTACGCCTAAAAATTGGCGCTCACTCCTTACCTCACGACATTCGCTTCTAAGAATTACTGACAGTCCATACGCCGAAAGTCCCAGGGGGCACCTGCACCGGCCGGCGCTCCTGCGCGGATGGAACAGCATGATAAAGACTGCGCGGTGGCGCGGGAGACATGACGAACTCCGGCCCGCTTTCAAAACCCGGCCCAGCGGACGACGGCTCCGGCCAGCGCCCCGCCGATCAGCGGACCGATGATCGGCACCAGGGCGTAGCTCCAGTCCGAGCCGCCCTTCTTCGCAATCGGCAGAATCGCGTGGGCGATGCGCGGCCCCAGGTCCCGCGCGGGGTTGATGGCGTAGCCGGTGGTGCCGCCGAGGCTCAGTCCGATTCCCCATACCAGGCTGCCCACCAGGTAGGGGCCGAGCCCCGCGGCCGGGCCGGCTGCCGCCACGGCCTTGGAGAAAATCGCCGAGGCCACCAGCACCAGGACGAATGTTCCGATGATCTCGCTCAGCAGGTTGAAGGCCGGCCAGCGGATCGCCGGCGAGGTGCAGAAGCAGGCCCGCTTGAGGTCCGGCTCGGGGGTCTCCCGCCAGTGCGGAAAGTAGAACAGCCAAACCAGCGTAGCCCCGGCGAGGGCCCCCGTCAGTTGCGCCAACACGTACGGTCCCAGTTTGCTGAAATCGCCGGATGACACGGCCACTCCCAGCGTGAACGCGGGGTTCAAATGCGCGTCCGGACTTCCGAACGCGATGGCGGTGAACACGCCCAGCATCACCGCCAAGCCCCAGCCGGTGGCAATCACCATCCAACCGGAGCCCTCGCCCTTGGATTTCTTCAGCAGGACGTTGGCCACCACGCCGTTGCCCATCAGGATGAGCACCAGCGTGCCCATGAACTCGCCGCACATGTGCTTATCCATTGTTTATTCCTCCAGCCAGTCGAAGGACCGCTCGACGGCCTTCTTCCAGAAGCCGTACATGCGCTCGCGGCGCGCCGGGTCCATGGACGGCTGCCAGGTGCGGTTCACCGACCAGTGGCTCTTCAACTCTTCGACATCGCTGTACAAGCCCACCGCCAGACCGGCGGCGTAAGCGGCGCCCAGCGCGGTGGTCTCCTGGACCGCGGGGCGCACCACCGGGCGGTCGAGAATATCGGATTGAAACTGCATGAGCAGCTCGTTCCCCACCATGCCGCCATCGGTGCGCAGCACGTTGACCGGCACGCCCGCGTCCTTCTCCATGGCCTCCACCACTTCGCGGGTCTGGAAGGCGGTGGCTTCCAGCACGGCGCGCGCCAGGTGGCCCTTGTTGCTGTAGCGGGTCAAGCCGGCGATCACGCCGCGCGCGTTGTGCTTCCAGTGGGGCGCGTACAGCCCGGAAAACGCCGGCACGAAATAGACGCCTCCGTTGTCTTCCACGGTGCGCGCGAGGGGCTCGATTTCCGCGCTGCCGGTGATCAGTCCGAAATTATCGCGAACCCACTGCACCAGCGCCCCGGTGATGGCCACGCTGCCCTCCAGGGCGTAGCGCGCCGGCTCCCCGCCGAAACGGAACGCCACGGTGGTGAGCAGCCCGCATTTGGACGCGACGGCCGAGGTTCCGGTGTTCATCAACAAAAAACATCCGGTGCCGTAGGTGTTTTTGGCCTCGCCGGCCGCGAAACAGGTCTGCCCCACCAGCGCGGCCTGCTGGTCGCCCAGAATCCCGGCCACGGGCACGCCCGCCACGGCATCCAAAATGGCTTCGCCGTAGAACTCGCTGCTCGACCGGATGGCCGGCAGCATCTGCCGCGGAATGCCGAACGCGCCGAGCAGATCGCGGTCCCAATCGAGCGTGTGGAGGTTCATCAACTGGGTGCGGCTGGCGTTGGTGCAATCGGTGACGTGCAGGCCGCCGGTGAGCCGCCACAGCAGGAAGGTGTCGATGTTGCCAAAGAGCACTTCGCCCGCTTCGGCCCGCTCGCGCACGCCGGGCACGTGGTCCAGCATCCAGCGGATTTTCAGGCTGCTGAAATAGGTGGAGAGCGGCAGCCCGGTGGCCTGGCGGAAGCGGTCGGCGCCGCCGGCGCGCGACATCTCGCCGACGGACTCGCCGACGCGCGTGTCCTGCCACACCAGCGCGTTGCACACGGGCCGGCCGGTGACGCGGTCCCACAGCACGGAAGTTTCGCGCTGGTTGGTGATGCCGATGGCGGCCAGGTCCGCGGGGCGCAGGTTGGCGTGCGCCATGGCCTCCCGCACGACTTCCTCGGTGCGGAGCCAGATTTCCTCCGGATCGTGCTCCACCCAGCCGGGCGCCGGGTAAATCTGCTGGTGCTCTCTCTGCGCGGACGCGACCACCTTGCCCTTCCGGTCAAAGACCATGAACCGGGTGCTGGTGGTGCCCTGATCGATGGCTCCGATGTAGTCCGGCATTTACTTTCCCGTCACCTCGCGCAGCACACGCAGGGTATTGCCGCCGGAAATTTTGCGGATATCCTCGTCGCTGTAACCCTTAGCCTTCAGCGCGGCGCGCAGAGCCGGCATTTTCGAGATGTCTTCCAAGCCCTTGGGCGGCGACGAAATGCCGTCGAAATCGCTGCCGATGCCCACGTGGTCGATGCCCGCCACTTTTACGGCGTGGTCGATGTGAGCCACGGCGTCGTCCAGCGTGCCGAAGGTGGGCTTGGGTTTGAGGTCCCTGGTGAACTCCTGGGCGGCGTACGCGTCCAGGGCTTTGCCGGTGAGCGAGGGGTCGCTGGAAATCGCGGCGATATCGGCCTTGAGCACCTCGGCGTCCTTAGGATTCAGGAAGCCTTCGCCGAAATTGATGCCGATCACGCCGTTATTCTTGGCCAGCGCGCGGAGCATGTCGTCAGTGACATTGCGCGGCACATCGGAGATCGCGCGGCATGACGAGTGCGAGAGAATCACCGGCTTGGTCGAGACCGCCACGGCGTCGTAAAAGGTCTTGTCGGAAACGTGCGACACGTCCACGATGATGCCGAGCCGGTTCATCTCCCTGACCACCTGCTTGCCAAATTCGGTGAGGCCGTTGTGGACCGGCTTGTCGGTGGAAGAGTCGGCCCAGTTATTGTTGCGGAAGTGGGTCAGGGTGATGGCGCGGATGCCCAGTTGATAATAGATACGCAGCACGGCGAGGTCGTCGTCGATCTGATGGCCGCCCTCCAGGGTCAGGATGGCGGCGATGCGCCCATTTTTGGTGATGCGCTCGACGTCGGCCGCGTTGAGCGCCAGGGCGATCAACTCGGGGTGGGTGTCGAAGAGGCGCTGCATGGCGTCGCGGAGGTCGAGCGTGCGGCGGATGGCTTCCGATCCCTGGTAATAGGTGGGCACCCACAGCGCGAAGAAGGGAGCGTTGACGCCGCCCTCTTTCAAGCGCGGCAAATCCACGTGGCCGCGAGGCGAGCGCTCGGCCAGGTTGGCCTGTTCGATGAGGACGCGCTGGGCGGTATCGATATGGCTGTCGATGCCGATATTCTGGGCCTGGGCGGCCGCCAGAAATAACGGAAGAATCACAAAGCGCATGGGGCAAGCATAGCGCGCTTCAGGGCGGGCTGGTGAGGGGTGCAGGCGCGCCCTCGCGGCGCGTCGAGCGGGCCGCCGCGACGCTCCGGGCATGGTTGGGTGGCATGGGCCGAACGTCAGCACGGCGAGTCGGGGCGATTGGGGCCGTTACGCTCGACTGCCCGCTTGATGCCAGCGGGGTTGTCGTTGATTTTGGACGACGAGAGCCATTGGGACGAGGGCGACGAGTTCAGGGATCCCGAATCCGCGCACTTCACCCTCCTGTGCCGGTAATTGAAAAGTCTCGCTTGAATTGTGGACGATTGGGGCGCCGATCACAAGCCCACGCGGACCGGCGGGCCGAATCGCCCGTGCCATTGTGCGGGCGACATGCATTTCACACTTATGACCTGAAAAACGGCGGCACGGTTCTGGTATGCTGGCGGGCATGCCGAAACCCGCAAACCCGATCCCATCCGGTTTTCATACCATTACGCCGCACCTCAATGTCAACGGCGCGGCGGCTTTCATCGATTTTCTAAAGGCCGCGTTCGGCGCCGTGGAGATCCACCGCGCGCCCGCCCCCGGCGGCAAGCTGATCCACGCGCTGGTTAAGATTGGCGATTCGATGCTGATGCTGGCGGACGATTTCGGCGAGGAAATGCACCTGCCGCCGCTGGCGCAGGGCCGCCTGCCATTGGTATTGACCCTGTACGTGCCGGACGCCGACGCCACCTGGGCGCAGGCGCTGGGGGCCGGATGCGAGGTGACGTTTCCGATCGCCGACCAGTTCTGGGGCGACCGCTACGGGCAGGTGCGCGACCCGTTCGGGCTGGTCTGGGCGATCGCCTCGAAAAAGGAAGAACTGACGCAAGAGGAACTCGAAGAGCGCCAGGCCAAGGCCTTCGCCGGCGGCCACTCGTAAGCCGCGGCGCGCGACAGTCGCCGCAGACGGCGGCGCTGCCTCTTTTGCGGTAAAACGGCGCCGGCTCAGCTCGCCTTCCGCTTCTCGCGCGCGGCGAGAGTCTCGTGCAGCAGCGATTTGATGTAGGTCTGGTAAGGCAGCCCCTTCTCCCCGGCCTGCTTTCGGGCCAATTCCAGGTCTGCCTGGGGGATCCGAAGGGCTACCACCTGCGCCGGCTTCTTCTTGGACGCCTCAAGCCGCGCCAGCAACTTCTCCTTCGTCAATATCTGCGCTTCGCCGCTTCTCACGGCAGCGAGAAGCTCTCTGCCGTGGACCTCGCGGTTCTGGTACCACCATTCCGCTTCTTCCGCCTCGGTGGGGAAAGCCGGTACGAGGCGTTTGGTTTGCTTCTTCATCGGGTTCTCTCCAAAAAAGCCTTCTTGTCCGGGGGACTGGCCGGAAATGCGGTTACCGGGCGCAGCTTGCCTTTGCGAACCGTCCACACCACCGACAATAAGCGGCCCCCACTCGTGAGGCCGACAGAGCGATACCGCCCCTCGCCCTCGATCACCTCAAAGTCCCGGTCCAGCGGATCGTTGTTCATAACCTGCTCGAATTCCGCGCGCGTCAACTGGTGGGCCGCGAGGTGCCTAGTGTTCTCATCATCCCAATCGAATTCGAACCCCTGGGCCACCATCAATATGTATCGTAACGTATATACGTTTGTCAACAAGGATCTTTGGTCCGATGACCGGACCATATCGGGAGGCAAACGACCGGGCGCCGTGCGCGATAATCGGCGCATGGCCACTTTTGGATCGATCGAATACGCCGACGCCAGCCCGGAAGTGCGGGAGGTCTATGACGACATCATGGTCGCCCGCCAGACCGATTGGATCAACAATTTCTGGAAGGCGCTGGCGCAGGACCCTGCCACGCTGCACCGCACCTGGCAGAGCATCAAGCAGATTATGGCGCCGGGCGCGCTGGATGCGCTCACCAAGGAGATGGTCTATCTGGCGGTGAGCGCCAGCAACCAGTGCCCCTATTGCATCGCTTCCCATACCGCCGCCGCGCGCAAGGCGGGCATGACCCGCGAGATGTTCGCCGAATTGATGGCGGTGGTGGGGATGGCCAACGAGACCAATCGGCTGGCCAGCGGATATCAGGTGGAGATCGACGAGCGGCTCAAGCCGAGATGACGGGCGGGCGCAGGCTGCGCCGGCGTGCGCCTCAAACCAGGACGGAACCCGATTGCTCGGGATTCGTCGGCGAACCGCCAGCCAGTGACGCGACCCGGCGGAGTCTTTGGCCGGCCGCGACCAGCACGGTAATCTGCCCCGTTTGCCGGAGATCGAGGGCCACGGCTAATTGCAATGCATCGAGTTTTCGGAGGCGCCAGGAGCGGGGTCAATCGGCCGCCCAGACCGAAGTTTGGCTGAAAGCCGACCGGCGATCGCCGGCAGCTTCGGCTTAGCTTGCCAGAACCGCGGCGTCGATCTCGCGGCCCGCGTATTCGTAATCCAGCAGTTTGCCGGCCAAGTAACTTTCGTACGAGCCCAGGTCGAAGTGGCCGTGGCCGCTGAGGCAGAACAGAATGACCTTGGGGCGGCCCTCTTCGCGCGCGGCGAGAGCTTCGTCCACCGCAGCGCAGATCGCGTGGGAGGATTCGGGCGCCGGCAGGATGGCCTCGGTGCGGGCGAATTGCAGGGCGGCCTCGAAGCACCGCAGTTGCGGAACGGCCTGCGCCTCGATGTGCCCCAACTTCAACAGGTGGCTGAGCAACGGCGAGGCGCCGTGGTAGCGCAGGCCGCCCGCATGGATGCCGGGCGGGACGAAATCGTGGCCCAGGGTATACATCTTAATCAGCGGCGTGAGCTTGGCGGTGTCTCCGTAATCGTAGGCGAAGACGCCTCTGGTCAGGCTCGGGCAGGCGGTCGGCTCGACTGCCAGCAGGCGCGGGCCGTGGCCGGCCAGGCGGTCCAGCACGTAGGGCAGCGCGATGCCGCCGAAATTGCTGCCGCCGCCGAAGCAGCCGATCACCACGTCGGGATCTTCGCCGGCCTGCTGCATCTGCAGCTTGGCTTCCTGGCCGATGACGGTCTGGTGCAGCATCACATGGTTCAGCACGCTGCCGAGCGAATAGTTGGTGTCGGAGTGGGTGGCGGCATCCTCCACCGCTTCACTGATGGCGATGCCCAGGCTGCCCAGGGAATCCGGCGTAGCAGCCAGCACGGCGCGGCCCGAGTTGGTCTGGTCGCTCGGGCTGGGGTAAACCTCCGCGCCCCAGGCGTGCATCATCATGCGGCGATACGGCTTTTGGTCGTAACTGATGCGGACCATGTAGACCGTACACTCCAGTCCGAAGAGCTGGCAGGCCAGCGCGAGGGCGCTGCCCCATTGCCCCGCGCCGGTCTCGGTGGCCAGGCGGCGGATGCCGGCGCGCTTGTTGTAGTAAGCCTGTGCCACGGCGGTGTTGGGCTTGTGGCTGCCCGCCGGGCTGGTGCCTTCGTACTTGTAGTAGATGTGGGCGGGGGTGTCGAGGGCCTTTTCCAGGCGGCGCGCGCGGTAGAGCGGGGTGGCGCGCCAGAGGCGATAGACATCCATGACCTCGCCGGGAATGTCGACCAGGGGCTGGGGCGAAAACTCCTGTTGGATGAGCTCCATGGGAAACAGAGGAAGCAAGTCCTGCGGCGTCAGCGGCGCGCGGGTCTGGGGATTGAGCGGTGGATCGAGCGGCTCCGGAAGCGACGGCAGCACGTTGACCCAGGCCGTGGGAATCTGGCTATCGGCGAGCAGGAATTTGGAAGGCTCTGGCATAGGAATGGCTTATTGTAATACCGCACAAAGGGCGCGGGCGGACCCGGCGCGCTTTCGAGAGCGGGAACGCGCGCCGGGCAAGTGGCAATCCACGGTCAACGTCCAGCGGCCCGTGGCAGAAGTGCCCGGCCGATCAACTTGAGCGGCGGGGCATTTAGCGGCCCTTTTGAATCAGCCACTTACGCGAACACCGCCGCTCAACCTGGTCGGTCGCAGGAGTTCCGCCGCGGACTGGTTATCGCTGGTGCTACGATTTCGACGATCCCATCATCGAGAACTTTGCCGTCCGCCTGGTTTCGCCCAACGGCATTCTCAGCACCGCGACTCGGACTTAATTTCAAAAGAGGTAGCGCCTGTGCGGTCCAGCCGCTGCCACCTTACGGCTGCATGAACTCTTTGGGGAGGAAGTTTTCGAGCGCCCAGAATTCGAGGTTGTTCACGTAGCTTTGAAACAGCAGTTGCCGCCCGTCAGGGCTGACCCGAATCTCGTGAACATGCTCCAGAGATTTCAGCTCCGCGACCTTCTGCGGCGCACCACCCGAAGCCGGCAACCGGAATATCGACGAGTCCGGCAAGCCCTCCTGTCCGAACAGCAGGTCACCGTTCGGCAGCCAGTGCAGGTACAAATAGCCGGATCCTTCGAGCGTCGCTAACGTCTTCCAATCGCCGCCTACTAAAGGCTTGGCCATGACGCTGGCGCTCTTAGGTTGGCGGTCGAAGGCGGCCAACTGCTTTCCATCGGGCGACATCGTGATTTCGGAAACAACTCCTTGCGGTACGATCTCGGTTTGCTGTCCCGTTTGAAGGTCTTGGCGGATTAATCCGGCGGGCCGGCCCGGTGTTGGCGGCTGTTGGCCATAGCTGATCAGTAGCGCGTTTCCCTCCGCCGCCGGCCTTACGCAATAGACGACGCGCGCTCGGGGAATTACCGACAGCGTCCTCGATTCGCCGGTCGTCGCCGATGTGCCATGGAGTTCCAGGAGGCCGGCCCCAGTGCGTTGCACGGCCGTATAGACTTCGCTACCGTCCGCCGCCCAGCCCACCACGGCCGACGTTTCCGACGGGATCTTCCATTCGGCATCTTGCCCGGACGCGAGCTTTCGCACGGTCAGCATCACCTCGCCTCCGCCGTGCTCGTGATACTTTCCGGAGATGAGGGCCAACCTCTCGCCATCGGAAGACCAGGCGGCCGATTCCGGGATGAATCCGGCGGGACCGGAGAGTAGTTGCGGACTGCCGGCGGTTTTCCCGGTTGCTGGGTCGAGATTCAATGTGAACGACTCGTGGGCACCATGGTCACCTTCGCCTACCGTGTAAAAGAACGTGCCATTACGGCTCAAAGATGTGCCGAGAGTGGAGACCGCCGCTAATTTCTTGATCAGCACCGGCTCGCCTTGTACCTTGCCGCCTGCCACCGGGATAGCGTAAATCCCGGGTTGTCCGGAACGGTCGCTCTGAAAGAGAAAGTGCTTCCCGTCGGGTGCGAACCCGAGCGGATTATTCCAGGACGGGTGCTCGACCAGCTTGCCCTGATAGCTGCCATCCGCGGCGACGATGCGAATGTCGCTTTGCAGGCCGCTCGTTGGCCCCACGGCGAAAATGATGTATTTGCCGTCCGGAGAGAATTCTCCGCGAGCCGCCAGCGCAAATTCTCCGCGCCCGCTGGGGTCGTTGTTGATCTTGTGCAGAGAGCCATCTTGCACATTGATGGTCGCCAGGCTGTACAATCCATCTGCTTCGTGGGGATGAGCGATGATCATGCGCCCATCCGGCGACCAGCCGCCAACCGGCTCCACCGAAGAGGTTATGCGATGTAACTCGCGAAAACCAGATCCGTCGACGCCAACGACGCAATAGGAATGATCATCGGGGGTTGACAGGCGGAAAGCGGCCTGCTTACCATCCGGCGAGATCTGGGGCCCACTCGGGATGCTGCTGCTGCGGTCGGCCAAACGAAAGATCACCCGCGAATTGGAGCCATCCATCTGCGCAACCATAAGCCCTCCCGCTGCGCGATCGACGTAAAAGACGTGTCTGCCGTCGGATTGGACCAGCGACGCCGACGTCGGAACGGGAATGCGGTGAGCCGACTCGCCGCCCGTCTTTGCCGTCCCCGCGCCATTGATCGCCGCAAGACGTTGCCGAGCCATCGCTGCCTGCTCGGGCTGATCGCTAAACTCGCGCACCACCTGCTCATACACCTTCTGTGCCTGCTGCTGCCCCTGCTTCTCGTAGCAGCCCGCCAGGTGCAGCAGCGCTTTGGCGCGCACGTCGCGGGAAGCGGAGCTGTTCGCCGCGATCTTCTGGAATGCGGCCATGGCGGTCTTGAGATCGCCATCCACCTGTTCCTTGGCAATGGCGGCTTCCAACTCCACCGCCGGTTTGGTTTGCGCGAACGCCACCGGCGCCAGAAGCTGCGCGCCCAGGCCTATGAAGAGCCACGCGCAACTCAAGGTCAAAGCTCCGGTGACGGCCACGGTTCCCATCGCGACCAGCGCGATGGCGAGGTTTTCGAGTCTCTCGTATTTCATGATGCACCTCCCTGAGTGCGAATCCAGAATGCCGCAGTAATGTTTGCGGGTTAGCGGGATTCGGTCAGAACGCTGCATGAACTCGGTTTGGATTTCCTGACACATGGCGACCTACCCGTCAAATCGATATCCCACGCCGCGGATGCTGATCAAATAGCGCGGGGCCGAGGGATCGTCTTCTATCTTCTTGCGCAGCGCCACAATATGGTTGTCCACCACGCGATCGGTGACAAAGACGCCGGAGCCCCACACTTCTTCGAGGAGGCGCTCGCGGGTCAGCACGCGCCCCCGGCTGCGGATGAAAGCGGTCAGCAGTTTCAGCTCGGTGTGGGTGGCGTCCAAGCGCTGGCCCTCGCGGCGCAGCTCGAAACGCGCCAGGTCCAGCTCGCAGCGGCCGAAGCGATGCACCTCCTGGCCCGCTTCGGGCGCCGCCCGGCGAAACATGGCGCGGATGCGCGCGCGCAGCTCCCGCGGGCTGAAGGGCTTGGTCACGTAATCGTCGGCGCCCAGGTCCAGGCCCAGGATCTTTTCGGCCTCCTGCGTCTTGGCGGTCAACATGATGATGGGGATGCTCAAGCCGCCGCGCCGCAGCTCGCGGCAAACTTCGAAGCCGTCTTTATTGGGCAGCATCACATCCAGCAGGATCAGGTCGAAAGGCTCGGAGCGCGCGCGCCGCACGGCTTCCACGCCGTCGGCCACCACGGCAATCTCGTAGCCCTCGGTTTCGAGGTCGTTTTCGAGAGCGAAGGCGATGCCCGGCTCGTCTTCCACGATCAGGATCCGGCTCATGCGCGTGTCTCCCCAACTCCGTCCAGAGGCGGGCCGGCCAGAGGGAGCAGGATGGTGAAGGTGCTGCCCGCGCCAGCCGCGCTCTCCAGACGAATCTCCCCTCCACAAGCGTCCACGATCTGCCGCACCATCGATAGGCCGATGCCGGTGCCTTTGATGCCCGCCTTCTTGGCCGCGGCGCCGCGGACGAATTTCTGGAAGATTTCGCCCTGCTCGCGCGGCTCGATGCCCATGCCGCGATCGCGCACCGAGATCATCGCCCGGTGGTGATTCACCGAGCCCTCCACCCACACGGTGCGGCACTCGGGCGAATACTTCACGGCGTTTTCGAGCAGGTTGCGGATGGCGCGCCGCAGCGCTTCCTCATCGGCCTGGATGGTGGCGGCGCGGGAATCGAGGTTCAGTTCGATCTCAAAGCCGCCGGCCAGGGCTTCTTCCCGAAAATCCGCCACGGCCGCGCGCACCACGGCAAACACGTCGTGCGGCTCCACGCGGTACTGTTTGCGGCCGGATTCCATGCGCCCGAAATCCAGCAGGTCTTCCACCAGGCGTTGCAGGCGGGCGGTCTCGCGCTCCAGAAACACGTAGCTCTGCCGCCGGCGGGATTCGTCCGCGAGGCGGTCGTTGGCCAGCAGCTCGGCGATACCGCGCAGCGAGGTGAGCGGCGAGCGGAACTCGTGCGAAACGGCGGAAACGAAATCCGACTGAAGCTGCCCTACCCGCAGTTCCCGGCTGACGCCCCGATACATGGCGTACGCTCCCGCCAGCACCAGCAACAGCATCAGCGCCACGCCGCCCAGCCACAGCGCTCGGCTGATCCCTCGATTGGAGACGGCGGACGTACTGGAGAACTCGATCTTGCCGGCGAGCTGGGCCTCGGCCAGCGACCGCAGCACGTGTGGCTCCGCGCCGGCGGGCGCGCCCGAGGCCGGGAATGTCCAGCGGATGTCGCCGGTGTTGGCAGGCAGCTTGAGGCTGGCGCCGAGCCAACCGGAGGGCGCGTAGAGAGCCGTGAGCCGCGCGGGCGTGGCATGCCAGATCGCCAGCGACGCGTCGGGCTGAGCTTCCCGGCCGCTGAAACTGGAGCCGCTGCGCACGGCCCGTTGCCACTGTTCATCGAGGCGCGAGACCAGCGACGAGAATTCCAGGGAATCTTTCGGCGGATCGTCGACGCGGTGCCGGAGGCGATTCGTTTCGGACCAGTAATACTCGAAAGTCTCGCGATGCAGCGGCCAGCGCCCTGCGAGCAGGGCAGCGCGGAGTTGCTCCGCCGCCTGAAGGGCACCGTTCCCCGCCAGCAGATCGCAGCGCGCGCCCGCCGCCAAGAGCGCGTACGGCACGCCGTCGGGGCTCACGGCGGTTTCGCGGGACATGCGGTCATAGGCGGCCATGGCGGCTTCCGGATGGTTGAGCCGCCGCTCCAGGCGGGCGATGCGCAGCCATGCCTCCGCACGGGTGGCGGGTTGCTCCGCCAAGGGACGCAAGGCTTCGACTGCACCGGCGTAGTTCTGCTCGCGGAACTCCAGCTTGTCGGCGGCTTCGAACCCTATGGGGAGCGGACCGGCCGGAGGAGGCTCGGGCACGAACAGGAGCGGCCGGCCGGGGTATGCGGCTACGGATTGAGGCGCCAGCAGGATCAAGGTCCCGTTGGGCGGCAGCTTGGCCTTCACCGCAGACCGGGGCGGCAGGGCGTCCAACTCGCGCAAGCGGAGGTCCCATTCGCCGAGCGTGGCGGCGAACTGAGCCACGGCCAGATCGGCGATCTGTTCGAGGCGCTCGCGGGACCGTTGCACGGCGAGGTTGCGGTCCTGTTCCATCAAGCGCCAGGTGAGCCACATCTGCCAAATCGCCAGGCAGACGACGATTGCCAGGAACAGCGGCAGGCTCCGGCGCACGGACAGCAGCCTGTTTGTGGGCGGGCGCACAGTGGAATTCAGTATATGCCGCAAACGTCAGGGGTGCATCAGGGGTGTGTCAGGGTTCTGTCAGGGCGTGTGAGCCTACTCGCAGCGCAGCGCCGCCAGGGGGTCGATGCGCAGCGCTTTGCGGGCCGGAATCCGGCGGCGTTTAACGATACGATAATAGGTGAATGGGCGCCGGTCAACGCCAACGCATCAGAGAACATCGCGACGAAATCTTGCGAGTGGCCGCTCTCCACGGCGCGGGCAATGTTCTGCTGTTCGGCTCGGTGGCTCGCGAGGAGGACACGCCGGAAAGCGATGTGGACCTCCTGGTCGACGTGACCGGCGATACCACGCCATGGTTTCCGGGTAGCTTGATCGTTGACCTCGAGCAGCTCCTGGGACAGCCTGTACAGGTGGTGATTCGACGCTCCTTGATCCCCTTGATCCGTGACGCTGTTCTGCGGGAAGCCGTGCCGTTGTGAAATCCCAGCGCGCTTATGTCGAACGTGTCATGTCATTGAGTGTATTCGCAGGATCGCTGACGATTCCGCGCCCGGCCGGGATGCTGTCTTTGCTTCGCGAACGTTACAGGACGCAATTGTTCGCAACCTTAAGGTACTCTGCGAATCGACGCAGCGGATCGCCGGGCAGCACAAACACAGATCGACTGGCCATCGATAGCCGGTATGCGGAACGTCCTGGTGCACGATTACTTCGAAGTGGACTTTGAGACGGTGTGGCTCGCCGTTACGCGGGATCTCCCTCCCTTGAGAAAGGCGATGCGCGCCATTCTGGCTGAGTTGGACGAGACCGGTTAGCCCGGCCAGCCCTCGTCCTGCTCCTTCCGGATAAGGAGAGAGGCTCTGACGTTGGAGGATGATAGTGGTTGCGGCAGTTCCTCAGCCGATCGCCGGCGCTTCGCCGTCATGATTGAACCAGGGATCAGAGACAAGGTTGTTCTGATCACCGGCGCCAATAATCCCTATGGCATCGGCGCCGGAATTGCGCGCGCGTTCGCCTCGCAAGGATGCAGAGTGTTTCTGCACTACTTCCGGCAAGCTGGACCCGATGCGCTCTTGAATACCGTGGAAGCCGGGCCGCCAGGAGTGACTTTCTACAACTCCCAACAAGCCAAGCCCGCCGACGGAGTGCTCGGCGAAATTCGCAAACTGGGCGCCGAGGCCCACTCGTGGGAGGCGTATCTTGCCGATGCGAGCCTGATCCCGTTGCTGTTCGACCAGGCGGAGCGCTTGCTGGGGCCAGTCGAAATCGTGGTCAACAACTCGGTCGGCGCGGCCACGGCGCGGACCCGCGCCCGGTGGGAAGGAATGGAGTTGGTGATCGAGTCCTGGATGAAAACATCTGGCCGCGAGGTTCATTTCAAAGACCACTGGTCGCTGTCCGGCGATGGCCGGACCCTCACCATGGCGCACCGCGATGACGATCTGGCGGGGCAGATATCGGTACTGGAAAAAAGCTCCCAGGCGGACACGACGGGCTTGGACTAACGCTGTGGCCGGAGCTACCGGGGCCGTCGGGGAGTTTTCCGGGCGTGGAGCAGCCGCGCACCGGTCATTTACTGGCCAATCGTGACCTACTTTTTTCCCGCCGGTTTCCTGCTACCGGCGCCAGGTGCTGCGTCAGTATGAGCCACCCTTCGGCCAATAGCAAGGCGGCTCGGCCACCTCTGAAGCC
>JBKQPR010000070.1:0-3590 GCA_052144935.1 Bryobacteraceae bacterium
GGGCGCCGCGGGCGCTGATTGTCGTTGGCTTCGTCGCGATCCTGGCCACGGTCCTCTGCGGCGCCGTGCTTGCCGCGTATCACGCCGGCGTCGAGTGGCGCTGGTGGCCCGGCCCGAACGACTGCTCGGGCCCATTGACCGATTTGTCGGCGAAGGGATCACTGCTCAATCAGCTCCAGTCGGTCCAAGTCGAGCGCTGCGACGAAGCGGCGTGGCGTTTTCTCGGCATCTCCCTTGCGGGCTATAATGTGCTGATTTCACTGGTGCTGGCCCCAATCGCGGCGTTTGGGTTGTTGGCTTGGAAGCCGACTCGTTAGGGATTTTCCGTTTCTGGGGGGGTCTCGCGGCTCTGACGTTGCCGCCGGATGGGCTTGCACGCCTCTGGTGCCAACCTCGATGTTCGGCTAGGCTCGTCACGGATTTGCTCGACTTCTGCATATCGTCGCGGCCTCTACCATTGGGGGAAAACATGGGTCTTTTGGACAGTCTGGGCCTTGGCGGCGCGCTCAAAGGCGCTCTAGGTCAAGTCGAGGCGGCGGCTCTGCCGGCTCTGATCAATGCCGTGCTGGCGAAGACGCAATATCACGATCTCAATGGGCTCGTTGCAGCATTGCAGCAGGGCGGGCTTGGTCCGCAGGTCCAATCTTGGCTTGGATCCGGCGCCAATCTTCCGATCACCGAAGATCAGTTGAAGGCAGTTCTCGGCAACGCTCAAGTGCAGGAATTTGCCCGCCATCTCGGATTGCCCGTCGACGAGACCCTCAAGTTGCTGGCGCAGTATCTGCCGGAAATCGTCGACAAGGCGTCCCCGAACGGAACGCTGCAACCGGCGTAACTGCGAGACGGGCAAAGGTCTTTTGATGGTGGAAACCATTAGATAGGAGAGGAAAATGAAAACCATCGCAATCGTTCTCGCCGCGTCGTTTTGTTTCACCACCGTTGCGATAGCGGATTCCTGCAAGGATCAAGCCGCGAGCAAGAAGCTCGCCGGCGCCGCGCTGACAAGCTTCATGACCAAATGTAAGAAAGATGCGGAGACAAGCTGCGACAGCCAAGCCGCGGAAAAGAAGCTCTCCGGCGCGGCGAAAACGAGCTTCACCAAAAAGTGCGTAACGGACGCCACCGGCACGTGAACGGCCCCGCATTGAGACACATCAACGTGAGCGCCTTGCTTTTCAAGCTTCCGACCCAGGAGAATTACCCATGAAGACCACGTTATTGATCGCGTCGGGAATGGTCGTCGCCGTTCTGGCCACCGCATCGATGCCGGCGCCGGCACACGCTCTCACGGCAAAAGAGTGCAGCGCCAAATACCAAGCGGCTAAGGCGGCCGGCACTCTCAACGGCATGAAATGGAATGAGTTCCGCAAGGCGGAGTGCGGCGGCGAAGCGCCGGCCCCAACACCGCCGCCCGCAGCCGAAAAACCGGCCGCCCCGCCGCCCGTAGCCGAAAAACCGGCCGCCCCGCCACCCGCCGCCACCGCGGAGAAAAAGCCGGTATCCGGCGGGCGCGCGGCCATGATCGCGCGCGAGCGCGCCTGCGGCGCCGAGTGGAAGGCCGCCAAGGCGGCCGGAACGCGGCCTCCCGGAATGAAGTGGCCGCAATACTGGAGCGAGTGCGACAAGCGCAAAAAGGCCGAGGGAATGTGACGGCCTAAGGGCGCGGTTGCCTCAACGCGTCATTGCGGGTTCGCGGCTTTAAGCCCGCGAGCCCGGAATCCATGATCACTGCCGGAGAACTTGCCCTTCGCCGGGGGCGGCGAGTCTTGGGGTTATGGATTCCGGGCCGATAAGGGTCGCGGCGTGCACGTCGGCTAGAGCACGCCTTGGCGACGATCCGCCCAAGCAAACCTTTCCGCTCCGGTGCGCACGGACCATGACCAAAGCCAAGGCCATCATCATTCCGGTTACACCCTTCCAACAGAACTGTACCCTGCTGTGGTGCGAGGCCACGAAGCGTGCCGTTGTCATTGATCCCGGCGGCGATCTGGCGGACGTCGAGCGTGCCATCGCTCAGGCTGGCGTTGCAGTCGACAAAATCTGGCTGACCCACGGCCACGTCGATCATGTGGGCGGTGCCGCAGACTTAAAGGCGAACCTCAAAGTATCTATCGAGGGGCCCCACAGGGACGATCTATTTCTGTTGCAGCACGTCGCCGAAAGCGCTCGCGCCTTCGGCATCTGGGACGCCTCGAACGTGAAGCCGGACCGATGGTTGGAAGATGGCGATCAGGTCCAGGTTGGGGAGCTGACGTTCGAGGTCCTGCATTGTCCGGGGCATTCGCCTGGAAGCGTCGTCTTTTTCAGTCCGACGCAGCGTCTGGCGATCGTCGGTGACGTGCTGTTCGCCGGCTCGGTCGGCCGTACCGATCTCCCCGGAGGCGATCAGCGGCAATTGTTCAAATCGATCAGAGAAAAGCTTCTGCCCTTGGGAGATGATGTCGCGATCATCAGCGGACATGGGCCGACCAGCACGATCGGCAAGGAAAGAGCAACCAATCCGTTCCTTCAATAGGCGAAAGGCAATAGTGGATCATTTCGTTTCGGAGCCTCAACCCACCGCCGTAGCGAACGGCGCGTCTTTTCGGATAATCTGTTCGCATGACAGCATCAGCAAATGAATTTGCTCGTTTTGACGCTATTGGGCTCGCGGACCAAATTCGTCGCAAAAAGGCTTCCGCGTCTGAGGTTTTGGAAGCCTCAATCGCGGCCATTGAAAATCTGAACCCTCGTCTCAATGCGGTAATATGCAAATTCTATGCACAAGCGCGCGGTCAGTTGTCGGTATTAAGTCCCGAGGCGCCGCTATATGGGGTTCCCTTCCTTGCCAAGGACTTGTTCGCTGAGATCGCGGGCACCCCGCTGCATGAGGGCTCCGCATTTTTAAGGGGCTGCTACGAATCCCCACGAGACAGCGAACTCGTGACGCGGTGGCGCGAGGCAGGTCTTGTTCTTGTCGGTAAAACAAACACACCAGAATTTGGAATGAAACCGGACTGCGAACCCAGAATTTACGGACGCACGATAAATCCCTGGGCACCCGAATACACGACAGGGGGGTCTTCAGGCGGTTCGGCCGCGGCGGTGGCGGCGCGTATGGTGCCTATGGCACATGCCAACGATGCTGGAGGCTCGATCCGCATTCCGGCGTCGTGTTGCGGTCTGTTCGGACTGAAGCCCACACGCGCCCGTAATTCCCTGGGGCCCTACTACGGTGATGCCGGAAGTGGCATCGTGTCCGAGCATGCGGTTACACTCAGCGTGCGGGACAGCGCACTGCTCCTGGATCTGACGTCACGTCTTGGCGCGGGAGAGCCATACTACGCGCCGAAGCCGACAACCACATTTCTGTCGGCAACGGAAAGAGACCCGGGCCGACTACGCATCGGCGTGGTAACTGAAGCTGGCGGCGGGGATAGTGCGATCCACAAAGATTGCATCGAAGCATGCCGGAAGGCCGTAAAATATCTTACGGATCTCGGCCATTTCGTCGAAGACGCGAAGTTCACTCACGACGCTGTCGCATATCACAAGCGGTGTGTTCATATCTTCGCAGGAATAGCCAATTGGACGGTAAAGGACTGGGCAAG
>JBKQPR010000071.1:0-48333 GCA_052144935.1 Bryobacteraceae bacterium
ACCAAGCTTCCGCCGCAGGTTCATCCAGTCCTAACGCAACTGGAAAACACCGTTCGCAACCAATTAGACCCGTCGCAGGCATACAGCATGGTTCCAGGTCGCGACCCCCAAAACCGTTAGGCACCCACTATTACGCCGTCGTTTGCAAACCCGGGCCAGTTCTGAGGCATGTGTGGCGCGGGGCGCCCCTGCGCCACGCATAGGCATTTATAGTAAATAGCAGGCCGCCTCGCCCTCGCCGGATCGAAGTGCGTTCCTCGCGGCCGAACCGGCGTCCCAGACCGAGGACTACTCTGGATAGTCTACACGGCCAAGTGGATGGTTTCGAGTGGGCGACGATTCTCTAATGGGCCCCTGGCGCTGGCGTCCCCGAACCGCTAAACGCCGGTCCCGGCATTAAGCACTGACTTGATGGAGGTCGGCGCTCCGTCATCCGTTGAGTTGCGTGCCGCCGTGCACTAGCGGTCCTTCAGAAAACTTGGGTCCCAGGAGGGAAGCACAGCGGGAAGCCAGAGCGGCCGCCGAGCGGGCTCCGCTCTCGGAGGATCCTACGGCCAGCACCCAGCGGTAACGGACATTGTTCGCCCACGTCTTTCCCGCCTCGCCGCCTAGGCCCCCAGCTTGGTCAGCAACTGCTGAATCTCGTCCCGCTCGTTCTTACTCGGGTTGTACTTCAGGGCTTCCTGGAGTTCCTTAATGGCCTTAATCTTGTCGCCCTTTTGCGCCAGCGCCATCCCCAGGTGATAGCGGTATGTCGATTGGTTGGGCGCCTTGTTCACCAGCTCGCGAAAGGTGTCGAGAGCGCTGTCGCTCAGATTCTTCTTCAGGAAGATCCAGCCCAGGGTATCGGAAACCTCCGTCATTTCGGGCAGCAACTGCTTGGCGCGCTGCGCTTTGCTCAGCGCGTCGTCCAGATCGCCGTTGTGCTCGGCCATCAGGAAGGCCAGGTTGTTCAGGGCCACCGCGTCGTTGCTGTTCAGCTTGAGCACGGCTTCGTAGACCTGCTTGGCCTCGGTCCAGCGGCCGGCCGCGTCCAGCACCAACGCCAGGGTGACCATCACCACCTCGTTTTCCGGCTGGAATTCGCGCGCCTTCTGCAGGTTGACGATGGCGCCGTTCAAGTCGCCCTTGCGCCGGTAGGTTTCCCCGATGCGCAGATACACGTCCCCGCGCTGCCGGCTGTTCTTATCCAGCGCGTTGAGCAGCTTTTCGTATTCGGTAATCGCCAGATCGTACTTACCGGCGCGGACCGCGGTATTGCCCAGGGCCAGCCGCAGATCCAGCCGGTTGGGGCTCTTGTCCAGTTCCGTCCGGAGCATTTGCATGGCCTCGTCGGCCTTGTTCTGCGCGATGTCGGTTTCCACGATCCCCAGCAGGCCCCGGGATTTGTTGGGATCCAACTGGTAGGACTTCTGAAACGCCTCTTCGGCTTCCTTGAATTTGTTTTCCGCCAGGTTCACCACGCCCACCTGGAAGAAGACTTCCGGGGTGCCGGGATTGCTCTTGATCATCTGGTCGAGCAGCACGCGGGACTCGCCGAACTTCTTCTCGCCCATCATGGAAGCCGATTCGATCAATTTGGCGTTGATGTTGTTCTTGTCGATGCGCAGGATCTGTTGGGAGGTTTTCAAGGCGGCGTCGTATTCGCCGCGCTGCACTTCCAGTTGTGCCAGGGCCAACCGCGCCAGCACGTAATCGGGACGAAGCTGGATGGCCTTCTCGAACTGCTGGCGGGCCTGCTCCCACTCTCCGCGGGCGGCGTGCGCCCGCCCCAGATTGTAGTGCGCCACGAAATTCTCGGGAGCGTGCGCCACTACCGCTTGCAATTCGCCCAGCGCCCGGTTGACCTCGCCTTTATCCAGCATGAAGCTGGCCTCCAGGCCCCGCGCGTCGGCGTCGTTGCGATCGTCCTTGAGGATCTGGCCGGCGATCTCGGCAGCCTCGGCGCGCTTCCCCTGCCGCATATAGACTTCGATGATCCGTTTCTCGTAATTGCTCTTGTGGGAGGCATCCTTGCTCATGCCCTCGCGGTACTCCCTCACCGCGGAATCCATATCGCCGATGCGCAGGTAGAAATCCCCCACCGTCACATAGGCCTGGTCAAACTCCTTGGCGTGCGCCTTGATCTGTTGCAGCACCCCCACCATGTCGTCGCGGCGGCGCAGCAGCGAATAATGCAGCGCCAGCATGGTCATAAAGGAATACTGCTTCGGATTATTGGCCATCGCCAACTTCAGAACCTGCTCGCCGTCGTCGGCCTTGCCCTGAAGGATGAAGAGCCTATACAACTCCCGGTAAGCCAACTCATAGGCCTTATCCAGACCGATGACCCGGCGGTAAAGTTCCTCGGCCTCGGCGAACTGGGATTTGGCCGCGAGCGCCCGCGCCAGTTGCATCAACACACCCTGCTGGTTGGGCTTCAGGGCGTCGGCTTTGCGGTACTCCTCGATCGAGGCGTCGAGCAGAGCGACACCATCGTCCCTGCGGCCGGTCTTGTAAGCCTCTACGGCGCGCTCGAAACTCACGTCCCCCTGCAGCCGGTGGCCGTCGTAGGAGTTGGGGTCCCGCTTCAGCATCTGCGAACTGAAGGTGGTTACCTCGTCCATGTAGCTCTTCTGATCTCTAGCCACCGCAACATAGATGTCCGAGAGCTTAACGACGGAGTCCCAGTGGTCCGGATTTTCCGGGGGAAGCAACTCGATGGCGCGGCGGAAGAAGTTCACCGCCTCGGTCAGGTTGCCCAGCTTGACGCTGACCAGACCCAGGTGATAGTAGGCCGGCCCGTAGCGAAGATCCTTCTTACGGGCATCCAGATATAGGATGCGGGCTTCTTTGTATTTGCCCCTCTGGTAGAATACGTCGCCCCTTTCCATGTAGCGCTTCTTGGCCACGTTCGGATCGGTGTTGCACGACACCAGCGCCGCAAGCGCCGCCGGCAAAACGAAGGTCAGTCGAAAAGATCGCATGAACGCCTCACACCACGCATTCTGTAAATACTTTAAGCCACGTGCAGACCGAAAACCATAGGCTGCGCGGGCGAACCGGGTGGACTCTCCGATTATAACCGTACCGGTACGGCGGGCGCGCAGGTGGCAAGAGGCGTTGGCAGGCGGCAAAGACCACGCTTAGTTCACGTATACCACCGCGGCGGTGGGGCCGGTGGTGATGCTGTTCACTCCGCCGATCCGCAATGTCACGGGTAGGGCGTTGCCGTTCAGGTGGGTGCCCGGTATCTTGCAATCGATCTGGTAGACCCCCATCATGCCGGGTCCCAGCCCGCTCCAGTTCACGATCACGGCCGACTGGCTGATGAGCGGATTGCCAAAATACAGCGACACCGGGGCGGTTACGGCCAGGGGACTCGACGGAGAAGGCTCGCCCGCCGTCACCGCGCCGCCGGTAGTCGCCCCCAGGCCGGTGGCCAGAATAGTGAGCGGTTCGTCGCGCGTGGCGGGGTGTTGTTTGTTCACGCGATCTCCATTGGCGTGGAAAATCGCCGGCCCATCGCTGTCGACGAAGATCGCCGGGGCGTACTTGGCCACCGTCACGGTGACCGAAGTGGAAGCCACCTGGTTGGCGATCGAGTGCACCACCAAGGGATAGCGGCCGGCCGCCAGGTTGAAAGGCAACTGCGCATTGATCTGGGTGCCGCTGGTGGCCTCTAGAGGCAGCGGCGAGTTATTCAGAGTGACGCAAACGCCGCCCATCACGGTGGGGAGCGGCGTGCTGGACGAGGAGGCCGTGGCGGCCAGGTTTTTCCCCATCACGCTGACCAGCCCTCCCGGCGCTACCCCGGACGTCTGATTGGCCTGGTTCACCAGCGGCGAGCCGGCCAGGGTGGGAACGCTGGACGCCGCGGGGGTGGTGAGCGGAATGATGCTCAGGCCCGAGGCGGTGAGCACGTAGGCCGTGGTGCCAGCGGCGTTCACCACCATGGTGCGGCCGCTGATGTTGGTGCGCCCCGTGCCCGCCACCACGGCCAGGGGGCTCTCCAGGGCGTTGACGGCGGCGGTGGTGCGCAGGATCGAGGCATCCACCACTTCGATCACCCCCGGGTCGGTGGCCGCCGCCGTGGCGCTGGTCCGCACGGCGGTGGAAAATCGCGCGAAGCTCCCAGCGCCGATGGCCGCTACCGCCGCGACCGGGCGCGAGGAGGTGGTGGACGGCCCCGCAGGCGAGGGCAGGCCGGTGCCCGACACCGGACCCGTTACTCCCGCGCCGGAGCCGACGGTGGTCAGCGCCAGGTTCAGAATCTGGGCGTTGGCCAGGAAGTAAGCTCCGTTGGGACCGGCCGCCACCGGCCCGTAGTAGCCCGAGATGGGAGGTTGAATCACCTGCACGGCGCTGACGAAATCGTCCACGCTGGCATCGTACAGGTAACCGATGCCGGTGCCGCCCAGCAGCAAAACGTAGGACCCGTCGGGCGTGGAAACCATGCTCTGCGGCGAGGGAATTTTGGTCGTCGTGCCAAACACGTTGGTATCGAGAACCCAGGGAATCACCGTGTTGCCCACGATCTTCCACAGCGACCCGTCGGACATCAATACCTGCGGGTCGCGTTCGCTGGAAGCCAGGATCTCCGGCGTAATTAGAGTGAAATTGGCATTGAAGGGCAGCGGCGGATAGCTTACCTGCCCGGTGACCGCGTCCTGGGTCAGGTCGACGATGCTGATGGTTTCGCCGCCGGAGTTGGCCACGTACATGGTGTTGGCGTCGCTGCCAAAGGCCATGCTGCGCGGCAGTTGGCCCACCGGGATGGGACTGAGAAACTGCTGCTTCTGCATGTCGAACACTTCGACGCGGTTCAGCCCCGGATTGGCGATATACAGCCGCTGGCGGGCGGTATCTTGCAAGATGTCGGTAAGACCGGTGGTGGTGGCCCCGATATTTACCGGGATAATGGTCCCCGCCGCTTCCGCGTTGCGGCTGTTCTGGAAGACGAACACGTTGGGGACGATGTTGATGGCCTCGGCCGCCTGAATCAAAAGCTGATCGGGGGTCGCCGTGCCCAGGCTCTTGGCGGCCGCGGAATTAAAGCTGACGGTGACATTGCCGCCGTAGGATTCCGAGGCGATCTTGGTTTCGACCGAGGTGCTGGTGGTGGTGATCACTTGCACCGTGGGCGTGATCTTGCCGGCGCCCACGTTGCGCACCGGAATGGCCGCCGAGTTCAGCGCCGCGGTAACGCCGCACTGGTCGGATGCCAGCAGCGCCACGTCGGAATCGGGCATGGCGATGGGATTCTGCGCCAGGGTCCCGATGGGCAGCACCATAAAACCGGATTGCGAGACGGCGTAAATGGTGGCGCTGGTGGAAGTGATCACCATTCTGCCGCCGAGGTTTTCCGGCAGCATGATCCCCAGCGAGATGAGCAAGTTGGTGGGCGAGTTGATCAGCAATTGGGCGGTGTTCGACTTCACCGCGGGATTCTGCACGGGGGTGATGTTGTAGCCGGTGATGAGTTCCAGGCCGCTGGAGCCGGTCGCGTACACCGCTCCGCCCTGATTGGTCTCGGTCGTGAAATTGGCGGTGGCCGGAAACACGAACGGCGCATTGGTGGCGCTCTGCTGCGCCAGCACCACCATGGTGGAGGACTGGACCAGGATGTTGCCGGTGACGAAAGTCGACCCATCCGGCGCCACCCCCAGAATCGTCGACGCCCCCGTGAGATAGCGCGCCCCCACCACGGTGGCCGAGGCGACGTCGAAGACGAAGACGTTGCGGGCGGTTGTGGAGGTCTCGTTCACCCCGATGATTTTGGTGCCATCCGAGGAGGCCTGCAGGCGGCTGTGAGCGGCCAGCGCCATATCGTTCGAGGGCGGCGGAAGCGAGGGAGCGGTGGGCGCCGGAGGGCCGATCGCAATGGATGCCAGCGCGTTGTTGGCCGAGGCGGTGGGGTTGTAGGTGACCAGCACGTCCGCGCCCGTTCCGGTGCCGATGGTCGAGATTAGAACCAACTCGTTGAATCCCACCGCGATGCCCTGGGGCTTGGCCGAAAGCGCCATCGAGGTGGTCGAGAACGATGCCGAGGTGAGATTGACGATGGTGATGGCCGAAGCGGCGTAGCACGCCACATAGAGCGAGTTTCCGGAACGCGAGAGAGCCGCGGCCAGGGGAGTGGCTCCCGTTGGGATGGTTGTAGTGAGGTGCGGAGGGTTGGTATTGGTGGAGTAGACTTCCACATCGTTGCCGTCGGTATTGACCACGTAGATGCGTTGGCGTGCTTCGTCGAGCACCAGGTCGGCGACCGGCTGGGCGAGCGTCACGACCGTCCCGAAGGTGGCGCCCAGCGCCGGCAGAACGCCCGTTGTAAGGATCAAGAGGGCCCGGGGGAATAGCATTGGTTAACTAATATAACCCAAAGCGCGGCGGCGAGTTTCGTGTTGTATTTTGAGGCAGTCGGAGGGTGGCGGCGATGCTCACGGGGTGGTCGGCGGTTGCCAGCCCGTGGCGCAGGGCCCAAGGGGCACCGCCGCCTTTTGTCGTCTGCGCTTGTCCGCGATCTGGCAGGCCACAAAGCGATGGCCTCCCCCACAGTCCAGTTAACTGGCAGACCGCCTGAAGAGAGACCGGCCGGACGAATCCCGGCAAGTGCTTTCCACTCGCCATCGCCTCTTGTTTTCAACGACATAATTTGACAGCAATCCCATGAACTGTTAATCTTCCAGTGGGCTTTGCTATGCCCATTCTGGACGCGTCCCTCAAGGATCAATACTATGAACAGACGCACGCACGTGGTGCTCTCTGATCAACTGGTCAAGGAAATCGACTCGCTGGTGGGCCGCCGGCAGCGCAGCAGCTTTATCACCCAAGCCGCCGAACGCGAGCTGGTTCGCCTCCGGCAACTCCAAGCCCTCGATCAACTGGTGGCCTGGAACGAGAAGGACCACCCCGAACTGAAGCAAGGGGCGGCCAAGTACGTCCGCAAGCTGCGCAGTGAATACAACCAGCGCTTTGAAAAAGCAACCGCCCGCTAAATATGACATGGCCACCTACCTCCTCGACACCAGCGTCATCATCGACGCCATCAACGATAAGAAAGGCCGGCGGCAGCTTCTCCGCGAGTTGCTTGAGAAGGGCAATACTCTGGCCTGCTGCCCGATCAACATCACCGAGGTCTATGCCGGACTGCGGCCTCAAGAAGAGCACAACACCAAAAACTTCCTGCACAGCCTCGACCTCTATCCCCTGACCTGGCCGGTGGCCGAACTGGCGGGCATCCTCAAACGCGACCACAGCAAAAAGGGGAAAACCCTCAATCTCGGCGACGTGTTGATCGCCGCGACGGCCCTGCACAACGGCTTGCCCCTGCTTACCGACAACACCAAAGACTTTCCGATGAAAGAGCTGTCCCTCCATCCCCTGCCCAATTAGACCCGGTTCCCAACTATGTTCCGAGACGATAACGAATTCAAGCCACAGCGGGCTGCTCGGCCAGCAGGCTCTCAGCCAAGCGGGATCGTCGACGTCAGGGCGCGGGCGTCCATAAACTGCCGTGGAGTGACTATCGCAGTTGCCGCCCAGCGCTCTGGGAAATGCCTGCGATTAACGGTCACCAGATAATGCGCGTGCGCGGCCTCGGCGCACTCCAGGAAGATGTTATCGTCGGGGTCAAGTGCCGCCGTAAACCCGTCCGACCGGCTGGACCAGGGAAAGATGCGCGGATTCGGGCCAAGGCAACCGTGACCCTATCGGGGTTGATTGCCAGACGCGGGCGGCGCAACCCGTCTTCGTATTCGGCAAAGATCGGCTCCGAGGCGTAGGCTTGTACTTCGCCGCCCATCGCGAGATTGAAAACCGGCCTCCGGCAGGCCGCCGGCGCGGAGCATAGCGGAGACGATCACATTCGTGTCGGGTACGAATCTAAGGGAGGGTGTGGGAATGCTACGCGAGATGCCCAAGTGGCCTCCAAGATCGTGTACGGCAGGATGGAAACCACCTACGGATGCTACTGTACCGGATCATATCATACTGGCGCGCGTTTGCCTCGCTATTTGGTAGTGCCTGCACTTTTCAGGCACTACCCGCTATTTTTCAAGAATTGACCCGGATCACTGTCCTGGGCGCTGGTTTCGGTTGCGGCGGTCGCGGCGGGCCGCCGCGATCTCGGCGTCAATCTCTTCTGGGGTCAGACGGTCTAGTCCCTTTTCCCTTGCATCCTGCTGGATGGTCTTGAGCCATTCGGGAGCCGGTGGCAGTGGGACGGTACGCACGCTGATCTGCTCCTTCCTCCGACACGGGGCGGCCAAGCAGGCTTTCTATGGCCATCCGTTGGTCCGGCGAGAGGTCTTTGACGCTGTGAATCATACGGTTTATGGGCCAAAACGAAGCGCCCTGCTTACTATTATGATCGCTTTATCTTATGGCATCCACGCAGCGCTGTCACGCGAAATCGAAACGCAATCAATATGCCAAACGCCCAGTCGAACCTGCGACGCCGCCCACGGCACGTTAACCTGGATTCAAAAGCTCACGAGTAGACAACATCCACGCCGCCTCCCCCACCGCCCCCATTTCGTAGGACAATCTGTAAATGCCGTCTCGCTACACTTGCGCCATCCACGCACCACACCGAGAGCACGGTGGCCGCATGTTCCGCGCACCGCTTGTCGCCCAGCAGGCTGGCGCCCATGCCGAGCGCCAGCACGGCGGTCGAAAAATGACCCAGGTCGTCCCGGTTGCCCATGAAGCGTTCGGGATTCCGTTGGCCGTCCTTGCGGATGTAGGGGCCGTTGGGATTTTTCGGATCGGGCCACCAGTAGGGTCCCTCGCTGTAATAGTCGTTGGGACCGGCCTTGACGTTGGGCGGCCGGTGGTTGGTGACGCTCCAGGGACCCGCCTTGAGCGCGGAATCGGCATTCCGCCGCAGGGCATCGGCGCCCGCGGCGAACGCCCCGCCGCGCGCCAGCGCCGCGCGGATCTTGCCCGCCTGCCCCGCGTCCAAAAGGATTCGCCGCGGGGTGGCGGCGATCGCTCGCCGGAATGAGAAAAGCGCCGGAGCACAGCCCCAAAACTGGCGTCGCGTCATCCCACCATGGATATCACAGCCGGGACTCCCAACGCACCGCTTACTGACGGGGTGCCTTCCGGGCCCGGCTCCGTAAATTCAGTGAGTTACGGAGCCGGGCCCGGGGCACCCCTTCAGGGAGCGGTTCTTCCCATGGGCGACTGCCGGATAGTGCGGGACAGTGAGTCAAGGCCGGCGGGCGTTCGGAGGAGTACGCCCGCCGGTTTTGGCCCACCGGAGCGGGACTCCGGCGGAGCCATCCGCATAATACCGTTCACTACTAAATGACGCGCCGCGACCCCGGCCGGTTGCTACTTGCCGTCGAACGAGATAGTCGCGTCCGCTCCGAACTTCTGGTAACCCTGAAACTCCAGCACATTGCGCGTGTGCATTTGCGCCGAACCGATCCGCACATCCGCCCGCAACGGCACGATAAATCTCTGGCTGCTGATCTCCGTGAAATCGTAGTCCAGCATGGTGCTGGTCTCCTGCACCGGGAAATCCCAGGGAATCGAGTCGGCCTCGGCCCATATGCGCAACACCCGGTTGGTCTCCCGGTCGATATACACGAACCCGTGCTGCCCCACGATGGTCGAGTCCCGCCCTCCCTGGCCCACCCAGCCGAACGCCAGGTGATAGGTGGAATGTTCCGGCGTGATGCGGAACGAAAGCACGTGGGCCTCCCGCTTGCGCAGGGTGGTCCAGTGATCCCAGCGGAACGCCGTCGCCGAGCGCGTCTCGAACACCTGCAGCAGGATGCTTCCAAACTCCCCTTCGGAAATCGAGCCACCCGCGTCCTCGTAACTCTTCTCGGTGGCGCGGCTGTTGATGGTCAGCAACTTATAATCTTCTTTGTGGTCGAAGTAAGTCAGCTTCAGGTGCAGAGTATCTTTCAGACTCCAGCCAGTCCCTTCGCCGATGTAGCGGTGCACGACCTCGGTGCACATGAAATCGGGCAGCGAGGAGGCGTAAGCCAGGGCGGTCTGGCGGGCCTGCTTCAGCATTTCCCGCTGGTCCTCGATGGAAGGCCGGGCGCCGTGCACAAACGGCAGCGCCGCGGCCGGCTGCGGCAGCTCGCGGCTATGATCGCGCAGCCACACCAGTTCCTCGACCGTTTTCGGCCCCGCGCCCTGGCTTTCCAATTCCTCGATGGTCTGGTCGTCCAGCCGCTCCGCCAGCTTGACCTTGTGCACCTCTTTGGCCAACTGGCTGTCGGGTTGTTTCTTGGCCAGCTCCGAGCGCACCAGGGCGATCACGCCGTTGACCGGGCTGGCTGGCTGGGCCGCCCAGAGCGCGGCTGCCGTTGCCAGTCCGAGCGCGATTCGCATTGGTAGATTATGGCGCGGTACCAGCGTTACCGCCGGCCCGTTTCCATCAACCCCCTTTCAAACCGTACGTGCGGTTTTCCCGCATACGGCTTAACGATGATCTTCTTGATGTGGCGTGCGTGACGTCTCACGCCCGTCGCGATCCGGCCTTTCACCGGGGCGTCACTCCGGTTGTCACGGCCTTCGCCGAATCCCGCGAGTTTAGGTCGCACTTGGCTCACACCGATAGCCGGACAGCGGAGTTGTCGCGCTTTTACATCGAGGTTGTTGGCCGTTTCCGGCATGCCCTCACGCTTACCTCCCTGCCGACGTGACCAAAGCAGGGTCCCTTCCCTCCAACGCGTTTTGCTGCGCGCCTTCATCGGTACTACGGACCCCTCGGACTCCCTCCCGGCTCCGCGCGTTTTCAGCCATCCGGCCTTGTACGCCCGGTCTTTGCCCGACAAGGCTGCCAGGTAGGGTCTCTCCTGTTCCGCATTGCTCTGTCCCAACGTGCCGCCGCCTGCGACCCCGGAGAGGTCCAGCATTCCCTCCGGTCTGGAATGCTGTCTGTTGCCTTCGCCGCGATATGACCGTCTCGGCCCTCTCAAACGCCTTTCGGCTGATAATATGTCGTGGCTGTAGCGTTCACCTGTGGTTGCGGCCCGTTGGCTTGCTCCCCTCTCTTTCAAGGGCTTTCGACACTCCGCTCGGCTCGGGCGGATCTCTCCGCTCGGCTGGAGTCTGCTACCGGGCGCTCCGGCGCTTACCCGGACAGGACTTCCACCTGCTAGAACAACGCGTCTTTCAGGACGCACCATATTTACACTATACGCCAGTGGGACTCCGTCTAGACCCTGAGGAACACACTCGACGCGGAGACGCTGAGGCGCGGAGAAAAACGCGGAGAACACATCCTTGCGGCAGCGCAAGAGTGGCTTCGCAACTCGCTGCCGTGGCGCGCGCACTCCTCGGTGCAGTGTCGAGACTCTGACCTCCTGATCTCATGGAATTAACATGAGCCGAGTTTATAGATTAGCTTGAGCGCGGTTACCGGAAACAGCGTTTCAGTCGCGTTCAGTTCTTTGCACAAGTGACGGATCACCTCGTCGTGCGCGCCCTGCGTGAGGTGGTGCAGCCTCACCGTCAAGGTCTGTTGCGGCAGATCCGGGATGAGAACCACCGGGGCGGTGAAGATGTGTCGCAGCAAGGCGCGGCCATCGTCGGTGCGCGCCAACTTCTCCCGCACAATCGATACCATGCTGCTCTCGGCTGGATAGGCGATCATCTGGATCGTGTCCAAAAATGTTCCTCTCCCCGCGCAGGCGCGTGAAGGCATGCTCCGCCGGCAGATCCTTCACCAGCACGTGATGCGAGGCCGCCTTGCGCTGCTCCTGGAGCGCTTCCAGTTCCCTGGTCAGAGGTTCGCCCTGGTCTTGCAGTCGACAAGTCCTGATTCGGTTCGCCATGACCGCCGGTTGCGTCGATATGGCTCCATGCACAAGCGACCTCGGACCGTACGTGTGGATTCAGGGATACTGAAGCGCGGTGCACCCGCGGACCGCCCCACCAACGGGGCCGTCAGGGGCTGGTGCTCTGGCCGGCCGCGGGCAGCTCGCGGTAAATCGCGTCCAGCACGCCGTTGACAAACTGCACGGACTCCTCGCCGGAGAACTTGCGCGCCAGTTCCAGGGCCTCGTCGATGGTGACTGCGGCGGGAGTGCCGCCACGCGTCATCTCGTAGACCGCCATGCGCAGGATGTTGCGGTCCACCGCCGGCATGCGCTCCATGCGCCAGTGCTCGGCGTGGCGGGTGATCCGGGCGTCCACTTCGGCCACGTTTTCCACGGTCCCATGCACCAGGCCGGTGGCAAACGCGTCGCGCTCGGGACGCTCGTCGGAGAACAGCGTGTCGTAATACGCCGCGATGGCGTCCTCCACGGGCTGCCTGCGGGCATCCCAGAGAAACAGGATTTGCAGGGCGCGCTGCCGGGATCTGCGGCGGGAAGGCATTAGGTCGCCTGGCGCAACGTGCGCAACAGATTGGCCATTTCAATGGCCGACATGGCCGCGTCGAAACCCTTGTTGCCGCCCTTGGCGCCGGCGCGGTCGATGGCCTGCTCCAAGGTATTGGTGGTGAGGACTCCGAAGGCCACCGGCACGCCGGTCTCCGCCGCCACGTGGGCAATGCCCTTGGCGGCTTCCGCGGCCACATAATCGAAGTGTGGGGTCTCCCCGCGAATCACCGCGCTCAGGCAGATCACCGCGTCGTAGCGGTGCTGGCGCGCCACTTCGCCGGCCGCCAAGGGCACTTCCCACGAGCCGGGGACCTTGATGACGTCGATCAAGTCGGGATTCGCGCCGGTTCGCGCCAGCGCATCCATGGCCCCGTTCAGGAGCCGCTCGGTAATAAAGCTGTTGAAGCGGCTGACCACGATGGCAAACCGCAGCCCCGCCGCCGAAAGCTGTCCTTCAAACACTTTCGCCATGTTTCACTTTCCCGCGAAGGCCGGGCGCCTCTTTTCGAGAAACGCCCGGGTGCCCTCGCGCCGGTCTTCGGTGGCCGCCGAGAGGCCGAAAGCGGCCGCTTCCAGGCGCAGTCCCGCTTCCAGGCCGCCGTCGAGGCCGGCGTCCACCGCTTCCATCGTCAGCGCCACGGCCACAGGCCCGTTGGCGAGGACCTTGTCCAGCCAGGCACGGCTCAGCGGCAGCAATTCCGCCAGCGGCGCCACCGCGTTGACCAGCCCGATCCGGTACGCCTCGGCCGCCGTCACCGGCTCTCCCGAAAGCAGCAGTTCCAAAGCCCGGCCGCGTCCCACCAGCCGCGGCAGCCGCTGCGTGCCGCCATAGCCTGGAACGATCCCGAGCTTCACCTCGGGCTGCCCCAGGCGGGCATTTTCGGAAGCGAAGCGCACGCTGCAGGCCATGGCCAGCTCCAGACCGCCGCCCAGCGCGAAGCCATTGACCGCCGCGACCGAGGGCTTGCCGCAGGTCTCGAGAAGCCGGAAGGCCGCCTGGCCGCGCAGCGCGTACTCGCGCAGCTCGACCGGCGAAAGCGCCGCCAACTCGTTGATATCCGCGCCCGCCACGAAGGCCTTTTCGCCCGCGCCGGTCAGGATGGCCGCGCGAATGGCTGGCTCGCGCGCGACCCGTTCGAAGGCCTCCCGCAACTCTCCGATCACCGCCGCCGACAGGGCGTTGAGCTTCTCCGGCCGATGGACGGTAATGAGGGCGACGCCGTGCTCGTCGAGATCGAACCGGATATGCTGGTAAGGCATCAGGATCAGTGTAACATTGGGGTCCGGCGGGATACTTTGGTTAACGCCGCACTTTTTCAGCCGGGTTCGCCGCGCGCTTCACTCCTCAACCCAATTCGGCCCCAACCCAATTCGGTTTCTCGGAGGGGTCGCGGGTTTGGGTGTATACTAACCGGGAGCCGGGAGTCCAAAATGGAGAATTCCGGAGAAGGAGTGGCCATGTTGCCAGGCTATCTTGCAAAAGCCGTGCCTAACCCCATTGGGAAGCGCGGTCCGTGGTATGCCAATACCGCACCGAGTTACGCCGGAATTTTTCTCTGGATCGCTTTCTATCAGCAGATGGCGGGGAAGACGATTGCGCACGGCAGCCTGGCCGTGTGCTTCGCCGGGCTGGCCGCAGCCGGGTTGCTGTGCTATGGACTCTACTACTTTGTGCCCGCCATGCTGGGGATGAAAACAGGGTTCCCGCTCTACGTTGTGGGCAGCTCCACCTTCGGCACGAAGGGCGGCTACATTATGCCGGGGCTGTTGATGGGCCTGTTGCAGATCGGCTGGTTCGCGGTGGCGACTTTCTTCGCGGCCGATTTCATTCTGAAAGGGCTGGGTGTGCATTCCGAGCCTCAGACTACGCCATTCGCCGTAACCGGAGTGGTGTGGGGCTGCCTGATGGCCTGGGTGGGCGCCAAAGGCATTCAATACGTGGCGAAAGTCTCGCTGCTGCTGAATGCCATTCCACTGCTCATGCTGGCGATCGTCTTCTTTCAGACCGCTGGAGGGATTGGGCAATACAAAATCCCCGCGGGACAGGAGACCCCGTATGTGGCTTTCACGGCGGTCCTGGCGATCGTGATTGGTTTCTTTGCGACGGCCGGCGCGGCGGGCGCGGACTTCGGCATGAACGCGCGGAACGCATCGGACGTCAAATGGGGAGGCCTGGTAGGTATCGCTCTGGCGGTGTTGA
Source organism: Bryobacteraceae bacterium (assembly GCA_052144935.1). Taxonomy (GTDB): domain Bacteria; phylum Acidobacteriota; class Terriglobia; order Bryobacterales; family Bryobacteraceae; genus JOPF133. The sequence goes on from JBKQPR010000071.1 coordinate 14,533, forward strand.
TCGCGGGTGGGCTGCCGTTGTTATCGGTGGCCGGCGCGCATGGCGCAAATCCGAGTCTGGCGGGTTTCGACTACGACAACGTGATTCAGTCGATTGGCGGACCGGTCGCCTCGGCCATGTTCTTCCTCTTCGCCATCGCCTCCATTCCCCCGAGCTGCTTTTGCGCGTTCATTGCGGGTAACAGCTTCTCCACCATGATCCCAGGCGTTCCACGGGTGGTATCGACGATGGCGGGAGCGGCGATCGGGATCGTGCTGGCGGTGACGGGTGTGGCCGCCAACCTGATTTCCTTCTTCACCATCGTAGGCGCGTCTTTTGGACCTATCTGCGGCGCCATGGCGGCGGATTACCTGCTCTCCGGCAGGCGCTGGGCCGGACCGCGCGAAGGCATCAATTTTGCCGGGTATGTCGCCTGGGCAGTCGGGTTCGTGGTGGGGATTTTGCCGTTCCTGCCCTTGTCGGCGGACGCCAAGACTTATGTGGAGCCGGCGGTGCTTTACAGCTTCCTCACGGGATTTGTGGTGTATGCCCTGCTGGCGAAAATGGGATTGCAGCCGAAGGTGGTCGACATGCCGAAAGTTGCCTGAGCGTGCGGCTGCCGATGTTTCCGCGAGGGACTGTTCCTGCGGGCGCAGAAGAAAGGACCGCTCAGTGAAGCGGCGTATCGCAAGGCGCGGGCCGGAACCGGCGGATGGCGCGCGCCGAAGGGATCGACGCCGTCATCGGGAAGCATCGCGTGGATGCGATTGTCGCGCCCACCGCCGGGCCGGCCTGGCTGATCGCCCAGGTGAACCGGGACCACGACACCGGCGGCTCGACCACGCCGGCCGCAGTGGCGGGCTATCCTCACTTGACCGTCCAGGCTGGATTCGTGCGGATTGCCGGGGGGATTTCGTTCTTCCCCACGCCTTTGAGCAGGCAGGTGAAGGCGCGGCATCGACCCAACGTCCTGGCCACCATCGGGCAAGGATGATCAGCCGCAGATGAACGCAGCTAAAACAAAGGCTGGTTACACGCGCCGGCCCACCACCAGGGTGATGTCGTCGGCCTGGGGCGCGCCGGCGGTGAAGTCGGCCAGCGCCTGCGTGACCGCATCGACAATCTCCGTGGCGGGCTTGGTGCGATGCGCCTTCAGCGTGTCGATGAGGCGCTGCTCGCCGAATTCGTCGTAGTTCAAGTTGGTGGCTTCCGTCACGCCGTCGCTGTAGAGCACCAGCATGTCGCCGCGGTCGAGGTGGGTGAACATTTGAGTGTAGGGGGCGGCCGGCAGAATGCCGAGCACCGGGCCGCCACCTTCCAGCATCAGCGCCTCGCCGGAGGAGCGAACCACGATGGGCGGGTTGTGGCCGGCGTTGGCGAAGGCCACCTGGCCCGAGGCCGCATCCAGCACGCAGAAGAAAAAGGTGATGAAACGGTTGGCGGGGCACTTGGCGCAAGTGGCCTTGTTGAGGCGGGTCATGAAGGCCGCCAGGTCGGTGGGGTCTTCGGCCAACACCTGCACTCGGGCGTGCAGACCCATCGCCATGAGCGATGCCGGCATGCCTTTGCCGGAGACGTCGCCCAGCGTGAGCGCCACGCGGCCATCGGGGTAGGTGAAGAAATCGTAGTAGTCGCCGCCCACCGTGCGGCAGGCGGCGTTGTAACCCGCCAGGTCGGCGCCGGCGACTTCGGGCGCTCGCTCGGGCAACATGTAGCGCTGGATCTGGGCGGCCTGCGAGAGGTCGAACTGCATGATGCGCTCGGCGGCCTCGATTTCCGCGAGCCGCGCGTTCTCCAGGCGAATCGCGGCCACGTTGGCCAGCACGGTGAGCAGGCTCAGATCGTCCTTGGTGAACTCACGCAGGACGAAGGGCGAATCGAGGTAGATCAGGCCGATGATCCGGTCCTTGGTTTGCAGTGGGGCGGCCATCATGGTGTGGACCCTCTGCTCGACGATGCTCATGCGGCCTTTGAAAGCGTCGTCGAGTTGCGCATCGCGCACCAGGATGGAGGATTTCTCGTTGATCACGCGGTCGCGCACGGCGGTCGAGATGCGGAAGCCCTCGCCTTTGTGGGCGCGCGGAACCAGGATGCCGCCTTCCAGCGTGAGCAGCACGCCGCGCTGGGCGTTGACCGCCTGAATGCCCAGATCGAGGATCACCGTGAACAACTCGTCGAGGGGCCGATTGGCGGACAGCTCCTGGCCGGCGCGGATGAGGGCCTGCATGGGCGCCGAGGCTTTGGCGCCCCCCCCGCGTTCGACCACCATGGTCTGGTTGGAGAGAGCGCCCTCCAGGCTGGTGACGACCGTGGAGGTAGTGGGCGAACTGCTTTCCGGGCCTTCAAACACCACCACATTCGGGAACGGGCTTTCGTCTTCGGGTGAGTAAACGATCACCAGGTGGCCGGCGGTAACACGGTCGCCGGGTTTCAGAATCAAGCGCGCCTTGAGGGGGAGGTTATTGACGAACGTGCCGTTCTTACTGCCCAGATCCTGGACGGTCCAATCGTCGCCTTGCGTGTCGAAGGCGAAGTGCTGGCGCGAGAGGCCGGCGTCTTCGGGGAAACACAAGTCGGCGGAGCTGGCGCGGCCCACGGAAAGGCGCTGTCCGGTGAGGGGGATGGTTTTGGTTTGGCCGTCTGGTCCTTGGATCACTAGTTCGCGCGGCATCCTAAGACATTATAGCCGCGGGGGCGGGCGGAGGGGGTGTAGGGGCGGGGCTTGGAGCCCGTAGCTACCGCGGGGTTCATGACTTCGGATGGCCTGGCGGCTTGAGCCTTTGGAAAATGCGGCCACCGGATCAAGGAGGGTGCTGTCTGGGGCAGTGTTGGCGGATTGAGCGGCCTGGAGATATGGCGCGCAGAAGGTTTTGCATCAACGGCGCATGGGTCTGGGGAAGCCGTGAGAAGAGGGGAGTGAGGATGCGGATCGCCTCAGCCAACCGCCCCGCTCCCGGAAGGCCGCTGGTTCGGGCCCAGGGGGCGCCCCAGCCGAACCTGCCACTCAGCGTGCCACGGCTGTTGCGGGCCCTACATAGCGGTAGTTCCCAAAGCCCAGGACGAGGTAGCCGATGCCGCTTAGCAGAAACAACAGGATCACCCCGAACGCCGCGCTCTGGCCGAACGCCTTGGCGACATCGATGGCGACAATGAGCATGATCGCGAGATTGACCAGCGGAATCAGGAAGAGCAGCAGCCACCAGCCGGGCCTGCCGGCAATCTTCAGCAGGATGTATCCGTTGTAGAGCGGAATCAAGCTGGCCCATCCGGGCTGCCCGGCTTTCACAAACACCTTCCAGAAGCCGATGATGAACACCACCGTGAACACCAGCAGCACGATCATCACGACGCCACCCATCGCCAAGAGGCCCCCGGTTAAAGCGGCATTCGTATCGCCTTGCAAGAGCAACGCTGGAATCATCGTCATCGGTGTGCCTCCTTGTTGAGTCGGGATCTCGGTTGTTGCGATCCCACCTCGATGCAGTATGTACCCTTTGGGCCGCTAAGGCAAGACTTATTCCGAGAGTTGAGACATCAGCCGGGACTTATTCCGAGGCGCCAGGTCCTCGGCGTTCCCGCCTGCCCATTTGCGCCCGGCTCCCGGAAGGGCTACAGTCGAAAGTATTCCATGTCGTCCCCGTTCACAGGCTCCGCCGTCCTGCCGGTTTTGCGAGCCGCGTCCGCGGCTGATCCGGGTACCCGGCGGGCTCGGCTGGAGGAGGAGGTAGTCGCTCTTTTCGACGAGTTGCGAGATCCTTTGCTGCGCTATCTATCGAGCTTCGGTCTGGCGCTTCCGGATGGCGAGGAAGTTCTCCAGGAGATATTCCTTTCGCTGTTTCAACATCTCGATCGCGGCAAATCGCGCGACAACCTGCGCGGTTGGTTGTTCCGCGTGGCGCACAATCTGGCCTTGAAGCGGCGCTACCGCGCGCGCCGGGATTGGGAAGCGCGGGCCCACGCCGGCGCCGAAAACCTGGCCATTGACCCGGGACCGAGTCCGGAAGACCGGATGGCAAACCGTCAAACTCGCGAGCGTCTGCTGGCGGTGGTCGACGCGCTGCCGGAACAGGATCGCCGGTGTCTGTTTCTGCGGGCCGAGGGCTTGCGCTATCGGGAGATCGCCGAGATTCTCGATATGTCGCTCGGCGCCGTATCCCTATCCCTTTCCCGATCTCTTGGGCGCATCGCGCGTTCCGCGGAACGGTGCCATTTATGAAGTACGAGGATTCCCATCTTTCCGGCCCACAATTGCTCCGGCACGTTGACGGAGAGCTGTCAGCGCATGACGAGGAGGTGGCACGAGCGCATCTCGAGGCGTGCTGGGAATGCCGCGCGCGCCGCCGGGAACTCCAGGATGCGATCGCCGATCTGGTTCGCGTCCATCAGCGGGCGATCGAGACACCATCGCCGCCCGCCGCCGGTCCGCGCACGTTGCTGAAGGCCCGCCTGGCTCAGCTTTCCGCGCAGCCGAGTCCGCACCCAAACTGGCTGGCCCTCCCTCGCGGATTTGCCTGGGCAGCCGCCGCCAGCCTGGTGGTTCTGGCCTCATTTCTCGTCCGTACGGGTCTTGACCGCCAAAACCCGTCGCGCCGGCAGGCCGCGATCGTCTCGATTCCCGATCCCACGCTGACCCCTGGCGCAACCCTCCCGGTAAGCCGGCGAGCCGTGTGCGCCGAAGCCAATCCCAACAATAAAGCCGTGCCGGTTGCGCTGCAGCGGAGGGTGTTCCAGGAATACGGCATCGCGGGGGCCGACCCGCGGGCTTACGAGGTCGACTACCTGGTGACGCCGGCGCTCGGCGGGGCGGAGGACATTCACAACCTCTGGCCGCACTCTTATTCGGCAACCGTTTGGAACGCTCGCGTGAAGGACGCCTTGGAAGACCGCCTCCGCGAGATGGTCTGCGACGGAAGCCTGGATTTGACGGAGGCGCAGCGGGAAATCGCGGTCAACTGGATTGCCGCTTACAAGAAGTACTTCCATACGGATCGGCCGCTGGGAGAGCACTGGAAACCACAGTGACGGGATCCCGATTCCGGCATTTGCGGCCTTGCCACAACGGACGAAATCGCACATTGGGACACCGCGGGCGAAACGGGTAAGTAACGGGCCTTGCCGCCGTGTGTATTGCGATGCAAAACACAGTGGCTGGGCCCAGGAATTTCAAGAGCGCGTACAAGCCCTTGAAAAATCAGCACTAAGCTAGCTCGCGGTATTTCGCGCTGCAAAACCTGTGGCACCACGCAAACTTTCCTTGCAGGCCGCCGGGGCTGGTCATAGACTGTATCCACTTATCGAGGGGGCATCCACATATCATGGGTAGGTATCCTCGTGCGAATACAAAAGGAGTTGTCAGCATGCGCCACGTCGCTCTTTGCTTTGTGTTGTTAGTCGCAGCGGGCCCGGCACTCGCCCAGGTTGGCGGCACCGGTTCCATCGAAGGCACGGTCACGGATCCATCGGGAGGGGCCGTGGCTGGCGCCACAGTCACCGCTACCAATGCCGCGACCGGAGAAGAAACCGTCCACAGGACCACGGATGCCGGTTTTTTTGTGCTTCCTCTGCTACCGGCCGGCGATTACACGGTCACGGTTAAAGCAGCCGGTTTTCAAACTCTGAGTCAACCGCATGTAATCGTGGATGCGCTGGCCACCGTGGCGGTGAATCCCAAATTGCAGATCGGGGCGGCCAGCCAATCGATTACCGTGAGCGAGCAGGCGACAGCCCTGCACACGGACGATGTAGCGCTGGGATCTTCGGTGGAGAACAACGTCTATGATGCGCTTCCGCTCGCCATGAACGGTTCGGCCCGGGATCCTTCGGCCTTTGCCGGCCTGGCCATCGGCGTCGACAACTACAGCACTCAGGCGGCCGGTCCTTCGACCGGATCCTTCAACGGCGGACAGACGTATCAGAACGAGGTCTATATCGAGGGCCTTCCTTTGACCAGCGCGGGGACAGAGGCCGATACCCGCAATCTGGCCTTCGGCGTATCCGTCGAGGCCGTCGAGCAGTTTCAGGTAGAGACCGCCGGCGCCAAGGCGAACTACGAAGGGCAGGGCGTTGAGAATTACGTCTTCAAGTCGGGAACCAACCAGTTCCATGGAGGCGCCTTCGAATACTTTCGCAACACCGATTTCGATGCCCGCGGCTTCTTTGCGCTCACCACTCCCATTGAGCACCAGAACGAATTCGGCGGCACCATCGGGGGCCCCATCAAGAAGAACAAGGCATTTTTCTTCGGCAGTTACGACGGTTACCGCTACGATTCCGCGTCGCCCCCCGGATACCAGAGCATACCGACCACGGCCGAACGGACCGGCGATTTCAGCGCCTTCCCCCAGCTCATTTACGATCCAAACAGCGCCACCGGCACTAACGTGCGGACGCCGTTTCCGAATAATGTGATCCCGGCGAGCCGCATCTCGACGATTTCGCAGTCCTTCGAGTCTTACCTTCCGCCCCCTACCAACGGCAACATCACGAACAACTATCTGGCAACCCTGCCGGTCCTGGTGCATAACAACAACACCACCGAGAAAGTCGACTACAATCTTACGGACAAGAACCGGCTGTTTGGCCTGATCACTGAGGGCAAGTACTCGACGAACTTCACTGGCAGCCTCACGCCGATCAGCACGTCCACCCTGGCGCCGCCATATACGGCCGGCCGCGTGGTGGCGGAGACCTCCACGGTCGGCCAGATTCACGACACCTATACCCTCTCCCCCACCGTCGTGAATCAGTTGAGTCTTTCCTACAGCCGGTTATGGATACCCCTGGGGAGCGATTCGGGAAGCGGCGGTTACCCCGCGAAGGCGGGACTCACCGGCCTTCCGCCCGGTCTGGAAAGCACGGCGATGCCAGACATGAATTTCAGCGGCAATAACGCTCCCGTCAGTTGGGCGGGCACCAACTCCCACGTCTATAACGAAGCTCAGAACACCTTGGATATCCAGAACAACGTGCTGTGGGCCAAAGGCAAGCACAACTTGACGTTCGGCTTCCAGTTTCAGGCCCTCCAGGACAACGAAACCTTCTCGCAATACGCCAGTTTCAACTTCAGCAACAATGAGACCGCGCAGTTCAGCTCCACCGGAACCTTGATGAGCACCACCGGACTCGGCTACGCCGGCTATCTCCTGGGGGCCGTCGACAGCGCCGGCGCCGCCCAGTATGACGTGGCCGAAACCGGAGGCCGCTATAAGACCTACGCTTTCTACGTTCAGGACGATTACAAAGTCAGTTCGCGCCTGACCTTGAACCTGGGCCTGCGCTGGGACATTTGGAGCCCGTTTAGCGAAGTGAACAACGTCATGTCTTTCCTTAATCCCACGCTGGCCAACCCGCTGGCGGGGGGTATTCCAGGAGCTTTGCAATTTGCGGGGAACGGCACCGATAGCTGCGGTTGCGCCACTCCCATAAAGCAGCACGACGTCAACCCCGGGCCTCGCGCGGGGGCTGCCTACCGGCTCGGAGAAAAGACGGTCATTCGGGCGAGTTACAGTATCTTTTACGCGCATGCGGGCGGAGTGGGCGGGCGCACAAACGGACGACAGGGGCTAGGCCAGCTTGGTTACACTTCCAGCAACAGCTTCAGCAGCACGGTTACCGGACAGCCTGCGTTTTACTGGAACACCGGCTTTCCGGCGAACCCGCTTCCGCCGCCGTTCTTCAACCCCAGCTATGGCATCGGCTACATCCCCGCCTCGGTGGGCGCCTCCATCGGCGCCGGGCCCAGCACGGGCCAGAGCTTGCCGTACGGCGATCCCAATTTTGGCGGCAAGGCGCCTTATTACGAAGACTGGAGTTTCAACATCCAGCATTCGTTTACGCCGAACCTGTTATTGAGCGTGGCTTATAGCGCCAGCGACGGCCACTGGTTGCCCGGGGCCAGCGTAGCCGGGGAGTTCACCAACCAGATCCCCGAGCAGTATCTTCCGCTGCAAGCGTTGCTGGGGCAAACTCTGACTTCCACCACGCTCGCCCAGGCCCAGGCTCTGTTCCCAAATATCCACACTCCGTTCCCGAACTTCACCGGAACCATCGGCCAGGCGCTGAAACCTTTCCCGCAATACAGCGGCATTTCCGACCCCTGGCTGGATGTTGGAAATTCGACTTATAATGCGCTTCAAGTCTCACTTACCCATCGGTTCGCGCACGGCCTCTCGTTCATGGTGAATTACACGTTCAGTAAGGAACTGGACGATTTGGCGGGCGCGCGCGATCCGAATAAGGACTATCTGGAGAAAGGGCCGGGCGCGATCGATCACCCGCACGTCGCCGCGGCGACCTTCGTCTATCAGTTGCCCTTCGGCGCCGGTCACAACTGGAATAGCGAGAACAAAGCGCTGAGCGCGGTGATGAGCCACTGGCAGGTTTCCGGCATTTTCACCTTCACCAGCGGAGCGCCTTTGTCGATTACCGGCACTTGCACCAGCGGCGGCATTCTCGGGTCCTGCTATCCGAACTATAACCCCAGCTTTAGCGGAAGCGTGCGGGAGAACGGCTCGATCGGGAGCGGGGGCGCCAATGTCGGCACCACACCTTACCTCAACAAGACGGCCTTTGTGGACCCGGCGGCCTACACGGTAGGCGATATTGCGCGCTCGGCCCCGCTGGGGTTGTTTGCTCCCCACAATGCGGATTTGGACGTGAGCGTGCGCCGGGAATTCCCGATCCGCGAGCGAGTGAGACTGGCGTTTCAGGCGGATGCGTTCAATGTCAACAACGCGGTCCACTTCGCCGCTCCGGGAACGGCGATCGATTCGGCCAGCTTTGGGATTTTCTCATCCATGGCCAATCAGCCGCGCAAGCTGCAGTTCAGCGCCAGGCTGACGTTTTAAGGGAGGGCGGTCTGGCGGCGCCGGCGGCGCGCAACCAACTGCCCGAAAATGCCCGAAAGGTACGCGTTGCGGTGTTGGCGCATCGATGTGTATAATTGCCATTGAAGATACACATCCATGCGAACGAACATCCTGATTGACGACAAGCTCATGCGGGATGCCCTTCGCGCCACCGGTCTAAAGACGAAGCGCGAGGCCGTGGATCTGGGTTTACGGACCTTGCTACGGCTGAGCAGGCAGGGCGAGATCCGGCGGCTGCGTGGCAAACTGAACTGGCAGGGCGATCTCGAGGCGATGCGGAGCGACCGTTGATTCCGGTCGATTCCAGCGTTTGGATCGATTGCCTTCAACGGGTCCGTCACGACGCAGACCGAAAAGCTCGACGGACTGCTCGGTCACCAGCTATTAGCCATCGGCGAGTTGATTTTGACGGAGGTTCTGCAAGGTTTCGCCGATGAACGAGACTTCGAAACAGCCAGGAAAATGCTGACGTCGCTGCCTATCGTGGAGTTGGGTGGAGCGGAGATCGCGATTCAGGCGGCCAGGAACTACCGGGCGCTGCGCAGACTCGGTGTGACTGTCCGCAAGACCATCGATACGTTAATTGCTACCCGATGTATCGAAGACGGGTTCGATCTGCTACACGACGACCGAGACTTCGATCCGTTCGTCAAATACCTCGGTCTGCGCGTGGTGATCTGACATTATGAGCCGGCGGGAGCAGTGGCAGAAGGTACTCTCAGCCGCGCAGGCTGCAGTCCAGTGCCCGGCTTACGTTTTAGCTTTCAGCGATTCGGGGTAATCCCAAGCTGTTGGCAGATCTTTCGCGCCAGGCGATTGTCGATCTCGGCGTGACGGGGAACCGGAGCTTTTGCGCCGTTTGCCGGATTAAAATATATCGTGTGGCGACTCCCTTCGCGATCCAGCCGGCACCCCTGGTTCTGCAAGTGACTAATCAGTTCATGCCTCTTCAAGCTCAGCGCGCCCCAACGTGAACGGAGAGCGGCACCAGCTCGATCAGGTCGGCATCGGTGGCCGCGTCCGGGTTAGGAGTCGGCATGGGCTTGCCTTCCTCCAGGAGACACTGAGCCAGATCCTCCATGGCGCTGGCGATCATCAGCCGGGCGTCGGCTAAATCGAACCCCTGCGTGACGGCTCCAGGAAAATCGAGGGCCTCCGCCACCACCATCTCGCCGGCCGCGCGCGGGAGGTGGAAGGCAACATGGTAGCGGAGCATACGTCCATAATACTACCCTCCCCCAACACAGCCCCCAATCGGGCGACAATGGCCCTTATGCTCAATCCCACCATCTTCCGCGAATACGACATTCGCGGGATCGCCGCGTCCGAGCTTCACGACGCCGGCATCGAACTGCTCGGCCAGGCCTTCGGCACGTACTTCCAGCGCCATTCCGGCAAGCACATCACCCTGGGACGCGACACCCGCCTCAGCTCACCGCGCCTGCGCGACGCCCTCCTCCGCGGCCTCAAAGCCAGCGGCTGCCACGTCACCGATCTCGGCGTGGTGCCCACCCCGGTGCTGTACTATTCCGTCTTCCGCCTGCGGGCCGATGCCGCCGTCATGATCACCGGCAGTCATAATCCACCCGAGTTCAACGGCTTCAAAGCCGTCTGCGGCGGATCCACCATCTACGGCGAGGCCATCCAGCAGCTCCGCCGCATGATCGAAACCGGCGATCTCGCGCGCGGCGAGGTTTCCGGGAATGCCGCCGAGAACGCCGCCGACATGGTGACGCCCTACGTCGAGGAGGTCGCCTCGCAATTCCGCTTCGCCCGGCGCATCCGCGTGTCCATCGACGCCGGCAACGGCACCGGCGGCCCGGTCATGCACCGCCTCCTGGAGCGCCTCAACGTGGACGCTACCGAGATGTTCTTCGAAATGGACGGCCGCTTTCCCAACCACCACCCCGACCCCACCGTCCCCGCCAACCTCGATGCCCTCATCCGCTCGGTCCTCGATACCGGCGCGGACCTAGGCATAGCCTTCGATGGCGACACCGACCGCATCGGCGCCGTCGACGACCGCGGCGCCATCGTTTATGGCGACCAGTTGATGATTATCTACGCCCGCGAGATCCTCACGCGCAAGCCCGGCGCCACTTTCATCGGCGAAGTCAAGTGCTCGCAGACGATGTATGACGATATCCGCGCCCGCGGCGGCAATCCCATCATGTGGAAGACCGGCCACTCCTTAATCAAGGCCAAGATGAAGGAGACCCACGCCGAGCTGGCCGGCGAAATGAGCGGCCACATGTTTTTCGCCGACCGCTACTACGGCTTCGACGACGCCCTCTACGCCGCCTGCCGCCTGATGGAGATCGTGTCCCAATCCGGCCGGCCGCTCTCCAGCCAGCTTGCCGATCTGCCTGCCACGGTCGCCACTCCTGAGATCCGCATCGATTGCCCCGACGAGCTGAAATTCGAGGTGGTGCGCGAAGCGGCCGCCGAACTGTCGGCCCGCCACCAGACCATCGGTGTGGATGGCGTGCGCGTGCTCTTCCCCGGCGGCTGGGGCCTGGTGCGCGCGTCCAACACGCAGCCCGTGCTGGTGATGCGCTTCGAAGCCACCGCGGCCGAGTTGCTCGCCCAGTACCGGGCCGAGGTGGAAGAAGTGGTGGAACGCGCCCTCGAGAGCGCACACAAAAAAGCCGGCTCCGAAGAGCCGGCAAAACGGACAGCCGTGTGAAGACCGTTCCCCCCGAAATAGCCTTCAGGCCGGTCCACAGGTAACGATTCCGGGGACGCCCGCGCGGTTGCACCCTCCTTGGGAAGCCCTGTTCTCTTCCATACAGTTTGGCCGCATGGGACCGGGGGCTAACGCCCGCCGGTCGCGCGGACCCCCTGCAGAGATTCCGCATTGCTGAACTTCGGCCAATTGAACCCGTAGAACGCCACAAACGCGAAGCAGAACATCGGCACGATGAAGCCCCGCGACATATCGTACCGGTCGGCCACGTAACCCATCAGCTTGGGTAGGATGGCCCCGCCCATGATGGCCATCACGATGAACGCCGAGGCCTTCTTCGCCCGCGCGCCCAGGCCGAAAATTCCCAGCGCAAAGATGGTCGGGAACATGATCGACATGAAGAAGTAGATCAGGAACACGCACGCCGCCGACAACCAGCCCAGCTTGCAAAAGACCAGCAGGGTCAGGGCCACGTTGGCCAGCGCATACAGGCCCAGGATCTTGTGCGCCGAGAACCTCCTCAGCAGCCCGGCGCCCGTGAACCGGCCCACCAGAAAGCAGATCAGCCCCACCGACTGCAGGTTGGATGCGCCCCTATCGCTCATCGCCAGCACGCCCGCCTTGTTCAATTCGAACCACCCTTGCAGCCAAGAGTGCAGGAAACCGGAGTTTTCCGCGAGGCGCGCGATGCCCGCTTGCCAGGCCCCCGGAATGGCGGGCAGCTCCGCGGTCATATAGTTGATGAAGAAGCTGAAGACGCCGGCCTGCGCGGCCACGTAGAAAAACTGCGCGGCCACCGCCATCACGAAGTGCGGGTGCTTCCAGATGGAATGCGAAGCGCCCGGCGGCGCGTCGTCCAGGTGGTAGTCGTCCTCGGTCTTGATATCCGGAATATTCGATACGAAAAAGATACCTGCCAGCACGATCACGATAATCGCCACGCCCACGTACGGAATGTAGAGTGTCTGGCTGCCGGTGCTGTGCCCCAGGGCGTCCTTCGAGTAGAAGAACATGCCGCCTAGAACCGGTCCGAGGATCCACCCGATGCCGTTGCAGGATTGCGCCAGGTTGATTCGCGTGGCGGCGTAGCGCTGGTCGCCCAGAACCGTAGTGTACGGGTTGGCGATGGTCTCGAGAAATGTCAGGCCGGTGGCGATCAGGCAGACCCCCGCCAGGAAGGCCACAAACGCGGTGTTGGGCGACACGCTGCCCAGGTGCACCATCGCGTTGATGTGGGTGGCCGGGATGAACCAGAATCCGCCGGCCGCCACAATCAGAAGACCGGTGACGATCCCGCCCTTGTATCCCAGCTTGGTGGCCAGCCACCCCGCCGGTATGGACATCAAGAAGTAGCCCAGGTAGTGGGCGAACTGCACCCACGCCGATTGCGCCTTGTTGAGGCTCAGCTCCTCCTGGAAGTGCTTGTCCATCACGTCGATCATGCCGTTGCAGACCCCCCAAAGGAGAAACAGCGAGCTGACCAGGATGAAGGTGAACATCAGGTTCCTGCCGTCATCCGTAATGAAGATGCTTTTCTTGTCGGTGCCCATGTGGTTGGATTACCGATTCTATCAGCGTTAGCGATATCCCGGCGCGGGCCGCGTACACTGGCAGAATATGACCTCCTCTTACAACCGCATCGCGGGCCAGAGCGTGGAGCGCCTGGCGGCCCTCAGCGATGGCGTGTTCGCCGTGGCCATGACGCTGCTGGTTCTCGACCTGCGCGCTCCCACCATCCAAGCCATTCACAGCGAGCAGGACCTCTGGAACGGCATGGCCGCGCTCGCCCCGCGCCTGCTCATGTACGTCCTCAGCTTCATGACCCTGGGGATATTCTGGGTCGGCCAGCAGACCCAGCTCAACCACCTGGCCCGCTCCGACCGGAGCCTCTCCTGGATTCACATCGTCTTCCTGTTCGCCATCTCCGTCATGCCCTTTTCGACCACGCTGCTGGCCCAATTCACCGCCTACCGGCTGGCGCTCCTGGTTTACTGGGGAAACATTCTGTTCATCGGCGCCGCGCTGTACGCCAGTTGGGTGTGCGCCATCGGCTCCGGGCTGGTCAAGGAGGACATCACGCCACAAGTCTCCTCGGCCATCAAGCGGCGCATCCTTATCGCGCAGGCGCTCTACGCCTTTGGGGCGCTGCTGTGCGTCGTCAACACCTATTGGAGCATTGGCTTCATCGTGCTGGTGGAGCTGAACTATGCGCTGGCGCCGCGGATTCCGGGACGGCGGAAGTGACGGGCGCAACCCGGTTTTAGAGCAAAAGGCAGGGGTCCGGCCTTCCCGATTGCGGCATGGCAAACGAACCGGCCGAAACCGGCCCAGCGGTTGGCCCTATTCCAGCAAGTGCCGGTACTCGTCCGGATCCAACCCGAAGCGTTCCATCTGCCGCGGCAGGTCGCTGCGCAAGGCTTCCGGCGTGTTGCGCACCCAGGCCGCGATCACCGTCTCGACGCCCACGCGCCGCTTGCCCTCATCTTCGGCCATCGTTTCGGCGGTGGCTCGCAAATCGGCTTCGGTGGCCTCGCGCACGGGACGCGGCGTCTGCGCCAGCACCTGATTTAGGAAATCCTCGGCAGCATCGTTCCAGTTCATCGGTCTCATGGTAACTCGCGGACCGCGTTTTGGCCGCTGCGCCTCGCCCGCGTCCCAATGCTATAGTGTGACCAAATCACGAGAATGCTATGATCGTCTCCTTTTCGGTCTCCAACTTCCGGTCGTTTTCATCCGAGGAGACTCTTTCGCTCGTCGCCAGCAACCGTTTGCCGGGCTGCCACGACGATCACACCGTTCCCACTCCCGACTCAACGGAGAAGGTGCTTCGAGCGGCGGTTCTCTATGGAGCGAACGGCGCAGGCAAATCGAACCTGTTTAAAGCTCTTCGGTACATGAGGTCGGTTGTTCTGGAACCGCGCAAGAAAAAAAAAGGAACAAGACGGGAGCCATTTCGGCTCGGTGGATCGCAAGATGAACCCTCCAGCTTCGATTTGCAGTTCATTGCAGCGGGCAAGCTCTACAGGTTTGGTTTCAAGGTTGATGATAGGCGGATCATTGAGGAGTGGCTTTTTCAGGTTGTCGACGGCCGGCAGAATTCGCTCTACGAGCGTACTACGGACGCAAACGGGAGAGTGGCCGTAGACGCCGAGGGCCTCAAGGGCGCCGGTGAAAAAGTGATCGCCTTGGCGACAGTGGGTGGACCTCAAAACCGATCATTCCTGGCCACAGTCAACGTAACACTCGACGAAGGAGACTTTGGTAAGGAACTGGGCGACGTCCTCACTTGGTTCAGGAGAGGTCTGATCCTCGTCAGCCCAGATGAGTCCATCGGGGCAACTGGGCACCTGCTGGATCAGGATTCAGGGTTCCTATCATTTGCAGGCGCTTTCCTCAAATCGACCTCAACCGGTGTGGACCATTTGGAAGTCGACAAGAGAGAGATTTCCATAGATGAGATCAGCGGTTTGCAACTTGACCCTGCGCTTTACGGGCGACTTCGAGACTGGGCGGAAGGTGATAGCGCACGGCTAAGCCTGCCAGACGGCACCGAACTGCTTGTTGAGGGCAAGGGCGAGAATCGTATCTACCAGATCAGCATTCAGGCGGCTCATGAACAAACGCCTGGGAAGGTCGTTCGGCTGGATCTGGCCGAAGAATCCGATGGAACCCGCAGGCTCCTGAACCTGATCCCGGCACTGCACCACCTGCGAACGGCAGGTGCGGTCTACTTCATCGATGAAATAGATCGCAGCCTCCATCCGATCCTGGTCAAAGAATTCCTGGAGTTCTTCCTAAAATCGCGCGATCTCGGCCAGCTCATCGTAACCACCCACGAATCGAATCTGCTGGATCAGGATCTACTACGCCGCGACGAGATTTGGTTCGTCGAAAAGGACCCGACTGAAGCGACGAGCCTGTATTCCCTCCTCGATTTCAAGATTCGCGATGACCCGGACATCCGTAAACATTACCTGCAGGGGCGTTTCGGAGCGGTACCGTTCCTTGGCAACCTGGAGAATCTGCTGCCAAAGACGGATCAGCCGAAATGAGCCTCAACCCGCGCCTGCCTCGGCCGCTCACACGGGACAGCGCGAGCCTGCGAGACGATCGCCTGTTCATCGTTGCTTGCGACGATACCTACGCACCGAAACAGTACTTCAATTTCTTCCGGATCACACGAGTGCAAGTCTATGTCGTGGAAACGCAGGACGGGTCCTCCGCTGCTGCGCATGTGCTGGATCGGCTCCTGAGCTATGCCCATGGGGAGGATGATGAGCGCTGGATGCTGCTCGACACCGATCACTGCGTGCAAGGGACCCACCTCGCGGGCTTTCTCGCGGCTCAACGCGAAGCCGAGCGGCAGCGGGTCAACGTAGCCCTCAGCAAGCCCTCGTTTGAACTCTGGCTGCTGCTGCACCACGTGGAGGAGACCGCCTTGGGTGCGCTGCCGGCCGCGAAGGACGTCGCGGAAGCATTGCGCGCCAAGCTTGGAGAATATAACAAGACGAACCTCAAGCGCGCGCATTATCCACTGGCATCCGTTTACGACGCTTGCATGAGAGCTGAGCGGCTGGACGCCACGGTCGGAGGTGGCGAAATTCCGCGTGAGAACACGACGCGAGTTTACCGGCTGTGGAACGCCATCGCCGCCAAGGCCCTTCCGCAGCAACTTCCTCCCGAACTCCGCGGCCTGGTGCGATAGATATTCCCGCGTTAGCTGCTCGGTTCGCTCCCATGGGACTTCAGCGAGCGGGCGATCATCCCCAGTCCCCCCACCAGGAGGACCAGCATGACCAGGGTGTCGAAAAGAGTGGTCGGCCGGAAATAGATGTGCATGTTGGCGATGACGCCAGCCAGGATGAAACAGCCGCCGCCGAGCGTCAGCAGCCACCCGATCCAGCTCCGGCCGTTGAAGAACAGGATGCCGACGCCGAACAACATCGGGATCATCGTAATGCCGAAGGTGCTGGGGCCATAAAAGCCCCAGTACGCGCCCTCGACGGTCACCCGATGGGCCACCAGGTATCCTCCCACGCAGGTCATGATGAAGCCCATCAGGAAGTGGCCGAGGCCGCCAGGGGTTCCACCCACGTCGCTCAAATTTCGGTCTGCCATGAGTTCGAGGATATCAGACCTTCGCGTCTCGCCGGTCTTGTACCGGCTGGGGGGGAGGGGGGAAGGGGGCTGGAGGCTGCCGCGGGCGCCCGATTCCGTTTACTTCACGCCGCCCTGCATAGCCTGCTTCGCGAACTCTCCCGATGGCGTCAAGGTGTACTGCCAGTCCCGGATCAAGGTCGGCCCCCACTCCGGGTCGAAGCACCATACAATCCAACTGATCCCCTTACTCTCGAGATACTTGATGATGGACGGCCCGTACGGCGCCGCGGGCGGCGCTCCACCGGCTGCCGCCGCGCCCGCATTGCCGCCCCGTCCGCCCGGCGGCCCGAATCCGCCGAACTCCGTGGCGACCACGGGATACTTCGAAGCCGCGAATCCGAAGTCCTCCTCCCACTTCGGCTCCCACGGCTGCGGCCGTTTGTTGGAATAGGGATGCGTGACGTACCCGATGCCCTCGGCTGCGATCGGCGCTACGCGCAGCGGCGTCAGATCATAGGCCCAATCGAACCCCGCCACCAACGGAATCACCTGTTGGTTGTAGGCCCGGATCACCGCGATCTGGTCCTCCTGCATCCTCTTCCACTCCATCCAGTTCACGGGCCCAAGCTGATTGTTGAAGGTGGTCGGCTCGTTGAAGAGTTCGAAGAACGCCACGGTGTTATGCCCCGGGAAATGCCGCGCCATGGTGCGCCAGAAGTTGTAGGTCTCCTGCTGCGACGTGTCGTACATGGGGTCCTGGAACAGCCCCGTGGTCAGATTCCCGATGGAGTGCCAGTCGATGTCGATGTACATCTCGAGGTCCGTCGACCACTCCACGGCCTGGTCGAGCAGTTTCAGATATTCGGCGGGCGTGCGCTCACGCCAGGCCACCGGATGGACCGGGATACGCACCACCTTGGCTCCCATCTCCTTTACCTTGACGAAATGCTCCTTGTTCCAATGCCCCTGCATTTCGAGCTTGTCGGGATCGGAAATCGCCAACCCGCGGAACAGCACCGTATTCCCCTGGGGATCGACGAACTTATTTCCCTTGACCGAAATCAGCGGCAGCCTTTTCGCGCCGGCCGTATATCCCCGCCCGCCCGGCGGCCGGTCGTTCCACCACGCGTGGGTCCTCGCCGGGGATGTCTGCGCGCAGGCGGAACCGGCCGCCAACAACCACGCCATCGTATGGAAGACAACCTTCACGCTACTACCTCCTTGTCTCGTCCCGGAACGCCACGGTATCACTTTTCGTGGCCGGCGGTGGACGGGGTTCTGTATTCACCGCGGAGGCGCGGAGATAACGGAGGAAGCGCGGAGAACAATTTCTTCTCTTGTTTTCTCCGCGCTTCCTCAGCGGTCTCCGCGTCTCTCCGGTAACTTCAAACAAGTCCTTTATTTCAGTGAGGGCTGTGGCCAAAATACGCGCCAAGTGTGCATTTTGCCGGCGCCGATACGGAAGTTTCCTCGCCCCAAGAACATCGACATCAGTCGGTGCGAAGGCTCCGCGGTGAATACAGAGCCCCAATCGACCCGTGGGATACTGGGCACATGACGGCTGCCCTTCAGGTGCGCAATCTGCGGAAGGCTTACAAGGATGTACTCGCCGTGGACGGCCTGGATCTCGATGTCCGGGCGGGTGAGTGCTTCGGGTTACTGGGACCCAACGGCGCCGGAAAAACCACCACCATGGAAATCTGCGAGGGTCTGGTCTCCGCCGATTCCGGCGAGGTCGAAATGCTGGGTATGCGCTGGGATTCCGACGCCAGGGAACTTCGCCAGCGGCTGGGGATCCAACTGCAGGATACGCAACTCTCCGAAAAGCTCACCGTCCTCGAGACGGTCCGGTTGTTTCGCAGCTTCTATGCCGCCGGTCCCACGGCTGCGGAGGTAATCGCGCTGGTGCAACTCGAAGAGAAGGGGAAATCGCGCGTGGGCAATCTTTCGGGCGGGCAGAAACAGCGCCTTGCCATGGCTTGCGCGCTGGTGGGCGATCCCGATTTTCTGTTCCTGGACGAACCCACCACGGGCCTCGATCCGCAGGCCCGGCGCCAGCTCTGGGACTTGATCGAAGAGTTCAAAGCCTCGGGCCGGACGATCCTGCTGACGACGCACTACATGGATGAAGCCGAACGCCTGTGCGACCGCATCGCCATCATGGACCACGGCAGAGTCATCGCCCTCGGCACGCCGCGCGAGCTGATTGCTTCCATCGGCGTCGAGCACGTGGTGGAGTTTTCGGCCGGAAGCGCCTCGAAACCGCTGGCCGTCTCGGCATTGCGCCAGATCGAGGGCGCCCGCGATGTCCGGAGCGAGAACGGCGGCATCGAAATGCTGGTCACCGAACTCCATCGCGCCGTGCCCGCGCTGCTCGAGGAACTCAACCGGCAGGGTGTTCCGCTGACCGAGCTACGCACCCATTCGGCTTCCCTGGAGGACGTCTTCGTCACCCTGACGGGACGGCATTTGCGCGATGAGTGAAGTCAGCATTCCCGATCTGCGCGCCAGAGAGGCGGCCCGAAAATCTCCGCGCCCGGCCGCCTGGACGGAGCATCCGCTGGCGCAGTTGACCCTGGTGCGCTTTCTGGAATTCACTCGCGAGCCGGAAGCGCTGTTCTGGGTATTCATCTTCCCCATCCTGCTGGCCGCCGGCCTCGGCATCGCCTTTCGCAACCGCCCGGCGGACGTGCTCAAAATCGCCGCCGTCACGCCGCAACTGGCCCAATCGCTCCGCCAGGAGAAGCTGCTGGATGTCGCGGAGCTGCCCGCCGCGGCCGCCGAAGAAGCGTTGCGCACCGGCAAGGTGGCGCTGCTCGCCCTGCCGGGCCCAGAAGGCACCCCAGCGGGCACTCCAGGGGGCACCCCAAGGGCCGGCGTGGTGTACCGATACGACGACACCAATCCGGAAGGCCGCACGGCGCGGATGCTGGCGGATCGCGCGATCCAGCGGGCCGCCGGCCGCGTGGATCCGGTGGCCTCCGCCGACCAGTTCCTGCGCGAGCCGGGATCCCGTTACATCGATTTCCTGATCCCCGGCCTGCTGGGGATGAACCTGATGGGCAGCGCCATCTGGGGCATGGGATTCGCCATAGTCGACGCGCGGCGTAAGAAACTGATGAAGCGGCTGGTGGCCACGCCCATGCCGCGGCATTACTACCTGCTGTCGTTCTTGCTTTCGCGGCTCCTGCTGCTGGTGGTGGAAGTGGGCGTGCTGCTGGGTTTCGGCGCGCTGGTGTTTGGCGTGCCGGTGCGCGGCTCGCTGATCGATCTGGTGCTGCTGTGCGTGCTGGGTTCGTTGTCGTTCAGCGCACTGGGATTGTTGATCGCATCCCGCGCCAGAACCATCGAAGCCGCGTCGGGTCTGATGAACACGGTGATGATGCCCATGTGGATCATGTCGGGAGTCTTCTTCTCGGCCCAGAGGTTCCCCGCGGTCGTCCAACCCGTGATCAAGGGGCTTCCGCTCACGGCGACCATCGACGCTCTGCGGATGAACATGCTGCAGGGCGCCAGCCTCGCGCAATTGACTCCGCAGATGGGCGTGCTGGCAGGCTGGCTGATCGTCTGCTTCGTCCTGGCGCTCAAGCTGTTTCGCTGGCGCTAGGCTAGGCCTCCCTTCACCGCAGAGACGCGGAGGAAACGGTGGAAGCGCGGAGAAGACAATACTATCCTTGACTTTCTCCGCGCTTCCTCGATTTTCTCCGCGTCTCCGCGGTGAGTGGGACTGGCAGGGCTTCTATATCGGGTCAGCGCGTGTCCAACGCCAGGTCCACAATCCCCGAGTACAGGCCGGAGGGAAGATTCCGGGGCGCGGCCAGCTCGAAGTTCACCGCGCAGGTGAGGATTCCCGACCGTTGCCAGCCTAGCACGAGGTCGTGGGTGGCGCCCGGTTCGAAAGTTCCGCTGGAACAGGCGGCCGCCTGGCCCCCCGCGGTGGCACGGGTCCTCGATCCTGCCCAGCGGACCGCTGTAACCTGCGCCGGGCCGTCCGGACCGTTGAGGCTCAGGAGGCGCGCGGTGACTCGAATCTGCCGGCCGGGCAACGCTCTCACCCACGCCGCTACACTGGTGGTCTGGCTGGTGACGTCGGAAGCGCCGTCGGCGGATACCCGGAAATTGACCGCGACCTGCTGCGGGTCGAGGCGAGCCTCCGGGTTGACCTGTAGCACCAGCGCCGTAGTTCCGCTACGTTGCGCGCCGGCCGGGCCGATGACGCATGCCACCAGCACCGCAACCACTCCCGTCTTACTCGGCATAATCGCCTTATCGGCACTATGCTACAAATTTCAAGGGTGGTGAACAAGACTCAGTTTTCCGGAAATGTACTACGGTTAACGCGGAAAAGTTCCGTTACTTTCTGTCCAATACCTTGCGGATGGGCTTCTGCGTGGTGTTGACAACGAAGGTGAATTCCAGAGCTGGTGGCGGCGCTCCCACCCGGACGGCGACCGGAATGGAGGCGGGCGAGCTCAAGGCGCCGCCCTCCGGCAGGGTCTTGGGGTCCAGCGCCAGTTCAAAATCGCCCTCGCGGACGTTGTAGAACGTGAACCCTCCCTCCTTATTGGTGGTGGTGTAGCGGCTGCCGGGCCCCAGGCGGATCACGATGTCTTCGAGCGGCGCCTGGTCGGGTCCGTGTACCGTGCCTTGAATCGTCACCAGCGGCAACACCTCAAAATCGGTTCGCGAGGTGCGCCGCGGCTGAACCACCACTTGGGATTTCTGCGCATCGCCAGGATCGAAATCCGCGGGCAGTTGCGCCAGCGACAGCGCCACTTCGTGAGGCCCCTCCGGTATGTTCTCGAAAACGTAGCGACCATCGGGTCCGGTGGTGGCGGTCTGGCCGCCATCCAGGCTTACCGGGATGCCGGGGACATAGGAAGCGGCGGCCAGCGTCTTCAGCCGCACCACGCCTGCGATGCTTCCCACCAGGGGCGCGGCCTTGGCTATAAACTGGTCGGCATTCTCAGTCGGCAGGCCGCCGCCCCAGCGGATTTGCTTCGAGAGGCGGAAGTAGAAGCTCCATTGGCCGATGGCTGCCAGGCTCTCGGCTGCCGGGCTGGCCCCTTCGAGAGCGCCGTTTTCCAGCAGGAAGATGTTTTCCGGGTTCAGCGCGAAGTTCAGTTGGTTGCGGAACATCTCGGCCTGCAGATTCCAGCCGTGCTTGAGCCGCACCGATACTCCGACCACCGAAGTCCGGTATGCCTCCGTGGAAAACACGGTCTGGTTGGCCAGATCGTTGCCCACTTCCACGTTGGCGAAGGCGCTGAAGGGTCCCAGGTTGGCTTGCGCCAGCCCGCGGAAGAAGAGCGAGTTCAGCCGTTCGCTTCCGGTCACCTGTTGGTACCGGACCGTACCGCCCACCGTAAAATGCCGGAACTGCAAGCTGTCGCCCGCCTCGCTCGATCGCTGGCGTTGCGAGCTGGGCTGCATGTCCATGCGGATATCGCGCCAGTTGACCTGGAGGGTCTGACGTCCGATCGTTCGCGAGAGCGCCCCGCTGATCTGCCGGTTGTTGGACGCTACGGTGCCCTCTCCCGGCGCCTGGTCGGAATAGGCCACCGTGGAGACCTGGCCGGTGGCCGAGAGCTTCCCGGGCAGTAGGGCGGACATGCCCAGCGCCGTGCTGGTGCTGTTCAGCAGGGGAAGGCTGGAATCGTGCTCCAGGTTGTTCCGGTATTGGCTGGCGGAGCCGTAGAGTTCCAGCCGTTTCCAGGGGTGCAAGCGCGCTTCGGCGAAGGGGCCCTGGCGGTCGCCCGCGTAATAGCCGGCCAAGGGGAAGTAGAGCGTGCCCTGGTAGGCGTAGTTCGCTTTCAAGGTGAAAACCGTGTCTTCCCAGGTTGCGCCGGCGAGAAAGGAGGTCACCGTACGCGCGGCGGCGGCCATGGGCCGCGAAACTTCGGCGTAGATCTTCAGCCGCTTGACGGGCGTGTACAACGACTGCATCGCCATGGTGCGTACCAGCGGCGTCGTGCGTCCCGCGGGAAACAGGTCGGGATTGGCGGCGATGGACTGCGGGCTGGCCGAGAACTGCATGAAGCGTGCCCCTACCAGCCAATGGGGCGCCACCTTGCGCACCGCTGAAACGCCCATCACCGTTTGGGGAGTCATAATGAAATAGGCCACGCGCGGGCCGGCGGTCAGCGTCTCCTCACCGTAGAAGAACGCGTATTGCGTGTCGCCGTGGACCGCCTGCACCTTGACGCCGCGGCCATGGATCTCGGGATTGAAGATGTTGTTGAAAGGAAACTGGACCAGGTTGGCGGACAAGCGAAAATCGCCGCCTGTGAACGTCCAGTACAGGCCCATCCATGGCGTGCCCCGCAGTTCCAGGAAATTGTCGCCGGTCTGGAAACGGTTTTGTGCGCCGTAACCCTCCAGGCTTCCCGAGAGGAAGCCGAGCGCAGGCAGGAACTCCTGAAAGTGAAAGGCCGTGCCCGTGGTGTTCAGGAGGTCCTGCTGATTGCCCCCCAGGTAGTAGCCCTGGAACGCGATTTCGCCCTGTCCGCCGGGAATCCCGGAAGGCCCGCCGTTGGTTTGGCCGTATGCGGCGGCCCCGGCCAGGAGCAGGATGGCGGCAGCGCCGGCCGGCCGCCGCGCGCGGCTACGGTGCTGGTTTTGTGGCCACAACAAGCGCGGTAGCCTCCTGGATTTCATCACCGCCCAGGTCTACCCGCGCCCGCAAAGTGTACTTGCCCTCAGCAGCCAGCTTCAGTGGAAACAGGAAGTTCTGGTCGCGCTTCGGCAGCACGGGCAGGGGGACGAAGTGGGCCGTCTCCACCACCACTCCGTTTTCGTCCAGCACATCCAGGTCGCCTTGCGGCCGGAAGTGCATGAGACCGGCATTGTTGATCGTCACCACCGCGCGCCAGAGGGGATTCTTGGGGTCGGCCACATACTCCAGCTTCATATCCTTGACCTTGCCCTCCAGCGCCGGTTGCCCCACCACTACGTAGATGGCGGCCACAATCTGGATCGCCGTCCGCATACCGATGGCTTCTTTGGCGCGCTCGGCCGTCGGCTGGGTAGTAAAGCCGATGGCGCAATGGTAGCTTCGCGCGGTCGCCGAGGGCGGCACGCGCAGTGTGTACCGCACCGGAATTTGCGCTTTGCCATTCAATTCCACCTCCATGGGATTGGCCACCAGCCACTGCCGGCAGGAGAATTCAGCTTCCTGTTTGTATTCCGGCCCGAATTGCGGCGTGGCAGTCGAGTCAAGGTAGAAATCCAGCGTCCCGGCCACTGCCCGGACCTTCTCTTCGGTGGTGTTCGCCAGGGTTAGAACACCGGAATGCGTCGCCCCTGGCGCAAGCGTGAGCTCTTCCCGCATAGGCGCCAGACCCAGGCCCATCTGCGCGCGCAGAACGCCGGGCAGTGCCAGGGCGGTGACCAGGCTGAGAATCGTTATGGAACGTTGGCTGTATAAGTAAGTGAGATCGTACATGCAGGACTCGTTTCCGCGATATATTTCCAGTTATCGGCAAGCGTGAAGCCGATGGTGACCGAGTAATTTATAGAGACAGTGCCTTCCGAGCCGCTGGCCACCACCTGTGTCGTGGTCGAAAGCGGAAAGGAACCGGCGCACGACCCCGATCCGCCCAGCCCCGACACGCTCGCCGACGAGCAGGTTACCGTAACCGCCGAAACGGGCACGGTCGAACAGTTGGTAAATACCGAGGAGGCCGCCTGGACCGTCAGGCTCCAGTTATTGCCGGACCCTATGGCGGTCCAGGAAGCCGTCGCCGTGGCACTGCCCGCAACCACCGGAACCGTCCCCGGATTGGTGGCGTTGAAACTGATCGTCGCCGGGCTGACAGTCAGCGTAAAGTTGGCGACAGCCGGTTGTGAAGCGGCCAGGGCGTGAGGCTTCGCAACCGGGATCACCGGGGGCTTTGACGCCACGGCCGCCAGCAACGCAATGGAAAGCCAGCCAGTCATCGTCTTATAGGGCGGCGATGGTGAACGTCGCCGTCGCCGTGTAGGTTGCGGCGGCGTACACCGGGTCGTCGGTGAGGGACCACGCTACCGAAGCCGAATTCCCCGTCTTGGTCGAGCTGGCGGCCGCGCCCCACGTGCCGAATCCGGTCGATGACGACGTGCTGGCTGTCTGTGAACCCGTGCAAGCCGTGCCCGGGGAGCTCACGGTGCAACTGTAGGTCAACGCGTCGCCCGTGGAAGGCGGCGTGGTCACCGAGGGGCCACCCGTGCCGGCAAAGTCCGAGGTCACCTTGAGTGTCAGCGAGCCGCTGCCGGTGGTTTTGCTGGTGCGAATCAGGTAAGTCAGGCTGGTTGTCCCCGTATACGGGTTGCCGAAGGTTGTGCTGCTCGTCGTCAGGCTGGTGGTACCGGTGTTGACGGTCAGCGATGCCTCCGGCCCCACCGTAACCGAAAGCGATGTGGTCCCGGTGCTCTGGGCCTGCGCCAGGCCGGCCATGGCCAGCAGCCCGCAAGCGGTGATTATGAGGGTTGTCTTCTTTATCATGCGTTATCTCCTTTAAGTTGCACTAATGGTGAATGTGATGTTTGCCGAATAGGTGCCCGTGGAATAGACAGGACTGTCGATCAGGGTGAACGTCAGGCTCACCGAGTTCGGATTCTGGCTACTGCAGGCGCCGCCCCCTCCCGTGCATGCCGAAGCAGGCACGGTCAGCACGGGGGTTTGACTCGTAGTGGAGGCCGTTTGCGTCCCGGAACACGCCGTGCCCAGGTTGGCGCCGCTGCAGACGTAGGTCAGCGCGCCGCTCGCCGCCGAGGGGCCTCCCGATGGGGTGAAATCGCTGGTGACCCGAAGCGTGATGGCGCCGCCGCCCACGGGCGTGGTTCGCACCTGGTAGTTCACCGGGACGGTCGCCGTAAAAGGCTGAAATGAGTTTGAGCTATGGCTCAGAGTCGCCGTCCCGGGTGTGGTCAGCGCGCCAACCGGATTCAGGGTCGCGGTGAGAGTCTCGACGGCCGTCCCCGTGCCGCCTCCGGCCGGGAGACATCCCAGCGCCAGGAGCAGCCACGGTGCGGTTTGGCGAAGAACCAATTTGCCTCTCATCACGATCTGAGGGTCACATAAACCCAATCAAGTGAACAAGATCCAATTTGGTTATTAAAAAGCCGTTAATTCAAACTTTTCCTTATAACCCACTCTATTTGCGCGATTTACACGGATTAGGAGTCGGTCCTGTTACGCCCCGTGCTATGAGAGTGCCAGTACCCCGCGAAACGGGGGTTACTCGCTGCTGTGTAGTGAGTCAAAAGTCCGGTAACGTGGGCGCCCGGCGGTGGGTGATCCGTAGATGGAAACAGGATGCGGCGCATGCGGCACAGAGGATGAGGACGGAGGTCGCCACCTGCACTATGTGGGAGGCGGACTGAAGCGGCCGGCGGGGCGGGAACGGTCCTGGAATTCCCCCACAAGGCGCCGCGTTGCGATCTGCCGGACAGGACCTGGATCGGCGGTTCGCTAGTTTCCGACCCCGATTGGGTTGGGCGCGGACGTGGGCGTGGGGATGACATTCCAACTCAGCTTAGTCGACGGCACGCAGAGAAGCTCCGCTTGGATTACCTCCAAGGTGGGCAGCGTTCCGGCAGCTACGAGCTGATTGTTGTAGATCACGTTCCGCTAGAAGGGCACGGGAGTGGTGAGGTAACACGTCAGGTGTGAGTTCGGGTGGGTGATTGGCCTGACGACTTGCGCGGGCAGTCCGCCAGCGTTAGGAGTCATTACCACCTTTTCGACAGGGTTGCAGAAAAGAAAGGGCCGCAGCACGCTTGCTTGCTCGGGCTGGAATTGGTCCCTGAGCGAGACCACCATATAGAGGTTATCGCCGGCGGCCTGATAGCACTTGCAATAGTCCAAAACCCCCGGTGCGGGAATTGGCTGGAGCGCTGGCACATTCACGCCAGGAGTAAGCAGCGCTTTGCCCGACGGCACCGCCAGGATTATCGCCCGTCCCATCTGCAGGGGGGTCGTACCGAACTGGTTTTAGGACCGTGACCTGGCGTGGCATCGACGGCTCCGGGTTGATCAGGTACATCAACAGGTGGGGGTTGGGTTAAGAATCGTGGTGGTAGCCCCATTGTAGATTTTCACCGCCGGATTGCAGAACAGCGAAGGCCTGAGATCCGTGACCGTCTCAAACGGGCTGGGCAGCAACGTAGAGCTGATCGTCGCGATATCGAACTGTTCCTGCAGGTATACAGAGGCCGGCTGAACCTGGTCCCGGCGCCAGGTAACAGTTGAAATGGTCCAGGTTTGTAGGAACAGTGGGAGCTGGTTGGGCGAAGATGGTACCCGCAGCGGCAAACATCGAGCAAATTGCAAACGTGGTAGTTTTCCAGCCAATACTCCTTGTGAGCTTTGGCGAATTTTCGACGCCCGGGCGCCGTTCAGAATGGGACCCCGTTTTGGCCCAGGTTGCGATCACTATACACCCAGCCGCCCATTTTCGGTTCGTCCGCAAAAGAAGCGGTTGCCGCGATGCCGGAAGATCCAAGACTTAGCCCGGTCTTACGTGGCAAATCTCCGCCGGAGTACCGATGATTAGGACCGCGCCTCAGAGGTTTGCCCCGCGCGGATACGAGCGTCCACTTACATCGCCATGTTCGAAGCTGGCAAACATCGGGCAGACGGGACCAAGGGACGCCCGGCCGAATCCTTTGTCTCGCGGTTTTCGGGCAGCCCCGAGTTTCGGGGTCCGGTTCAGTGAGAACCGCCCATGGTACCCAGGAACTCGGCGGCCACTTCGGCCGGTGGGCGGCGCCGCCCATCCACCTGGTAGTTGAGGCGGCGCATGGCGGCGTCGGATAGCTTGCCGGATAGCGCTTCCAGAGCCTCTCGCAGCTTGGGATGGCGCGCCAGGGCGTCCTCGCGAGCCACTACCGCACATTCGTAGGGCGGGAAGTAGTGGCGGTCGTCTTCGAGAACGGTGACATCCAAGGCGGAGGCCAGTCCGTCGGTGGAGTTGGCGGCGATCAGATCCACGCGCCGGCTGCCGAGGGCGGCGTAGAGCAGCCCGATATCCATGCTGACAGGGTCGCCCTCGGCGCGCAGGCTGTAGGTGCGCAGGAGGCCGTCCAGCCCGTCCGGACGCTGGCGGAATTCGTAGCCGATGCCCATGCGCCAGGCGTGCGCGCGGGCGGCCTCGGAGAGCGTCGCCAGGCGTTCGCCGCGGGCGGTTTCGCCGCGCACCATCATGGCGAAGGTATCGTTGAAGCCCAGCGGCCGCAGCCACACCAGCCGCCACTGGCGCAGGTAGGCGGCGCGCACGGTTTCCAGCGCGGCTTCGCGATCGTCCGCACGGCCCCCCGCCGTCGGCTGTTTGAGCACCGCCGTGAGCGCCGTGCCGGTGTATTCGGGATACAGATCGATGTCCCCTTGGATCAGCGCCTGATGGGCCAGCAGCGTGCCGCCCAGGTTGAGTTTGCGCTCCACGGGCAGGTGCAGAGTGCGCTCGATCTGCTGGGCCAGAATCTCGCCCAAGAGTACCTGTTCGGTGAAGTTCTTGGAGCCGACCACCAGGCGTGCCGGATGGGAACAGGCGGCCAGCCCGAGAGCCGTCAGCGCGGCGATAATCTGCGTTCGATCCATTCCAGCCCTTCGTCGGCGGCCAGCGCCATGGCGGCCGCCGGAATCGCACCCGCCAGTATGGTGGGCGTGTCCAGCATGGCGATGCCGCGGAAAATGAAGACCCCCAGGCCGCCGCCGCCGATGGCCGCCGCGATGGTGGCGCCGCCGATGGTGGCGACGGTGGCGATGCGCAGGCCGGCCAGAATGGAGGGCGCCGCCAGCGGCAACTCCACCTGCCAGAGGATCTGGCGGCCGGTCATCCCCATGGCTACGGCCAGCTCACGTACGGTGCGGTCGACGCCCAGAATGCCCACCAGGGTGTTGCGCAGCATGGGCAGCAGCGCGTAGAGCGCCAGCGCTACCACGGCGGTGCGCTTGCCGATTCCGCCGATCAGCGGAAGAGGCAGCAGAAATCCAAAAAGCGCCAGGCTGGGGATGGTCTGGGCCAGGTTGGCGAATCCGATCACCCAGCGGCGCAGGGCAGCGTGGCGGCTGAGCAGCACGGCCGCCGGCCAAGCCACCGCCGCGGCAATGGCGATGGCGCTAGCCACCAGTTGCAGGTGGTCGAGCGAGAGGGCGGCAATTTCAGAGGCGAGGCGGCCGTTCATGCGGTCTCCAGGTTTCTTCCAGGCTGGCCAGGAAGGCGCGGGCTTCCGGGGTGCGCGCCTCCAGAAACTCGCCGGGCGGGGCCAGCACGTCCAGGGTACCCTCCGCCACCAGCGCGATGCGGGTGGCCATCATGAGCGCTTCCCGCACGTCGTGGGTGACGAACAGGGCGGCCTTGCGGAGGCGCCCGCGCAAGTCCAGAAACTGGCGCTGCAAATCGAAGCGGGTGATGGGATCGAGGGCGGCAAAAGGTTCGTCGAGCAGCAGCAGCGGCGGATCGGCGGCCAGCGCGCGGGCGATGGCCACACGCTGCTTCTGGCCGCCCGAGAGCTGGCTGGGATAGCGCCGGCGGAACTCGGCGGGGTCGAGGCCCACGGTCTCCAGCAGCAGGCTTACGCGCTCGGCGATGGCGGCCGGTTCCCAGCCCGCGAGCAGCGGCGGCAGCGCGATGTTGCGTTCCACGGTCCAGTGCGGAAACAGACCGGAATCCTGCACCACGTAGCCCATCCGGCGGCGCAGCTCAATGGGCGGCCACTGCGTGGCGGGCTTCTCCTGGAAGAGGATTTCGCCGCCGGTCGCCCCCACCAGTCCAAGGACGGCTTTCAGCAGGGTGGTCTTTCCCGATCCGCTGCGGCCCAGCAGGACGACGGTTTCGCCCTCTCCGATGGTAAGGGAAACCGCGCGGAGCACCGGGCGCGCGCCCAGGGAACAGGACAGTCCGCGGATTTCGAGGATGGTGGACATGGCCGGGCGCAACCCCTCACAGTATAGAACCATGCCCGATTCCGCCGCCCCGGCCGCCCGGCCGGTGGGGGGCGGTGGGGTCAACCCGGGATGTGGGCCGTGGGGGCCGGCGTGGGCCGTGTGGGGCGTGTGTGGAGCGGTGGGGTCAACCGGGGGTGTGGGCCGTGGGGGCCGGCGGGGGCCGTGTGGGCCGTGGGGGCCGGCGGGGGCCGTGTGGGGCGTGTGTGGGGCGGTGGGGTCAACCGGGGTGTGGGCCGTGTGGGACCAGCGTGGGCCGTGTGGGGCGTGTGTGGGGCGGGGCGTGTCAGGTGGGCGGCGGCCCGGGGGGCCCGTGCGGTCCGGCGGGGGGTGTAGGCTGTGTGGGGGCTGTGTGTGCCGCGTGGGCCAATGGGGGCGGTGTGGGCCGACAGGGGATGTCGGCCGGCGGGCCAGGGGGGTGGGCGCGGGCCGCGTGGGCCGGCGGCTCTCAATTCAGCCATGCGGGAGCATCGGAGCAAAGGGATCCGGCATCGCCCCCTCCGTCGCCCAATGACGGCGCACAAAGGCCGTGCGGTTCCGCGGCAATGGCGTGGATGTCGATTTGCACCGCATCGCCGTTCTCCGCGAACCATTGGCCGCCACGGCACCGGAATTCCGCGGCGTCCTCATAGCCGGAAACGGCAATTCGCATCTTCAGACCGCGCGACCAGAGCAGGACGCCGTCCCATTCAGCACCGGTCCATGATCTAATTCTCATCCGGATCATCGCCAAGGTAGTCTGATCTATGACGTATATATCTCACAATGGAAGTATCGGCACGGTACTGTACTGGGAGTCTTATATCTACTGCTCTATGGGCTACCGTTTCACCTGCGCTTTGGGCTTGCCCGTGAAAATGCTCAGATCCACCGAGTCTGCCATGGCTTGGTAGCCTGCGTCGTTGGGGTGGAGGTGATCGCCGGGGTCGAACTCGGAGCGGATGCGCTTGGGATTTTGGGCGTCCCTGGTGGCGGCTTCGAAATCCACCACGGCGTCGTAGGCGCCGCCCGTGCGGATCCAGGTATTCAGCGCCTCGCGCACGGCTTCGCCAGTTTCCCGCGAATAGGTCGCGCCTTCGTAGGGCGTCAGGGTGCAACCGATCACCCGGATGCCGTGCGCATGGGCCTGCTCGACGATCTGGCGATGCGCCGCGATCAGATCCTCCGCAGTGACGTTCTCGCTCGGCGTAGTGGCCGCGTGCCCGATGTCGTTGATGCCTTCCAGCACCATCAGCCACTTCACGCCCGATTGGCTAAAGACGTCGCGATCCAGGCGGGCCAGGGCGCTCGCGCCGGTGCCATCCCGCAGCACACGGTTGCCGCCGATCCCCTGGTTGGCCACCCCGATATGGGCGGTCTCCTTTTTGGCCGCCAGGCGGGCCGCCAGCAGCGCCGGCCAACTGTGATTGGTCTCGCTGGTGGAGCGGGCCCCGTCGGTAATGGAATCGCCAAAGGCGACGATGGCGCCGGCGGCGGCGGGCGCTTCTACGTCAATCCCGGCCAACCAGTAATAAGATTGTGTGGTCGCCGCATCGGCGATGGCGGCGGCATCGGTGGCGTTGCCCTCCTTCACGTAGGTGGTATGCAAGGCCGTCGCATGATTGGTGGGCGCCCCCGTGTCGCCGGGGAAGTAGAGGCTCACCGCCAGATCCGCCAGCGGCTCGACGGGCAGATCCACCGGATCGCTCAGCAGCACGACTCCCGGTCCCAGGGTGCAGCCCGGCTTGCCGTCAAAGGCCAGGGCTCGGTCGGAGCCCTCCACAATCGCCGAGTCCTTGCCGCGCAGGGCGATGTGCGCCGCGCCGATATCGACCGGCGCGCTGCCGAAGGCGTTCTCCAGCTTCACCCGCAAACGCCGCCCGCCGATGCTGGCCCGCACCATCATGCGCGCCGTTTGGTCGTGGAATCCGCGCGCGCCCACAGGGGTGCCCCCTGGGGTGCCCCCTGGGCCCGGACGCGGTGGGTTGGCCGGTTGCGCCGCCGCTTGTGCTGGAGGCGCCGCGGGGCCCAGAGGGCCCCCCGCTGGCGGAGCGGGCGGGCGCGCCAACAGCTCGGCCGTGGCCCAAGTGACCACCCAGTGCTCCTCGCCACGCGCTTCGGCCGTCAGCAAGCCGCCACCCGCCTGCGCCAGGATCAAAACCGCAGTGAATACCAGTTTCATTTGCCGCCATCTCCTCTCTTCAGTGCCATCACCGTCACCGGCGCCGTCGGCCCCGATTCCGTCGAAGCTTGCCCGCCAGGCCCAGCGGACACCCGCACCTCACGAAGCAAAGTATATCGAAAACCCACCGATGGCCGATAAGAGCTTCAGGCGTCCCGCGCACGCTTCTGGCTTGACGCGGCATAGGCTCGAAGGCCTATGCCGCGCCGCCAGGCGGAATCCGGCTGTGGGGCTACGTGTTTCCCAGGAGGGGCAAAGAGCGCAACGAGGACAAAGGCTACGGCGGTTCGGGTGGCTGGTTTCGGCCATCAAGGGCGCCGAGGCGGCTGAAGTCAGGCTGCGTCATTAGGGGGTTGGAGGGCTATAGGCGGCTGCGGCACGAGGAAGCCGTGAGCAGATGCAGCCCGCTCAGGGGCGCGTTGGGCGCGGGCACGATAATCATTCCGCCCAGCCAAGGGCCTGTTCCGGAACAACCGTGCGATTGCACCGGTTACTTCCTGATGGGTCTGATGGGCCCTTGATTTAAAGGAATATTGCGCGGAAGGGCCGATCATACCTCCGATGGTATAATCGAGCGCGCGTCCGGAGTGGGCTGTACGATCGCCGGGTATCTGGTCGGTCTTCCCCTTGAGTGGCTCGTGATCGCCACTCTGCTGCACCGCGGCTATCGCCAGTTTCCCGCGGTCTTTGCCTACGTCATCGCGTTGTTCCTCGCCACCGTCGTCGAGATGCCGTTGGCCTTGGCTTATAACCACACGCACGATCTACACATTGGCTCGCGCTTTGTTTACTGGTATTGGCTTGACGAGATCATTCTGCAAGTGCTGGTTCTTGCCGTCGTACTGGGCTTGGTTTGGCAGGCCACCAGCTCAGACAGGTGAGTGGATGACTCCTTGGGCGCGCGACCTCAACTTTGGCTCCGCCATCCTCGACATGGCGCTGTGGGCCATGTCGATCGCCAGGCGCCAGAAGGATTCCCGCGTCTGATACTCAGCGGCGGCCTGGGGATCATGTTTAGCGGCGAGGCCATCGGAGAGTCGCTGCGCAACCTCTCGCGGGCTGCCGTTCTGCCGGGCGACATCCTCATGATCTTTACGAATCTCGTCTTTCTGTACATCTGGTGGCAGACCCTGCGCGCGCCGCACCACTCTTATAGGGGGGTCATATTGTGCCGAGGGTTCGGGTGGACCCGCTGAGGGCGATTCCGGCAGCGGACAAATGCCCGCCCCATCCATTGGAGTCCCAATTTCAGGACGCGGAGGTGTTGGCAGCGACTAACTGGCTGTTGGAGGTGCTCCAAATGCCCGCGATACTGCCACCGGACCCCACAAAGAGCGCCGCCGATGCCAATGCCACGAAAGCCATCAGTAGCGTGTATTCGATCAGGTCTTGCCCGGAATCGTCGATTAGAAGATGATGAAGGAGGTTTCTCATACCGTTATGCTACGTGCGGCTCATTACTGCCGTAAAGCTCTCATTGGCTGACTTTTGTTAATTATCCTTGGATAGCATTGCGGGATTCGGGGCGGATGCAGGCTGGCGAATGGATCGGAGGCCGACGAAGCGCCCGTAATCGCTGGTGGGGTGATGCTCGAACCCCGGTCTCATAATAGTTGCCCACGATATTTGTGTTCGCCGAATTGCTCGAACCGACCCAAACCCCGCAGGAGAATTGCAGATCGCCCGACCCGGTCTCGCAGCTCCGGGGCACGGGGCTTCGAAAGCGCATCCCCCTATCGCTTGCTCGACGAGCAGGGCCAGGAGTTCGCCTGGGCCAACGCCTTCCTGGCTGCCCAGCGCGTGCGCCTGGAACTGGTCGCGGTCTATTATCAGCAACGCTTCTGCCTACTATCGCTGGCTGAGTTCGCCGTGCTCCTGCTGGAACTGGAAGAGGCTGCGCAGGCTAAACTCCTGCCCAAGATCAAACAACTCCAGCGCGACATTTATCATCTGTTGCAGAATGCCGGACCGCCATAGAGCGCCCGCGGTTGGTTTTGGTCATGAGAATCAGGCTCGCGGTTTGCTTGCCCAAGGCGCGAGCATGAAGATTCAGCCCCAAGCACCCCCCTCGTGGGCGCGCGTC
>JBKQPR010000072.1:0-45654 GCA_052144935.1 Bryobacteraceae bacterium
GGCCGCGAGCGGTTCGAGGTGTTGGTGGGGGCGGCGGTGCTGACCAACAACCTGATGCGGATCGCCACATTATTGAAGGATAGGAAGCCAGTCCGCCGGCAAGTGGCCGCCTAAGTCCTGCCGCTACTCATAATATGTTGAGCTGGAGCGGGGTACGTTCCATGTGTGCCCGTGATGGCGCATTTACGTCCTTCGCGGCACGTTCGGTCGGAATTCCGGCCAATCAGGGCGAAAAACAACCTCAATAAATAATGTTTGGAAGAGCTTGACACGTCCTAATTGTCGTTTTAAAATTATCGATAAAACCACTTGGCGGTAGCTTGCCTATAGACCATGTCTCAATAAGTTGATCTCCACCCGTTTCGCGACAGAAACTAGCTAGTGAAGGTTTACGGCATCGACCCCGAAGGTGAGAAGCGGTATAGCCCGGCTATTTGCCTGAGTTACGAGAAGCATATGGTTACCGGCGATCCCGACCCGGCCCATATCAGCACCAGCTATATCGAGCGGCATAATCTTTCTGTTCGTATGACGGTTCGCCGGTTTACTCGGCTCACAAACGCTTTCAGCAAAAAACTCGAAAACCACGCCGCTGCCGTGGCGCTTGGTTATTTCGCCTACAACTTTATCAAGATCAACCGCACGCTACGCACAACGCCCGCGATGGCCGCTGGTGTGACGCCGCGCCTGTGGGATGTGATGGACCTAGTGAACGCGTGGGGAGCCTACGAACAGGAGGGGGGAAGAGCAGCATAGGTCCTACGCCGCTTCAAGGCCCTACAGAATCCGCTGGCCCTGGGGTTGAAACTCCAGGGCCTTTTCGTTTTTGGAGGGGAAGAGGGTGATAAAATGCACCTCATGAACACCCTAAATCGCAACATGAAAGTCTCGATTCAGTGCCCAAAGTGCGAGGAGGTGTTCAAGGAGACAATCGCCCGACTGCGTGAAATGAATCCCACGCTCATTTGCCCCGCTTGCGGTCCGTTCCATGTCGAAGCCGACGAACTCCGAAGAATTCTCCAACAGGTTGAGTGTGTGCTTT
The DNA here is from genome assembly GCA_052144935.1 of Bryobacteraceae bacterium. Taxonomy (GTDB): domain Bacteria; phylum Acidobacteriota; class Terriglobia; order Bryobacterales; family Bryobacteraceae; genus JOPF133. Next base: position 1,043 of record JBKQPR010000072.1, read on the forward strand.
TAGAGGCAGAGCGCATCTCCGGAAACTGAAAGTAGCCCACTACCCGATTTCCTCACAGCCTCTGAGGGCCCGCTGGCGCTCAGGCGGCGCGATGATATCCTCAAAGTAGGGCACACGGAACGGGACAGACAGGAGGGATGGGATTGCCGAAGGCGTTGCGGGGAATCGGATGCGGCCTCTGCTGCCTGGGGATTTTGTATGCCTTCCAGCGCCCCTTCCGCGAACTCCCTGGAATCGAGTACCGCCTGGGCCAGATTCCCCTGCCGCCGGATTTCCAGGAGAAGACCGAGTTCGCCTTCGCCCGCCTGATGTTTCCCCCCGGCCCGCTGAACGGCTATGAGGGCCGCGACCTGGACTGGCACACCGGCATTTCCCTGTGGAGCCAGGATTTCCCCCGCGCCGACCGGCACTTCTCACTGGCCGTGCGCCGCCTGACCCGGCTGCACGTCCGCTCCGCGGAGCAGATCGTCAACCTGGACGAAGGAGACCAGTACGACTGGCCGTGGCTCTACGCGGTGCAGGTGGGCGAGTGGGGCCTGACGGATCGGCAGGGGCAGGCGCTGCGCGAGTATCTGCTGCGCGGCGGCTTCTTCATGGCCGACGATTTCCACGGCACCGACGAGTGGTACGAATTCGAGTCGCGCATCAAGAAGGTTTTTCCCGACCGGCCGATTGTCGAGATACCGGACGACGACGCGATCTTTCACATCGTCTACGATTTGAACCAGCGGTACCAGCTTCCCGGCCAGGCCCACTTACGCCCTGGTTATAAGTCGAACAACGGGCCGAGCGCACTGGGCGCCCATTGGCGGGGCATCTACGACGACAGCGGCCGGATCATGGTTGCGATCACTTATAACTCGGATGTAGGCGACGCCTGGGAGTTTGCCGACGATCCTTACTACCCCGAGCGATTTTCCGATCTGGCGATCCGGCTGGGAGTGAATTACATCCTGTACTCAATGACGCATTGAGGGACGAGCGTACACCGGGCCCGTTGCCTCGGCCCCGGTTCCCCAAATCGAACACCATGTCCGGAACCGCTTCTATCGGCGGAGAGCGGGCACGCTACAGCTTGCCCCATGGGTCCCGTTCCGGCGTCCCCTTCAACTGGCTGAGCCGTTGCTCGTTCAACGCGGTAGCGCCATAGAAAGCTTTGAGAAGCCCGGCTTTATATTCGCCGAGCGCCGCCAGCAGACGTCTTTCCATCGCCCTCATTTCAGCTCGAAGATCCGGGAGATCGCCCTTCGTCGCTGAGGCATTTCGATCGTCGTTAATACGTTTTCTTCTCCAATGATACCGCTAACGTTTGCCCGTTGGACCGTTCAGCCCCGCCCCTCGGACTTCAAAAACGTCCCCTTCTCCAGTTCCAGGAACGCCTGGCGCAGCTCGGACTGCGTGTTCATCACGATGGGGCCGTACCAGGCCACCGGCTCCTCCAGGGGCTTTCCCGAGACCAGCAGGAAACGGATGCCGTCTTCGCCGGCCTGGACGGTGACCTCGTCGCCCCGGTCGAAGAGCACCAGCGAGCGGTTGTCCGCCTCGGTGGGCGGCGTGGTGTCCAACCATCCCACGGATTCGGTCGGCACGGCCAGCGGACCGGAGGCATTGCAGAACTTGCCGGCTCCCCCGAAAACGTAGGCGAAGGCGTGGCGCGTGGTTTCCACCGGAAGCGTCTTGCGCCGGCCGGGAGCCACCGAGACGTCCAGGTACACCGGGTCGGCGGCGATGCCGTCCACCGGGCCTTTGGTCCCCCAGAAGCTGCCGCAGACCACGCGAACCGTGGCGCCGTCGTCGTCCTGAATCTCGGGGATATCGGGGGCTTTGACTTCCTGGTAGCGCGGCGCCGTCATCTTGAGCGCCGCCGGAAGATTGGCCCATAACTGGAACCCGTGCATGCGTCCCGCGGCGTCCCCTTTGGGCATCTCCTGGTGAATGATGCCGCTGCCGGCGGTCATCCACTGGACATCGCCGGCCGCAATGGCGCCGTGATTCCCCATGCTATCGCCGTGCTCCACGGTTCCGGCGAGGACATAGGTGATGGTCTCGATTCCGCGGTGGGGGTGCCACGGAAAGCCCGCCAGATAGTCCTCCGGGACGTCGTTGCGGAAGTCGTCGAGAAGCAGGAACGGGTCGAATTCGGAAGTGCTGCCGAAGCCGAACGCGCGGCGGAGATGCACGCCCGCGCCTTCGAGCGTTGGCTTGGACCGGACGAGCCGTTTGATGGGCCGGATTGACATAGGGGAGCCTCCCGATTGCAGTCTACCTTGAGAGGCGGCGGGTTGCCAAATCGCGCGGGGCAACCGCACAATGGAATCAGGGCCGCACTCAGGGCCGCACTCCCCGCGATGTCGATCTTCTCAATCGTTCTGCTCATCCTTGGAGTTAGCCAGCTCTATTGGGCATGGCGCGGCTATGCATTCGCCGCCGCGCATATCCGTTCGCGCAGCCTGCGGTGGGCCGTGTGCGGGGTGGTTCTGGCGGCCTACCTGGTTCTGTATCAGTTCAACCTGGGGGCCTGGCGCGAGCGCGAAACGCCCGTCCATTTGACGCTCTTCGACGCGCTCGCGGCCGCGCCGTTTCTTTGGTGGGCCGCCAGTTCGCTGTTCGCGTTTCTGGTGGTGATCCTGTTCGCCATCCCGCAGGGAATCGTTGGGTGCGCGCACTGGCTGGCCGCCAGGCGGCGGGCGCCAGGCCCGGAGATCCACTCGCCGGCGCGGCGGGTATTTCTGGAACGAACCGCCGCGGTGGCCTCCGCCGCGCCTTTCGTGGCCGGAGCATACGGCCTGCTTTACGGGCGGCTCAACCTCCAGATCACGCCACAGACCATCCGCTTGCCGCGCCTCCCGCGCGCCTTCGAGGGGTTTCGCATCTGCCAACTCTCCGACATTCATATCGGCCCGTTCATGCCCGCCGAGGAAATCCGCAAGTACGCCGCCATCGCCAACGCGCAAAAGGCCGAGATGATCGTCCTCACCGGCGACTTCGTCACCTTCGACCCCGGTAACCAGGATGCCGTCGTCGACGCATTCCGCGGCCTGCGCGCGCCTTTCGGCGTTTACGGCTGTCTGGGCAACCACGAAGCCTGGACGCGAGTCGAGGATTCGATTACCGAGTTGTTCCGGCAGGCGGGCGTACAGATTCTCCGCGGAGCCAATGTGCCCATCGCCGCTCAAGGCGAATCCTTGAACCTGATCGGAGTGGATTTCCAGAGTCCCCGGCCCTTTGGGCCGTCCCCTGCGGTGAAGCACCTTCTGGGAAACATCGAGGGCCTCGTCGACCGCGATCGTGTCAACGTTCTGCTCAGCCACAATCCCGATACGTTCGACCGCGCGGCCGAGCTCGGGATCGATCTCAGCCTGGCCGGACACACGCACGGCGGACAGGCCGCCCTCGAATTCATCAGTCCCGAGATCGCTCCCAGCCGCCTGGTGACGCCGTATGTGGCGGGTTGGTTCCACAAGCCGGGTGGTCAACTGTACGTCAATCGCGGCATCGGCACCATCTTCATTCCGATCCGCATCGGCGCGCCGCCGGAGATCACCGTCTACTCCCTTTCGCGGGTTGAAGCGAATCGGGCCGGCGCGTAGATCGCGAACGCGGAGAACACAATCTTGAGTCTTCTCCGCGTTTTTCCCGGCGTCTCCGCGCCTCTGCGTCAAGCTTCTCGTTCCCCCGACGCGAACTTCACCCGTTCCACCCTCTGCACCCCGAAGACAAAGCACGCCGCGCTGGCCAGCACGATGGCGGCGGCTAGCAGGAAGGCCAGGTAGAACTCGCCGGTCCTCTGTACCACCCACCCGGTCAGCCACGGAGCCGCTACGCCGGCCAGGTTGCCCATGCCGTTTTGCAGGCCCGTCCATTTGCCGGCGGCGCGCGGCCCGGCCAGCGTCTGGGTAATGGCATAGACATTCGAAGTGTACACGCCGAAGGAAAGGCAGGCCAGCATCAACAGCCCCATGGCCAGTTCGGCACTGTGCACCAGAGCCACTGGCAGAATGATGGTGGAGAGGATCAGCCCCACGCCCGCGAAAGTCTTGCGCACTCGCGTGGGCGTCCCGCCGCGGGCGATCAAATGGTCCGAAAGCCAGCCGGAGAACACACTGGAAAGGGCCACCGCCAGGAACGACAGCGAGCCGTACACGGCCATCTTATGCTTGGCAAAGTGCCGCTCCTCTTCCAGATAGTAAGGCAGCCAGGTGATCAGAAAATACCAGAAGTAATTCGAGCAGAACAGCCCCAGCGAAGTGAACCACATGGGGCGCTGGCGCAGGATGGCGGTGGTCGCGGGCATGGCGGCCGGATCTTCGGGCGCGGCCACTCCCTTGGCGCGCGGCATCCACAGAATCCAAGGCCCCAGCCACAACAGGCTGGCCAGCCCGAGCAGGAGGAAAAACGGCCGCCAGCCGAAATCGGCGATCAGCAGACCGCCCAGAAGGGTGCCCAGCGCGGGGCCGGCCTTGGTCCCCGCATCGATCAGAGCGTTGGCGAGGCCGCGGTGGTGTTCCGGGAAGTTGTTGGCCAGGATGCGCGAGTAAGAAGGGTAGGCCACGCTCTCGCCCATCCCGAGCACCAGGCGCAGGGCGAAGATCAACCCGAAGACGTGCGCCAGGCCGGTCACCGCGGTGGCTCCCGACCACAGGAAGAAGCCCGCCGCCAGCACCCAGCAGACGTTGAACCGGTCCACCAGCCACCCGGCCATGCCGAAAAGCTGGAAGGCGGCGTAAGTCCAGAAAAACGCCGATTGCAACAGGCCCAGTTGGTACGGCGAAAGATGCAGCTCGCTCTGGATGTTGGTGAGGCCTACCGAAAGGTTGGCGCGGTCCACGTAGTTCAGGAAGCCGGAGATCACCAGCAGGATCAGAATACGCGACTCGCGTCGAGAGAGCATTCAAGCATTCTAGCGAAAGCCGGCCGGCCAGCCAGGCTTGGTGCGATCCCACACGATTGTTCAGACCGCCAGTTGATTGAACAATACTCCAGGCTGGTCGGGGATTCAGCCAATGGCGACAGGTTTCGCGTGGCGCTCGAGAGAGCCATCCAGCGGAAGCTAAGGATTGAGAGCTGGCTGGCCGCCCATGAGAAAGCGCCCAACCGCGTAGACTCGACGCGCAATTTCTCATCGAATAAGCAAGATCTTCCCGCCACTTTTTACAATCTTTTTACAAGTTCGCCATGACCTTTTGTAAACTCCCCCGTAGCATTACCTTAAGACCTGCATTAGTTGAGGAGGGGTTATGGGATTGCTTCCGGCTTCCAATTCTGTACCGGCGTATCGCGATGAACACCTGGCGATCGATTTCGATCGCCAATCCGCGGAATTGGACTCCACGCGTATGGTTTTGACCCGCAAGGAATACGACCTGTTGGCGCTGCTGGTGCAGCATGCCGGCCAGATCATCCCGCGCGACGTTTTGTTGCAGCGGATCTGGGGCTACGGCGCGGAAATTCGTACCCGCACGCTGGACGTCCACGTGCGCCGGCTGCGCAAGAAGCTGGGAGCCTATGCGGATCAGTACATCGAAACGATCTTTGGCATCGGCTACCGCTTCCAGCCGTTCCACGCCCCGCGATACTTCCGCCAGCCGATGAAGTCCGCGCTCGCCATGGGCGCCTAGCCCAGCGAGGCGTTACCTCAGGCCCGTGAGTGTGCTATCACCGCGAGACGCAGAGGGAACGCGGAGGAGACGAAGATGTTGGGGCTGATCCCTACCTTCAGGTTTTCTCCGCGCTTGCTCCGTGCCCGGAGGGTACCCCTTCCGCACCTGATAAGTAAATGTTCCTGCCGCCGCTGCCGCCGCTGCCGCCGCTGATTCAAAAGGGCTTGCACGGCTCACGTTTACTTCCGTCATTGACTAGGCCGCCCTGGCCTGGTCCCTCACCTCCGCGGCGAGAAACTTGACTCATCGGATGGGGGAAGTGGGAACGATGAGCTGCGGGCCGGCCGCTCGGTTGTTTCACGTGAAACAGGTTTGTTTCACGTGAAACAGGAGATTGTGTAGATTATTTCCCCACATTTCGCTTTTTCTTTGCCTGCGTTACACTGAGATGAAATGCGATTGCTGACGGGGCCCGCGGGATCCGGAAAGACCGCGTTCTGTCTGGAACGGGTGCGCGAGGCGATTCGCGCGGGGGAGCAGGGCGCTCGTCTGCTTACGCCCACTGCCACCATGGCGCAGCACCTGCGGAACCGGCTGGCGCGCGAGGGGCTGGTGTTCCGGGCGCGGATGATCCAGACGCTCCACGGATTCGTCAAAGAGTGGGCCGGCGAGATTCCGGAGGCGCCCGAGCCGGTGCTCTACCTGATCGTGGAAGAGGTGGCGCGGCGGGTGGCGCGTCCGGAGTTTGCCAAGGTTGTGCTGTTGCCGGGGTTTTGCGCTTCACTGGCGAGCGCGATCAAGGAGCTCTCAGCGGCGGGATGCGATGCCGCGCGCCTCGGCGGCTCGTTGCCGGATACGCCGCTGGGCGCAGCTTTTCTGGCCGTGTATGAGGCCACCGATCGCGAACTGGAACGCCGCGGCCTGGCGTTGCGGGCGCAGCGCTTGGAACGGGCGGCGGCGCGCATCGCGGCGGAAGGCGCGGGCGGTATCGGGGCGGTGTGGCTGGACGGATTTCACGCGCTGCCGGAGCCGGAATTGCAGATCATCGGGGCGCTGGGGCGGCACGCCGAGGTCACCCTGACGTTCGAATCGGCCGAGCCGCGCCTGCTGGCGATGGGCTTCCGCGAGGAGCGGCTGGTGCGCTCGCGGCCGGCGCCGGCGCGTAAGGTGATGCGCGCGCCGTCGATCGAGCGCGAGGCCGAAGAGATTGCGCGGCGCATTCTGGAGCAGGCCGCGGCGGGGCGTCCGTTCCGCGAAATGGGCATCGTGGTGCGGGCGGCGGACACGTATGTGCCGTTGTTGCGCTCCACGCTGGAACGGTTCGGCATCCCGGCGCGGTTTTACTTCGACCAGAACCTGGAGGAGCACGCGGTGACGCGGTTCCTGACGGGCGCGGTGGATGCGCTTCTGGGCGGCTGGGACCACGCGCAGACGTTAGCAGTGCTGCGGCTGGGCGCGCAGTTGGCCGATTCGAACGCTCTCGACCGCATGGATTTCGAGGTGCGCAAGCAAGTGCCGAACCGCGGACTGGAAGCGCTCAGGGCTCTGGCGGGCGGCGAGCGAAGTCTGCTGCGGGAGATCGATGCGCTGCAGGCGCTGGAGGACTGGCGCGGGCTGGCGCTGGCTCCGAAAGAATGGGAGGCGCGCCTGCGATTGCTGCGAGGGCTGTTCCACCTGGATACGGGCCACGCAGGCCACGCGGATTCGCACGCGATGGCTCTGGTATGGCGCAGCCAGGCGGAGGTGCTAGATTTGTTCGACCAGGCGCTGGAAGAGGCAGGCGCGGCGCTCGACGCCGACCGCGCGATTCCGCTGGAGGCGTTCTGGCGGGCGGTGAAATCGGTGCTCCGGCTGAAACCGCTGCGGCTGGAGGATGGACGGCACAACGTGGTCCACGTGCTGAGCGCCCCTGAGGCGCGGCAATGGGTGCTGCCGGTGGTGTTTGTATGCGGGATGGTGCAGAAGGGGTTCCCGCAGTTCCAGCCGCAGGATGTGTTTTTTCCGGACGAGGCGCGGCGGCAGTTGAATGCGGCGGGCATTCGCGTGCGCACGGCCGCCGATTTCGAGCGCGAGGAGCGGGCCCTGTTCGACTCGGCGGTGAGCCGCGCGACTCTGCTGGTGACGGTTTCCTATCCGGAATTCGATGCGCGGGGAGACCGCAATGTGCGCTCGCTGTTTCTGGACGACTGGGCCGAACCGGAAGAGGCGGCGCGCGCCGTGCGGCCGGCGCTAGGACAATTGGTGGAGGAGGTTGGCAGGCGGAAGGGCCCAGGGGGCACCCTGCCCCACTGGCCGGTTGAGGAGGTTGGCAGGGGGGCAAAGGCACCAGGGGGTATGCCTGAGCCACTAAGGGAGTTTCTGCGCCAGCGCACGGCGAAGCTTTCGCCCACCCGGCTCGAATCGTTTTTGCAGTGCCCATTTCAGCACTTCGCGGGGCGCACGCTGCATTTGAAGCCTCCGCCGCCCGGTCCGGAGAAGCGCTTGGATTTCCTGACGCAGGGCGAAATCGTACATCAGGTGCTGGCCGAATGGTTCCGCGAGCGGGAGGAACTGGAGCCGCTGTTCGATCGCATCTTCGCCGGGCACCGCGAGAAGAAACGGATTCCGCTGAGCTTTCAGACGGAGCGCACGCGCAACGACATGCTGGACCACCTGCGCGCCTTCATCGACCACGACGAATGGCCGCGCGCGGAATTCCGGTCGCGGGTGGAGGAGAAGTTCGAGATTCCGCTGGGGGATTGGCTGCTGGCCGGGAAAATCGACCGGCTGGATGAAGCCGCCGATGGACGGGCCTTCGTGATCGATTACAAGTACAGCCGCGCCGAGAACACCAAGAAGAAGCTGAAGGACGAGAACCTTCTGCAGGCGCCGCTTTACCTGATGGCCGCCGAACGCTATTTCGGAGTGAAGCCCTCGGGCATGTTCTACATCGGGCTGAAGGGCGGAATCGAATACGTGGGATGGAGCGAGCCGGCCATGATGGAGAGCGATCCGCTGCCGCCCAATTGGGTCGCGGAGACCGAGCAACGGGCGCTGCGCATTGTGGAGGAGATCCGCGCGGGGCGCGTGGAAGTGGCGCCCGCCAACCTGGACCACTGCCGGTTCTGCGACGCCAGGAATGTTTGCCGCGTGGAAGTGCGCGGGGTGGTGACGGCGGCAGAGGGGGCATGAAGAAAGAAGTCATCTTCACGGCCGCGCAAAAGCGAGCCACGGACGTTTCCAAAAGCCATTTGGACGCGTGCGTGGTGGCCGGTCCGGGCTCGGGCAAGACCACCGTGCTGGTGGAATACTTCCGGAAACTGGTGGCTGCGGGCATGGACCCTCTGCGCATTCTGGCGATCACTTTCACCGAGAAGGCGGCCGCCAACATGCGCGAAAAGCTGGCCGATGCCTTTCGGGAAGATGCGGGGCTGCGCGCGCAAATGGAGCGGGCCTGGGTATCCACGGTACACGGATTCTGCATGCGCCTCTTGAAGGAGAACGCCGTGTTCGCGGGGGTGGACCCGAAGTTCCGCATCGCCGACGCCAACGAATCGTGGCGCATGCAGCAGGCGTCGATGGCGGACGCGATCGATGCAGAGTTTGCCGAGCGGCCGGCGGCGGTGCGGCGGCTGATTCGCGGGCTGTGCTCGTCGAAATTCGAAGAGGCGGTGCTGGCGGCGTACGACGCCATGCGCGGGGCGGGCAAGCGGGTGGAGGATCTGGGCGCGATGCCGCCGCCGGCGGGGGTCACGGCGCAGGAGATCTTCGGGATGCTGGGCGAGCTACGGCATGAGCCGCTCACCGCCTGGACCTACCAGCAGAAGCAGCAGTACGAAGCGGCGCTGGAGGGCGCGGCGCGGATTGTGGAAGCTTCGGGGCCGCGCGAAGCGCTCTGCGCAATAGAACAGTGGGCCTGCAATCTGAACAAGTGCAAGAAAGGCAACCACGCCTACGACCTGCTGAGGCGCATGAAGGAGAAGATTGAGGAGGCCAAATACTCTTTCCTCACCGAGTATTACGCTCCGGAGCGGCAACTTCTGCTGGATGTATTGGCGCGCTTCGACCGGCTCTACCGGGAGCGCAAACGCCAGGCCGGCGCGCTGGATTTCGCCGACCTGGAGGAGTTCACGGTCCGCCTGCTGGAAGAGCACAGCCAGACGCGCGAGCGGATCCGCGGCCAGTTCGACCAGATCCTGATGGACGAATATCAGGACACCAACGGACAACAGGCCAGGCTGCTCGGGCTGGTGCGGCGCCCCGGCTGCTTTTATGCGGTGGGCGACATCAACCAATCGATTTTCGGCTTCCGCCACGCGGAGCCGGAGGGCTTCCGCACATATCGCGACGAAGTGAAGGCTGGCGGGCACCCGGTGGAGCTGATCGAGAATTTCCGCAGCCGGCCGGAGATTCTGAGCGCGGTCGAGACCATTCTGACCGGCGCGAACGGAATCGAAGACCGCAGCCTGGTGGCCCAGCGGAAGTTCGACACGGAGCGGCCGGTGGCGGTAGAGTTGCTGCGCGCGATGGGCGATGAAAGCCTGGAGGCGGAGTGGGTGGCGCATCGCATTCCGGAGCTGGCGGGCGAGGGCCGGGAGTTCCGCTTCCAGGATGTAGCGGTGCTGCTGCGCAACACCGAAGTGCTGGCGGATTTTTGCGCGGCCTTCGAGGCGGCCGGCATTCCGTACCTGGCGATCCGCGGAAAGGGCTTTTACGAAAACCGCGAGGTGAACGACCTGACGCAGCTTCTGCGAGCGATCGCCAATCCGCGCGACGAGGTGAGCGTGGCGGCGGTGTTGCGGTCGCCGCTGGTGGGCGCTTCCGACGAGGCGCTGCTGTGGCTGAAAAACATGGGAGAGAATCTGGGCGCGACCCTGATGGGCCTGGATGGCGCGCAGGCGGCGCAGATGGACCCGGCTGACGCCGAGCGGCTGACCCGCTTCCGCGACCGGCTGCGCGAATGGCGCGTGCGGCGCGAGTACGTTTCGTTCGACCGGCTGCTGCTGGCGGCCGTCGACGAGTGCGGGTACCGGCCGGAATCAGGCGCGCGGGGAACGGCCAACCTGGACAAGTTTCTGGCGCAGGCGCGTGAGGCTTCGGCGCGCGTGACGCTGGACGGGTTTGTGGAGGAACTGGAACAGGTGCGTGAATCCGACCGTCCCGAGGCCGATGCGCCGCCCGAGGACGCCGTGAACGCGGTGAAAATCATGACCGTACACGCGGCCAAGGGGCTGGAGTTCCCGGTGGTGTTCGTGGCGGCGCTGCACAAGGGGATCGACACGGGCACGCCGGTGGTGGCGTTTTCGCCCCGCTATGGATTGGGCGCGCGCTGGCGCAACCCGGCCGAGACCGAGGACAAGAACGACGTCTACGGCCACGCTATCCACGAGGAGCGCAAGCGGCGCGAAAAGGAGGAGAGCAGCCGGTTGTTCTATGTCGCCATGACGCGCGCCGAGCAGCATTTAGCGCTGAGCTTTTCCGGGATCTCCGGGAAGAAGCTGCAGAATTGGGCGGGCGATTTGACGAACGCGTTGCAGCTTGATACCGAGACCTGCCGCGACGAAGTTGTCGGCTTCGAGGCTCCGGGCGGGAAGCTGTGGAAGGTGCGGGTGCAGGTGGCGGCGCAGGCCCCGGAACTGGCCGTGCGGGCGCATGTCGAGCAGATAGAGAAGCCGGTGGAGCTGCTGGCGCGCCCCCGTCTGGATGGGCAGCAGGACGGCAACGCCACGGTGACGGCCTTGGCATCCTTCGCCAATTGCCCGCGCGAATATTACCTGCGGCACTACCTGGGATTCCAGGGCCGCGAGCCGGCGTGGGCGGAAGCGGGCCCGCGCGGCGAACTGGCGGCCAGCGAGCTGGGAACCCAGGTGCACGCGCTGCTGGCGGGGACGCCGCCGCCGAATGCTGCGCCCGAGGCGCTGCGCCTGGCGAAAGTGTTTTTGCAAAGTGCGTTAGGCCGCCGAGTGGAGCGGGCCGCGCGCGTGGAGCGGGAGTTCGATTTTCTGCTGGCGGTGGAAGACCTGGTGGTGAGAGGGCAGGTGGACCTGTGGTTCGAAGAAGGCGGAGAGCTGGCGATTGTGGACTACAAGACCGATGCGGTTAGCGCGATGGAGGCTCACCTGCGCGCGCGGGACTATGCGTTGCAGTTGCGGCTGTATGCCCTGGCGGTAGAGCGCGTAGCAGGCCGCCCGCCTGGCCGCGCGTGGCTGCATTTTCTGCGCCCGGACAAGGTGGTGGAAGTGGACCTGACGCCGTCGCTGCTGGATTCGCCGGAGCAGGTGGTGCGGGAACTGGCGGAGGCGCAGAACGCTCTGGAGTTTCCCCTGCGGGAAGGAGAGCGCTGCAAGCGGTGCGAGTTTTTCCGGGGCCTGTGCCCGGCGGGGGGAGGGTGAAGGGGCACGATGACGTTCGGGTAGTGCCTGAAGGTTGCGTTGATTGCAGATTTGGAAGGCCCTCGTGGATCCTCCCGCAGATCCACGAAGGACCTGCGCACGAACGATCCTTCCGGGTTTCCGCCGATACTACATGCTATGTTGGGAAGGGTTCAGCGTGTCCTCAAGGTTAATTGAGCTAGGCGGTCGCTACGGCGCAGCCCGAATCGCCGTTCTCACGGTACTTCATGAGGAGTGGACTGCGATCCAGGCCGTGTTCGGTGATCTCCGGAATTTGCCGGGCACTCCGTATTACGTCTCGGCTACCGAAGATCTTCGCGATATGAAGTTTGATTTTCTCGTCTGCAAGGCAGCCGATCGCGGAAACCTCCCCGCGAGTCAGGCTCTGGGTGATGTCATGGAAGACTTTAAGCCCGCATTCGTGTTTCTCGTTGGGATTGCGGGCGGCTTTGGTGGACGTGACGGGTTGGCACTGGGGGATGTGGTCATAGCCGATGCCGTCGAGTACTGCGAGTTTAAGAAACTGCATAAGGGCAAGATATTGCACAGGCTTGTCCCACTGGCGCATCCCTCTGCATACCTGCGCGCGAGCTTCGCCGAGCCGCTCTCGAATCACGCGCACCGCTGGATAAATCATGTCCGCACGCAGAGGCCGGAACCCGGCACACCTAAAGCAATTGTGGGCAATATTGTTGCCGGTGAGACCCTGATGGCCGACCCTGGCAGCGCGATCCAGCGGAAAATCCTGAAACACTACGACAAAGCCTTGGCAGTCGATATGGAGTCGTTCGGTGTTGCCCGCGAGATTTTCGCGCAGCGCGGCGGGATGTTTTACAACCCGCAATACTTGATCATCAGGGGGATTTCCGACCTTGTTAACCCTGAAGCGGCTGAGTTAGATAACCAGGAAACGAGGGTTCGATGGAGACCGTACGCGGCGGAATCGGCCGCCGCATTTACCTTGGCGCTAATAACCGATTGTCTCGTCGCCACGCGGATGTTGTTTGAGGACTCGCTGGAGGCGCGGGGAGCGAACCAGCCCGGCGCAGCGGCGACTTAACGGGGAGGTCCGGAATGATAAAGTCACGGGACGGTCTGGCAACGCAATCATATATCGAAAGGCGACTCTCGGCACAAACGCGCGAGTTTGTTCTCACACGGAAAGAGCCTGATCCCGTATTCACATTCCAGGTTGGGTGGAGCGACGGCTACGATGCTCTGTTTGAGGGAGAGTACAGCCGGGTGGTCGGGATCGAGACGATCATCAGTAACGCTCTAAAGGCCGGCAGGGTACTTCTGTCCGGCCGTGGGGGCGGCGCGAAATCGACGATAATTCTTCGACTGATTCGGAGTGCGCTCGATATCGGCGACATCGTACCGGTGCTGATAGACCTGAAGTCCTGGCAGGCCGAACACTACCTTGAATGGGAGACGCTGCAGAGCGGATGGATTTCGCGATTCGCTATGCTTCTTGAGCGCTTCGGTCGTCCAGAGGTGGACCTTTCCACTCTTGATGCACTGGATCCCGCCGTATCGAGGCTTGTCTTCATAGATGGTGTAAACGAGGTAAATTCCACTGTTGCGCAGGAAATCATCTCCGTCGCTGACGACTATGCCCAGAAGGCGATTCGCACATCTGTAGTCTTAAGTGATCGAATCGTTCGTCGTGAACTCCGAAACTGGAAACGATGGACCTTTGCATCCGTGCAACCACTCACAGGAATGGAAATCCTTCGCGTATTGACTGAATCGTCTGCCGGCGTTCAGGCTTGGGAGAGGGCCGACGAAGGGACGAAGGCACTGTTGGAGGTTCCGTTCTTTCTGAACCAGTTCCTCGGTGCGGGTGCTGCTGCTGTGCCTTCGTTCACGAAATCTTCGATGATCCGTTCGTACTTCGACTCGCATGTCGGATTGGATGAAGGTGAATTCCTCCGCACCGCGCGTGCGGCGTTTGAGGTCTATCGAGACGATCAATCCCGGACGTTCCCGTTACAGCAATTTCAGGAGGTCGCCGGACAATCAGCTACTAGTAAGATGCAAGCGGCTGGAGTCTTACGTGGTGTGCCAGACGCCTGTTATCTCAGCCATCATTTGTATCATGATTATCTTGCCTCCTGCTATCTTGTTAGCGACGTTTCGAAGTGGAATAGAGACTCTTTCGATACACTAACCTTCTCGGCGAGCTCCTTCGACGCTGTTGCGATGGCTATTGAACAGATTCTCGATACCGCTACCGCAGACCTGTTCGTGCGCTGTCTTTATGATTGGAATGCTTACTCGGCTGCGTATTCCGTGGCCGAAGCGACCCAGACCGGTTCGCGGATCAGCGATCACATGCTGTGCATCGTCCTCTCTGTTCTGGCGGAGCGCCGATGGGACGTCATCAAGGGTACGGCTCAACAGGCCGAAGACGCGCTGCGCCTTTTCCCGTCCCGTATTCACCGAGAGTTCACTCAGGCCGCAGACCTGGAGCAGGTGTTCCAAATCGTCGAAGGGAGGCGCTATGAGGTTCCCGAGTTTATGTCGTGGCGGCGGCTGTTCACAAAAAGAACCAATGAAAAGGCGAGCGCTGACGAAATAGAACTGATCACGGCTGCCGACTCTGTTATTGGCTGGACAGTGGCAAATGTGTTGAAAAGATGCAAGGTCTCCACAGCGCAGCAGTCGCGCTTGCTGGATATCTCAAGGACTGCTTCACCGACTGTCCGCTGGAGAATCGCCCACGCTATTGGAAGCCACCCAAGTTCGATAAACATGGAATTCCTTGTGAGCCTGATTGAATCGGATGAGGATCGCTGGGTACGTTATGGTGCCGTCCGGTCGCTCCTTGAGATGGCCGCTCTTGGTTCGATGACCCTACGTGAACGAATCTTCGCTGTTCTGCGAACTCGAATCAATCGGTTGTCGTTGGACGGAAAAATTCAAGGACAGCTACGGCGCTCGCTGTTCATCAGGAAGGAGAAGGCGCCGCCCGATTGGGCGCGACTGGCGTTCGGCGTGATGACCTTGCTCTACGATTCGGCGGCGACGCCTAAGGATAGATCCCGTCTGGAGCAGCAGGCACTCGATGTCAAGAGGGAGTATGAGCATTCAACCGACAACTGCGGCTAATCTTGAGGAACTTGGCAAGTCTGCTTGGTGCGTTCGAGAATGTGCGTTTGTAATCGGCAAGACGAGGGTCGGTTGTGCTCTGTTAGCAGACGATGGGAAGATCTACGTGGGATGCAATGTGGAGCACCGGTTCCGATGTCACGATGTCCACGCGGAGGTCAACGCGATATCGTCGATGGTCGCTGGTGGTGGGAGGCGAATCGTAGCGATCGTAATCGCTGCTGAGCGTGATCACTTCACGCCTTGCGGTGGTTGCATGGATTGGATAATGCAGTTCGGTTCCGGCTGCATTGTAGCTTTCCAGGTCAGGCCCGGTTCGGAGCTTGTGCAATACACAGCGAGTCAACTGATGCCGTTTTACCCGTCATGAATTTTACGGCGTGGGCGTGATTATGGTCGGCCTGCCGGTCTCATTTTTGGAGCGCATCGGCCGCCCATCGCGAGGGGCGATGGTGGTGCGACCGCATTTTTGGAGGCGGCGACTTGGCCCGTAGTGTTCAGATTCGGCACGTTCAGGTGTTCGGAACATTGGTCGTCCCGACCAGAAAGTCGCCCTTTTGGCTTCAACGCAACTTTCGCGCACTACGACGTTGCAACACTCCCGCGAACCTTCGTGCCACTATAGAAGAAGTGGCCGCGACATGATCGATGTGAAACAGGCTGTTCGGATCGCAAAGGAAAAGGCGGCGGACATGCTCGATCAAGCCTCATTCAATCTGGAGGAGATCGGGCGGGACTCCTACAAAGGCCGTGACGTCTGGAGCATCACGCTCAGCCTGCCGCGATATGTGAAGCTGCAGCCATCGCTTTTCTCTCCGGTTGCCGAAGGGGGCCCCCTGCAGTACAGACGTTTTCTGATCGATGTGGAAACCGGCGAACTGGTTGCCATGAAGTTGCGTGAAGTGGCCACGCGATGATCCCAGCGGGACCCAACCTCGACTCAGCCGGTAGCGCCGGGATCCTGATCGATACGAACCTTCTTGTGCTCTTCGTTGTTGGAACGGTAAACCGCGATCGTATCGAGACGTTCAAGAGGACCCGCCAGTATTCGACTGCCGATTATGATCTGTTAGTTCGAGTCCTTGCGCAATTCGATCCCCGATATACGGCCGCCCATATCTTGGCAGAAGTCAGTAACCTTACCGATCTCCCAGGCGCAGAAAGGCTGCTGGCGCGACGCGTTCTGAAGGAAACAATTTCCTTGCTAAACGAGGCGGAAATGTCAAGCACGCGAGCGGCAGAAGACCGGCCCTACGAAGGCCTTGGGCTTGTCGACGCGGCAATCGGGGCAGTGGCACGCGCCCACAACTGTGGCGTGCTGACAGATGACCTCGACCTATATCTCCGCCTTAGTCACGACAGCGTGAAGGTGCTCAACTTCACGCATTTGCGAGCGCGCGCGTGGGGAATCTGAGCCGCAACCGCACCTCGTCCGGCCTGCTTGTAGCCATCCTTGCCGCTTTCAGCGCCTGGGCCCAGCGGCCAGATCTGAGCGCCTATAACATCGTCTGGACTAACCAGAGCAAGAACGCGGGAGAGTCGATGCCGTGCGGCGGAGGCGACATCGGATTGAATGTTTGGGTGGAGAACGGCGACATTCTGTTCTATATGTCACGGAGCGGCGCCTTCGACGAAAACAATGGCTTTCCTAAGTTCGGGCGCATGCGCATCCGGTTGTCTCCCAACCCCTTCGATGGCGGTTCGCGCTTCCAGCAACAACTGAAGTTGGAACAGGGATCGGTCGAGATCGTAGGGGAAAAGCAGGGGCAGCGCGTCCAGGTGGATATTTGGGTGGACGTACACTCGCCGGTGATTCACGTGGACATCAACAGCCGGACTCCGGTCTCCGCCGAGGCGCTTTACGAATCGTGGAGGACGGCGGATCGCGAAGATCTGCCGGGCGAGGCGGAGAGCCACCGCTCGTACCTCGGCGCGCCCGTGAAGGCGATCGAGCGGAAAGACAATGTGGCATTCCGGGACAACGACATCCTGGCCTTCCATCGGAATCAAGACAACGGCACCGCGTTCGATCTTTGTGTCCGCCAGCAAGGTCTGGATAAGGTCAAGGATCGGATGTGGAATCCGCTGAAAGATCTTACTTTCGGGTTGTTAGTCCGCGGAAGGAACATGACACCGGACGGCCAGGAGGCTGGTAAGTACGCCAGCACCGGCTTCACGGCCTGGAGGCTGAAGAGTAAGACTCCCGCCACGCGGCACGAGGTTAGAATCTATCTGCATATCGACAGCCCGCGCGACTTACAGGATTGGACGCGCGGTTTGTACCGCATCGTCGAGAACGACGAGAAGGACGGCGCCGCGGCGCGGGATCGGACCCTGGCATGGTGGCGCGAATTCTGGGGCCGGAGTTACATCGCGATCTCGCCTGGGGCGGCGAAACCGGACCGGCAGGAGTGGCGGATCGGCCGGAATTACCAACTGTTCCGTTACCAGCTCGCGGCCAATGCTTATGGCGCTTACCCCACGAAATTCAACGGTGGCCTGTTCACTTACGACCCGGAGTTCGTGATCCCTAACCTGCTGTTCAACCCCGACTACCGGCGTTGGGGAGGAGGCAGTTTCACGGCGCAGAACCAGCGGCTGGTCTACTGGCCGATGCTCAAGAGCGGGGATTTCGACATGATGGCGGCCCAGTTCGACTTCTATCTGCGCGCCCTGAAAAACGCGGAGATCCGCACGGAGGTGTATTGGGGGCACAGAGGCGCCTCATTTACCGAACAGATGGAGAACTTCGGGCTGCCAGTGGCCTCCGAGTACGGGTGGAAGCGGCCGGCGATGGATGCGGGCGTCGAGGACAACCGCTGGATAGAGTACCTGTGGGACACCTCGCTGGAATTCTGCCTGATGATCCTGGATGTCGAACGCTTCACGGGCGCGGACATTTCGAAATATATGCCGCTGATCGAAAGCTGCCCCATCTTCTTCGACGAGCACTACCAGCAGCACTTACAGAAGACCGAAGGCAGGGCAGTGGATGAGAACGGGCACCTGGTTCTCTATCCGGGCACGGCCTGCGAGACTTATAAGGGCACGGTCAACTCAGTGGTTACCGCGACCGCACTCAAGACCGTCGTCTCGCGAATCCTGGAGCTTCCCTCAAAATATTTGACGGCGGAGAAGAAGACTTACTACCAGGCATTTCTCGCCCGCGTGCCTCCGATCGCCTTCCGGGAGGTGGGCGGACATAAGACGATTGCCCCCGCGCAACTGTTCGATCGAATTCAGAACGTGGAGATTCCGCAGTTGTACCCCGTGTTTCCCTACGGGACGTACGGCATCGGCCGGCCCGACTTGCAGGTGGCCATCGACACCTGGCGGTACGGTGTGGAGACACCCCAGCAGAAGAACTACATCAGTTGGCACCAGGACGCGATCTTCTGCGCGCGCCTCGGACTTACGGAAGAGGCCGCCGCCATCACTGCCAGGAAACTGGACGACTCCGGGCGGCGGTGGCCCACGTTCTGGGGTCCGGGTCACGATTGGGTCCCCGATCACAATTGGGGCGGCTCGGGCATGATCGGCCTGCAGGAGATGCTGATGCAAACGGTGGACGACAAGATCTACGTGTGGCCCGCCTGGCCGAGGAATTGGGACGTCGAGTTCCGGCTGCACGCTCCCTACGGCACGGTAGTCGAAGGATCGCTCGAGGGAGGGCGCATTCGCCGTCTCACCACGACTCCGGCTTCGCGCGCGTCAGCGGTCGTGGTGCCGGCGTGGAGCAGGTAGCGGCGTTCTTCACCGCGGAGACGCAGAGGAAAGGCGGAGCAAGCGCGGAGAAAACAAACCTTTGGACGAAATCGGCGCCGGTTATAGAATCAGATACTGCTCCAACTTCCCGCCCGGCACTGTGAGCGTGCTTAGGTGCAGTGACTTATCCTTGAACTTGATTTCGAAGTGGCGGTACGTCATGCCGCCGCGCAGTTCTACGGAGGTCTGTTTCAAGGATTCCGGCGGTCCCAACGCTTTCAGACTGGCCGAGGCGTCCGCTAGAACCTGACCTGTGAAGTAGGCATTGGCATTGGAGGTCAGCAGGTCCCGCTCGATCTTGCCTTCCAGCAATCCGTCGAAGATCCGCCTGGCTTGTTGCAACGCCCCCTCCGCTTGCGGATCTTCCGCCTCGGTCAACAGGAGCGGCGCGATCTGATTGGCGATGGATTCGGGCGCGCTGGAACCGTCCGCATTGGCGAACACCACTAAGGCCGTTCCTTGATCGGGCCAGACCGTGTTCAAGCTCACGAATCCGGATACCGCGCCGCCATGAGACAGCTTGGGATGCCCGCCGGCGTTCGACACTCCCACTCCCAGTGCGTAGTTAGTGGGCGTGCCATTACGCAGTCGCACCGGCGTGGTCATGACTTCGAGCGTCGCGGGTTTGAGGAGCTTATGCTCTATCAGGGAGATGTCCCACAAAGCCAGGTCGTGCGCCGTCATGGCCAGTTCCCCAGCCGCAAACAGCCAGCCGCGGCCCTCCGGCTGAACGGGGCGCGAAGGCCCGGTAGCAAACCGGGTGTAACCCGCGGCGTCCAGCGGTCCCAGCGTCTGCGCGGACAGGTCGATGGCGCTGGTCATCCCCAGCGGTTGTAAGATGCGCTTCGACAGGAAGGAGAAGAACGGGCCGCCGGTGACCTGCTCCACAATCCGGCCCGCGACCACGAAGTTCGTGTTGCTGTACTGCCAGCGCGTGCCTGGATCGAAGTCCAGCGGCTTTTTGGCCCACTGGTCGAGAATGCTGTCGGCCGTCACCGGCTTCTCCATGAACGGCGGTACGTAGTCCTGCGGGTAATAATCCTGGTATCCGGAGGTGTGCGTGAGTAACTGGCGCACGGTGATCTCCCCCGCGCGCGTCAGATTGGGAAGGTAGCGCGAAACGCGATCGTCGAGGGACAGCTTGCCATCCTGGACCAGCAGCAGAATCGCCCCAGCCAGAAACTGTTTGCTGACCGACCCGATGCAGTAACGCATCTCCGGCCTGGCATCCGTGGCGGGATCCAGCCGCGCTTTGCCGTAGGCCTTCTGGTATGCGACTTGGCCGCTTTGGACAACGGCAATCGAAACACTGGGCGCGCCGCTATCGGTGAGTGCCTTGGCGGCGATCCGATCGACCTTCGCCGCCGTTGCGGATGGCAGCTCGGCCGCGGGCCCGCTGGCGGCCGCAAACAGGACCGCGGCGGAAAGGATTAGAACCGAATAGGAAGGACGCATGGCGGTGGCTCAGACCAAGTATAAACATAACGCGATGGCCGTCTCAAGGCGGCGCGCGAGGTATCGAGCGAGGCTAAGGTTGCTTTTCCAACCGA
The DNA here is from genome assembly GCA_052144935.1 of Bryobacteraceae bacterium. GTDB lineage: Bacteria > Acidobacteriota > Terriglobia > Bryobacterales > Bryobacteraceae > JOPF133. The sequence goes on from JBKQPR010000072.1 coordinate 21,440, forward strand.
ATCACGGAAGCGTCCCGGCCCTCAACGGTGGTGGCCAGCGTGTTCCCACTGACGGCCGGGCGGCTGGATTCCTGCCAGAGTTCCACCGCCCGTGAAAACGTCGAAGGCAGTGAGATCTTCACGGTCCGTGCCGTGCGCGTGGGATTGACAACCCAGAGATAGGAGCCGCCCGGTCCCCGATGAAACCGGGCTTTCACCTCCGGGTCGCTGGACCGGAGCTGCTGTGGGACACCCGCCCAGGCGAGAAGACCGGCGAAAAACTCGCGCGTGTGAGGCGCGTGGCTTCGGAAATAGGCGCCGCCGGGGAAACTGCCGATCAACAGGGTCTTGCCGGCGCCAAAGGTGTTCTCGACAGCGGCGACGTGGCCGTTGGCGTACTGGCCCACGGCCTGGCCTCCCGCGGGCTTATACTCCTGCAGGAAGTACTGGCCCCCGATCTGGGTGCCCTTCACAGTCAGAGTTAGCTTGGTCAGAAGGTCGGGAGTGAACTGCACATAAGCCTCGCGGGCTCCGAATAACTGGTCCAGGCCGAGGTTTGGCTGGATGGCGCCGGCCGTGCCGCCGTCCCCGAAATACCCAGGACAGCCTTCACTGACTAACTTGCCACCCTTCGCGACGAAGTCGCGGAGTTTGCCGGCGGTAGACTTCTTGAGCATCTCGGGGTAAGGGAGATAGATCATCGGGTATTCCCCAATGTCATCGACACTTACGAAATCGGCCTGGATATTCGAGTCGAAGAAAGCCTGGTACGCCCCTTGCACGGATTGGGAGTAGGCGCCCGCGGCCGATCCGCCCCGGCCACCGCCGGCTCCGCCGCCACCCGCGATGGCGCTCTGGACGGAGTTAAAATCCTCGGACTCCTGCACGAAAACAATGCCCACGTCGCCCCTGACCGGCCGCGACTTCCAAATGTCCGCGTGCGAGTTAGTCCAACGGGCCAACCGGCCGGCCATCTCCGCCCGCGGGGTGACCGAGCCGTCCATCCCCATGGGACCGAACGCTCCGAATAACGGGCCGTCGAGCAACGGGCGCCAGCGCGTGAAGAGGATGCCGCTGGCGCCGGCGGCCATGTCGATCAGGCTCCACACGCGGACATCCTGGTCGTCCGAGCTGCGGCCATCTTCGAGGGGGCGGTTGAGGACCTGCGGCTGCATCCACAGGGGACCACCGGTCGCTTCCGCGTGCCAGAAGGGCTTCCCACGCGAGGCGCCGCGCACCAGATCGACTGCGTGAAACTGCATCCAGGGATCGTTGGTATGGCGGGAGGCAACCCACGTGTAGCCATACGAATCCACATCGGCGGCCGTCCGCCACTCAATCTCGGTGAGGGCGCCCGTGCCGTGCGCGGTGATCTTATTTCTCTTGTCGAGGCGGCGAATGAGTTCCGTGCGCCATCGGAGGAGCCGCATGGCGTCGTCCCGGCGGAATGCCAGCCAGTCGAGGGAGTCGGGGTAGCCGCCATTGCCATGTGGCGGGTGAACCGATTCCCAGTCGCCAAAGCTGTAACGGTGCCAGGCACGGCCGAGGGCCTCGATGGCGCCGTATTTGGCTTTCAGCCACGCGCGGAACTTGGCTTGCGTAGCTGGACAATAGCATTCCTGCACTGCGCCCTCGTTCCACACGTCGTAGCCCAACATGGCGGGACTGTCGCGATAGCGCTCGACCAGCGCGGTCAGGAACTTTTCGGCCTGACCACGAACATCTTCATCATCCAAGCAGAGAGGCGCACTGCCGGTCGCGCTACTGCCACTGACGGACGGATAGGTCTGAGAGCCGTCGCTCCCAATGTGGCGTGCCTGGGGGTATTTGTCCCACATCCACTCGGGCGCGCCGTTGACGATTTCGGCTATGACCACTTTGATGTGGTTCCGAGCTTCGAGTTCCACCATGCGGTCATAGTCGCGCCAGTCATACTGGCCGGGCGAGTTTTCGATCGAGGCCCACATGAACCAGTGACGGAATATGTTGACGCCCAGTTGAGCCGCGGTCTGGTGGTCGCGCTCCCAATCCTGTTCCGGCGGGTTCGACTTGCGAAAATACACCGCGCCAAAAGGGAAAACGGGATCGGCTGAAAGCTTTTCCTGGGCCTCGACAGATAGCGCCAATACAAATGCGGCAGACAAAATGCCCGCACAGGCCAATTTGGTTCTTGTCATGGCGGCTAAAATCCTCGGAAAGGTCTCGAGGAGAATCCTCAACGCTGTGGTTCCTTCACCCCCAAAGCTTCCTCCATGTCATCCGGTAGCCCCTCGAAGTCCTCAGATGTCCAGATTTCGCCGGCCATCGATCCCGGCGTCCGGGGACGGGCAGGTCCACACAAAGCGACCAGCCGGGCAACCGGCTCACCGGCCTTCGCGATGACGATGTCGTTATCCTTTTGCACCTCATCGATAAGCGAAAGCTCGGCTTTGGCCTCCGGAATATTGCGCACTTTCACACCACAATTCTCTCATAGACCAGATCTGGTCTATGACGAGATAGCTCGCCTTTGAAGACTGCCAGGTGTCCGTCGCCAGGGAGCCTTTCGACCGCATTCAAGCGAGGGCGGGCCGCCCCAGTGCTCTACTTGACCAGCCGCTGGCGCAGCGCCTTGGCCACCGCTTCCGACTTGGAGTGCACCTGCAGCTTTCCGTAGATGTTCTGCATGTGGAAGTTGATGGTGCTGAAGCTCACGCCCAGCTCGGCCGCGGCGCTCTGATAATTGTGGCCCTCCACCAGCAGACGCAGCAGCCGCAGCTCATGCGGCGTCAGGTCGTACTCCACGCGCTCGGCAGGGCGGATCTCGCGGAAGAGGCGCAGCACGCGCCGCGCCACCTCCGGCGACATCGGCGCGCCGCCTCGCAGCACCTCCGCCAGGCACTCCAGCAGCTTGTTGGGCGGGGTCTTCTTGAGCAGGTAGCCGCTCGCTCCGGCGCACAGAGCCTCAAAGATCCGCTCATCGTCTTCGTAGACGGTGAGCATCAGCAGCGCCACCGTGGGATACCGCTCGCGAAGACGCGGGAGTCCGTCGATGCCCGACATACCGGGCAGCCCGATGTCCACCAGGGCGACGTCCGGGACTTCGCTCCAGGGGCGCGCCAGCGCATCCTCCATGGAGCGGAACACCAGATGGCAACGGTAACCGCCCGTGCCGTTGATGAGCGTCCCCAGGCCGTCTCGAATGCGGCGGTCGTCTTCGATGATCGCCACGCTGATCGGTTTGCCGGTCTCCGGCGCTCTCGCTGATTGGTCGATACCCAAGCTACCACCTTACCGGAAACGCCCGGTCATTCTGCCCCTCAATAGTGATAGGGTTCTTGCCGGATCCGGCCGCACGGCCGTGCGCGGGCTCGAAGGGATGGATGGTAGCGACCGGCTCCCCAGTTCTCGCCGGCCCCAGCCGCACGGCCGTCCGCAGGGGACCTTCAGGGGTTACCCACGTTGGGCTCTCGACGTTCTTGCAACCCTCAATGCTGAATCGGCAGCACTATCGCGTTCGGCGGATTCGAATCGATGGTCGCCGGCGACGACACTCCATTCGCCGCAATGGTCAGCGGGTAATCCCCTGCCGGCAAGCTGGCGAACTGCTGCGGCACCGTGAAATTGATCTGGAACTCCCCCACGGCCACCAGGCCCGCGAAATCCGCCGGCACGGTAACGGTTCCGATGGTCACCGTCACTCCGCTGACGCTTTGGAGGCTTACCAGCACGCCCGCGGGTGAAGGCGCGAGGCCGGTGGCAAATAACGCGATCACGTCCCCGGGCTTGGCATTCCGGAACGCCGGACCAATGGAGGGATCTCCCACCCGCAACCCGTCCAGAAACACGCCCCCCGCGTAATTGACGCCATTCTCAATCACCGGGAAAATGCCCGGAGAATTCGTCGCCGCCGCCACTGTAACCGGATTGCTACCCACACCATTAAGGAACACCTGGACGGCGGCGTTGCCCGTGATCCCGGCGGGCACCTGGAAGTTGACCTGGTCCGGCGAGATGTAGTAGACCGCCGCCGCCATTCCGTTCACCTTTACCTCCACGCCGCTCAAATCCGTCGGCAGATTGTTGCCAAGGCCGGTGAAATCGGCGGTCTCCCAAAGGCGCGTCGTGCCGCCCAAATAAAAGCCCCTCGCCTGTGCCCACGATCCCGGCACCAGGCCTCCCGAAATATAGGTCGCGCCATTTTCCACCGCGGTTGGTGTCAGCATCGGTCCGGGCGCCGCTGGGGAAAGCGCGATCGTCACGCTCTCGAAGATCTGCGTCGTGTAGTCGGGAAAGGAGCCGGTGGGAAAGCTGCTGAAGTAGACTCGCGGCGCAGCTCCGGCGATGGTCGGGTCGCCGGTTTCGCCCATCAGGGTCGGATAATACAGGTTGCGGCCCGGCTCGGTGTACGCGGGCCCGATGGGGTCCGACCAGTGGATCAGATCGCTCGAGGCGCGCAGATTGAAGCCGGACGCGGCCGGAACCGCCGCCAGGTATACATTGAAAGCGCTGTCGTAGAGCACTTCATCCGCTGGCCCCCCGTCGGTCCATAAGGGCTCGTATTGCCCGGCCGTGCCCGAAAGGTCGGGCGTGCCGCTGGTCGCGGCCGCGGTCCACGGATTCGGCGAAGCGCCGTTGTACTTGGAGAACACTTTCGCCACCTGGTTTGGATCGCCGGAAAACGCGGCCGTAATTACATCCGAATAACGCGCGCGCGCCACGCCCGCGCAGGTGTTCGCCAAGCAATTCCCCGGCAATCCCGGCGCCATGTCCGCGAAGAAGAGATAGAAGTACGCGCTGGCCGGGTCGGCGGGAGGGTTATCCAGGTGGCTTCCGTTCACATCGGCAACAATCAGCGATCCATATCCCACGGCCATGTTCTGGCCGCCGCCGGTGAAGACGGAAAGTGGCTGGCTCGGTTGCATGATCTGCGCCACCACCTGAAACGTCTTGCCGTTGTCCGTGGAGACGGCCAGCCCGAGCCCCGAATAGAAGCACGGCACCGTAGTGCCGCCGGAAACCGCGCACTCGTGATTCGAGGTCGCTGGATTCTGCCAGTGGTACTCGGCGTGAAACGGCATCAGGTAGCCGCTCTTGCCGCCGCTCGCGAACTTCACCACTTGGCCGCCGCCGGCATAGTCGCGGTCAAATACCCAGCCGGCCGGGCCATCGCCGGGGCCAAACAGTTTCTTGCAGCCATTGCTTCCCGACACATGGTCGAGCGTGCCGGTGAAGGTGAACGCACCGTTGGTGCTCGGCGATCCGGCACACGACGCGGCCGAGCCGGCGGTGCCATAGAAGGTGTAAGTGTTGCCTGTCCCGGGGATGGCTCCGAACTGTCCATCCGACGGACCCCATTGAAACCCATAGCCGGCCAGTTGAGTGTGCGTCGCGAAGGTGACCGGCGACCCGAGTGTGTAGCTGAGAACCGGCACCGCCGCCGTGGCCGCCATGGCCCACAGCGGCACGGTTGCAAACCGAAGCATCCTGAAGTACGCCATATCGCCAGCCTACCGGAAACGCCCGGTCATTCTGGCCCTCAATACTGCCAGGGTTCTGGCCGGTTCCAGCCGCACGGTCATGCGCAGCGTGGTCCCCTGGCCCAACACCGAATGCCATTCCACCCCGGCGCCCAAAGCCGCGGCGCGCTGCCGGATGCTGATCAGACCATGGCCGTCGCTTTCGGCGCTGGTATCGAAACCCTTGCCGTTGTCGCTCAAGCGCAAAATCAGGCCATCGCCGGCGCGGTCGAGTTCCACTTCGACGCGGCTGGCGCGCGAATGCCGCGCGATATTGTGGATTCCCTCTTTGAAGATCAGGTAGATCTGCCGGCGCACATTCGCTCCGATCCGCAGGTCGTGGTCGGCCACTGACGAGCGGAACTGCAGCGCGATCCCTTGCGCGCCGAGGAGGTCGGTCGCAAAACGCCGCATGCGGTACACCAGGTTGCTGAGCCGGTCGTGGTCGGGATTGATGGCCCACACGATGTCACTCATGGAATCGACCAGCTCGCGCGAGATTCCGGCGATCTCCGAAAGCGGCGTCCCATTGCGCGCGTCATTGCCCGCTTCATGTCCCGCGCCGCTTTGCCCCACGCTTGGCGGCCCCGCTTCCCGCCGCGCCACCTCGCTCAGAATCGCGATCTGCGAGAGGCTCGCTCCGATATCGTCATGCAGGTCCGTGGCGATGCGCGTCCGTACGTTGGCCACCGCCAGCAACTGTGCCAACCGGTACCGGTACAGCGTATAAATGAGCAGCGCCGTCAGGGTCCCGCAGGCCAGCAGGAACCACCACGAACGCCACACCGGCGGCAGGACGGTGAATGCCACAGTCGCGGGTTGTGGGCTGGAGACGTCGCCCGCCACCGCGCGCACCAGGAAACGGTAACTCCCCGCCGCCAGCCTGGCGTAGATGACGGTGCGCTGATCGGTGGGCGCGCTCCAATCGCGATCGGCGCCCTCCAGCATGTATTGATACCGCAGCGTCTGGCCCGGCAAAAAACCGAGGCCCACGTAGTCGACCCGCAGCGGGCTTTGCGGCAGCCGCAACCCGGAGACGGCGGACTGTCCCAGATCGGAGATCGCCCGCGGCACACCGCCCACGCTCAGACCGGTAACCAGCACCGGTGGCGGAGACTGCTGGCGGTCCAAGGTGGGAACGATCTCGGAGAGGCCCAACGGCGTGCTGAACCACATGCGCCCCTGCCGGTCCCGAAATGCCAGATCGAGCGCGCCCGGTGCGACTCCATCCGCGGTGGTGTATCGCTGGATGCGGCCCAGGCCCCCGGGTTGGGGTTCGAACCGGTCGATGCCGCGGCCGGTGGCGGCGTAGATGCGTCCCCAGCGGTCTTCGCTAATCCCGCTGATATCGCTGCTCGAGAGGCCTTGCGCGGTGCCGTAAACAACCAGTTGCGGCCGCTCCCCGGTGGGGTCGTCGATTCGGATCAAGCCCCGCGATGTCCCGATCCAGAGCCGCCCCGCGGAATCGACGAAGAACGACCCCGCAATGCCGGAGACACCATCGCGGTCTCCGAAAAAGGTGAATCGGCCCCGGCGATAGCGCGCCAATCCACCGTGGTAGAGGCCCACCCAGATGTCGCCCCCGAGGTCCTCGGCAATAGCCGTCGGAACCGGCTTCGCAGGCAGGCCATCCGCCTCGGAAAAGGCATGCACGCGCTCTGTGCTCCGGTCCCAATACGCCAGGCCATCTTCGTGCCCCAGCCCAATGGTCCCGATCCAGATGCCGTTGCGCGAGTCCGCAAACACCGTGAAGATCTCGTCGCCGGGGAGTCCATCGCGCTTAGTGTAGATAGCCTTCGGACGCGCGCCCGCCAGCCCTTCCACGCTATCCGCGCGCGCGAACCGGAAGAGTCCGTGACCGGTGGCGATCCACCATTCCCCGGCCTCGTCCTCGACCGCAGCCTGTCCCCGGCCCCATCCGAAATACGCGATCTGGCTGGGCCATGCCGGCCGGATGGGAATAAATCTCCGGCCGTCGAACTTGCCCATGAACAGGCTGTCCTTGGTCCGGTAGGCGATGCACATCTCGCCCAGCCGGCTTTCCAGAAGCGATGCTACCTGGGGTGCTCCGTCCGCTTCCGTGTAAGTGGTGAACCCGTTGCGGGCCATCTTCATCGCGCCGGAGCCGAACGTGCCGATCCAGAGATTCCCATCGCGATCTTCGGCCAGCGCGCCCACGGTCCTGGCGCTCAACCCCTGCGCGGCCGTGTAACCCCGGAACTCGCGCCCGTCCACAGGCTGCGAGGGAGTCCATTCGGCGAGACCCTCGACGGTGCCCACCCACAACTTTCCCTCCGAGGTTTCGAGCAGCGATTCGATGCGCGCACCGGGGAGGCCGTCCTTGATCGAGTACACCCGCGTGGGCTTCGAGGTGGCGTCCATATGCAACAGTCCGAGCCGCGTCCCTACCCACAATCCACCGTCGTGGTCTTCCCGCAAGGCCATGATGGACGTGTTCGGCAGGCCGTCCGCGGCGGTGTAGGCCCGCGTGGCCCCGTCCGGATCGCGGCGGTAGAGTCCATTCAGAGTTCCTATCCATAACCTTCCGCGGCGGTCGATGGCCAGCGCAGTCACGAACGGTTCGGTCATCGGCACGTCCACGCGGCGAAAGGCGGCATCCTTCGGCCCCAGGTAAAAGATGCCGTGGCCGGTGCGCGTGCCACACCAGATTCCACCGTGGCCGTCCTCGCGCACTGCGAGCGACCCCGGCTTGCCGCTGCCGCCCAACGGATAACGGTGGAATCGGGCGGCGCCGGCGCCGGCGCCCTTCGGGTCGAACCGGGCGAGTCCGTCGGTGGTGGCGATCCAGTAGTCGCCCTCACGAGTTTCGAGAAAGTCGGTGACCACATTGCCGGGCAGCCCCTGCTCGGTACCGTAATTCGAGAACTGGTAACCGTCGAAGCGCGAGAGTCCTTCGGCCGTGCAGAACCACAGAAAGCCGTGCGAGTCCTGAACGATACAGAGAATGTGATCGCGGGCCAGACCATCGGCCGTGGTGTACGTCTTGATCGGCAGGCGCTTCGCCGGAAGCGCTGCCGGCGCAAGGAGCAGAACCACCAGCCACAGCGCGAAATCCCTCACGGTGGATCTATCTTAATACAGGGCAGGCCGGCGCGTCGGGCCCTTGCCCGGAATGGGGTTCAGGAATGGGGTTCAGGTCCTTTTGCGGCGTGTTGGCAGGCGAAAACGCCTGCCCCACATTGCGGGATCATCCGCCAATGGCGGATAATTGAAGCAAGTGAAGCTAATTGAAACGTCCATCTTTACGAGGCAGATCACGGCTCTGCTCAGCGACGAGGATTACGGAGAGTTTCAGTCTCGTCTGGCAGCGAATCCAGATCTCGGCGCTCTCATAATGGGTGGGGGCGGAATCGCAAGATTCGCGTAGCGGTTGGTTCACACGGTAAGCGCGGGGGCGCCCGCGTCATATACTACTGGGCGGTTCGAAAGGACTTGATCCTGCTGCTCTATGCATACCCCAAGAATATGTCGGCCGATCCAACCCGGAGCCAGGTGGCACAACTCGCTAAGGTAGCGAAGGAGGAGTTCAGCGAATGAGAGCGAAGATGTTTGAAGAGCTTCTGGAAAGCGTGCGCGAAGGCGGGGCCATTCTGCGCGGGCAGAGCAAGCCCTCGCGCCGCTTTGAGATCCAGTCTTCGGGGATAGGGGCGATTCGCGAACGAACCAACCTCTCGCAGTCGGAGTTCGCGCGCTTGATTGGCGTCAGCGTGAAAACCCTCCAGAACTGGGAGCAGGACCGGCGCCATCCGAGCGGACCGGCGGCTGCTCTGTTGCGGATCATCGCGTACGAGCCACGGTTGGCGGTGAAGGCAATTCATCACACCTGAACGCTCCCACCGCACCGCCGCTTCGAAAGTCCCCAGGTCGCCGTTTCTCCGTACGTTGTCCCAGGCGAAGTGGCGTCCGTTTATGGCCATATACACGCCCGACGGGAGCGTCTGGACGAACACCAGAGCGGTGTCCAGATTGAACAACCCGTCGGAGCTGCCGAACTGGTACGGGATCATGGCCCCGTGAGCACCACAGTCTTGCCAGCGATGCCATGCGGGTAAGCACTCCGTGGAGCAGGGCGAAGTGGCGAAGCGATCGCCCGCGCCCGCTTTAGAGCGCCGCGCTGCGCTCCGCCAGCGTGCGCTCGGCTTGGGCGAGCGCGCCGGTGGCATTGCCGCACCATCGCTCGTCGGCTTCGAGTTGCAGGCACGAGGCTTGGGCGGCGCGGGCGGTTTCCTCGGGCGCCGGTCCGCCCAGCGTCCGGCGCACGGTCACGAAGTGGCGTGGGCTGAGAATCGTGTTGAGCGCGGCGTCGGAGTATACCAGCGGGCCACCAGCCAGTGTGTCCGAAGCCTCCGCCAACAACTCGCCGATCGGACGGCTCGGATGCCGTTCGCGGGCGGCCATCAATCGTCCGGCGACCGCGTGCGCGCTCCGAAACGGCAGATTGTGGTCGCGCGCCAGCGTGTCCGCCAACTCGGTGAGCGTCGTCCAGCCTTCGCCCGCGTGCGCTTCCAGTTGGGCGGCATCGAACTCCGCCGTGGTCATGGCGGCCGCGACAATCCTGATCGTGCGCGTGGCATCGCGGAACATCGAGAATACCAGCGGTTGAAGGTCGTCCTCGGTATCCACGATGTCGCCGAACGGAGTGTTGTGGACGCTGGTGAAGATGGCCTGGGTCTGCCCGAGCGCCTTGCTGGCGATGGCGCGGGCGTGTTCGATCGCCACCGGGTTGCGTTTCTGCGGCATGATGCTGCTCGACTGCACGAAACCGTCGCCGAACCGTACGTAGTGGAACTCGGCGGTGCTCCACAGCAGCAAGTCCTGCACGAAGCGGCCGAAGCCGGCCAGCAGCACCGCCGCGGCCGAGGTGCTTTCCAACAGATAATCCACCGTCGCGATGCTCCCGTAAGTGTTGACGGTCGGCCCGTCAAAGCCCAGCAGGCTGGACGTGAGATGGCGGTCGATCGGGAACCCGGTGCCGGTGATGGCACACGCCCCCAACGGATTGCGATTGGTGCGTTCGTACGCGCCGGTGAGCCGCGCGGCATCCCGCTCGAGCTGTTCGACCACGGCGAGAAGGTAATGCGCCACGGTGGTCGGCTGCGCGCGTTGTGTGTGCGTGTGGACCGCGAAAATCGTGTCGTGGTGGCGGCCGATCAAGCCGAGCAGAGAGCGGCGCAACTGAAACGTGGCGGCGAGCAGGCCGAGCACCCACTCCCGCTGCCGCATGCGGTACATCGTCATGTCGATGTCGTTGCGGCTGCGTGCGGTGTGCAACCGCCCAGCGACATCCTCGCCGCAGGCATCCACGATCAGACGCTCGACGTAATAGAACAGATCTTCGCAACTGCCGTCGTAGGGCGCGCGCCGGACGGCCTCCTGCGACACCGAGTCGAGCGCCACGCGAATGGCGTGGGCGTCGCCGGGCGACACGATGCCCTGCGCCGCCAACATCACCAGGTGCGCGTAGTGAATCGCCATCAATGGAGACAGCAACTGCGACTTCGCGTCTTCGAAGTTCTCGTTGAGTACGTACTCGACGTACTCCGGAGCGAATTTGGTCATCTGGTTCCGCGGCCCGGTTAGCGAGCCGCCGCGACGGTGTTCTTCTTTCCGGGCGTTCCCTGTGCCGGCGCCTTCGGCAGGCTGATCAAGTTGGCCAGAAGCTGGTATGCGCCGTCGGTTCCGGCCGGCAATTGACGCCAGAGCCCCAGACCGACATAGATCCACCGCCCCTTGCCGAACTTGCCCTCGACCAACGACCCGAGTTTCTCTCCCGGATTGTCCTTGAACGAGTCCACCATCGACACGAGGTCGATGTACTTCGGGTCTTTGTCGCCGAGGAAGTAGAGGCCGCGCTCCTGCACCCATCCCGCCCAGGTGGCCGGCCCGATCCTATTGGGGAAATTAAACACCGGGTCGGCCGGCACCAGCACTTTGACGGGCACCAACTCGTCGCACACGCGGTTCCCGCTGACCTTCGCGGGGTACGGGCCGTATTCTCCCTGGTTGAATTCCATCTTGTTGTACTGCACGATGACCGTGCCGCCCCGCTCCACAAAATCCAGCAGGCGGCGATTGTAGGCGCGAAGGTCCGCGCGGCGTTCGTAGGCGCGCACACCGGTCATAATCACGTCATGCTTCGAGAGATCGCCCCAGGCCAGTTCATCCTGGTCGACGTAGGCCACCTTGGCGCCCAACTGTTCGAGCGCCGCGGGCACTTGATCGCCGACGCCGACGATGTAGCCGACGTTGATACTGGGGGTGGTCTTGACGTCAACCACCTTGAGCGCAATTTCGGCCGGCTCGATCACCTGCCGCCGCTGAATGTGCGGATACTCGATTTCGTGGTATCCATTGGCGAATTTCTCGTCCCCGGTCGCGGGCGAAGTCACTACCGCGCGCAGCGTGAGCTCGCCCACTTTGATCTGCGCCGGAGCGGTGATCTGGAAGCGGGCCGACAGCGATTCGTCCTCGTGCGCGAAGCTCAGGGGCACACTGGCGGGACTGGCCTTCCACCCCGCCGGCAACTCGATCGCTACGTTGGCCTGGGCCGCGCCCTTAGTTCCATTCGTCACCGTGACGTGAACCTCGCGCTCCACGGATTTCGCGGCGGCACCGGAAGCCGGCAGCGGAATCACGGCCAGGGTGGGCGTCACCTGCACGGAAAAAGCCGGAACTACGTTCAGCTCCATCCGCTTGTCGCCGAAGTAAATGTCCTTCACGTAACGGAATTCGATGGGCAACTCTTTAGTGACCTCGGCATCGCCGGCCTTCAGATGGAAGGTGACGCGGAACGGCGTCGGAGCGAACGGAACTCCGAAAGGCACACTTGGATCGAAGATCTGAATCGCCGGATTCTCCGGATGTTTCCAATAATTGTCGTTGAAGTACGGCGTGGTCAACCTGGCGTTCTTGGGGATGTGCGCTTCCGAGGCGCAGGTGTAGGCGGTATCCTTGGCCGTCTTGCCCGGGGCGCAATTGGCCGGTGCGTCGAAGCCCGCAATATCCACCCGCGTCACCGTAACATCCGATGCGCCATGGTTGGTGGCCTGCAACGCCAGGTGAACCGGCTGTCCGGAGATCACCAGGCCGTCGTCGGCCAGCGCATCGAATGACAGGTCGTGCGCCGCGAGCACCGCATCCTCATAGTCGCGTTCCTTGAGCTTGAGCCGGAAATCGATCTCGTAGCGCGCCGAATCGCTGAGCGCCATGGTGGGGAGTTGCGCGCGAAGCGCCCGCACGGCGGCGAGACCGGCCTCCACCGGAGCCGCGGTGGCGGCATCGTTTCCGTCGGCGAACCGATTTTGGGCGAGCCTGGCTTCACCGAGAATCGAGGCCAGCCCGGCCGTCAGCGCCGCGGGCGGATCGGGCCCGGCATACTGCGCCAGCGCTGTGAGGCTGAAGTCGATGCCGTCAAACAGCGACGTCTCCTCCTTCCCCATCTGTCCCGCGATGGTCGTATCCATCAGCGAGTAGCCTCGGCCGCCACCAAAACCGCCGCCAGGGCCGCCTCGGCCCGCGCCACCAAAGCCGCCGGCAGGGCCGCCCCGGCCGCCACCGCCGACTCCCTGACACTTGTGATTGCTATGCGCGTCGGTGCCGATCTCGGCGTAGGTGCGCCCCAGCAGCGGGTCGTACATTCCGGTCGCGACCGGCGTGAGCTTGGGTCCGTCTGCCGGAGCTGCCTGTGGTGCCGCCGGTGCGGTACCGCCTGCCGCCGCCTGGGCCGCACCGCCTGCCGCGGGTGCAGCACCGCCTGCTGCCGCACCGCCGCGTCCACCACTTCCCCGTCCACCGCGTCCGCCGCGCCCGCCACCACCGCCGGGGGCGGCGCCAGGAGCGCCCCCGGGTCCGCCAAATCCGCCTTGACCGCCCGCAAAGTACAGCTTCTTCGCCTGCCAGGGCCTGAGTCCCTGCTGCATCTGCTCGGGGTACATCGAAGGATCGCCGGCTGCCCGGTAGGATTCCCTGAACAGGACCGTAGTGGCTTCATGGGCGCGGTCGCCGCCGCGGCCCTGGATGTTCATCGTCAGCACGACGTCGGGACGGAGAGTGCGGAGCAGGCGAACATAGTCGCCGACAATCTCCTTGCGGCCCCACTTCCCAATCACTTCCTCCGGATCGAACGAATAGCCGTAGTCGATGGCGCGCGTGAAATACTGCTCGGCGCCGTCGATGCGGTGCGCCGAAAGCAGCTCGGAAGTGCGCAGCACGGCGATGTCGCGGAACAACTCCGGGCCGATTTCGTTCTGCCCGCCATCGCCGCGGTTGTTCTGCAAGTCGATGGTACGCAGGCCCATGCCGTACCCGAACAGAACGAACAGCGCATTGGTCTCGTCGTCGGGGTGCGCCGGGGCCTGCAGGAAGGTCCCCGAGACGCTCAGCTTGCGAAGCGCCAGGCCGAGGGCAATGTGGCCGTTGGTGGTCGCGGCCGGCGAGAAACTCATGCGGTTCTGGGCCTGGACCGCGCCAGGGCCCGGTCCCACCGCCAGGAACACGAGGCCTGCCAGGGCCCCGCTCAATACCAGGGTGAACGGCAACCGGAGGGAAGAACGGGCATTCCGGCTGCGGCTCCGTGGGAGCGGGGCACCAAGCACCATATTTTTAAAGCGCATGGAACGAATCATACCTCTTTCAGTTGTGCCGATAGGAAGCCGTTCACCGGGCCGGCCCTCGCGTCAGAATATCAGGCGCGCTGCGATCGTCCCCTGCCGGGGATTGCTGGCCGTGGTGATTTGGCCGAACGTGGCCGTGTTGACGGTGGCGCTGGGATTTCCCCAGTGCGGGTGGTTGGTAACGTTGGTCGCCTCCACACGAAATTCAAAAGTCGCTTTTTCCTGGATGCGGAACTTGCGAACGACGTTGGCATCGTAGACCGTTTGGCCCGGGCCGATGAGGTTGTCGCGGCCGGAATTGCCACGCGTGTCGACTGTTTCCAGAGCAAAGGCCGATGGGGAAAGATAGAGCTGGCCGGGCCCGTAATTGCCCGGATAGACCGGCGTGCCGATTATATTCGGGACAACCGAACATGACGCGCAATCGGCATTGGTGGTGGCCGCGGCCGCCGTGAACGGCATTCCGGACAAGTACCGGAAGATCCCGCTGAATTGCCAGCCGCCCAGGATCGAACCGGCGACTCCTCCGTTGCTCAAAAAGTGCTGGCCTCTTCCGAACGGCAATTCGTAAACGTGGTTGATGACGACCATATGCTTCGAATTTAAGCCGTCCGGGCCATATGACTGTTTGAAATTATAGGGATTCAGGAAACCGCCGTCCTCGCCGTTGTCGTCGAGCCACTTGCTGAAAGTATACGCCAAGGTCACGTGGAGGCCCCTGGCCCATTGCTTTCTGGCGTTGACCTGGAGCGAATTGTAGTTGCTGTTCACGCCGTAAGCGCGAATGGTGGTGGAGGCTGTACGGCCGTACTCCAGGTTCTCTATTTCCGCGGTGGGCCCGGCGCCGGGGAGCCCTTGATTCATGTTATAGGAGTAGGGGTTGTTTCGCCCTTGATTGGCGACCCAGCCGGCATCCACGACCAGAGTGGGGGTAATCTGGTGCTGCAGCGTCAAGTTCCAGCTATATACCTCGGGAAGGTTCATATGCGAGGGCATGTAGTAAAACGCCTGATTCGGCGCCGGGTTGAGGATGCCGTTGCTGGGAATCGGAAGATACGTGACAGGCGTAATACTGTTGAATGGGCCCGCGACGGTGTACTGGCTGGTGCTGCCTACCACCTGGTTGTAAATCACCGGATACTGGTTATTCAGAGAGCCTCCGGTCCAGCCGAACCGCTGTTCCCAATAACTGATGGCATAGCCGGCGCGAAGGGCGGTCTTGCTTCCCAAGCTGTAGGCGATGCCCAGGCGGGGAGCAAAGTAACCGGGCTTGGAGTCTACGCCGTCGCTGAGGCTGATATTGCCGTAGCCGGCGATCAGGAGCGAGTTCGTGAAAGGTTCGTAATTGGATGCTCCGCCCGCATACTTCACCTTCACCGCCTCGTAGAAGTCAAAGCGAACACCGAAATTGATGGTCAATTTTGGCGTCACCTTGTAAGCATCCTGGATATAGGCGTCATAATGGCTTTGCCGCACGGTGGGGCTCAATAAGATCTGCGCCCGGGCCACCTCGGCGGGGTCTCCCAACAGAAAAGAGGCGAAGGCATTCACGGTGGTGCCGTAGAGGCCGAGCGGAGAGCCGCCGGCGGAGCCTAAGTAATTCTGGGTGGTGGTATCGCTAAACAGGAAAACACCCCGAGGTCCGACCGATCCGGCGCCCTGCACCTGGAAGCGGTCGTTGCGGAGGCGCGTAAAATCTCCTCCCCACTTCAAGGAGTGCTTGCCAAAGCTCTTGGTCCAGGTATTCGAAAAGGGGAAGACGGTATCGTGGTCGATCGTCGGGCATTCATAACCTTGTCCAAAACCAGCGCCCCCCTGGCCTATGCTGGACGCGCCTATGCCGATGCCTTCGATCTCAGCCATGCTTTGGCTGGAAATCTGATCCGGATTGGGATTGGCAATACCCAACTGCTGGTTGGTGACGGTGTCGGTACACGATATATGGGCGATCCAACGGTTGAAATTCACGCGGGCTTCCATAACCAGACTCGAGCTGAACATATAGGTGTAATCGATCGCTCCAGTAAGGGTGTAACTATGCGAGGAAAGGTCGTTGCCGACGCCTGTGCCGGTATACATTTGTCCCTCAAAGACGTGGTTCGGCAGCGTATCGAATTTGACGGAAACCTTGGATTTCTCGTTGAAGTTGTGATCGACGCGTCCATCGATGCCATTGGAGGTATAGTCGGTGGGCGCCGAGAAAACATAATTGAGGGTAAGGGGAGGCGCGCCGGCAACGATGATGTTGGGCGCGGGGATGTACTGCAGCAATTTCTGCGAGATCGGGCTCATTTCGCTGCCGGGCACGATGTTATTGGGGAAGGGGTTGCGGTTGGCTCCCGTGCTGAGAGTTCCGGAGTTCGGGTCGAATAGCTGAAGGCCGGGCACGGCGCTGAAGTTCCCAGTGAGCCAGGCGGGCTGCGCGGTGGTGGTGGTGGTTTCGGTACTGGAATTAAACCTCCTGCCCTCATAACTGGCGTAAAAAAAAGTTTTGTTCTTGCGGATAGGGCCGCCGCCGGCGCCGCCGAAATCGTTATTTACCAGGGCTGGCTTGGGCAGCGGCGCCTGGTTGAACACATTGCGCGCGGCCAAAGCGGCATTCGTGGCGAACTCGAAAAGCGATCCATGGAACTGGTTGGTTCCGCCTTTGGTCACGATGTTCACCACCGCGCCGCCCACCGTGCCGAACTCCGCGCTGTAGGCGTCGGTGATCACGTGGACCTCGGCCACGTCTTCAGTGGCCGGATTATAGAGGGTCAAGCCCAAGGCATCGTCCCTATCCACAATGCCATCCACCATGGTGTTGTTAGCGCCGAGAATATTGCCGTTGGCGTTAAACATAAAAGTGAATGCGCCGTTTTCCATAATGCCGCTGCCGGAACTATATAGCGCCGGCACATTCACACCCGCCACCAGGCCCGCCATGGCCTGCACGCTACGGTCCGGCATGGGCAGTTCCGTCGCCGTGGTGGAATCGAGTTCCTTCGAGACGTCGGCGGTTTCCGTCTGCAAGAGCGGCGTTTCGGCGGTGACTTGCACGGTTTCCTTTTGGCTGCCCGGCGTCAACATCGCGTTCACGCGGCCGACGGACGAAACATCCAGTTCGAGATTGGCTTCCGTGAATTTCTTGAAGCCTTCCTTTTCGACGTCCACCCGGTATGTTCCGGGATTCAAGAAGGGCAGCGAATACACCCCTTCGGCGCTGGTTTGCGTGGAGCGGATCACGCCGGTGTTCGTCTCGGTCGCCGTCACCACGGCGCCGGGCACCGACGCGCCCGAGGAATCGGTTACGGTTCCGGTCAGAGTTGCGGACACGACTTGTGCAACGGAAGCCGGCGCGAAGATCAGCGTAGTGGCGAGAAACGCCAGAAGCGCATTGATTGGCAGATTTATGCGAGCTTTTCCAAGACCCATTCCAAACGCCTCTCCAAGAGCGATTCCATACTTATACTGCCGGAGCTCCTGGTTGTCAATAGCCTTTAGTATGAACGGAGTAAAAGTCCCGAAACCCTTCCGGAAGCGTGGCCGGGAAGCTGCGTGAAATAAGGCGAACCCGTTACGGCGTCGGCAAACGCCTCGACGGCTATGAGTGCTGAGGGTGTCAATAGTTGAATCCCGATGCACACGCGCGGCCGGCCAACGGCCCGATTCCCCACCTCGCGCTAAGATCGCGCGGATTCAAAAAGGGTTTTCTCCGGTATCCGTTCCGCACCGGTCGAAGCGACCGATTCTCCAGGGCTGGGAACAGCTTGAAATCACGATCGACATGGCCCCCAATACTTTAGCGTCACGTCGCAGAACATGCTCTCAGGATCTTTGCGCGGGTCACAAATGTCACTGAGATCAGGCCGACATGGGAGGCGTCCAAGGAGATTGCAGGCTTCCCCAAATCCGGGCCGGGGCTGCCGCGGCCGCCATGACACCCGCTCCAAGAGTAACGGCAAGCGCGCGCTCAACAGCGGAAAGGCGCCTTCCGATGACGTGATTATACCAGCCAGCCCGTTCGGAACACTCCGATTCAAAGGATGGGTAAGGCAGGCCTGCGCTACCGAATCCGATCGAGCAGGTCACGCGCGGCCTTGAATGACGGGTTAAACCAGAGGGCCTTTTCGAGAACGGTTCGGGCTTCGGCGATCTTCCCCGTACGAATAAGGGCGGCTGCAAGGTTCAGCCGGACCAGCACCAGTGCGGGGCTTATTCGAAGAGCCTCCTGGAATAGACGGATCGCCTCCTCATTGTGGCCCCGCTCCATTTCATACGCGCCGAGGTTCATCGGCGCGCTAGACTGGGCCGGGTCGAGTGCGTACAGTCTGCGATAGAGTTTCTCGGCGTTTTGATCGTCTTTGCGGGATTTGTAAAGATCGGCGAGATAAGCCAGCGTTTGCGGTTCGTTGGGGTTTTGGCGCTCGGCTTCGCGCAGCAGGTCAAACGCTCGCGCGGAGTAAACGGCGTTTTGTTCGCGAAGGGCAACGATCGCGTAGGCGAGCCCCAAATCCCGGGGATCGGGCGGGGTACCGCCGAAGGCGACCAGCGGCGCGCCGGAAGCGGGCTTCCGGTTGCGCGGAACGGCGCGGCGGGGTATCGAATGGTCTGTGTAAACCACATGGTCCGCGTCCGTTACCGGCGTGCCGGGCATGTGGCACGCAATGCAGTTATCGCCACGCTGGCACACGTTCGGCGCATGGCAGTTCTGGCATTTCGAGCGGAACCACGCGGCCTTTTCAGCCTGCGGCGGCACGAAGTGCGGATCGTGGCAGGCGCCGCACCAGAGACGGTCTCCACTCGCCCGGCTGCAGGCGCTTTGCGCGAGGTCCTCCACGTGGCTGGTCACTTTCATGCCGGGCGACGAGGCGGTTCGCACAAAGGCAATTGTGTAGGCGGAAAGTTTCCCGCCGGCAATGAACCCGGTCATCGATTTCCCGGCGCGGTCGACGCGGATCTCACCGGATAAATGGCATTGAGCGCACACGCTGTCGCGTTGTTCGGGCGGCAGCGCCGCGGGATTGACAATGTCCCCGCGCTTTCCGCTTGCCGCATGAGCCGCTCCTGGCCCATGGCAGCGTTCGCAGCCGACTCCGCCTTCCAGGAACGGAGGCGATTGATAACCGTTCTGCGTGCCTGGGATCGGCTGAACGCCGGTTGCATGACATTGCAGGCACGCGGGCGCAATGGCGCGCGTCAGAAACGGGTAACTGTAACGGTCGTAACCTGGCGACGGAGCCCAGGCGCCAGGGCGGCTGTAGTATGTGGCGGGCGCCTCATACAGAAAGCCATCCACCGCCATCAGGTAGCTGCGCGCCGACGCGCCAGACCCCACGAAGTACGCAAGTTCGCGGCGCTCCTTTCCGAATTCGAGAACCAGTCTTCGATCCCGATGAACGATCGAATACCGATAGCCGGAATTGGCCGGGAAAGATTGTTCGGGGACGGTGGCAGAAGCAGCAGATCCGCTGGTAATCGCCATCGGAGTTGCGGCGTACTTACGGTAGATTTCGCCATGGCAGTTGCCGCAAACCTTCGACCCAACCCATTCCGCCGCCGGCAACGGAAGCGCGTAACTCGCCAAAACCCAGAGCAGAGGGGAGACGCGGCTATAGAAGCATTGGCGATCGCCACGGTACTTTCGCCAGATCACAGGGTTTCCAGTTCGCGCAACGCCTGCGGCCGCCATGCTGCCGATGAATCGACGCCGGTTCATTCCTTGCCGAACATTCTATCGGTTTTCAGCGGAAGCAAATAAAATGGGAGGCTGCCGACAGAACTCGTCCGCAGCCTCCCGGAAGCCGAGCTAATCAGAACGTAAAGCGAGCTACGAGTTGGCCGTTGCGAGGCTGAGTATTCAGCGAGGTATAGCTGACGGCCCCGAATCCCGAAGGAGACGAGTAACCTGCCGGACAAGTGAACGATCCTGCCGGAACGCTGACGCTGCTGGCCTCGCCGGCGGTCGGAGTCGTAATGGTACAACCCCGATTGCCCTGCGGGCTGGAAGAGGTTGCCGTGTTGAGATACAGGCGGTTAAAGACGTTGAAGAACTCCGCCCGGATCTCCAGGGTTTTCCGTTCGCGAATACGGAACGTGCGGCCGATACTCATGGATTCGGCCGGACGCCGCGGTTGCCGGAAATCGCCGTAGTAGGGCGCCGAAGTCCCCCATTGCCCCGGCGCGGGGTTGACCCACGCCGCCGGATTGAGGATGAACTGGCCCGTCGGGTTGACGCAATTGCAGTTCGGATTGGTGATGTAAAGAGGCTGCCCCGGAACGCGGTTCTCCAGGGTGTTTTGCCCGTACCAACTGCTCTGCGTATTGGACGATACCGGGGTGGCGATTGGAAGCCCGGATGAATACTGAAGTAAGCCTCCGAAGTTCCATCCCGCAATGGCTTCCCGTAGAAACTTGTTCTGGGGGAGGAACCCGTACTTTTGAACCTGGTAGGTAAAGCCTGTGTTGAAGATCAGCGGCTGGTTGGTACTGGTGATGCTTTTCTGGATCGGGCGGTTAAAGATGTTGTTGACGGTTCCGCCCGGATTCGCTTCCGTCTTGGCCCACGTAAGAGCCGACTGGAGCGACAGGCCATAGGCCGTACGTTTGGTGACCTTGGCTTGCAGTGAGTCGTACCAGCTATCGCCCAAAGGAGCGCCATAGATCGTTCCAACGCTCGAAACCTGCGGGAACGGCCGCAGGGCCTGCAATACCGTCTGGGTGAGCGGGAATGTAGGATAGGGTAGCGGTACTCCGGAAGCTTTTCCAAGAGCGCTGCCCATGGTCGAGGTGAGCGTGGCTTGGCCGGCAGCCGTGGTGGGGTCGATGCCGTAATGGGCGAAGGTTGCCGGGTTAGGCGTGTTCAGACCGCCCAGGAGACTGCTGCTGTTCTCCCATGCGCCGCGGTTGCCGACGAAGTTGGCTTCCACGACCAGGTCTCGCAACACTTGCCGCTGCCCCCCCATGGTCCACTGGAGAATCCGCGCCGCGCGGCCTGCGTTCGGATCGATGAAAAACGGCGCCGAGCTCGGCGTGCCGCTGGCGTTGGAATAGAGGCCGGGCCCAAGCGATGCGGTCGTAAGCTGGGACGGGCTGTAGACCAATCCCTGGCTAAGGGTGGTGGCCGGAACGCCGAAGGCCGGAGACGGGAAGTTCAGTTGATTGAAACCCACTCCGAGTATGGCCGCATTGGTGATGTAGGCGAAGGTGGATATGGGCGCGTAGCTAAGGCCTACGCCTCCCCGCAGGACGGTCTTCGAATCAAGCTGGAAAGCGGCGCCGAGACGGGGAGCGACCGAATACGGATAGGTTTTGGTAAAGGTGCAGTTACAGCGTCCGGACCCGTAACCCTGATAAAGGATTCCACCCGGTATGTTGTTATCCACCGGATCGGGAACGGTCGGTCCGAACTCGGTCCAACGGTAGTGGATTTCGTGGCCCCAACTCTGTAGATCCCAACGCAGACCGTAGTCGAGCGTGAACCGGTGGGTGACTTTCCACGTGTCCTGGGTAAAAAGGCCCCAGGCTTGCCTGCGGAGCTGCGGATCCTGAACGGTGTTGACGGTCGCGGTGTCGACCAGTCCGAGAAGGAAACTGGCGTAGCCGTTGCCCGTACTGCCGGCAATGCCGTTGCCGTTTACGCTGGCCGTATTGTTGTAGGGATCGGCCGTTTCGTTGGAGCTGAAGTTGTAAACGCCCTGGGCTCCCCGCGAATTGCGGTCGGTCCAACTGTTCAGGCGCCATTCGGCCCCCAGCTTGAAGGTATGGTTGCGATGGATCCATGTCGCGGTGGCCGACGCGCTGAAGGTACCGTCATAGTAGCTGTTGGCGTTGGTCGGCCCCAGTTGTTGTTCTCCACCTGAGCTGTTGAAAATGAGTTCCGGAAAACCGGCTGGATTTGTGGAACTGCCCACCAGTCCAAGCTGGCCAACGGCGTCATACTTCAGCACCGGGGGCGGAGAGCTATCGGGGTTGTGGAACCGCTGATAGCCGGCGCCCGCGTGAAGCAGAAGGGTCGGGGTGATGGATTTGTCGTAGTTGAGCCGGGGAACCGTGCCGTAGATGGCCTGCACCCGGACAACCGCGATCGGGTACGGCATACAATTCTGCGTGGTCTCCTGATTGGTGGTCAGTTTATTGAAATAAAACGACAATCTGGAATTGTCGGGTAGGATCTGGTCGATCTTCACCGTCGGGGTCTGCTGGTTGTTGGGAGTGGCGCACGCTTCCACCCAGTTGCTGGTCTGATTGGCGTTGGTCGGCAACGGGATCAGGTTCTGGATCTTTACGGCGACCGGGTCGAAGCGGTTTTGCGGAATGATGTTGCCGGGGAAGGGCGTGGCGACCACCGTCCCGTTCGCCAGCGTGGTGCGTGAGGCAGGGTCGTATATGGCTCCATTTAAGAGGGCGTTACCTCCCGGATCGCTGCCGAGGTTCTGGCCGGGGAAGAGGGCGTTGGAACTGAAGTTGCCGGCTCGCATGGCGGCTGTCGGGAACGTGAGGAAACTCGATCCATTCGGATAGGTAATGTTGCGGAAGATCTCTTCACTGAAGAAGAAGAACGTCTTGTTCCTTCCGTTATACACTTTCGGAATCCACACCGGACCGCCGATCGTGCCGCCGAAATCGTTCTTGCGGCTGCGGGGATTGGTGCTGGGAACGGTAGGGGTAAAGTAGGGACGATGAGCGTCGAAATCCTCGTTGGTCAGGTACTCGTAACCGCCGCCGTGGAACTGGTTGGTCCCCGATTTGGTGGTGAAATTGTAGAACCCCCCACCCGCCTGGCTGAACTCGGCCGCGAAATTGCTGGTCTGAAGCGAGAATTCCTCTATCGAGTCGACAGAGGCATGCGACACCGTCGACGTCCAATTGGGGTCGTTCTGGCTGGTGGAATCGGGCCCTCCACCTGGATGCGGAAGGTGCCTGTCGGCAGGCCGTTCACCTGCGACGTGTCCTGTCCTGTGCCCGTTACCCCAGGCGACAGCATGTTGAACTGGAACGGGCTGCGGATGTTGCCGGAACTGCCCCCGCCGCCGCCGAAGTTCAGCGGCAGCCCGTTGATGGTTTCCGTTCCGATGATCGTGCTCTGCTCCGCCGATTCCGTCTTGAGCTGCGGCGCTTCGGCCGTAACCGTTACTGTCTCCGTATTCGCTCCAACCTCCAGACCAACATCGACGCGGTCGGTGATGGAGACCTGAACTTCAATGTTCTCCCGGACGAACTTCTTGAATCCCTTCACGTCGACAGAGAGCGAATACATGCCGGCGGGCAGGGATGGAATCGTGTAGTTGCCGGTGGCGGTTGTAATGGTCTTCGATTGCTCGCCGCTACCGGTATTGGTGGCGCTGACCGACGCGCCAGGTACGACGGCGCCAGCCTGATCCTTGACCTCCCCTGTGATGGTTCCGCGATCGTTCTGAGCGTACATAGCCAGAGCGGACGCGAAGAAGAAAAACACTGCGGAAACGAGCCGCACTTTGGAACCTCCTTTAGGAACCCTCTTCGATTGAGCCTGAACCTTGGGTCAAACCGTATCAGATCCGGGGAAAAGAAGCATCATACTTTAGTCGGGTGTCTTGGGTTCCTCCTGGGAATTCGGGTGGGTTGGATGACGAGTATAGCGCCCACGACCGGAAACCCAAGGAAGCCGACGACGACGGGGCCTCCCCTCCTTGATCGGGCGCGCTTGGGAATCCAATGGACTCCGGTTGGTTGCAGCCAGGTGAGTCCTCAACCGTTGAGACCACCTGGAATCCATTGAAACGGCGTGGCTTAACTGACCGGCGCTTAAGGTTGGGCCGGCCGGGCCGCGAAAAGATCGGACCCGGTATGACTCAATAGGCAAGCCATTGGTTCGACCATTGAGATGAGACTCGAAGGCGGAGGCCGGCCGCCAGGTGGCGCAGGTGTTCTCGCCGGGGTGTTTTCGCCTGCCAGGTCTCCCGGATATTGACCGTTTGGTGCAGTGTGGTGATGGTTACCGTGAATCGGCGCCATTTCATCCGTCGGGCTGAACCAGAACAACACCCGCTTCAGCTTTGCGCCCGCCTGGTGCGATTACGATGGCGATGGCTGGCCCGATCTGTTCGTAGCCAACGACTTCGGGCGAAAGAATCTGTATAAGAAC